>NZ_NFJC01000031.1 GCF_002159665.1 Desulfovibrio sp. An276
GAGCGTCTGATCTTCAGATCAGTGCTGACGCATCCCGTATCGAAAGCAGGGTAGTCCTCCCGAGTCCCAAGGGAGGAAGCCCCGCGCATAAGCGCGGGGAGGCTTCACGCTGTATCCCTGCCTCATTGCGAGTTTTCTCATCAAGAGGAAAGTTTTTGGCAGCAAGGCGCATGCGCAGTATCTGCGAAAGCCGGCGGACTGCATATGGCCTTTCAAGCTCTTTCCTGGCAACTTTTTCCGCAGTGTCGAGCAGTATGGCTACTTCATGCTCATCCCAGTGAAACTGTCGGGCCGGACTCAATGACGAAGCGTCTACATCCTTCTTCTCAAGAGGGGCAGATGCCAGCTGATGCCTCAGGAGATCCTCCATGGATAGTCTCTCGTCGGGCAGGCATCTTGCGATGATATCTCCCCCTATCTCCTTTTCATCCCAGTCTTCCCCATCGTCTTTCGGCGAAAACGTGGCTATGGCAGACATGGTTCGCAAGACTTCCTCAATGACTTTCGGATCCTGCACCCGGGGTATTTGGGGACTCTGTTCCTCCTGCCAGTCCTTGTCATCCTTCCTTGCGTCACGCCGCTCGTTTCCAGAGGTATCTTGGGAAGGAGGAATACTGGCGGCGGTATCAGAGTTGGCGTTCAGTTTACGTCGCAACTCCCTGTTCTCTTCCTGCAGTTGATCCACCTTTTTTTGCAGAGAATCCAACTGGGCTTGCATGCCCACAACTGCCTGTGCCAGCTGGCAGCTGAACCTATAGTGAGCACAATATATCTTGATCAGCCCTTCATGAGAGAGCTGCTGTGCTTGTTTCTCATCTGGAAGCGAGGCAAGTATGGCGCAAAAATCGTTTTCCATGGCTCAACCTAGCACAAAGTTTCTTCCCTGTGCCAGACTCCAATCTCCTAACGTTACTTAACTTACTAATATTGTGATCAGATACAGGAAGTCTGCCTTTCTCCTTAATCGATTCTGTAGTCATCCGATCTTGCATTGCTGACTGCGTTGTCCTGTCTTTGCAGACTATTGGGTGGTAACAGACTGTCCGGCACTGCAGCAATGTCAATGACCGGTTCCAAACTATCATCCTCTATCATCTGCAGCGCGTGCGTTCTCACATTAACCGCCCAGCAATAGGCATGTACCTTGTCCATACCTTGACGCATATAGTCCGCAGCACACGCATCTCGTCTGTTTTTCAGCCAGTCGCGCTGATCCGCAAGCAAAATCTTCTTGTCTGCTGCACTCAGTGATCCGTACACACGTTTCCAGACTTTGCCGAGCAGAGCATCCTCAAAACGAAAATCGGGATCCTTCAACAGTTCCCTGTATTCCGCATCAGACAAGGCGTAGCCCGTGCCCACAGGCCCCAGAGCCACCATGAGCGCCACAACCAGACAAACAAATACCCGCTTCATCGCCCAACCTCCCTGCAGGATATGTTTCCTCACATACCCCTTTGCCAGGAAGCCGGCAACAAAGCGTAGCAGTATATATTGATAACGACACGCCCCTATCGCACACCAATGGGCCGCAGGACAGCCTTGCGGCTGCGCTCTATGGGTGCTCCAAGGTGCAGCCTTTCCGTCACTTCCCGTATCTCGTGTATCCTGCTCAAAGGACCTCTGGAGAGCAGAAGCACGATGTGCAGGCGCCCGTTCTTCTCAAGGCGCGAGCGAAAACCCTCTGCCTCAAGCTGAATACGCGTTTCTTCCGCGTCCGCAGAAGATCTGAAGGCCGCGACCTGGAAGACAAAGTCATAGAGCTCGGCAGCAGTCTCCGGCTTTTCCGGAGGGCCACCGCCAGCCGTGGCAGGGCTCATGCCAGGGGCCATGGGCACCTGTACCACGGTGGTACTGTTGGTGGCAGGCACAAAGGGCTTGAAGTTTTCCAAAGGCATTGGCTCACTCACCTTCTCGCCTGGCGCAGCACGCAAAAATCTCGAAAAGGCCAGCTCCTGCGGCTTCAGGATGCGCGATCCATCTGCACTCCCTTCCTGCGATGCCTCCTCTTCCCCTCCAGTGTCCTGGGGCTTTGTGCTCTCCTCGCTCTTTTCCTGGGGCATTGTCTCTGCCCAAAGAAGTTCCCTGTCCAGCTGATGGCGGCCAACCATGACACCAGCCATGTACACCACAAGCATGGCTACGAACAAAAGGAAGAGACAGCCAAAGAAGCGCTGCCCTGTTAGCTGCACGCCCCTGCTCTGCGGCCGCATCCGGATACCTTGCCGGACTTCGCCAAAAGTTTCGGCCTCCCCGGCAGGGGAGTCCTTGACCTTTTCGAATGTGTTGTGCGGGGGCTGGGACATGGGGTGAGTGTTCCTCGCTTTTTTGGAAGAAAATATCGCGTGCAAGGGGACTTTTGGGGGCAGGGGGACTAGCCAAAAGCCCACGTGCCCCCTACTTAAGCTTTGACAGGGATCTTGGCAAGCACGCCATCCTTGGCTATCCTGCACGCTGTCATTCTTCCCCAACCAAGAGGTCAAAATGTTCAGGTTTTTTCTCGCGCTGGCGCTGATCGTAAGCACATCCCTTGCTCTGCCTGCAGAGGCAAAACAGGGCAGGGCACAGCAGGCCGCAAACGACGAACCGGCTACCTTTCTTGTCAGAAACCAGAGCCACAGGGATCTGGTCGCCATCCGCATCTCGGACGGCAAGACTGCCTCCTTTGCCAGACTCGATCTTGGCCCGGGCGGCGAGGACGAGCTGGAAAATCCCGGAGGCCGGGCCCAGATTCGCCTGGACCTGGGCCTTGTACTCGACACCTGGGAGGATGTGAATCTCGATGCCGTGCAAAGCCTCACCCTTTGCTCTGCCCATGAAAACTGCCTGATTGTCACAAACAGGGACAAGAGCTCCGAACACAGGAAAGGCGACAGCAAGAGCCTTCTTCCTGCCCCGAACGCAGCCCCTGTGTGCTCCATCAACGGCTTCAAGGCAGGCATGACCATGAAGGACGCCTGCGGTCTTTTGCAAAACTTCTACACCATGGAAGAGGACGTCTATCTGGCTACCCTGGGCTTTGCCAACATTGCCTGGAGCGCCAGACTCTACGCCAATACGGACAGGGGCGAGGATCTGGAAAACGCTGTCCTTGAGAACGTGGAGCTGAGGCAAAAGCTGACACCCGCAAACCTTAAGGCAGTGCACGAGGCCTTGAACAGCCTGGGCTACGTTGCCTGGCAGGCCACCTTCCCGGGCATGGAGCTCACCTTCTCGGATATGGTCAACTTCACCCAGGAGACCAGGGACGAGATCCTGCGCGCCTGCACCTCGACCTTTTTGAAGCAGGGCCGCGGCATTGGCTCCATCATGTTTGCGCCAAAGGACCTTATGGCAAAGCTTGCCAGCGAGGACATGCAGAGCGTGAACACACAGCTTTTCACAGTCTCCCTGCACAGGGATTCGGATACACTTATTCTGGATATCTCCGCCTACGACATGGAGGAAATGCCCTAAAGAGCTCTTCTCAAAACCACAGCCCGCAACCAAAGCCCTTCACGCTGTCTTCCTCTTTGGAAGGCAGCGTTTTTTTGTCTGCCATGGGCCTCAAAAAAAGTGCTGCCCTGGACCCAACGTGGGGCCCCAGGGCAGCACCTGCATTTCAAAAAAATCCTGTGCTATCCGGCCTTCTTCAGCTTCACCTGGGCACGCAGCCAGGTGTACCAGTCCTTCAGGCCCTCGCCCTTGGTGCAGGACACCTGGAAGACAGGCAAGTCCTTGTTGAGGCGGCGCGCAAAGGTCACTGCGCGCTCCACGTCAAAGTTCACGTAGGGGAGCAGATCCACCTTGTTCAGCACAAGGGCCTTGGCAAGATTGAAGAGGAGGGGGTATTTTTCCGGTTTGTCGTCGCCTTCGGTCACGGAGAGGATGCCCACCTTGGCGTCCTCGCCCAGATCGAATTCCGTGGGGCAGACAAGGTTGCCCACATTTTCGATGAAGAGGATGTCGAGCCCCTCCATGTCCAGGTGATCCATGGCCTGCAGGACAAGCTTGCTGTCCAGATGGCAGCCGCCGTCAGTGTCGATCTGCACGGCCTGCACGCCTGTGGCAGCGACGCGCCTTGCGTCGTTGTCGGTCTGCAGATCGCCCTCGATGACAGCCATCTTGAACTCGGAGGAGAGATCCGTCAGGGTGCGCTCGAGCAAGGTAGTCTTGCCGGCACCAGGGGAAGAAATGAGGTTGAGGGTCAGAATGCCCCGAACGCGTTCGCGCACCACCTGGGCCAGCTTTTCGTTGGCCTCAAGCACATTGCGCACCACGGGAATCTGCATATCGTGCTCCTTGCTTGTTGTTCGCAAGACGCGAGGCCTTGCGTTGTCCTGATTCTTGTATGGGATGGGGTGAAGATATAGGGCCTTGCCCTGACCTACTCCCCTTCTATCCAGTCCACCTGCATTTCCTTGCCTGCGAGAACCCTGTGACCAATGACCTCGCCGCACTTCGGGCAGGCAGGAAGGTCAAAGGGGCCATTGTCTGCCTCAAATTCTTCGCCGCAGATGCACTTGAGCTTCAGGGGGATCTTCACGATCTCGAGCCTTGCTCCCTCGTGCACTGTTCCCTGAACAAGCGAGGAGAAGGCAAAATCCAGACACTCGGGCACAACGCCGGACATGGCACCCACGTTCACGCGCAAGAGCGTCAGCCGCTTGCAGTTGTGCCGGGAAAGCTCCTCTGTGGCTATATCGAGCATGCCCTGGGCCAGGGCCAGTTCGTGCATGGCTTCTCTCCCTTCCCCAATTGTTCCCATTTGTCCCAAATCCATGGCAAAAAAATCCATGTGTGCCAGGCAAAGGCATGCCTTTTCAAGGGGAAGTTCGTAAAAAAGCGTTTTTGCCGGCGGACTCCTTCTATACTGCAGCGGGAACAAAAAGACAACGCACAGGGCTTTTTTCATTGTCCGCACACCCGCAAGGCTTCACCATTGCCCATTTTTTCGGCAAGCATTTCGGACAGGCATTTTCGGCAGGCGCATACGCAGGCAGCACCCCCTTTCCCCACAGGCCCTGCTGTCCATGCCTTTGCTGCATACAGGCGCTGCACGCCTGCGCTACAGGCCTCAGCCACATGCCTGCCATCTTCCGGCAATAGCCTGTAATAAGCCCTGTTTTTCGCAAAATCCCCCTGTGCTGATTTTTGCCTTTTCCCCTCTTGTGTGCTATTTGCAAGGCTTCGTGACGGTTGCCCTGCCCGTATGGCGCAAGGTGCACAAAAGGGGCTTTGCTTCGCCTTGCCAAAAGAAAGCCCCCTTCTTCGTCCCTTCAGTCCCTGCCTTTTTTCGCCCTTGTTTTTTTCGCCTGTGTCCCGCGTTTTTCGGGACACAAAGGATAACTTCAGTGAACAAGACTATTCTTGGCCTCATAGCTGCAGTGATCGTTCTCGGCGCAGCCCTTGTCCTGTTCAACAACGCGCAAAAGCCCGAAGCAGTGCAAAATCCCAAAACCGAGCTTCCGGCCCTGCCGGATCTTGCAGCAGAGCGCGCTGCCAAGAGCGCAAACCTGAAGGAAGTGCCAGCCCTGCCAGAGGCAGTGGAAAATACGGCAAGCGTGCGTGCCCCCATTGTTGCGCCCAATACGGCCCCAAAAACAGCTCTGGACAATGTCCAGGGCACAGGTGAGGTCGCAAAGGCCCCTGTTCTTGCAGCTGCAAACACAGCCGCTGCGGACAAGCCCGCGGCGAGGACAGAAAGTACTGCCAGGGAACAGGCTTCGGAAAGCCATGCCGTTGCCAGGGGGGCTGTTGCGCCAAGGCCCGAGGCAAAGTCCGAAGCCGCAAAGCCCGCAGCCACTGTGGCCGAGGCAAAGTCCGAGGCTGCAAAGTCCGCACAGGCCGAGACAAGGGCTCAGGCAAAAACCGAGACTGCAAAGCAGGCACAGGCCGAGACAAAGTCCGAGCCCGCAAAGTCCGCACAGGCCGAAACAAAGGCACAGGCAAAGACCGAGACTGCAAGGCAGGCCAGGCCCGCAAAGGCCGAATCGCCCCAGGACAAGACTTCCGCGGACAGGGAAGCTGCAGAAAAATCCGCTGCAAGGGAAGAGCAAAAGCAGGCAAAGCCCAAAATAGTGGTCCTTGTCCGGGACAAGGGTGCCACCGTGCGCCTGAACCTTGGCTCGACCATCAGCTACAGGCAGATGCTTTTGGAAAACCCCGACCGCGTGGTCATTGACGTCACAGGCTCCTACAAGGATTTGAAGGCTCCGGGCATACCGGACAATCCCCTTGTGACCAACGTGCGCCTCGGCCACTACGACAACCGCACCCGCATCGTTGTCGACCTGAAAGCCAAGCCATCCTCCTGCCGCGTCATCCTCTCCGAGGACAGGGATCGCCTGGACATCCGCGTAGATCGCTAGAGCACTGGCAACATACACAAATTTTCCTCCCAAGGGGCGGGTCTGCAGACGAAAAGAGGCCTCTCCGCCAGGGACACCAATACACCAGGATCACAGCAAGGTACTTCACATGGCCTACTCCTTCTTCCAGAAACTGTTCAGGCGCAAAAGCGCAGCCAGGGAACAGGCCCTGGCCGAATTCCATACCAGATACGCTTCCTTCAAGGATCTTTTGCAGGCCAACGCGGACATAGCCAAGATCATGGCTACGCTGGACACTGTCTACCACGGCAGCAAGAGTCTGGATACGGACCAGATACGCCACGAAATCATGCGTGCCATGGTCAGCGTGCGCACCATGAGCGAAAGCTTAAGCAAGCTCTCCAACGACCGCTATCCTGCCCTGGCTCCGGTGCTCGACAATATCTGCAACCATATCAAAAACGAGCTTGCCTCCTACACTCCTGGCGATGTCACGGAGCTCACCCTGCCGCTGTCCGAGGTCGACGCATCCATGACCTACAGCGTGGGTGCCAAGAACGCGAACCTTGGTGAGATACACAACATGCTGGAAATGCCCGTGCCCAGGGGCTTTGCCATCACCACCAGGGCTGCCCAGCTCTTCATCAATCGCAACAAGGGCCTGTTCACGGCCATGCAGAAAAGCCTTGCCCAGGTGGACATCGACCATCCCCAGAGCATCCAGCGCACAAGCGATGAGATCTACGAGCTCATCATGGCAACGCCCCTGCCGGAGGAAGTGGAGCGGGCCCTGCTTGTCACCTACGACAAGGCCTTCGGCAAGGACCCGGACTATCCAGTGGCCCTGCGCTCGAGCGCCATTGCCGAGGACGGTGTCCAGTCCTTTGCAGGCCAGTACCTTTCCATCCTCGGCGTCACAAGGGGCACTCTGCTCGACTCCTTCAAGAAGGTCCTGGCAAGCCTCTATTCCCCGCGTGCCATAGCCTACAGGCTGACCAACGGCTACGAGCTCAGCACCTACGGCATGGCCATGTGCTGCCTGCAGATGATCAAGGCCAAGGCTGCAGGCGTTGCCTACTCGCGCCACCCAGTGAACCTGCGCTCCAACGACGTGCTCATAAACGGCGTCTGGGGCCTTGGCGAGGCAGTGGCGGACGGCTCTGCGCTTCCGGACCAGTGGCTTGTCTCAAGGGCAACGCACAAGATTACGAGAGAGACCATAGTGGGCAAGCTCACCAAGGTCATGCTGGACAAGAACCCGGACGGCACCATCTCCCCCCACGTGCACGAGGTGGAGGAGCTTTTGCAAAACCTGCCCTGTCTGACACGGGAACAGGTCCAGGCCATAGCCAAGGCTGCCGTGGAGTTCGAGCACCACTACCAGTATCCCCAGGACATTGAATGGGCCCTCGACGAGGACGAGCGCCTCTACTTTTTGCAGACAAGGCCCATGGGCTTTGACACCACAAGCGAGGACGTGCGCGCTCCGGAACTCGAAAAGATCCGTCCCGTCATCTCCCAGGCCGAGGTGGCTGCCAGAGGTGTTGCCTGCGGCAGGGTCATGATCATGGACCCGGACGAGGACATGACCCATTTCCCGGAAGGCTACGTGCTGGTCATGACGCACTCCTCCTCCAACGCAACTGTTGCCATGCAGCGCGCCTGCGCCATCGTGGCAGAGGTGGGCTCCCTCACGGGCCACATGGCCTCGGTCTGTCGCGAATACGGGGTGCCGACCCTCATCAACGCTCCCGGAGCCACCATGCTTCTCGAGGAGGATCAACTTGTCACTGTGGACGCCCTGAAGGGACGCGTCTTCAACGGTGAAATCCCCGAGCTTCTCGAACTGCACATTTCAAGGCCGCCTGTTGCGAACACGCCCGCCACGGTCATGATGCGCCGCATGGCCCCCTACATCCTGCCCCTGCATCTCATTGATCCGCGAGCCGAAACCTTCTCGCCGGAAAACTGCACGTCGTTGCACGACGTCATGCGCTTTATCCACGAAAAGTCCTACAACGAGATGTTCCTGCTTTCGGACACTGTGTCCGAGGGCAAGGATACGGCTGCCACGAGCTTTTCCGGCCCCATCCCCCTCGATCTCTACATCATAGACCTTGGCGGCGGCCTCAAGGATCCGCTCAAACGCACTGCCAGGATCGACGAGGTAACGGATCCCTCGCCCCTGCGCACCCTGCTCGAGGGCATGCTCAACCCCACAGTCCAGGCCAACGGCCCGCGTCCCGTGAACATGCGCGGCTTCATGTCCGTCATGGGCAACACCATGATGAGCGCCAACACGGCCGAGCGCTTTGGCGATCACAGCTACGCCATCGTCTCGGACAAGTATTTGAACTTCTCCTCCCGTGTGGGCTACCACTACGCCATCCTGGACTGCTGGTGCAGCGCCACGGTGAGCAAGAACTACATACGCTTCGAGTTCGCTGGCGGTGCCGCAGGATCCGTGCAGCGCCAGCGCAGGGTCCGCTGCATAGGCATCATCCTGAAGGAACTCGGCTTCAGGGTCTCGGTCATAGCGGACCGTGTGCAGGCAAGGTACCAGAAGTACCCGCGCGCGGACATCATGCAGCGTCTGGATCAGCTTGGCCGCCTGCTCATCATGACAAGGCAAATGGACATGCTCATGACAAGCGAGGAAGCTGTCACAAAGTTTGCCTCCAACTTCCTGAACGGCGACTACCATTAGACCGACATAGTGCAGCGCCCCTGCCCTGGACCTTTCCAGGCAGGGGGGGGCCCTCTCGCACCGTCCGGAAAACACCCTTTTTCGGACGGTCTTTTTCCCTGTCCCTCAAAAGCCTTGCGCTCACGGAGTCAGCAATGCCGGACAAACGTGTCCTGTGCCTGGCCATGCGGGCAGCGTTTCCCAAAACACTGCCCATTCTTGCGGCCTTTCTTTTCCTTGGAATTACCTATGGCGTCTACATGCACGCCTCGGGCTTCAGCTTCTGGTATCCCATGCTCATTGGCGCAACTGTCTTTGCCGGCTCCATGGAATTTGTGGCCGTGAACCTGCTGCTTGGGGCCTTCTCTCCCCTGCAGGCCCTGGGGCTGACGCTCATGGTGAACGCCCGCCATCTCTTCTATGGCCTTTCCATGCTTGAGAAGTACCGTGGCATGGGGGTGAAGAAGCACTATCTCATGTTCGGGCTGTGCGACGAGACCTTTTCCATCAACTACTCGACCCGCGTTCCCGAGGGCGTGGACAGGGGCTGGTTCTACTTTTTCGTGACCCTGTTCAACCAGATATACTGGGTCTCGGGGGCGACACTCGGGGGGCTCTTTGGCTCCTTCATACCCTTTGACACAAAAGGCCTGGGTTTTGTGCTCACAGCCATGTTCATTGTCATCTATCTCGATCAGTTCCTGCGCGAGGAAAGCCACGCAAGCGGCCTTGCAGGCTACGCTGTCTGCATTCCCTGCCTTGTCCTCTTTGGCCCGCAGGACTTTCTCATACCCTCCATGCTGGGCATATTGCTTGTCCTGATAGCGCTTCGCCCTGCCCTGGAAAGGGGGAGGCTTTTCTCGTGACACCCACGGAACAGATCTGCACAATCGCCATGGTCGTCCTCGGCACCATGATGACACGTTTCCTGCCTTTTCTGCTCTTTTCCGGCGGGCGCAAGACACCGGACTCCATCCGCTACCTTGGCCGCGTTTTGCCTGCCGCAGTCTTTGCCATGCTTGTGGTCTACAGCCTCAAGGATACCACAATCCTCTCTGGATCGCACGGGCTCCCGGAACTTCTGGCCTCGCTCCTCGTCATTGGCCTGCATCTTTGGAAGCGCAACATGATGCTCTCCATAGCAGGTGGCACAGTGTGCTACATGGTGCTTGTCCAGCACGTCTTTGGCTAGAAAACAGGGGGAAGGATTTCTTTCTTTTCAAGGACATACGCTGTACATGCTGACTGCGCACCCAAACACTGGCAAAGATTTTTCTTGGGCCCCGTTGCCTTCATGTGCGGGAAGGCGCATAGTGAATCACAAGCCTCCTCGTGCCGGATCAGAAGCGTCGCCTCGGGCCTGCCCCTTTCGCTTGACAGCCGGCACAAAACCTTCGCGGTGACTGTATGCCCTCGCAAACAAATCAAACCCCGGACACCCAAAAGCTGCTGACCCTGGACTTTGTCCTGCTCTTCTTTCTTGCCCTTTTCAGCAACTGCTACCTTGCCGTCTACTACTGCTTCGAGCAGTGGCTTGTGAAGGTCGCAGTTGATCCGCACTGGCGAGGCCTTCTGCTTGGCATCCTGTTCGGAACCCTCCTTGTCGCGCGTCCCTGCGCCATAGTCTTTCTCTTGAAGCGCAACAAGCTGCCTGTCGTCATTGCCTCCCTGCTTGTCAGCTCGGGCGTGCTCTTCAGCTACCAGTACCTCGATCCTTCCTCACCCCTCTTCGAGTGGACCCTGCTTGGCCTTCGCATCCTTCAGGGAACCTTCCTGGCCCTTTTTTCCACAAGTGTCGTTTCCGTTCTTGTGAGCTGCATTCCCCCAGGGCAAAGCGCCAGGGGCTTTGCCCTCTTTTCCATCACCTTTCTTCTGCCCTATGGCATCATTCCCTCCCTTGGCGAATACCTGCTCACCGTAGTCGGGGATGAACCCCATCTCTACGCGCTCACAGGCCTTTTGCTCATTCCCTGTCTCATTATGACAGGCCTTCTCGCCCCACGCCTCAAAAAGCCCGAGCTTACCCAGCGCAGGCACACGGATTTTCGCCAGTATGTGGGAAGGCTCGCGCTCGGTGTCACCCACTCGGGTCTTGGCCTTGTCTACGCCTCCATGGTGTCCTTCTCCATTGGCACAAGCACCTGCATCTTCTTCATCAAGGGCCTGTGCACCCTGACAGGGGGAAATCCCGCCTCCTTTTTCTTCTTCTACACCATGACCATCATTTTGGTGCGCGTCTTCGGCAGCAGGCATCTGGACAGGCTTCCCTGCTACCGCATCGTGCCCATCGTGGCCTGCACCATGGCTCTCGGAGTCTTTGTCATAGCCTGGGGCCCCTTGTGGGCCTACGTTCCGGCAACGATTCTCTACGGCGTTTCCCTGGCCCTCCTCTATCCGCTCACGGCCTCTGTGGTCTACAACCGCTCGACGCCAAGGACGCGTACCGTAAACTCCAATATCATGATGCTCACCTTCGACATGTCCGCGCTCGTTTCCCCCATGCTGGGTAGTGCCGTCCTCTCCATGGGCTTTGACTACCACGCTGTCATCACTGTTGCGGGCATCATGATCCTTGTCTGCGGCACCCTCTTTACCCTGGACGGCCTGATCCCAAGGCGGCGCCCGACCCACTACTAACCCCAAAGGGGCGAGACGCCCCGTACCTTCAGCGAATACCTACCTTGCAGGACTGACCTCATGTTTTCCCGCAAAAGAAAGACTGCAGCCCCCACCGCCAGATCCGCAGGACAGAAGCTCTTGAGCCTCGACTTTGTCCTGCTCTTCTTTCTTGTCCTGTTCAGCAACTGCTACCTTGCCGTCTACTACTGCTTCGAGCAGTGGCTCGAAGGCCTTGCCGTTGCGCCAGACTGGCGAGGGCTTCTTCTTGGCGCCCTCTTCGGCATGGTCATGGTCACAAGACCCCTTGCCAGCGTCTACATGCTGAGATTCAACAAACTGCCGGCAGTCCTGGTCTCGCTGCTCATCTCCTCTGGCGTGCTTTTGGCCTATCAGTACCTCGACCCCACCTCTCCGCTTTTCGAGTGGTATCTTTTGATCCTGCGCCTTGTGCAGGGCTTTTTCCTGGCCATCTTCTCCTCCTGCGTCATCTCCCTTCTGGTCGAGTGCATCCCGCCAGGGCAAAGCGCCAGGGGCTTTGCGCTCTTCTCCCTCACAGGCCTTTTGCCCTACGCGCTTTTGCCAAGCGTAGGCGAGCTTCTCCTTCCCCTGGTTGGTGGCGAGGCAAAACTCTTTGCCTGGACAAGTGCCCTGCTCATCCCCTGTCTTGTCATGACCATCCTTCTTGCGCCAAAGCTGAAGAAACCGGAGATCTCCTCCTCTGCCCAGGCTGATTTCGCAAACTACACAAAGGGCATCGTGCGCGGCGTCACCCACTCCGGCCTTGGCCTTGTCTTTGCTGCCCTCCTGACCTTCAGTCTGGTCACCCAGACCTGCATCTTCTTCATGAAGGGCCTGTGCAGCGTCACCGGCACGGATCCGGCCAAGTTCTTCTTCTACTATACGGTCACCATCATGATCGTACGCGTGATAGGCTCAAACAGGCTCGACACCCTGCCCCGCTACCGCATCGTGCCCGTTGTGGCCTGTACCCTTGCCACAAGCCTTGCCATCATCTGCTACGCTCCAACCTGGCTCTACATCCCGGCGGTCATTCTCTACGGCATTTCCATTTCCCTGCTCTATCCGCTCATGGCCTCGGTCATCTACAACCGTTCTACGCCGGAGACGAGGACAGTGAACTCCAATCTCATGATGCTCATGTTTGACGCGGCAGGCGTCTTCTCGCCTCTTCTTGGTGGCACCATCATGAACCTGGGTCTTGGCTATCAGGCCGTCATCTCTGCAGCAGCCCTTATGGCCCTCGTGAGCGGCCTGTGCTTCACCCTGGACAGGGTACGCCTGGCAGTTGAGGAAAAGAGGCAGCGCGCAGCAAGAGCCTCATCCGGGGAATAGGAACTCCGGATATCCTTTGTGAAGCGGGACCATGCACATGCGCGTGGCCCCGCTCTGCTTTTTTGGGCCGATACGGGCAAGAGACAAGCCAGGCAATCCCCTTTGAGTCTCCCCCTGTCAACAAAGTGAGCACACACCTTTTTCGCCTGTGCAGCTGCTGAACACCAGGCATCCTGCCTTGTGTACGGATTTTGCCCACTCTCTTCTGCAATACCACAAAAAGCGGCCATACAGGCGGATTTTTCCAAAGTTTTGGCAAAATGGCACACCTTGTGCATTATTCAAAACAACAGAGCGAACAGGCTCTCCTTCCAAGGCAAATCTTCCAAGACAAACCACTGAGACCGGGAACTCCGGGACCAGGCACCACAAGACAACCAGACATAGAGCCAGAAAGGCAAATCACAAGGAGATACAACCATGACGTCCAGCAAGAAGATCTTCATCGTCCCCGCACTCGCAGCCGGTATTCTCGGAGCAGGACTGCTCGCATCCCCCACAAGCGCAGAAGCATGGCGCGGCGACTGCTACGGCCCCAGGGGCGGCTACGAGTGCCCCGGCTACGGTCCCGGTGAGGGCAGAGGCTATGGACACGGCTACCATCGCGGCTGGCACCACGGCGGCTGGCACGGCAACTGCCCATACTACGGCGAGAGAGGCGACTACCGTGGCTACCACCACCGCGGCTGGAACAAAGGCTACGCTGCCAACCTCTCCCCCGAACAGCGCAAGACATATGACAAGCTCGTAGACGACTTCAATGCCAAGGCAGAGCCCTTGCGTGACCAGATGTTCATAAAGCGCGCAGAACTGCGCGCCCTGGAAAATTCCACAAATGCCAGCAAGGCCGAAGTGGACAAGACCGCCAGAGAATTCCTGGATCTGCGCAATCAGATGCGTGATCTCCACGACAAGCTCGTGCAGGATATGGAAAAGGCAGGCCTCTACAGATAACCAAAGACGCAGTCCCCAAGGTCAGGGGTAGCACAAAAAGGGAAGATCGCAGGATCTTCCCTTTTTTGCTGGTGGCATCCCTTGTCCCCGTGTGCTTCAGGGGCAGGGACAAATGTTTCGGAGTCCTGAGGGTAAAATTCGTCGACAACTGTTTGCGATCATTTCTCTTTTATGGGCATTGTTTTTTTCGCCTTATCCCCATTGTAGCGCTTTGGGTTTCGAAATTTGAAAGACAAAATCCGTCGGCAACAATCCGCAATCATTTTTCTTTTCGATGTTTTCATTTTTCCCGCTTGTATTGCGTATCGTCGATGCATCAAGGGACCTGGAACTTGGACCGTACTGCTGCTGTGCCCAGAATTCCGTGCCTACTCCCAAGTGCCCCTGCCACCGCGCAGCTACTTGGCAGGGGCAAATCTTTCGGAGTCTAGAAGGCAAAAAACGTCGATAACACTACGCAATCATTTCTTTTTTTGACGATCTCATTTTCCCGCTTGTATTGCGTCAGACTGATGCATCAGGGGATCTGGACATAGATACAACCTCTGTGGTCTCACACTGTCTTGCGCACACTCTGGGAACTCTGCTCACAAGTACCGGCTATTTTCCTGAGGACAAACTACAGTAGCCCAGCAGGGTGCCCCCTGAGCCGGCAAGGCTGCCATCTCCATTGATCTTCTCCCAAGTGAGCTTCCTCCAGATCATTACGACGGCAAGGAAGTCCGGCTCGACTTGCGGGCCAAGACGTCCGAGGGTATGGTACTCAACATAGAGGTACAAGCCCAAAGCCAAAAGTGTTTGGACAGGCGTATCATGTACTATTGGGCGAAGCTCTATAGTAACCAAATACAAAGAGGAGAGGACTATTACAGACTTCGTCCAGCTTATGTTATAGAAGTCATGGACTTCAATTTTATCCCCGATAGTTCACACTACATTAGCGATGCTCAGCCCATTGTTTCTGCAACAGGCAAACCATTCACGGAAGATATGAGGCTTTTCTTTATCGAACTTCCAAAATGGAATGCACTGAAAAGAAAGGCAAGCAACAGTCTTGAGCGCTGGATTGCATTTTTTGCAAACAAAAATTCAGCAGAAGTTGAGGAGTATGCCATGTTGGATCCCAATATTCATGCCGCATTGGAGGCTGAAAAGAGATTCATTGCCAATCCTGATCAGATGCGCGACTACTGGCAAAGGGAAAAAGCCATCATGGAGCGGGTATCTGAACTCGCAGCTGCTGAGACCACAGGTGAAGCCAAGGGAATAGCAAAAGTTGCCCGTACCATGCTGTCCGACAATGTCCCCATACAACAAATCCCAAAATATACAGGACTTTCAGTCAGCGAGATAGAAGCTCTGCAAAAGTAGCTGCCTTTTGCTGATAATCTTTCATGTACCGGTGTCTTCCAAGACACCGGTTCTGAAACAGAAGAACTGGTTGTTCGGTCGTACTATTCCCCCATATGGGAATGTTTCCGCTCAAGCAGTCCTGTTTCTCCGGGCCAGCCCTTTGTCCCAGCCTGGTTGCGCAAGGCTAGACCATGCCCTCCTGGGACTCTACGCCTATCTGTATGATCAGATCGCGCACGTTCTCGATGCCCGTGAGCTGCCAGCCATCGGAAACAGAGGAAAATATGCCCTGCACTGCGTAGGTATTGCCGTTGTCGTAGTCGTAGACGGAAAAGGAAAGACGCATCTTGCCCCTGTCCACGCGCTTTGGCACCCCCACCTCGCGTATTTCCTTCCTGCCCATGGACACCATGGAAAAGAGCGGGGCCAGTATGCTCGAACTCTCGTATTCCCTGGTCATGCTGCCGGCAAAGGCGCCACTGCCCACGCCGTAAAGGACAAATTCCCTGACTTCTCCTGTCAGAAAGCCGATGGTGAGGGAATTGGTCAAAGCCCCCTGGCTTGCCATGAAGGTGACCACCGGTGGCAGCCATCTTGAAAGCTGTTCGTCGTTTGAGGCCTTCTCAAGCTCGAAAAAGATTGTCCTTGCAATACCCTGGATGTCCACGCGCTTGTCAAAGGCCGCAGCGTCGCTCGTCTCTATGGCGTTGCTCATGGCTGCAAGGCAGCTGCGCGGATCCCTCGTGTCGTGTTCGTCCCAGATGTAGCCGTGTCCTGCGCCATGCCCGTGGCCCTGTGCAACACACGCGTCACTGCCTGCAACGCCCAGCAAAAGAACAACACAAAGAGCCAAAAGACAGGCTGTGAGCCCATGCCACCTGCAACGATCAACTTTCATGGTGCAATGCCCCTTTGATATGAAAATCGCGATGCCGGCGCACATGGCATCGCTACTGTCTGTTTTCCGTATTCTTGAGAACGAGTTCCAGGCCGCAGGAAACAAATATCACCCTTTGGGCAATGCCTGCCAGAAGCTGATTTGCCCTGCCAAGAATCTCGGTGAACATGCGCGCAAGAGGATCGGTCGGCACAAGGCCAAGACCGACCTCCTCGCTCACGACCACAACGGGTCTGGAACTTTCCTGCAAAAAGCGTGCTACACCCTCAAGTCTTTCCAGGACAGCGTCCAAGGCCACACGAGCATTGCCGGATTTTTCTGTACCCTGCCCCTGCGTGTCCCACAGTATGCCGGAAATCCACGTGCCCACACTGTCCAAAAGAACTGCCCGGGCTTCGGGGTGCAGGGCAAGGGCTAACGCAAGGTCCGCCCCTGTCTCCACACTCAGCCATTCACTCCCCCTGCGATCCTTATGCCTTGCAACGCGAAGCCTTGTCTCGTCATCAAGAAGGCTTGCCCTTAGAGTCGCCACATAGAGGCAAGGGCGCGCAAGAGTCAGGGTACAGCGCTCGGCACAAAGGCTCTTGCCTGAGCTTGCGCCCCCCACATAGAGCGTGTGCAGCATCAGCGATTGCTACCCTGAGCGTTTGCCGGAGCCGCAGTCTGGGGTGCACTTGTTGTTCCGGGTGCCGCAGGTGCCCCATCCCTGGATGCCCTTGCGCAGCGTGCTGCGAGATCCCGCAAGACCTCGGCCGAGGCCTGCACGCCTGCAAGAGCCGAGGGGTTCTCTGCAAGGCGCCTGTTCACCCAGCCTGCCAGATAGAGAATGCTTTCCTGGGAAAGCGCGCCAGCACCCTTGCGGCGTATGTCCTCGGCAAGACGCCGTTCTGCCGCAGCGTGTGCCGCCATGGCGGATTGCAGGTTGCGGGCAGCCGCGTTTACGCTTGCCTGGGCTGCACGCACATTGCCGCCCTGATCCCTTGCCTGCTCCAGATCGAAGCGGGCATCAAGGCTTGCCCTGTTGGCCAGGGTTATGGCCTCTTCCTTCATGGCAAGGTCGTTCATGCGGCCGGGCAGATCCTCGATGGAAGCAACACTTTCCAGTCCGCCGGCAAGCAGGGTGCAACGGCTGCCAAGGGCACGATAGAGATTTTTCGTCTGCGCCTCGTTGAGCTTTTTGGCACTGGCCTCTGCTGCCACGGAGCGCAGAAGCTCGTCAGCGTAGATATTGTAGATGGCGTGCACCATGGAAGGAGTAAAGGCGTAGCGCAAGATGGACGCCCTGCCTGCTGCTCCGCCCCTTGGTACGGCAAGTCCTGTGAGGTTGCTTCCGTAGCGCTGGTTTAAGGACTGCACGGAAACACCCAGGTTTCCGCCGCGACTTTGCGGGTTGTAGCGGTTCACGATCCAGGAGGCCAGATCGTTCACAAAGGCAGGCCTGACCCTTTCGTCTTCCTTCACAGGCGCAGGTGCAGTCTTTTCCTCGCCTGGCAGGGCATTTTCGGGATCCTGCACCCCTTGTGCAGGATCATTGCTTGTGGGCGCAATGGTCCCCTGCACAGTGGAGGCCGGCAGTTCGACTTTCTGCTGTTCGGCCCTGGTCTTGTCCCTTTCCGGCATGACGCCGCCGTCACCGGATGCGTTGATGGGCGGAATGGGGGGCTTTACGTCAAGCCTTGGCATGAGCCAGTTGCGCAGAAAATCCAGCGGCGTTTCGCGCACCATTTCCGTAAACTGCGTCTTCAGCCTCTCGCGCTCCGGCTTTTCCATGAGCTGCCAGCTGACAACGCCGCCAATGACCGTAATGAGGATCAGTATGAGGAACCACAGGCCGCAGCCAAAGTGCCTGCGCGGCTTGTCAAAGACCAGGGGCATGTCCTGCACGTTTGGAGACACGCTTGCAGGCATCTTTGCCCCAGGCATTGGGGCTTCGTGGCTTTCCCTGACAGGCTGTGCGCCTGCCTGTGCGTTGCGATAGCTTTCCTGTTCGGATTTGAGCTTCACGCTCCCTCCCTAGCACCTTTGCGCCTGCTGCTTGTTCCGTCTTCCTGCCAAAGCCTAAAGCCCCATCTTCCTGCGCTTGGCAAGAAGGGGAGCAAAAAGTCCCTCAAGGGCCTCGGGCACCTGTTCCAGAATTTTCAACACCCGCTCGCGGCCGCGCGTGCCCATTGCCAGGCGTCTTTCAAGACTTTCCCTGTCGTCCAGCTTGAGCATGGGCTCAAGGGCCCTTGCGAGGGCCTCGTCGTCGCCCCTTGGAACAATCTTTCCTGCATCCCCCACAAACCAGGCCTGGGCCGGCAGATCGCTTGCCACCACAGGCACCAGGAAGGCCATGGCCTCGCCAAGGGCAGACGGTATGCCGTCTGCGGGCTTTCCGGGCAGGGAGAGGCCGCAGGTCACATAGACGTCCGCGTCGAGATAGAGCGAATTCATGTTGGCATGGGGCACAAAGCCAGGGAAACGCACGCTTGTGCCAAGCCCAAGGCTTTTGGCAAGAGCCTTCAAGCTCTTGAGCTTGGGACCGTCGCCGGCAATGGTGCAGCGAAATTCCCTGCCCGTTGCCGCAACGCGTGCCAAGGCCCGCAAGAGCACATCAAAGCCCTTGCGCTCGTCCATGATGCCGCAGGCAAGGATGTGGGGCAATTTTACCGCCTCGTGCATCTGGGCAACAGCCATCTCCTCGTCCTGGGGCGCAAGTGTCAGGGGATCCGGGATCCAGGAAATGCGTGCCGCAGCCTCGGGCACAGCCTCCTTCAAGGCCATGGACAACTCGCGCGTGCTCGTGCGCACAAAGAGTGCGTCGCGCACAAGAACCCGCAGTGCAGCAAGCCTTGCAATATCCCCGCCCTTCAGGGCTCCGTACCAGGGATCCGTGTCGCGCACGTCCATGCCGTAGGGAAGGTTGCCTATGCGGCTGGCAAGCCAGCAGACTATGGGCGAGTGCACGCCGCCTGCCGAGTAGAGACACTCGATCCCCTCGGCCTTGGCCCAGGAGGCCAGATCCTTTCCTTGAGCCCTAGCCCAGCGCACTGCGCCAAAGCCCTTCAAAAGCCCCTTCATGGGCGAAAAATCGCTTTCGAAGCTGCCAGAGGGCTGGGAAAGGAGGGATCTCCACACTGAGCCTGCCTGCAGGCCTCCCATGTTGCGCACAGGCATGGGCAAAGAATAGGACTGCATTTCCTTGCCCAAAAGGGAGACGCCCTGCAGGGTCACCACATGAGTCAGAAGGCCCTTTTCGTGCAGGATGTGGGCAAGGGTCCTTGGGCTTTCTCCGCCCTCGTGCAAAAAGTTTGTGGCCACCATGGCCGTGTGCAGGCGGATGTCCGGACCTTTAAGAAGGTCCGCTCCTGGCTGCACGCTGATCTTGGGAATGTCGCGCCTCTGGCAGACCAGAAGGCCTTCCTCCAGGGTGTAGACCGTATCGCAGTAGTCCGCCATCTTCGCGTCGTGTGTCACCATGACCATGGCAACGCCGCCCGTGTGGCAAAGGGTGCGGAAATTTTCCATGACAAGGCGGCTTGTACGCTGATCCAGGGCACCCGTAGGCTCGTCTGCCATGAGGATGCGAGGATTGTTCACCATGGCGCGGGCTATGGCTACGCGCTGCTGTTCGCCGCCGGAAAGGCGGTTGCTCGGGTAGTGCACGCGCGAGGACAGGCGCACAAGCTCCAGGGCGCGGATGACGCGAGGCCAGCGCTCCGCAGCAGGAACCTCTCTGTAGATGAGGGGAAATTCTACGTTCTCGAAGACCGTCGAGTGATCGAAGAGGTTGCTCTGCTGCATGACAAAGCCCAAGTTGTCGCGGCGAAAGGCTGCCGTCTCCTCGCGATTCAGGGTCAGGACAT
The DNA here is from genome assembly GCF_002159665.1 of Desulfovibrio sp. An276. Lineage (GTDB taxonomy): Bacteria > Desulfobacterota > Desulfovibrionia > Desulfovibrionales > Desulfovibrionaceae > Desulfovibrio > Desulfovibrio faecigallinarum. Next base: position 20,020 of record NZ_NFJC01000031.1, read on the forward strand.
CCTTGCCAAGGATGTTCACTGTGCCCGAATCCGGGGCGTGCAAAAGCCCAAGCACGTGCAGCATGGTGGATTTGCCGCAGCCTGAGGGGCCCATGATGGCAACTATCTCGCCTGGCTCCACTTCAAGGTTTACGCCGCGCAAGATAGGCGCAAAGCCTGCGTAGCGCTTGCGGATATCGCGTGCGATAATGACTGGTGCCATAGGTCCCCCCTTACTCGAAGCGCAGGGCCGTGACCACATCCATGCGGCTGGCCTGGATTGCCGGGAAAATGCCGCCTGCCACGCCTATGACAGCGGAAAAGAGAATGGAGCCCGTGCAGCTCAGGATAAGATCCACCACCGGGATCCCTGTGCCGAGCGCGTACACGCCACCAACCACGGCGCTCACGCCCAAGATGATGCCGAGCACGCCGCCTGCCACGGACTTGCACAAGGCCTCGCACAAGAATTGTGCCATGATGTCCCTGTCCGATCCGCCCATGGCCTTCTTGAGGCCCACTTCCCTGGTCCTTGCCCGCACAGCGGCAAAGGTGCCGTACCAGATGCCGAAGCCGCCCAGCATGAGCGAGGCTATGATGCCAAGCCACAGAAGGGACTGCACCCACATGAAGGTGTCCTCAAGGCGCGTGAGCTGCTCGTCGCGGGTGTAGACATGGAGGTAGGGCGCGCTCTGGCGCGAGAGCACCACCTCCGGGATGAGCTGCGTGAGCCTTGGCACATCCTCCCAGCCTATGGCGCGCACAAAGAGCCTTGTTATCTTGGCGTCCCCCCATTGCCTGTCCACAAAGGTCGTGTAGGGCATGAAGGCAGCCTCTGCCCAGTCGCCCAGCATGACGCCCGAGATGACGCCAACTACTTCCACCACGTCCTGATCCAGGAAGAGGAGCTTGCCAAGCGCAGCCTTGGGGTCTGGCCCGTAGAGGTCCTCGGCCCGCTCGCGGCCCAAGACGCACACGCGCCTGTGCCTTGTTATATCGTCCGAGCTTAAGGCGCGCCCTGCTATGACGTCAGCGGAAAAGGTGGGGATAAAGAGCTCGTCCACGCCGTAGACAAGGGTGTTCAGCGTGCGCTCGTTGCGGGCCTTGAGCAAAAAGTACTGGGCGTTGCGGCTGCCCACACTGACACTCTCGACGCCCGGGAGCTTGCGTATGCCCTCGATGCTGTCCGGATAGAATTCCCGCACTGGCTGTCCCGGGTACTGCCTGTCTTCCATGGTGACGCGGATGACGTTGACGCCGCCCATGAGCACCATGTCCTGGCCGACCTTGTAGCGTATTTCCTGACCAAGGACTGCCAGGGCAATGAAGGCCGTGATGCCGAGTGCTATGGAGATCATGACGCCGTAGCTCTTCTGCCGCGACACCTGGCGCAGCGAGACGCGAACAAGATCGGAATAGGTTATCATAAGATTCTTCCCTTTACCGCAACATTTGGGGACTGCAATTTTCTAGTTTTTTCTCTGTATCTTCCAGACCTTGCCCTCTGACCCAACCTCGTACCAGATGCCGTGCCAGAGGATGCCTTTTGCAGTCACGGTCTTGAGATACAGGGAAAAGGCTCCAAACGAGGTGAGCCAGAAGGCGCCCAAAAGGCGCATGATGGGCACATGGCGGGGAAGGAGGGGGCGCAGTCTTGCAAGAGTCCATGCCGTGGCAGCCAAGGATACGCCTGCGCCAGCGAGGGCCACAAGGCCGAAGGCGCCGAAAAGCCAGCCGAGGAAGGCAAAAAGCGCAAGTGTCGGGGCAAGGGCCATGAGAAAGAGCACAAGCCCAAGCTGGTACCACTGCGAGGGCACGCAGAATTTGAGAAAGAGGATCTGACGCTCAAGCCAGGCCCACCACACGTCAAAGGAGTGGTGCTCAGCCCTTGTGCGCAAAAGCGCAGAGGGACTCAAGGCCACACGTATCCTGTGGCGCGGCAGAAAGGAGGCAAGCGAGCAGTCGTCCACCACATTTTCTTCCCAGTGTCTGCCAATGCCGCTTTCCAGGAAGGTCTGGCGGTCTATGGCCATGGCCCCGCCCCAGGGCTGCGTGTAGCCGGAAAGGGACTGCATGAGGCGCATGCACAAAACCGTGAAGGCATAGGCCAGGGTCACAAACTCGTTGTCCCTTGGCACAACCTCGTGGTAGCCTGTGGCAAAGGGCGCTTCCTTGCGGGCAACCGGCAGGACAAGGCGCGTCACAAAGTCCGGGGAGGCCATGTGGGTGCTGTCGCAGAATGCGTAGACCTCCACGCTGTCCCCAAGAAAGCGTACTGCAGCCAAAGAGTTCCAGTTCTTCTGTCCGCACTTTTCGGCCCTGCCCGCAGCCACATGGTCAATGGTGCATCTGTCCCCGTATTCCTCGGCTAGTCTTTCCACAAGGTTTGCCGCAGGCTCTTCCATGGTCGCTGTCACGAACACGTAGCGCAACTTTCCCTCGTAGTCCTGTTCGAGCAGGGAGCGCAGGGCGCCCTCCATGGCGGGATGCGTTCCTGCACAGGGGATGACAAGGCCCACGGAGGGCCAGGTATAGACCTTCGGCAGGGGTTCCGAGGCCTTTGCGCGCAGCTTTCGTCCAGCGCGCCCAAGGAAAAAGACCAGGGCAGGAGCAGCCGCTATCACCAGCAAAAAGACTATCCACATGGGGCATCTCCTCTTGAGCCTGTAGAGCCATCAGGGAAGGGGTGTGCAGTCCGCACTCACCCTGGCATTGTACTGCCTCTTTCCCTCGAAACTGAACTTCATGCCGCGCTTGATGCGCATCTTTCCCCGCACAGTGCCCGGATCGGACAGATCCCCCCAGATGACGTGGCCCGAGGCGTGTCTGGCCTCGAAGTTCAAATCCTTCACACTGCCGTAGAGGTGGTAGACGTCCGTCTCCCCGCTCTTGTGGGTCAAAAGGAAGACCCCGCGCAAGGAACCGTCTGCCTTTGTGCACATGCCCACACGGAAGGTGGCGGACAGTATGGAGCCTGACCACACCTCCACACTTTCATCAGATCCTGGCTGGCCTGGCAGGGGAGCCGGCTGGGCTGCCTGGGCAGAGGGTGCAGCCGAAAGGAAGGCGCACAAAAACCCGCCACAAAGTCCCTTGCGAAGGAGGGAGCTCACGCGCAGAAACGCACTGGGGAAGAACGCGCAGGCAGGCATATCAGCCCCTGTCCCCCAGGCTGCACACCCTGTCGAAGATGGCTTCGTGGGCCTGGACCATGCTGGCAAAGGAGTAGTCGGAAAGGGCCTTTTGCCTGTTGTTTGCGCCCATGGTGTCCAGAAGTTCCGGGTTGCCCATGAGTCTCAGGAGGTTCTCGGCAAAGTCGTCCGCGTTGCCGGAAGCGCTCAAAAGACCATTTGTCCCCTCCTGCACCATGTCCGGGATACCGCCAACGCTTGTTGCGCACACGGGCAGACCGCTTGCCATGGCCTCGAGCAGCACGTTGGGCTGGCCCTCGCGCACCGAGGAGAGGGCAAAGATCTGGGCCTCTGCAAGGTGGGGACGCACGTCTGCGCAGCCAGGCAGAAGTTCCATGCCGTACTGGGCGTTGGAGGCGGCTATGCGGTTTTGGATGCGCTCGTGCCAGGGACCGTCGCCCACAAGGCGCAGACGGGCCCTGTTGTTGGTGGCAAAGACCTTCTCGAAGGCCTTGATGAGGGTCTCGTGATCCTTGTCCTCGCACAGGCGTGCCACGCAGACAATAAGGGGATTGCGCTCTGAGGGTTTGGGATCGACAGGCGCAAAGCGCTCCGTGTCCACGCCGTTGGCAATGTAGCTGAGCTTTTCGCCCGGCATGCCCAGCTCCTTGAGAACATTCACAAGCTCGGGGCTGTTGCAGATCATGTGGTCGCACAGGCGCCAGAGCCACTTCTCGTGCTGGCGAACAGGGGCTCCGCCGCCGCGCACAGTGCCGACAACGCCAAGAGGCCTTCCCTGAGTCCTCTTGAGCCACCAGCCCCAGATGCGGCCCCAGATATTGGGCATGGCCGTGCAGGGCACAACCACATCCGGGTCAAGATCTTTCAGCGTGTGCAAAAGGCGCAGGAAGAAGACCGTGTCCACCTCCCTGCCGTGCCCCATGTGGTGCACCTCTATGCCCAGGGCCCGTGCCTCGTCGTCCAGATCGGTCTTGCCCGTGAGCGTGACCATCACCGGCGTGTACTTCCTTCTGTCCAGACGCTGCGCAAGCTGCAGGGTCTGACGCTGCGTGCCACCATAGCACAGATCTTCCATCACAAAGACAATGCGCAGCTTTCCCATTTGTTCCCGCCTCCACAAAAAAATATCCGGCTCATGCCCCCGGGCCTGGCCGCAGACGAATGTACCATTGAAAAATGCGCCATGCGCAAAGCCTTGCCTTGGCCCTTTGCGCGGGACATTTGGAACATAGTGTACGATCGACAAAAAAAGAAGGCAAGACACACAACAAAAGACAAGCATTACAGAATGTTGTCACATGTTCTTCATCATTTTTCCCATTGCTCTGCGACATCATTTGGGCTATTGGGAAGGCATGTCACACGCAACACACCTACTTGCCAATCCCCTGTACGTCCTTGTCACCATGGACGTGGAGGAGGAAGGCCTTTTCACAGGCCTCTACAGGCGAAGGAACCCGGGCGTCACAAACATTGCCTCCCTTCCCCGCCTTGCCCCTCTCTCTGACGAGCTTGGCTTTCCCCTGACCCTGCTTTGCGCCCATTCCGTTTTCACAAGCACTGCGGCCTGCCGCGTGCTCGAGACCATGCGCGACAGGCACGGGGCCGAGATAGGCGCCCACCTCCACCACTGGAGCACCCCGCCCTTCGAGGACGAGGAGGAGTTTTGCAAGGGGGTGCCTGAGCGCACGCACAGGCTTGACCAGGACCTTCTCGAAGCGCGCCTGGCCCACCTTCTTGAGGCAGGCAGACGCTTTCAGGGTCAGCCCCTGACCAGTTTTCGCATGGGGCGCTGGGATCTCAAAAACGCCCTTTTCCCCATGCTGCAGCGAAACGGCATCAAGGCGGACAGTTCCATCTGCCCCCTGCGAGCCTACAGGGACGGAGCCGATCACTTCCTTGCCCCGCATACGCCCTACTGGGCGCTTGGGCGCGATGTTCCCTTCCTGGAAATTCCCATTACCCAGATCCCGCTTTTCACCTTTCTGCCCTCCTTGTGGCAAAGGCTCTACCAGGGATCGGAAAAGCGCGACAACTTCCACTTCCTCGCTGCCTTGAGCGCCAGCCCCTTCTGGCACAAGGATCCCATCATGCGCCTTTGCGTGCGGCTTTTGCGCTTTCGCGGGGAAAACATTTTGTGCGTGTTCTGGCACTCCACGGAAATCGTTGCCGGCTGTTCCCCCCAGGTGCCGGACAAGGCAGCAGAAGACCACGTCTTTGAGCGCATCTTCTCCTTCTTCACCTGGCTCAAAAGCCATTTCAACGTGCGCGGCACAACCATGACAGGCCTTTTCGACCAGGTCTGGAAGAAGGAGCAGGGCAAGCCAAACGGGGGGTACGGTACGACCTTCCCGGACAAGGCCGAGCTTGGACCCGTCACAGGAGACTGGTAGCCTGGGCCGATAAGGGTGGCTGAGGCATATCGCAAGGAGAAGGCATGACAACGGACGACGAACAACATGCGGCCAGACTCGAGTCTTGGTACGCGTCCCATCCGGGCACATGCCTTCTTTGTGCGCAAAAAAGGCTGCTTGCCAGGGGTCTTGCCCCATGGCCGCACGAGGGGCGCACCCTGCTTGAGGTCAACTGCGGCCCTGGCCTTGTCGAGCCCCATCTGCGCGCCATGGGCCTTGATGTGACTGGCTGCGAGCCCTCCCCTGCCCTGCGGAATCGCTTTTCCTCCCGCCTTGGCTACACCTATATCGTTGACCCTGCCCACGCGGACCTTCTGCCCTACGGGGACGCAAGCTTCGACTGGGTCTTGCTGCGCCTTGAACACACAAAGTGCGGCACAGACCTTGCTGCAGTCCTTGGGGAAGCCAGGCGCGTTGCCCTGAAGGGCGTGGCAGTGCTTGTCTGGAACAGATGGTCCCTGCCAGCACTTTGCGATGTGCGCCACACGATCAACGCTTCCCCGCAAAGTGCCGTGCGCGTTTTCCGCGAGCTTGTGTCCTGGCACGAGGGAAGTGTACGGGTGTACGGGGCTCTTTTCTGGCCCATGCCCCTGTGGTCCCTTTTTCGGGGAAGGCAAGGTTGCCGGGAAAGCGAAGCCGGTCACGAGGGCCCTTTCCTGCAGCTTTCCGACTGTCTTTTGGCCCACGTGCCCCTGGGGCTTTTTGGGGGCCTTAGCCTGATCCGCCTGGATCTTCCGCCCTCGCGTCCCATGACCGCAAGGCCCCTGCGCTTCCTCTCTCCAGGAGTCTCCATGGGATCCTGTACAGCCAAGGAGGCTTCCTGCACGGCAAAGAGCGCAACCCTGCGCCTTTGGCAGGATCCCAAAAGAAGGTGCGCGTGCCCAAAAAACGGGGCAAAACGCTGAAACACATTTGACAAGAGCGGGCAAGACTGCAACATACTGCAAAAAATAGCGCGCGATGCCCCTTTGGGGGCCTTTCCCAGAACAGGATTTGGTGGCATAATGCTCAGGCTCATACAAGGAGGCCAAAGCCATGCAGACTCTCAGTCGTTCCATTCACCTCATGCTGCATATCCACAAGGATCCCGACGCCATGGCAGAGCGTGCGGCGCATATCATTGCGGACAAGTGCGACGAGGCCATAAGTGAACGCGGTTCCTTCAAGATAGCCATTTCCGGCGGCAACACCCCCATCCCCCTTTTCCGCCTGCTCACCCGCAAGGACTGGGTCAGCGCCCTGCCCTGGGACAAGATTTCCGTCTTCTGGGCGGACGAGCGCTGTGTCAGCCCCGATGACGAGGGCAGCAACTACGGCATGGCACGCCGCGAACTCTTGAACTACGTGCCCTGCACATCCTTCTACCGCATGCGCGGCGATCTTGAGCCCGAAAAGGCTGCCCACGACTATGAGGCGACCCTGCGCCAGGAATTCAATCTGCGCGAAAACGAGATCCCCCGCTTCGACATGATTTTGCTCGGCATGGGCGACGACGGGCATACGGCCTCCATCTTCCCCAATTCCCCTGCCCTCTACGTGCGCGACAGGCTCGTCATCGACCAGTATGTGCCCGAGCGCAAGGCTGACCGTCTGACCATGACCCTCCCCGTGTTCAACAACGCCCGCTGCTGCATGTTTCTTGTCACAGGCCAGGAAAAGCACGCAGTGCTGAGCCGCGCCCTGGATCTTCTCGACAAGCCCGAACTGCCTGCCCAGCTCGTGCGTCCGGCAGTTGGCGATCTCATCTGGGTTGTGGACGAAGCCGCTGCCACGGGAAAGAACTAGAAAATCGCCAGAAAATCATCATATGCCCGCAAGGGCCTTTCACAAAAAGGGCTGCCTCGCACAGCCCCTTTTTGTTGCCCTTTTTTGCCCCCTCCTTCCCCAAACGTGGGGGTGCGAGGGGATTGCCAGTGCGCCCCTGTCGCGCTAGATCCCCTGTACCTGCCCCTTGGGGCAAGGCCCAGGCCCCGTATACCATCATCGCATCAAGCAGAGGTTTTTTCATGCGCGTGCGTTCTCTTCTTCTCCCTGTCTGTCTTGCAGCAAGCCTTGTCCTTGCGCTCCCTGCACAGGCGGAAAAGCTTGAAACGGAATACTACACGGTAGATCTGCCCGACACCTGGCAGCAGCTGCAGTACAGCAACGGGGAGACACTTGATATTGTCGTTCTCTCGACCAAGAACAGGGATTGCATCCTGACCACCATCAACGGCAGAAGTGGTGGCGCAAGCCTCAAGACCATTACCCAGTGCTTTGCCCAGCAGTACCAGTCCAGGAGTGGAGCCCAGGTCAAGGGCAAGTACGGCACCTTCTCCTTCAAGGACGTCAATGGCGACGACGGCATGGCCTACGTCACAGTCCAGGATCAGGTGTACATGGTTGTCACCATCAGCGGCAACCAGCGCAAAGGGCGTTCTCTTATCAAGGAATTCTCGAGCGAGACCTTTGCGGAGCTCATCCCGGCCCTCTAGCCCCCACATTCTGCCCTGTGCCAAGGAGCACCCATGCGAGCCGAAATCATAAGCGTAGGGACCGAGCTTCTGCTCGGCCATGTCGTCAACACCGACGCGGCCTTTCTCGGCCGCGAGCTGGCCCTTTTGGGCTTTGACCTGCACCACACAAGCGTTGTGGGCGACAACGCCGAACGCCTGGCCGAGGTCCTTGCAAAGGCCATTGGCCGAAGCGACCTTGTCATCACCACAGGCGGCCTTGGTCCCACTCTCGACGATCTCACAAAGAAGACCGTGGCAAGTGTCCTTGCAAGGCCCCTTGTACACGACGACGCGACAACAGCTGCGCTCAAGGAGTTCTTTGGCACACGCCCCTACGACGGCAACCAGGAGGCCCAGGCCTACTTCCCCGAAGGTGCCACCATCTTCGTGAACAACCACGGCACTGCCCCGGGCTGCGCAGTCACTGCCGACAACGGCTGCCTTGTCATGCTCTTCCCGGGCCCCCCCAGGGAGCTTGAGCCCATGTTCCGCGACATGGCCCTGCCCATACTGGAGAAAAAGGTCGGGGCAAGCATTGTCTCCTTCATGGTGCGCACCTTTGACATTGGCGAGGGCAACGCGGCAACAAGGCTTGGATCCTTGTGCGAGCAGCAAAACCCCACTGTGGCCACCTATCTCGGGGCCCACAACGAGGTCTTTGCCAGGGTCACAGCCAAGGCTGCCACTGCCGAAGAGGCCAGGGCCCTTGCCCTGCCCACTGTGGAGGAAGCAAAAAAACGCCTTGGCGACGTGGTCTACGGGGTCAATGTGGCAAGCCTTGAGGAAGTGGTTGTGGGACTTTTGCGCGAGCGGGGCGAGGAAGTTGCCACAGCCGAATCCTGCACGGGCGGCATGCTTGCCATGCGCATCACGGACATTCCGGGATCGAGTGCTGTCTTTCGCACAGGCCTTGTGACCTATGCCAACGAAACCAAGACAAGGCTTCTCAATGTGCCGGAAGACATGCTCAGGGCCCATGGCGCCGTGAGCGAGGAAGTGGCACGTGCCATGGCCGAAGGCGTGAAAAGGGATGCAGGCTCAACCTACGGCATAGGCATTACCGGCATTGCCGGGCCTGACGGAGGAAGTGCCGAAAAGCCCCTGGGCCTTGTCTACATTGCCCTTGCGACACCCAATGAGACCTATTGCCTCAGGATGCAGCCAAAGGGGATCTATCGTGGAAGATCCTTTGTGCGCGAGCGCAGCGTAGGCAAGGCGCTGGACATGCTGCGCAGATACCTTGAGGGATACCCTGTCCTGCACGAGCTCATCTGAGAGCAATGGGAGACAAGCCTTTTCCTTCACTCTAGCATTTTGGGCAGAGTCCACAGGCATGGAAAATCTCCTGGAAAGTGCCTCTACTGGCCGATCCAATGAGTCTGCCAGAAAAAAATCTGATTTTTTATTGACAGACCTGACGGTCATGCGTTAGTCTTTTTTGTTGTCGCATTCCCCAATAGCTCAATCGGCAGAGCGGGTGACTGTTAATCACTAGGTTGGCGGTTCAAGTCCGTCTTGGGGAGCCAAATGAAAATAACAGGTGGTCTTTGCAAGCATAGCAAGGACCACCTCTTTTGTTCCTTGACTTTTTTTCGTCAAATTTGAAATTTTTTGTTGACAGACTTGGGGTCCATGCGTATAACCCCTTTCGTTGTCACGTTCCCCAATAGCTCAATCGGCAGAGCGGGTGACTGTTAATCACTAGGTTGGCGGTTCAAGTCCGTCTTGGGGAGCCAAAAGAAAATAATGGGTGGTCTTTGCAAGTACTGCAAGGACCACCTTTTTTTGTTTGTTGACGTTTCAATCCACGCACCCGCGAGGGGTGCGACCCGGAGAAGGGGTCGAGGTCTTCCCAGTCTTCCTCGTATGTTTCAATCCACGCACCCGCGAGGGGTGCGACTGCAATGCAGGCGTATGAGTCACAGGTACGTCAGTTTCAATCCACGCACCCGCGAGGGGTGCGACTGTCCTGGTGATTTATCAGGGAAAATCAAATAGTTATTTGGGTGTTTTCGAGAACTGTCCCAAAAGGTCATCTCTCAAAAACCATTCCTGATGGAGTATGCACAAAAAAGAAAGATATTGCAATTAGTTATATTGTTCGAGAACCTCCCGGGGAAAAGCCGCCCGACTCGGGTTGTCGATCCTGCCTGGACGGTCATGTTTTAGTTGCTAATACAAATCGTGCCCGAGGGGCAACATGTTGTACCCAGCCTGTTTCCCTGCTGTTCCGTGAACTCCTTCGAGATCAGCGATGCCGTGTACTCGGGCAGAAGCACGCGCTCCTCATCGTAGGGCTTGCCCCACTGGCTGAAAGCCACGTTTTCGGCAACGGGTCCGTTGAAGATGTAGGAGGACTGGGAGACATAGCCCACGCGCTGGATGTAGGCAGCCCTGCGGCTGTCCGTAAGGGGCTCGCAGTCTACCAGCATTTGCCCCTAGCGCATGTTCATGAGGCCGCAGAGAATGCCAGCCAAAGTGGTCTTGCCAGAGCCCGAGGCCCCGATAAAGCCTATCTGCTCGCCGTGGGAAATGGAGAGGCTTATGTGCGAGAGGCTATCCATTTGGGGCCTTCACATTTTCCTCACGCCTGTTGGCACACAAGGGACACGGAGCTTGGGGCTGTTGCCATACGCAAGGCCCTGTCGCATACTTTGCAGACACTACGGGCAGCCCCTGCCCTCGCCTTCATTTCACTTTCTCGCAGTCCTTGAGGAATCTGCGGGACAAAAGCCAACTACGGAGAACAATATGTTTCGTACCATACGGCGCGCCAATCTGGCCCTTCCCGATCATGTGTGCCTAGACATTCTGCTTACTGGTTCCTACGGAACCTTTGCCTTTCTGGGGGATGACGACTACCCCTACGCAGTTCCCGTCAACTACGCCTTTGACGGAAAATCCATCTATGTGCACTGCGCGTTCGAAGGACACAAGATGGACGCCATTGCCAGGCACAACAAGGCAAGTTTCAGCGTCGTGGAAGCCCATGAGGTCATTCCCGAGGAGCTTTCCACGGACTACCGCAGTGTCCTTGTTTTCGGACGAGTACGGGTAGTGGAAGACAACGAGGAAAAACTTAACGCCCTCCACCTTATCTGCCAAAAGTACGTTCCCCATATGGACAAAAGCGTCGAGGACTACATCACAAGGAAGGCGCCCTCCACGGCAGTCATCAGGATGAGCGTTGAGCACATGAGCGGCAAGGAGGGACGCCGCCTGGCCCTGGCCCGCAAAGACCAGAACTGACGTTCCTGCGCCCTATAGGAGACCATATGCACCTTATCCTGCGCCTTGTGAGGCTGGCAGGTCTTGTTCTTCTTGTTACCTGCCTTGTGCTCTTTTTCCAGTTCAACGTCTTTGCCCTGCAGTTTGTGGATTCTCTCGCGCAAGGAACAGGCTGGATAGCCTTTCTTGTGCTTTGCGGCCTGGAAGTTCTGGGGCTCTTTTTGCTCTACATGGCCTGGAGGCCCAAAAGATCCAAGCTTGTCCTGAAAGAAAACCCGACCGATGAGGAGCGTGCGGCCTTTGTGGCGGAACTTGCGGCACGGCTTGCGGAAAATCCCCATGTGCGCGCAGCAGGGATACGCCCGGACGATCCGGAATTCCTTGAAAAATCCCTGGCCCTGCTCGACGAGAAGGCGGACGAGATCATCCGCTCGGACGCGCGCAGAATCTTCCTTGGCACTGCCCTTGCCCAGAACGGACGCCTTGACGCACTCATTGTCTTCCTTGTGCTCGCGCGCATGGTCTGGCGCATCTCGGCCCTCTACAACCAGCGCCCGACACCTGCGGAAATCTGGAGTGTGTACACAAGCGTCTCTGCCTCTGCCTTTGTGGCCTTCAGCATCGACGCACTGGACATTCCCCAGACAGTGACTGAATCCCTGGGAAGCCTTGTGCCGGCAGTAGCCCCCCACATGGCAGGCACCTCCATGCCCCTTGTGGGTGCTACCATGCACCTTTTCACCTCCTGCGTTCTCGATGGCGCAGCAAACGGCCTGCTTGCCGTGCGCGCAGGCGTTCTCACCAAGAACGCCTTTTGCCTGGCAAACCTTGCGAAGAGCGAGGCAAGAACCATCTCCTCCAGGGAAATCCGCCAGAACATGCTCTCCCTCTCGAAGGAATGCCTTGGTGACATCACAACCGGCCTCAAGGAGCAGCTGAAGGACATGGCCGGGACTGTTGCCGACAGCGCAGTGGAAAAGACCGTCACTGCAGCAAGGACCGTGGCCTCCTCGGTAAGCGGGGCTGCTTCTTCTGCCGGGGACTTTGTCATGAAGGGTGTGCGCGGAGGCGAGGCTGCAGTAAGCGCAGTAGCCAGCGGTGTTGGCTCCACTGTAGACATGGTCACAAATGCCGCGAGCAAGACTACGGACACCGTGAGCGGAGCCGTCAGCGAGACCAGGGACTTTGCCCAAAGCACCTTACGCTCTGCAACACAAACCCTGTCGAATGGCGGGCAGGCAGTTGTGCGCACTGTGCAGTCCGGAACAGGCAAGGCGAAAAACTTCGTGCGCAGCGCTGGCAACCTTTTTTCCAGCGTGCTGCCGGGAAAGCACGAGTACACTCAAGAAGAGCTCCTTGCCCTGAAGATAGCCCTGCTCTGGAGCAAGGGACCGCTCTCCACAGCTGCTGTCCTTGAACTTGAAGGCGAATTTGGTCAGTATCCCGTTCCGCACGAGCTTGCAGACGCATTGAACCGCATCCCCAACCTGGACCTTCTGGCCCCCTATCTCGAAGCCTGGAAGGGGCGGAAAAAGGACATACTGGACATCATGAACAAAATAGACATCACACCCTGCGACGAGAGGGAGAAAGCCTACCTTGAACAACTGGGCTTGACCTTGCGCGTAGGCAGAGCTCTTGCCGGGAGATAGGCCCATGTGGCGCATGCAGATACATCATCAGATAGGTCAGGACATCCTTTCCCTCAAACGCCAGGGAGCGGCCTTTACCTGGAAGACTCTGGACGCACTTCGCGCGCGCCTTGTGCGGGCTGGCGAGTACGAGTGCGGAAACAAAACCTCCATCGAGGAGCGGGTTAAGGCCCTTTCCCTTGAAACGCGCCCCACGCTCTTTGGGGAGGACCTCATGCTCGTACCCCTGCCAGAGGCCAACATGCTCCTTGAGTGGGAAGACAACGGGGAAAAATGCGCAACCCTTCTCACGGACAGGGTGACCACCCTCGAAATGTACGTTTTCCGCTACTCTTTGGATCGCGAACGCTGGCGCTGGCCCCTTATTGGCATGGCCTACGGCCCGAGCTTTCACGACAACTGCCGCATAGCAGTCTACGAGCCCACAGCCCTGCAAAAGTGTTCCGCAAACGCCATGAAGGCCATGGTAGAACAGCATGTGCTTGCTTCCGGCACTGCCGTGCTGGCCCTGGAGCTTGCCAGGCACGATCTTGTGCAGCCCATAAACGGAAGGCACGAGACGGCTCTTGCCCTGCAGGAGAAAAAGGGCGAACATCAGGATTTGCCGACACCCTCGTCCCTTGCACGGGCTTGTCGCACCCGTCACGAGAGCGCGCCCATGGGCAAGGGCGCACACAGGATGTAGCATTTTTCCGCATAACGCCCCCAAAACCTCAACCACGCTTGCGCGAGGATCCCATGTCCGAACAAAACGACTGCATTTTCTGCATGATTGTCGAGGGCAAGCTTCCCTCTTCCAAGGTCTACGAAACGGAGAACCTCTACGCCTTCCTGGACCTCAATCCCGTCCACGAGGGGCACACCCTCATCATCCCCAAGAAGCACTGTGAAAACATCTTTGACGCTGATCCTGCCATTGGCGAGGATGTCATCAAGGCCATGCAGCGCGTAGGCGAGGCTCTCAAGAAGGTCACAGGCTGCACTGGTGTCAATGTCCTGCAAAACAACGGCAGAACTGCAGGCCAGATGGTCTACCACCTCCACTGGCACATCATCCCCCGCTTTGCAGCGGACGGCCTGAGCCTCTGGCCCCAGCAAAAGTACGCCTCCATGGACGCCATGAACGACATGGCAGCGCGTCTGCGCGAGGAACTGGCAAAGTAGCTGCGCTCACAAGGCTTGCAGTACGCAAAAAAAGGCCCCGGGTTGCCGGAGCCTTTTTTTGCGTTCTTGTGCGGGGAAAGCCCCAGAAAAACTAGAAGACTATGCTCTGGAGCCAGGAATCCACTGTGCTTTCCGCACCGCGCACGCTTCTGCCGCGCACAGGCAGGCCCTTGAGAATGCGTGCCTTCGGGCAGAGCTTCCTGATATCGGACTCGCTCGTGCCCATGGCGCTGCCACCGTGGGTGCAGAAGGGCGCCACGGTCTTGCCGTCCATGTTGTAGGCTTTCAGGAAGGTGAACACGGCCCTCGGCATGGTGCCCCACCAGTTGGGGTAGCCAAGAAAGACTGTCCTGTACTTTTCCATATTGGGGATCACAGTGGAGATTTCCGGAAAAACGTTTGCGCGCTGTTCTTCCCTGGCCTGTTCCACGCAGGCATCGTAGTCATCGGGATAGGGCTTCACGGTCTTTATCAAGCGCGCCGTAAAACCTCTCCCTTCAGGGGGAGGATATAAGGCGCCCCTAGCTTGGCAAGTTTGCCTTTAGTTGGGAGTTCTTTGGAATTCGATATACTGCTTAAGGACGGAGAGCGGCGCTCCACCGCAACTGCCTGCAAAGTAGCTTGGTGACCAGAGAGAGCCACCCCAAAGTTTCTTTTGGATGGAGGGATA
>NZ_NFJC01000032.1 GCF_002159665.1 Desulfovibrio sp. An276
TTGCCTTCGATGCTGCCGCGTAACTTACGCTTCTACGACGCTGTGAAAAGAATAGCAGTCAGATAGTTGTGCCCTTTCACTGTTTGCTAGGGTATGACTGAATGGATACTCCGGCGCAAGGTCTCATTTGGTTGTACATCTGAGCGTGGTCAGCGTTGGATGGAGAGAGCGTTGTCGGTTATGATGACCTGTAGGCTGAACGACTGGTCTTTTTTACTATACTGCGAGACGGCGTCAGACATATCCTGACGGGTACGCCACAGGACCTCTCACAATACGATGAACTGAAGAAGAAGGCTCTGGAGGAACGCAAGCTGCTAGGCTTGACCTGACCTACCCCCTGAACGGATACGTTTTTTTATGTCTGTGGCATATTAAGAAAAAATCCCTATGGAAGAGAATGAATAAATCGGAAATAATCTATCTACTATTGGAACTACTCAACCTCTAATATAATACTCAAATCTCTCAAGGATTTTAGCTATGAAAGACGCTCAACTAGCATCATTGCCATATTGGTTAAGTGAAAAAAGCATTGGCATGATATTGTATGCTTCGGATAATTATGGTTCCTGTGCTACAAATTTTGCACTGTGTAAGGTGATTGAGGAGTTTGGTTATACACCAGTATTGCTAGATTCCTATGTTCCTTTACAAGGGGTCTCTGCTAAGTATCTCCTTAGCCATTTCCATTACATAGGAGAAATCCTTCAAAATGATTGTAAAATCAGTGACCTAAATGATTTATTTAACTGTTTCATCCTTGGCAGTGATTATTCACTTAATATCGAGGCATCGTTTACTGCAAAATATATAGACTATTTCCTAATGGCATTTGCGGATGATACGAAAAAAAAACTCGCATATGCGCCTTGTCTAGGTAAACCCGATGTAGAACATGATCCGTGTCTTCGATATCTTTACGCAAGATTGTTACAACGTTTTCAGTTAGTTACATTCCGAGAAAAATCGGCTGTTGAACTTTGTGGGAAATTTTTTGGACGACCTAGCTATCAGGTGCTTGATCCTGTTTTTTTAGTTGATAGTAAAGTGTTCTACCGTATTGTAGAGGAAAGTCAAAGTAAAGTGGATATGATGAGTACGAATACAAAAGCATATCTACTGGCTTATATTCTTGATTATACTTTTGAAAAACAAAAGTTGATAGAAAAAACTGCTGATAATCTTGGTCTAGACTATAGAATTATACTTGACAGCTCTCAGTATGCTTTTTTTTCTATGGATAGTCTCTGTAATCCTAAGATCGTAAGCAAGCCAACTTTTGAAGAATGGCTCTGTCTAATAGCTAAAGCAAGTTTTGTAGTCACAGATAGTTTTCATGGTACATGTTTTGCATTATATTTTCATAAAAATTATATTTCTTTAAAAAATAGAAATACCTCACGCTTTGATAGTTTAGTTTATTTGTTAAAACATGAGAATGAGTCACGAAAAGTTCATATCTATGCTAGTGTGGAAGATGCAATGAATGATTTAGAACGGCTAGAAAAACTAAATTTTAGTTTTATTGATAGTTGTATTGTAAGTGAACGTATTAAATGTAAACAAATTTTAAGTAGTGCGCTATCTATGGATGTTTCAAATGATTTTCTTGCAGAAACACCTAGAGAACATAACGATCTTATACATTATGTAGATCTATGGAAAAGAAGTTATTTTCAAAAATTAAATAGTGAACAATTTTTGTTATATACACCTTTAAAAAGTATTCTTCGACAACGAATTAAACGTTATATATGGCATGTTTGTTCACAACTAAAATGTTTAAAAATTATAGATCTTCTTTTTCCAAAATATACTGCACGAAGGCAATATATGATAATAAAAATTAAGAAATTTTTAAGAATCTAATAAAATGAATTGATCAAATAAAATCATTAGCTTTTTTTTATAAAATTGTTATAAAATAAAAAAATAATTCCAATAGGTAAACCCCCGGCTTTGCCGGGGGACTAATAGTAGCTTGGCTTTTGCGTTGGTTGCGCGGCGCGAACCATGTGGCGGAGCAGCGAGCATACCGTGCGGAGCCAGCAGTGAGCGTCGCCCTTTTAACCACTCACCTTTGTCACAACGAAAAAAATAGGGTGTCCTCCACATGTGAACCGCCAAGTTCAACAGGAGAATACCCATTCTTGGAATCTTTAACACATGAACTATTGCAGGACAACAGTCTTGGGCACGCGCAAATTTTGCGCCTACAGGCGGAATAACTGAGGAGAGCGGCAAGAGAGATGAGGAATACCAAACACACGGGGTATCGAGCAATTGGACTGGGGCACTCTATTATTCTTTGGCTACGGGATAGACCTCTTTGAGCGGTCCCCTAAAATGTCAAACTACCGGTTTTGCCGGTGGTTGCTGACTATATTGTAATAGAGATAATCTATGAACAACTATATTATAAATGATTCTTTTTCTCCTAAAATTAGTATTGTTATTCCTGTATATAATCAAGAAAAATACATAGAAAAATGCCTGAATTCAATATTAAACCAAATATATAGAAATATAGAAGTAATAGTTGTCAATGATGGCTCAACAGACAATACAAAAAATCTCTGTGAAAAATTTTTAACATTTGATAAGAGATTTAAATTAATAAATCAAAAAAACGGTGGTGTGAGTAAAGCTAGAAATACAGGATTAAAAAATATAACTGGAGAATATGTTACCTTTATTGATGGTGATGATTATATTGATAAAGATTTGATTTTAAATTATGTTTATTATTTAGAAAAATATAAAAAAAATATTTTAATCTCTGGATTTAGAAGAATTGAATATAATAAAATTAAATATGTATATAAAGATGAGTTTGCAGTATTAGATTTACATGAAGGTTTAAAGAGATTGTTTAAAGATAATAGTTATAGAAATTATTTGTGGAATAAGTTGTATCCAAGTAGTTTTTTTAAGAAGGTGAAATTTGAAGAGGGAAAAACTTATGAAGATGTTCGCGTACAATATAAATTGTTTGAATTATCTAACTATATTATTACGTGTCCTTTTGTAGGATATAATTACATATATTGTAAAAATAGTATAACAAATATAAAAAACAATAATTTAGATGCAATAGAAGCACATGTGGATAGGTTTATTTATATATATGGAAAATATAATGAGTTTTTACCACTTCTTGCTAAAAAATTGTTCATTAGTTATATGGAAAATAATAACCAGTTTTTTGCAAAAGATAAGTTATTAAGTAGGCAAGAAGTTATAAATAATAAATTAAAAACAATTGAAAGATATTTATATAAAAATTTACCTAAAATTAAATACATAGTAATGCATATGAGATTAAAAAACAATACTTTAATAAATATATTTATATCTTTTCTTTGGAGTTTAAATAAATTAAGAAGGCTTTTGTAATTTCAATGTATCCGTTCAGGGGGTAGGTCAGATCAACCCTAGCAGCTTGCGTTCCTCCAGAGCCTTCTTCGTATCCGCTCAGGGGTAACGGAGCTAAGCGGCTTTGGGGCGATCTGACGAGGATGCTCCT
Organism: Desulfovibrio sp. An276; assembly: GCF_002159665.1. Lineage (GTDB taxonomy): Bacteria > Desulfobacterota > Desulfovibrionia > Desulfovibrionales > Desulfovibrionaceae > Desulfovibrio > Desulfovibrio faecigallinarum. The sequence goes on from NZ_NFJC01000032.1 coordinate 3,530, forward strand.
TGAACAGGCTCATCAACCCCCAACTCCTTGCGCATCTGTTGAACAACCTGCATAACCGGCTCGTATATGGAGAGGTCTTGAGGTAGTCCCTGCAGATGGTTGCTGATACATCCGCGCAGCATCTCAAAAATAGGGCCACTCATGTTGCCTGCAGGTCTGCTTGAAGGAAAACGAGCGCTTCAGCCAGCGGAAACCTGCCTCGGATATCGAACCGAAAGCACACTTGCGTTTGACGACTATCGCCCTGAGTGCTCTCTCGGCAACGTTGTTCGTTGGCTCCACTCCGGCAATACGCAGAAAGGTATAGAGGGAGACTCCATCTTTCTCAAGGCGCCTGGCAAGAGTACCGAGGCAATCGTCCCGTTTTTTGAACAAGTTGATGAGTCCCTTCACTCTCATCTCGTTAACGCCCGCCATTCGCCCTCGGTGAGCGGCTCTCTGTCGATTTTGGTGAGGCGCACAGCTCCTTGGTGAGGTAACTGTGCCGCTTCTTCCTCTCGGGGGATAGCGGAAAGTATGGCTCTGAAATCGGTGGTATCCATGCTTCTCCCGTATCATAACTTTTGGTCGGACGACTAGCCCTCAAGGGCTAAAAAATGGCTTAACTCCGTTACCCCCTGAGCGGATACCGAAATATAGTGTCTAAATTGAAAAGTCCGTCAACTTATATATTGCTGAAATAATTGAATTTCAATACCAAAGTAGTAGGGCGAATTTTTGCAATTAGACAATAGTTCCATCCTGTATCTCAACGGCCCAAGTGGTATCAAGGTGACGTAGAGATGTGACACATATTTTTGCACAGTTGCCTATCTTTCCACGTGTTCCAAATGCGGTATCCGGGACATGAAGCTCTGAGGCTGCTCTTCTCTGGCACCCTTCCAGATTTCGTTAACCTTGCAGAGATACCAGGTGAACTGATAGAGCTCGCCCTGCCCAACGCTCTTGGGGGAGACATGGAAAACCATCAGAGTACCACAAGCTGTCAGGCTGAACAATCTGAGTAGTTACGAATGGAGGTTAAATTGAGCAATAATAGGATAAATTTACATGAAATTCCGATTGTATCATCTATAGATAAAAATTATGTATCTATATATAGTGCTTTCCTTGCGTCAGCAATATCTCATATAAACACGAATAGGAATTATAAATTTATTTTACTTGTAGATGATGTGCCTGATTATATGATATTTGCATTGCAAAAGCAGGTGATGCATTTAAGTAATGTATCTTTAGATGTAATCAATATGAATAATGTTATAATTAAAAGTAATTCAGAAAACATTATTGATTTTCCTAGGGCTGCTTCTTTTCGTTTATACACGCCGAAATTGTTTCCTCAATATGAAAAAATTATATATATAGATGCTGATGTGATTGTAATGCATGATCTTGCAGAACTTTTTGATGTTGTCTTAGATAAATATGCAGCTGTAGTTTTAGATTATGTTATAAATGGTCAAATAAATACAAAAAAATACAAAACGCTTTTTGTAAATAATTATTGTAATGCAGAGACATATTATATAAAATATTGTGGTTTAAATCAAAGGTTATTGAATAAATATTTTAATTCTGGTGTTATGCTATTAAATTTAAATAGATTAAGAAAGGAAAATATTATGTCTCGCTGTTTAATAATGTTACAAGATAAAAAATTTGCTTATCCTGACCAAGATATTTTAAATGTTTTATTTAATGGAGAAGTTCTTATATTGCCACAAGAATGGAATTTTATTCCGTGCAGCAGAACAGATTATCATTTTAGTTATGAAATAACAAAACAAAGAGTGCATGCAATTTCTTGTTTAAAAGTTATACATTTTGCGGGTAATAAGCCTTGGGAGTATCATAAAAATATTCAATTTGAAGAATTGTTTTGGTTGTTTGCTAGAAAGTCAGTATACTATGAAAAACTTTTAGAAAACAAAAACAATAAAATATATAAGTATTTATGGATTCTAAAAAATAATTTTCTTCTTAAACTAATTAAAATTAAGTTTCCTAGTCTATATCTAATAGTTAAAAAAATGTATAAAAAAATAAAAGCTTGATGGAGTCTTTCTATCTACTCATGTATCATTCTAAAACAACTACCAATGTATCTGTTAACAGGCACGCAGTTAAGCTATTATTGGCCAAATGGAAAACGAACTTTACGCCGTACTTCTTATTAAATTTAGTAATAGTTTCACAAATAAATTTTTTTCATTTTTTTTCATTAAACTGAATAATATAATAAAAAACTTTGCTCTGATAGGTGATAGTAAATTGTGATGCGGTACGTAGTGATCAACAGAGTCAAAAATAGTTAAACTGTCTGTTTTAATTTTAGAAATATGAATTAATATATTAAGAATCGATATTGCTATCAATGGAATAATTTCTTGATTAGGATAAAATTTTATTGTTTTGCTATACTCTTTAGCAATATAATAAACATCATTGTTATATATCATATGTATGTAGTTAGAAAACTTTTTTGAGTTAAAAATAATTTGTATTTGTGAGTCTAGTTTTATATTATTTTCTTTGATAAAATTATTTGCATATGTTGTATTTGTTTTTGGAAATAGGAAATCGTTGTTGACAAAATTATTTTTGTCATGAAATGGAAATTTTTTTACTAATTTTTGTGCATATTGTATGGTATTATAGTTTAGTTTTCGTCCTCCTTCGAAAGGGAAATTGAGAAGTTCTGGACAATATCTCGTAAAAATCAAAGCAATTAGTAGATTTTCATCTCTGCAGTTTGGAGTAGTTTTAGGAATTTTAAATAAAATAGGATCTAATAGTGGTGATAAAGTATATGTATTTGAGAAAAATGTTTCAACTGCAGCCTTACCAAAATGGTTTCTACAACGAGTTTCTAAATAAGTATTCTTAGAAATTTGACAAGAATCTGGAAGAATACCTAGTTTTTGTGATATGTTTTTATATGTATCTTGCAAGATTCTATATAAAGACTTTTTTAATTCTAATGAAGTGTCTTTTGAATAGAACTTTGCTTTTAATGAAAGTTTTTTAATTAGTTGCTGGGGTGTAATATTCCAGTATTCTCTAAGTATTTCTCCACCACTTCCTGAAAGATAAAATCTCTTTTTATTATACCATATATCTTTTATATATAACTGTTTATGAAAAAATATTTTTCCATAAAGACAAATATTAAATAAATCGTTAATTTTATAATAGGCAATGTCTTTATCTAAGCAATATTCATTATTTAAGTCAAAATTAAAAACTTTTGATATATTTTTTGCAATATTAAAGTCTTCAATATGTGTATGAAGTTTATCATGGATTGAATAAACCATAGTGTTATTTAAATTTATACCAGATTTTAAGGCTAACAAAAATGAAATTCTACTATCAATTCCACCGGAAAGAGAAATAACTAAATTTTGATTAATTTTATATATGTTTTTTATTAAAAATCTCCATTTATTATACCATTTATCTAATAAATTAATTGCTTCATATTGGTCTAGGCTATTAATGGGATTTTCTAGTTGAGGATATTCAATACTCATTAATTTGTTTTTTCTATTAATATGAATAATAGCATTTCTATCCAATACAGAAATTTCATTTACCATTGTTTCTCTATAAGATACTGAACATAAAGAAGATAATATTAAATGATTAGCATAGTCTCTATTGAAAGAAATCTCTGCCGAATTAATTAGATGACTAACAAGTAAAAAAAATGAATTGCTTAAAGCATAATAATTGTCTTTAGTATAAAGATAAATTCCGTAGCTACCTATATTATCTTGGCGAATAATAATCTCATTATTTGATATAGATATATGTATATATGTTCCACATCCATCAATATATTTTGCATTTTCATGATTTAAATTACTACGATCGATTATGCCATGCTCAGTAATAGCAAAGCCATATATTTGTTCATTTATATGATCTGTATTGTTAGAATCAATCAAAAAAAAATCATCCTCAATACAAAATAGTTTTTCTTTTTTTATTGATTTATGGTCCATAGTAATCTCCTTTTGTTTATATAGAATAATATGTTGTTTAGTAGTTATTATTTTTTTAAATATATTTTTTTATAAAACACAAAATTCATAAATTAGTTCGTGAATTTTCAGCCAATAGTTAACAAGCTGGTAAATGGCATTAGCAACTAGATTTCGATAACATCGTAAAATTACAAATCATTCCAATTAATAATTCACCAATCAAATAGTTTTAGATAGTACGTAAAAATTGTTAGCCAAAACAACAACTATGACTTACTTTTTGAACAAATTTTAAGCATTGATATCGAAAATTTTTTTGCATTATTTCAGTCTGTTACAGTTATCAGAATCACGATGATCTAGCAGGCAAAGCTGGCAGTTTGTTAGCGGCCTATTGAAAATTCACGTAGTTACATTTACTTATATCTTTTATTATTAATTATATCTAATAACAGTGGATACTTATGTAAAAGATTATTTATTTGTTTATCGTTGTTGCTTTGCGTGATATTGTAATATTTTAGATTTTGTTTATCATAGGAATTACATTCTCTATAAATATCAATATATTTAAATTTACAACAGTTATTTGCTGTTATAAAATAATAATTATTTAACAATGCCATACCCCATAACCAGATATCGTCTGCAAAAGGTGCAATTTTTGAAAATTCTTCTGTATTGCATACATTTTTATAAAAACATTGCGGTGGATAAAGTACTCCTCCGCATCCAGTTGGGAAATTTAAAGGATCAGGAATATTACTTGTTATTTCTTGCTGCCATACATTATATGGTCTTGGAAAACCATTTTTAATAGTTATTTTATGCATTCTATGGCAGATTATTATATTGTCATATATTTTTTGTTTTTCCTTAAATGTATAGTATAAGTTTTTTAACCAATCTCTGTGATAAAAAATATCATCATCTGCTGTTACCAATATGTCATTGGGAAAATAATTCAATGCGTGTATTATTTTATCGTAGGAATAATATGTTTTATTTACCCATTTTATTGTAAGACCATAATTTTGTAACTCTATTAAATTGTTAGGGAGTGATTTGGTTTTATCTGAAAATTCATCTAATGACAGCCACAAAATAATTTTATCAGGTTTAAATGACTGGCATAGAAGTGAATATATTGAATAATATACTTCATGTATTCTTTTGGGATATGATGTTAATGTTATTATAATTTGTGGAGATCTTTTGTAAGAATTTATTCCATTTGATTTTATTTTATTTGATAAAATTATATGTTTATTAAGTTTCTTTCCTTGTATAGTGAATTTTAATATTTTGTAGTACGAATATATTTTTGATAAAAATATATTGTGTTTTACAAAAGTTTTAATATATTGTTTTATATAGATTAAATCCATTTTTTATCCTTTATATATGAAATATTTTGTGTTATATAATCTCTTCCAAACTGCTAAAAGTGCATATCTAATAAAGCAGTAACAACTAAATAAAAATGGTAACCCCTCAATCTCTCTATATAACTTCCAGGTCCCTATGACTGCTTTTATCTTATTGCTTGATAAAGAGTCAGGAGTCCTTCGATATTCGGCCAAAACATCATGCAAACCATAACATGGGTAACCAGCTTTTAAGATCTGCATCCATGTTGCTGCATCTTGTCGTCTTCGTATATTAGGCATTTCAAGGTATTTTTTATCAACCATATGTGTGTCGACCATTATACCAACTGTCTGCAATAAATTATTTTGTAAGAACCCTCTATAATCAACTTTATCAAGCATATGTATTATCTTATTTAAGCTTTTTCCAGCTGAATCAATGACTTCATAAGATGTGCAGGAAAATCCACAATCTTTGCTAAGCATAAATTTAACTTGTTTCTCAAGTTTGTCTGGCTTCCATTGGTCATCTGAATCAAGATAGGCAATATACCTACCTGTTGAATTTTGAACAGCGAAATTGCGAGCAATAGCTGCTCCCTGATTCTCCTTTTGCTCTATGAGACGAATGCGTGCGTCCTTTTTGGAAATCTCCTTAACTAGTTCAACAGTGTTGTCGGTAGAGCAGTCATCTACTATGATCATTTCCCAGTTTTGATACGTTTGAGCTTGTACTGATTCTATTGTTTCACGAATATATTTAGCACTGTTCCAAGTAGGAGTCACTACAGTTACTTTATCTTCCATGATTTGTCCCGCTTTAGACTTGTTCATAACAATAAAGCCCCATCAGATATCAATCTGATGGGGCTTTATGAATTTGTCAATCATTTTTGGCTCATAGTGGCTTTCTGTGGGTAATTCAAACTGCCCGTGTCCTTGAAGCGATTTCCTTGATGGGCTGGGAAACAGAATCCCAGAGACATCAGTGCCTCAACATACAAGTATCATTGATAAATTCTCTGAATACGCCTTTGCGCCGTAAACTGGAGCGGCTTAATTCAGAGATGCAAATAGTGCTTGCGGGAAGGGGTAATGAGAGGAATTGAGTACCTACCCACAAATACCCCCGAAGAGCCTCATTTTTTAAGTGCGACTGCCTATCGGCGTAATAGCCCCTTCCACCCTGGATTCGGACTCATCTACTCCAAAGGCCGCAGCGGCCCTCTCTGCGTCCGTCCTGGTGTCCGTGGCCTTCTTCTCCCCTTCCATGGCCTCAAGCTTCCTTCTTACAGTGAGCTCTAGATCCGCCAGAGCATTCATGTAGAAGATATACGCGTCATAGGGCGTTTCGTAGGGCGAGAAGTACTTGTGTACATCACCGTCCGAGAAGAACTTTGTGCACATGTAGTAGAAGTGGTCCGAGGTCGTAAACCGCCTCCAGGTACGCAGAAGATCCGGGTCCCCTGTCTTCTTCACATCTGCTTCCAGGGCCTGTACGGCGCCCAATGCATCGTCCTGCAGATCATTTCCCCTCCAGGCGGAGAGGTCGCGTTCTGCGTCTGCCCAGGAAATGAAGTGGGGGATGTCAAGCCTTGCCATGGGAGAACACTGGCTTGCCACCTCGGTTGGAGTTGCAAAGGTGAAGTCCGGGTTCTGCAAAACAATACCCGGCAAGGCCTCCATGAAGTCGAAGATACCGGTCTCGGCCCACTGATGCTCGCCAAAGGTCTCGTAGTCCATGAAGAGGTTGATGGTCTCGCCCTGGCCGTTGAGGGAGAAGAGCCAGCTTGCGTACTTCTCGGCTGTGAGCGGATACTCTTCCCATCCCTTGTTGGAGAAGCGGAAGGCAATGTCGTCCGAGAGACGATAGTTCTTCAAAAGGAGCCGTATGCGGCGGCAGTTGCCGGGCTGATAGGCAAAGTTTGGCGATCTCCAGTTGATGACCTGGTCGGCACCCTCCGTGAGAATGGCCTTGTAGCCCATCTTCTCTGCGGCTTCTGCTATATCGTTGTTGTAGATAAGCTCGGTATTGCGGAAGGCTGTGGGCCTGACACTGAAATACTTCTTCACAAGATCGTCATGGACAGCGATCTGTTCCATCCACTCGTTGGGAGAGAAGAGGAAGGAGAGGGAGTGGGCGTAGGTTTCCGCAAGGATTTCCACGCAGCCCGTGTCCACCAGTTCCTGGAAGCTCTTCAAAACGTTTGGCGCGTACTGCACCATCTGTTCGATAAAGACGCCGGAAAGCGAGAAGGACACCCTGAACTTGCCATTGTGAGCCTTGATGAGCTTCAAGAGCAGCGCGTTCATGGGCAGATAGCACTTGTCCGCCACCTTCAGCATGATGGACCTGTTGGCATCATCGTCCTCGTACATGTGGTTGTGACCAATGTCGAAGAACGAGTAATGCCTGAGCCTGTAGGGCTGATGAACCTGAAAGTAGAAACAGACGGAAGGCATCTTATATCCCCCTTGCGAGATCGGCGTACACCGCATTGAGCTTGTTTGCTGCGTTCTCCCAGCGGATGTTTTTCAGTTCTTCCTGGCAGTTTCTGACCATGAATTTGCCAAGGGCAGGGTAGGTCAGAACAGCGCAAATGCGGTCTGCCATCTTGCGCACATCCCAGAAGTCGACCTTGAGCGCGTTGTTGACAACCTCGCTCACGCCGGACTGCTTGCTCATGAGCACAGGCACATCATACACCATTGCTTCCAAAGGCGCTATACCAAAAGGCTCGGACACACTGGGCATGACATAGAGATCCGAGGCCGCGTACATGCGTTCTACCTCATCGCCCTTGAGGAACCCTGTAAAGGTGAAACGCCTGCCAATGCGGTACTTTGCAACGCGGGTGACCATGGACAAAAGCATGTCTCCGGCTCCTGCCATGACAAAGCGCACGTTGGGCATGACCTGCAGCACAAGCCTTGCGGCCTCGACAAAGTAGTCCGGGCCTTTCTGGAAGGTCACGCGGCCCATGAAGAGCACCTGCTTTTCGCCCTTGGGCTTTTCCGCGTGGTAGATGTGGCCAGCGTCCTTGCGGGAGACAGCGTTGTGCACGACCACAATCTTTTCTTCCGGCACCTGGTAGACGCGCATGATGAGATTCTTGGTAAAGTGGCTGACAGCCACGACCTTGTCGGCCCTTTGCATGCCTTCCCACTCTATGTGGGCGATCTCGTCGTTCATGTGGGAGCCGGATCTGTCGGCCTCGGTTGCGTGCACGTGGCACACCAGGGGCTTTCCGGTAGCTTTCTTGGCAAGGATGCCTGCAGGGTAGGCCATCCAGTCGTGGGCGTGGATGACATCAAAGTCGTTGGCGCGGGCAATGGCCTGACCGGCAAGGCTGTATTTGTAGACCTCGCTCATGAGGTCCTTGCCGTAACCTCCATGAAGCTGAAGCACCTCTTCGCCCTGCAGGGGGAAGGAAGACGTAGTCCTTCTCTCCTCCACTGCAGTCTGCCGCAAATATTCCGCATAGGCCTTTTCGTAGTACTCCGGGGTGGCGTAGGCGGACAAGAGAGAGTCCACCACCTCCATGCGCAAATGCTCCTTCCAGTACTCCTTGGTGGTACGGCAGACCTGTTCCACAGAGCGTACGCTTGAGCCTATGCGTGTACCAGAGGCCGAACACATCGTAAGGCCGGACATATCGTTTGTCTTGCCCTTGTCAGTCGCAAGCTTTGGCAACACAAAGATGACGTCCGTTCCTTTTTGCGTCAGAGCGCGTACAATTCCTTCGCAGGCCGAGCCCAGGCCCCCGGAAATGTGGGGTGGAAATTCCCAGCCGAACATGAGAACGCGCATTCTATCTTCCTCCAAAAAACAAACCGTATACCTTGAGCCGTATGCCGGACACCCCTATTCCAGGGGTGCGGATTTTTCCGACTGGCATGAAATTGTAACAGAAAAAATTGTTGAAATCCGGCACTCTTGCGGATTGCGGCAAATGTCCCGAACGCTGACATTCAGGCGGGATTTTCCGGAAATCTGGAAACAGTCCTGCTTTCGGACCCGTGCAAGCCCATATGGTCTGCACAAAGCCCGAAAGCTCAAGTTCGTCAAGACACAAAACTGTGCCACAAGTCTATGACAGCTGTATGCCAAAGCCTGGCTTGCCACATGGCCTGTGCTTGCTGTGCACCGCTGTCTTTTGATTCCCTTTTCGATTGCCGCAAGATCCTCGTCTGTCAGTCAGCCGCCTGTTATCTGGCTTATGCCGATTTCTCATGCCACAAATGGCGCTGGCATGACCCAAGCGACAACAGACGTGTCCCCCACATTCCCGGCCTTAGGCCTTTTTCTGGGCAAAGACCTTGAGTCCCTTTTCCCAGGATTCGAAGGTTTCCCTGTCTGCCGCTCTCAGATTCACCAAAGCACGGTAGACCTCGGCCTCGCTCCAGGCCTGGGCAATGGTACCGCCTGCAGTGTAGGGCTCAGTAGCAGAAAAAACTTCGGACATGTGCCCTATGCCTGCCTCGGCAAAATGCGTTGTCACAAGGGGCTGGATGGTCTTCAAAAAGGCCTTTATTCCCTTGGAGAGAGCCTGGGACTTTGCCTTGGCTGTCTTATCCCCTGCTGCCGCAGCCTTGCTCCCGCTCTTTTCCTCTTCCTCGATGTTAAGTACGCGAAGAAGGGCATCTGCGTAGACTCCGAGCAGCCAGGGCCAGACAGTGCCCTGATGGTAGGCGCCATCCCTTTGGGCAATGCCTCCGCCGTAAGAAGGGCAAAAATCTCTGTCATCAGGCGAGAGGGTGCGTAGTCCATAGGGAGTCAGAAGTTTTTCGCGAACCTTCTCGACAATTGGCTTCCAGCTCTCCTTGGGTGCAATGGCCTCTGGCAGGGCAACGGCTATGAGCTGATTTGGACGAAGTGCATTGTCCGGCCCACCGTCTTCCCATGCACGCCACACGTCACTTAAGGTTCCGTCCGCAAGGACAAACTTGGCAGCAAACTGTGAGGCAATAGCGTTGAGCTCGCGGGTAGGGCAGGGATCCGGATCATTGCGCTTTTTGGCAATCTTGTGGGCAAAGGCCAGGGTGTTGTACCACAAAGCCTGAATCTCCACAGGATATCCATTCCGCGGGGTGACGGGGTGTCCGTCTACCTGGGCGTCCATCCAGGTCAGCTGCGTCTGGGGCGTTCCGGTTTCCAGCAGTCCGGAAGAGGCAACGCGGGCAAAGGGCACGCGTCCCATCCTGAAGGCGGAAATAATACCGTAGATTGCAGGAGCGCAGATGTCCAGGAACCTGGCCTGCCTTTCCTTGTCCCTGCCGAGGGCCTTCAGCATGAGCTGGCAGTCCCAGGCAAACCACAGGGAAGCGTCCACGCTGTTCCAGCCATTGGGGTGCCCGTCCCCGTCAAAGGTGTTGGGGATGATGCCGTCCCTGGCACTGGAAGCCAGGTTTTCAAGAACTTCCAAACCTTCTTCCATGCGGCCGGAAAGGAAGGTTGCGCCTGGCAGGGCAATGAGCGTGTCCCTGCCCCAGCTGCCAAACCAGGGGTAGCCAGCCAGAAGAAGCTTCTTGTTCGCAGGCGTTTGATAGAGAAAGTCCGCCATCTGGCCTGCCATGAAGGGCAGAAGCTGGCTTTGCGGCTTTGCCTTGGCCTGGCCTTGGAGAACCCTTGCCTGCGCATCAGCCCTTCTTGCCATCTCCTCGTCCCAGAGGGCGTGCAGGCCCAGGGTGTGGAGGGAAATCTCGGAAGTGGAGGCGGAGACAATGATGTCGTCTCCGGGAACCACATGGATTTCGAAAAGTCCGGGAGAGAAGAGGTCTTCCGTATAGTCAAAGCCCCTTTCCCTCTCTTTCGGGTATTCCACGCGGTTGATCCATTCTGGCGAGGGCAAAAAGTCGAACAATCCTTCTGCCTGCACAAAGAGAGGCGGCAGGGCATTGTAGGGCTGGATCTTGAAGCCGCATTCCGCAGGATAGGTCTTCACATGCAGATCCATGTTGGCATGGGTCAGCGCGTGGAAGAAGCGGAAGGCCAGCAAGGGCGCAAGACGCAGAGTGATGTTCTCGGACTTTGTCTGCTTGTCCAGAGCCTTTATCTGGTAGCGGATGAGCACAGTGTGGCTGCCCCGGATGAGGGCCAGGCTCTTTGTGACCTCAAGCCCCTGCATTTTGTGAGTATAGGTGGGGCAGGGGGAGGCAGCGAACTTTGCAAGACAGTGCTGCACTTCCGGGTAGACGCAGCCCGGGTGGTATCTTCCGGACAGGGGGACAGTTTGATCTTTTCGGCAAATCCAGTCTTCGACAGCCGAAAGCAGTACATGCCTGTCCATGTGTTCCACGTTGGCAACAAGAAGGCCGTGGTAGCGCCTGGTATGCATGCCCGCCGCGGTGGAAGAGGCAAAATCGCCGAGATTGTTTGTCTCGAGCCATTCGCGTTCCACATCCGGTTGCAATTCCTTGTCTATGCCTGTTCCGCTATACATGAAATGCTCCTTGGCAAGGGCTTGCCATGTATTCCCTGGCCACTTCCTGCTTGATGTTCCAATACCTGTCAGCCATGAGCTGGCTCAGGATTTGTTCCAGAACTTGTTCCGAAATTTGTCCCAGAATCGGGCCAAGATCTGGATAGATGCGCAATCCGCCTGCTCAATCGTCTGATCTCTCAGGCGCCTGCTCTCTCAGACTTCCTGCCTGATGCCCCCAAAGTGAATGCAAGGCTATACAACACCCTGTATGCCTTTTTGGTGTCTTTCTTCTGGCAGATTCCTTTCGAAAAAGGCTTGTGTCCGGTTTTCAGGAAAAAACCGGCTGCTGTCTTCTGCCAGTCCGAAAAAGACCGGAAGAAAGAAGCAAAATGAAGCACTCCCTGCCCCAGCCTGTTCGCACAAAGACCATGGCGTGTACCCGGAGCGCGCGTTTTGGTCGCGTTTGGGGCAAGGGGGACAAGGAACAATTCTCCCTGAAGGACAGTACGTCAGTACTACTAGGATACGCTCCCTGAAAATGAAGTCAAGTTTTTTAGCGCCCAATGCCGAAATGGCATTTGTATATGGAGTCCATCTTTTCTGGATATTGTCCATGCGCGATGAAAAAATACTTCATGTTTGCAAAAATACAAGGAGAAAGATGGGAGATTGACAGGGATATGTCCGGAGCAATTGTCAAAGTCACGTTGTCTCATTGGAAATACACTGGCAAATAGTTTGTATTATGCATGAAAGACCTTTGCAGTATGCTTTGGAAAAGAGGGAAGGACAGTCTCAAAAGAGTGTCCGGATTCTTGACTTTTTGCTGTTCAGGTCCTATCAAGACCGGCGTTGCCCATGCTCTTGTCCCCAATTTGTGTATGCCGAAAGGAACAGGGGCAGGGAACAGTCAGTCACGCAGGCAGTCTTTGTGCAGACGCTGACAGTGCGCTTGTCAGTCATGAGCCGTGTCTGCCCCGCAGTCCCAGGCAAGGGCTTCCCTGTGCCGATCTCTCTTGCCGCACATCCGGCATTTTTCCGGATCCACGAAGATCCATCTGCCCCCGCCCATGGCTCCTCCAGCCCGTGGACTTTGTGCAAAGTCCAGGCAGGGCATTTTGCGATCCTGCGCTTGCCTCTCCCTGTTTTCGTACCTTTGGCAAGGGATTGGCAAAAGGCCTGCGTAGCTTCCGTCTTCAGGGCCCCCAAGAAATCGGACTTTCGCTGTCATTTGGTTTTGCATGCAGGCCACCAAACGCTTTTGCAGGCATCAGGACAGATATACCAAACAGTTACCCAAACACAATACAGTTAAGAATATGGCTACTCCCAAGAAGAAAACCGTCTCCCCGACCCACAAGCTGCTTGTTTTCCTGTATCTTGACGCTCTTTTGGTTCAGGGAAACGACAACGCGCTCCTGTATGGCCTGCTCGAGGAGATGTCCTGTCTGCCTTCTCGCGTGTATTTCCCGCAATCCATCAACAATTACCGCAATTCCCTGTGGGAGGAGAACACGAAAGTTCAGGACGTGCCCGTCTACGAGGGAAAACACAATTGGAACATGAATGGGCTTGCCCGCTTCAGATTGACCCGGGAGCTCACAATGGACGTGGTGCTGTCAGCCGAGGTTTCCAGGGTTCTTGCGAACAATCGCTTCAAGGGCAATCTCTTTGCAAGGGGTGCTCACCATACCCTTGCCATCTTCTGCAAAAACGACAACAGACTGCGCCCTCTGAAAAACATGTCCGCCTCCGAGGTCGAGTGCGAAGCACGCTACATGTATTTTTCCATGGCGGACTTTTCTCTTGACTGGGTGCGCTCGCGTACACCCCTGGCACAGTCCCTGATCTTTTTCGATCTGTATACTGCCTTTATGAAAGCAGGCATGGTGCACCCCCTCCTTGGTCAGCTTGCCGATTTGTACGACGAGGGTAAGATTGACTGTCCCTGGCTTGAGCCGGAAAAAATCGCTCTCCTGCACTTTTGGCGCAACAATCTGGACAAGGCCGAGGCGGCTGCAGCCCCCTTGAGGAAGAGCAGGGAGGTTACTCTCGATCAGCTGGCTGTCCTTCTCACCATCGACTGCTTCCAGAAAAATCCTGCTTCCATGCAGCAGCTCACAAGCTGGATTAAGCTTTTCAAGAAGGGGCAGGGCACACGCCAGATGCCAAGCTTCTTCTTCTACCCTGGCGTCGTGTTCAACCTGGTCCGTTTCCTCTATGGCACGCCAAAGGACCTTGAGGCCATGAGAGAGAACTATTGGGTCCTGCAAAAGGCAGATTTCGACAACTACGGCGCCTACGCCTGCGGTTTGCAGGGTCTTGCGGCCCTGGATGCCCTGGACAGGTTTCGCAACGGAGCCATTGACAACAACACGCTTTCCAAGCCGTCCTTTGCCGAAGAAGACCGGAACGCTCTCTCTGTTCTTGCGACTGCCTCCGCAAGGCTGCGCCTTGTCAAGGAATCGGATCCCGATCCCGAAGTCATGCGCAACTGGTATCTGCGCTGCGAAGGGCTTCCCAGCCTGCAGCGCTGCTTTGCAGATATCCTGCACGCCATTCCGGGCTACGACAAGGACGGTTCCTGGGCTAGGGATGATTCCTGCAGCCTGCTTAATATGGCAGACCTTGTACAGGATATGCCCGTTTGGCAGTACCGTCTTGCTGCCCTGGAAAAGATCGCAAGTACCGATGCTCCCGAGGAGCGCAAGAAGCGTCTTTTCTGGGTAGTGGATTTTAGCGAGAGGAGAGTCTACGCCAAGGAACAGGTCCTCGGTGTTCGGGGCTGGAGCAAGGGCAAGGATGTTTCCTTAAAGCGCCTTGCCGAACGGTCCGGCGACGTGGACCACTTGACGGACGTGGACTGGCGCATAGCTGCCGGCATCGAGCAGGAGCGCAGCTGGTGGACCCCTGTCTATGTCCTGCACCTTGTCGACTGCTGCGAAGCCCTTTGTCAGAGCAACATGGTCTTTGAGCAAAGCGGAAACAGCTACAAGCCCATAAGATTTGTGAAGGCGAACCTCACCTTCAATCTGAAGGACAACGGCAGCAACGGCTATTTCCTGAAGCTCGGGAACAGCGAGGCCTTCGAGAACTACAGGGGACAGGAGCTCGTCATTTCCCGCAAGGATGATGTGATCTCTGTCTACAAGCTGGGCCCCATGGAAAAACAGGTTGCAGGCCTTCTTGCCAATGGACTGACCTTCCCGAAGTCAGAGCTTTCCAGGGTCCTTGGGCTTACGCGCTCGAAACTCAACATCGATGTGGAGACTGAGGGTGTCGAGGCCGAGGACGTGGAGGAGGTGACAACCCCTGTCCTGCAGCTGGAGCAGACAGCGTCCGGCTTTGAGGGTGTGTGCGGCGTACGCCCCTTTGGCTTGCCTGGCACAGCATTTTTCCAGACAGCAACAGGCATTGAGACCCCTCTGGCCACAGTGCCACTGGAAATCCCTGCCAGTCCGTCCGCTGAGCCCGAACCAGAGCCCGAGCAGACAAAGGGAAAACGGGGCACAAAATCCGCAAAATCCCGCGCGAAAGCTTCTGAGGGGAAGACTCCTCCCCTGGAAGAAGACCAGCCCGAGAACGTGCCCATGAAGACAGTGCGCGTCGAGCGCAACTTCGGGGCCGAGCAGGCTGCCCTGGACAACCTTGTCAAGGCTTGCCCAACCCTTGCCCAGGGGCTGGACAACGGCCACTGGTTCAGCGGCGATCTGGAAGAGGTGCTGACCCTGCTTGAGGAATTGCGCAAGAGTGGAGTGGAGCACAGCCTTGAGTGGCCCAAGGGCATGCGCCTGAAGCTCAAGGGGCAGCTGGACGCAACCAGCATCAAGGCGAGGATTGGCTGGACATCCAACGACTGGTTCGGCATCTCCGGCACAGCCCAGCTTGACGACAACGAGATGATCCCCCTGACAGGCCTTCTGAATTCTCTTAAGGGAAGCCGTTTCGTGTCCCTGGGGGACGGAGAGTACGTAGCCCTCACAGCGGATTTGCGCCGCAAGCTCTCGAGCCTCAAGCTCGTGACCTCTGAGACAAAGAAGGGCGACTATCAGGTAAACGCCCTGGCTTCGGCTGCAGTGGAGCAGGCCCTGGCAGACATGGAAGTCGAGGTGGATCCCAAGTGGGAGAATAATCTCGAGCGCATGCACAGGGCCTTTGCCACAACACCTGCTGTGCCCTCCCTCTTGCGGGCAGATTTGCGCGAATACCAGCGCGAGGGCTACGAGTGGATGCAGCGCCTTGCCATCTGGGGCGTTGGCGCCTGCCTTGCCGACGACATGGGCCTTGGCAAGACTGTCCAGTCCATAGCAGTTCTCTTGAACCAGGCTGCGCATGGTCCCTGCCTTGTGGTGGCACCCACCTCGGTGTGCGGCAACTGGGATCTTGAAATCGGCCGCTTTGCTCCCTCCCTCAATGTGGTGCGCTTCGGGCACACTGGTCGCGAGGCAACCGTAAAGGCCCTTGGTCCCAACGACGTGCTTGTCATGGGATACGGCCTTTTGCCCAATGTGCAGCCCCTTCTTGCCAAGGTCCAGTGGTCCATGGTTATCTTCGACGAGGCCCAGGCGCTCAAGAACGCTGCCACCAAGAGAGCCAAGGCAGGCAAGAAGATTCAGGCAGACTTTCGCCTTGCGCTCACGGGCACACCCATTGAAAACAGCATCGATGACCTCTGGAGCCTTTTCAACATTATCAATCCCGGTCTCCTGGGCTCCTGGGAGAACTTCACCCACCGCTACGGCCAGGCTGCAACGCCCGGAACACCTGCCTCAAAGGCCCTGCGCGCAGTTGTTCGCCCCTTCCTCTTGCGCAGACTCAAAAGCAGTGTTCTGGACGAGCTTCCGGAAAAGACCGAACAGAACATTATTGTTGAGCCCAATCCCAAGGAACTCGCCTTCTACGAGACATTGCGCAGAAGGGCTGTGGAAAAGCTCCACAGTTCCGAAAGCTCAAGCGGAGCCAAGCGCATCGAAATTCTGGCAGAGCTCACAAGGCTTCGCAGGGCCTGCTGCCACCCTGGTCTTGCCGATCCGGATATGATGAAGCTGGAAAAGTATAGCTCAAAGACCTTGACCTTCCTGGAAACTGTCCAGGATCTCATACAATCTGGCCACAAGGTGCTGGCCTTCAGTCAGTTTACCACCTACCTTGCCCTCATCCGCGAGGCCCTGGAAGAGAAGGGTATTTCCTTCCAGTATCTTGATGGCCAAACACCAGAGCTTGAGCGCAAGAAGCGCGTGGCAGCCTTCCAGAGCGGGCAGGGCGATGTCTTCCTGCTCTCGCTCAAGGCAGGCGGCACAGGCCTCAACCTGACAGCTGCGGACTACGTCATCCACCTGGATCCCTGGTGGAACCCTGCAGTGGAAGATCAGGCCTCGGACAGGGCGCACCGCATTGGTCAAAAGCGTCCTGTGACCATCTACCGCATGGTCCAGCAGGGCAGCGTGGAAGAAAAGATTCTGGCCCTCCACCAGAGCAAGCGCGAGCTGGCCGCAGACTTCCTCGAAGGCACGGAAACAAGCGTCAAGTCCCTCACAGAAGAGGATCTGCTCCGTCTCCTTCAGTAGTGCCCTTGCAGTCTGCAAGGGCGCGACAACAAAACGCCACTTGGGTGGCGCATTACGGGGTCAGGTTCTTGCCTGACCCCTTGTTGTCCCTCATTCCCAAGGGCACGCTGGCCTTGGGGCCCAGACTGCTGTTCCCTTGATCTCGAAAAAAGGCTATTGGGTCGCACAATCACAAGCAACCGGACACATTGTCCGACAACAGGGAAATTCCCAGCTTTATCACTTATGGCTTTTCTTGTTTCTTCCCGGGAATTCGGAAATATCCTGCGCATAGGTCTTCCCATCTTTGTTGCCCAGCTCTCGCAGATTGGCATGAACTTTGTGGACACCATCATGGCCGGCCGCTACGCTGCGCGCGACCTTGCCGGTGTCGCCATAGCCGGATCCCTTTGGGCTCCCATAACGCTCTTTGCCGTAGGCTGCCTTCTTGCCCTGCCAGGCATGTCCGCCCAGCTTGTGGGTGCCAGAAAGCCCGAAAGATCTGCCCATCTCTTGCGTCAGGGCATCTTTCTTGCGCTCTTCATGAGTGCAGTGCTCATAACGCTCCTGTACTTCATTTCGGAAAATCTGCACCTTTTGGGCATCGATAAAGAGCTTGCGCCCGTGACCTCAGGGTATCTCAAGGCAATGCTTTTCGGACTGCCGGGCTTTCTGCTCTTCATTACAGTGCGTTCCTTTTTCGAGGGCTTTGGCAGGACAAGACCTGCCATGGTCATTGGCATTGTCTGCCTTCTGATCAATATTCCCTGCAACTATGTCTTTATCTACGGACATATGGGCATGCCGGAAATGGGAGGTGTAGGCTGTGGTGTCGCCACCGCCATCTGCTACTGGTGCATGTTCCTCTCCATCTTCTTCTTCCTGCACAGGGATAAAACCCTGCGCAAGTATTCTTTCTTCGGAAAGGACAGGGTAGTAATCGAAGGCAAACGCCTTGATTTGCCGCTTATAGCCACAGTTGTGCGAATAGGCTTTCCCAATGCCGTAGCCCTCTGCATAGAGGTCTCGTCCTTTGCACTCACTGCTCTTCTCCTGGCGCCCCTGGGCACAACGGTAGTCGCGGGGCATCAGATCACCATCAACTATTCGAGCATAGTCTTTTCCATACCCCTATCCATTGGCATGACTGCGACCATACGCACAGGCCAGCTCCTGGGGGCAGCAAAATACATGCACGCGCGCTCTGCTGCGCACACAGCTCTTCTTTTGGGCTTTGTCATAGCCCTTGTCAGCATGACCCTGACCATGTGTTTCCGCTACGAGATAGCCTCGCTCTACAACAGCGACCCTGATGTCCTGGCGCTTGCTTCCTCGCTCATGCTCTTGTGCGGCGCCTATCAGGTTGTGGACACCCTGCAGAACATAAGCTGCGGTGTCCTGCGCGGCTACAACGACACGCGCATCATCTTCATTGTCTGCCTCGTGGCCTATGGTCTTCTGGCACTTTGTGGCGGCTACGTGCTCGGCAGAACGGATCTCATTGTCCCTGCCATGGGAGCTGCAGGCTTCTGGGTTGGCTACATCGTAGCGCTTGCCTTCTGTGCCATCTGTTACACTGCAAGGCTGCATGTTTTGCACAGGCTTGATCCGGAAAAAATACGCCGCAAGCTGGCAAGGTAAAATATCTGATTATGAAAAAAGACGAGAGTGGCAACTCACGGTGAGCGTTGATCACAATTGACTGGTACGGTAGATATCAGCGGATACTTTGATGTTGGCTCCAAAGATATCATCCAGTAAGACAAGACATGTCCGAGTGCATCTATTATTCTGTTGATGCCTAAACCAGAAGTAGCAACCGCGATTTGCCTCTCTCAAAAAGACTTGTGGGGGATACGATCATACCCTTGAAGATGTTTATCTTTTGACCAGATATATACACGATACAGTTCATAACGTTTACAAATGCGGTTCCAGTCCTCTATAATAGAAATATCTCCAAGACCTCGACCAATTGTTGCTCCTTCAAGAAAAGTGTCAAGCCATCTTTGAACTTGGTTTTCTTGATGAAATAGCATAGCGATAAAAGGAGAAATCCCTTCAAGTGCCTTGCGTACTTCAATTATAAATCGCTCTGCAGCACCTCTTCTTCTCGTCCCATTTCCAATTTGGGCAATGTGATTTCCACATTCAAGAATAGTTGCCATAGGAAGAAACGAATGTTCTTTTTGTCTTAGTTTTTGATCTAGCTCATCTATAGTAGAGGAATAGCATTGAGATTTACCTGGTATATTCAGAATTTCATCAAAAATAGATGTATCAATGAGGCAGATATCCATCTTTAGTTGCCTCTCGCAGTTCTTTAATCCATGCTAATGCAGATGCCATGTATTCTTCTTCTGAGCGCTTGTCCTTGAGAAAAAAATCCAGTTTTTGGTTAGTAACAAGTTGTCCCAAAGAGTCTTGCGCCATGAGTTCTGGAAATCTGCGTATATCAGTAAGACGAGTAATTCGGCTATCGCCTTGCTCAGAGTCTCTGTAGCAGCAAATAACATTTTTCAATTCAGCATCATCTACTGCATCGAGCAGCGCTGGATTATGTGTAGAAATAAGTATCTGAAGACTGCGTTTCAAAGCAATTTCTGAAATTTTTTGTAGAAGAGATTTTACTCTACTCGGATGAATTCCATTATCCATCTCTTCAATAATAATTAGTGATTTTTTATCTGCACTGAGTAACATTGCCCCAATGCAAAGAACACGCAATGTGCCATCTGACAATAAAGGTACATCTATTTTCTTATTATTTTTTTCAAAAAACTCGTGTATGCGAAGCATAACATCATTGCGATCAGTTTTTATAAATGAAATATCTTTAATATCTTGTTTAGGAATAGATCGAATAATTTCTAATAAATTTCTTTTGACATCACTATTTTTACAAATAGTTGAAAGAACACTTGACAGATTTGAACCGTCTTCTTTTATTTGATGATCTCCAGAAGTAGCATATCCTCTCATTGTATTAGTATTTGGATAAAGAAAAAAAATATTTCGTAAATTCATACGGAATATTCTGGAAATAGCAATAATAATAAATTGTGAATTTTTGTCATCATTATGAAATAATGATGGTGATTCAAACTGATAAAAGGCTGGTCGTTGGTTACTACAGAGAATAGATGTACGTGTTTTTTTACTGTCTAGGTTGTTACAAGATACACTAACAAGATCTGGATATCCATAAAATGTAGCAGATGGGTGTTTATTTTCTGTGTGATACAGTGATAGCCCTGCATCATTACTTATTTTTTCCTCTTCAAAGACAAGTCTGTCTTTTTTATATCCTATTTTTAATGTCAAGATATTCCAGTTAGACTCTTCAGACTGTGGAAGATGACATGTAAAGGTAATAGGCTTCGCAATATCCTTAAAAAGGTCACGTATATTTCCACGTATGTATGAGTCGTCCTTTTTAATAGCCTGCTCGATATCCTCTAATCTCATTCCCCCCGCAAGCTAATTCAGCAGACGTAGGGCCTCCAGGGCATTGCTCTTGCCGGACGCATTTGCACCTACAAAAAAGGTAAGAGGAGTAAAATATAGCGTTGCATCTTCATAACTCTTGAAGTTTTGTATTTGCAATGATGCAAGCATTGAGAACTCCTTGATAAAAGTATTCAGATTACATTCGTGCAATATCCTAAGGCATATTCGCAAGAAGCGGCGAGCAGTTTTCCTCAGTCCAGATGCTGAAGCCTTCTCTTTGCAGCATCTCGGCAAAAATCCCGTTCCCTGAAATGAGCCTGTGCGAGAAGGTTCCGTCGTAGATGCTGCCAAAGCCACAGGATGGGGATCTGCTCTTGAGTATTGCCAGACGCAGGCCATGCTTCATGGCAATGTAGAGAGCCCGCCTTGCTCCCAGTTTGAAGGCGTGGCTCACGTCCGTGCCGTCCTTTGCGACAACCCTGGCCCCCTGTCTTTCGCTTGGGATACGCGGTGTGGGAAGCTCCCCCAGGACTTCGGGGCAGACAGGAAGGCACAGACCCCTTTCCTTTAAGGTCACAATGGCTTCTACGGCATTGTCTCTGCCGTCATAGCGGCATTTTTCGCCAACCAGACAGGCAGAGACAAGGATCAGGGGCCTTTGCCGTCTTACAATGCGGCTCCTGACGCCGTGTAGCATCACTCCTTGCTTCCCTGTTTCCATGCGCCAACCAGGGGAAGCTGGGCTGTATCTGGCACAAGGGCCGCTTCCCACATTTCCTGGTAGTACATGCTTGTGCCGGGATTCCAGGCAGTGGCTGCGCGATCGTCCCAGGCAACCTGAATGGGCCAGTCTGTGTGTCTGGTGAGCACTTCCTCAAAGGAATTCGCTTCCTCAATGGCCTCGTGGTAGAGGCGCAGTGTCATGTTGGGGCCTTTGAGAAAACGCACATGGTACTTGGGCATACTTCCTCCAAAAGGCAGGGGTGCGTACTTCCCCTTGCCGACAAAGGGCTCTTCCACATGTTGCGGAAGAGCCCTTGCAAAAACCACGGATCAGTGACCGCGGTCAACTACGTTCGACCTAGTGTTCGATCATGCGGCTCACGAAGAAGAGCACGACAAGAAGGCCAACACCAAGGCCCCAGCTCCAGTGGATGAGCTTCATCTCGATAGGATCGAGGGGCTCATATTCCATGTTCTGGATTTCTTCATGGAATTTCGCTTCTTGGCTCTGATTTTCTGCCATAGCTTTTCTCCTATATTACTACATGCCTGCGGCTGCAGCAGCGGCTTCGACAACCGGCGGATGCATGCCGTGGAAGAACAGCCAAGAGATGAACAGGCCGACCCAGATGATGAAGCCGAAGAGGCAGACAACATACACGACGGCAAGACGGCCAATGCCTTCTTCAAGCAGCTTCTTGAAGTTGGAGATCAGGCCGATGGTGAAGAAGGTAAGCAGGAAGAACAGGGTGCGCATGCCGTTCAGGGAGCTGGACACGGTCTTGGCAACCTTGTGGGTTGCTTCGTCGCCAACGCAGAGGAACAGCATAATGAGGAAGGTGCACACGTAACCGAGCACGAAGCGGGGGAATCTATCCCACACATCGCCCCAGGTCATCTTCTTGCCGGCCTTGGCGTCGGCGTCAAAGTACTTGGTCCACAGGTAGGCGAGGATGAAGGACCACACGCCAATGAACATGTCGATGAAGACCTTGACGGTGGTGGTCACCATGGTGATCCAGCCGGTGGCCCACACGGTGCCTTCGCCGGCAGCCTTGGCGAGGATCAGGGATTCTGTGATGGCACCGGAAGCGATAGCGCCGCCGTCGGACTTAACGGCCAGGCCCATCCAGCCACCGGCAACCATGGGCTCGGTGTGCAGGACAGCAGCAGCCACGAAGGGCAGGAGCAGCATTTCGATGCAGGTGAAGACAACGACCAGGGAGGAGACCATGATCGGGACCACAGGCCGGGCGCGGATGGCACCACCAGTGGCGATTGCGGCGGACACGCCGCAGATGGAAATACCGGAGGCCAGAGGAGCTGCCCATTCCTTGTTGAACTTGAAGTACTTGCGTGCCACGAAGTACACGACTGCCCAGTAGAGCAGATAGGCTTCAACGATGGCGCACAGGCCTCGGAAGATAACCACGCCAGCGAAGGCGGCTGCGTCAGCAGCCTTCACGCCGAGTTCACAACCGAGGACAACGATGGCGATCTTCACGAAGAGCTCGGGACGGCAGGCGTCATGGAGCTTTTCGACAAAGCCAGGGGCCACGTTGCCGATGATGATACCCACAACCAGGGCCACGATGTAACCGGCTTCAGTGGAGAGGCCGAGTGCCCACGGAATACCCTGCTTGGCAAGCTGGGTGGGGTTGGCGGCGATGTAGGCGTTGGCGCCAACAACGTAGCAGGCAATGGCGATGAAGAAAATGAGGGTGAAGGAAGCAATGAATTTGGCAACATTGCCCTTCATCAGTTTGGTGCCAATGGAGAGACCAAGGGTAACAAGAATATAGGTGGCAAGCAGTGCCTGCCAGCCTTCCATCATGCCTTTGCTGGCAGCCCTGAAGCAGTCAAGAGGGTTGTCCACCCACATGCCCATCTTCACGATCCAGCCAACAAGATCGAGCCCTGCGAATTTAGCAAGGCCGAGCACGAAGAGGAGGCCGCCAAGTAAGCATGCGACCTTATCTTCGTTGAAGGTAGCGGATTGATTAGCCATTCGTACTCCTCACTCGTCTTGAGTGTTGTACCTTTCGCGCTGTAACCTCTCAGCGCAGTGCCTTAAAACAAGCGTGCCCAGGCCCGAAGGTCGATTCTTGCTTTCCCAAAAGATGATCTTTCAAGCCATGGTCCCTGTCCCTGTTTCCTTGGGAAACAAGTCCCATGGGGGAACAGGGAGACGTTTTTTTCTGTTTACCACTCTTTACCCATGAGCGCAAGGAGAAGAAAAAAAGGAAAACTATAGCAGAATCTGTATTATTATCAATATGTTATCAGCCGTTAAACACTTGTGTTTTTCTTCCCTTTGCCCTCTTCTTCCGGGATATTATTTCAGTCTGTAACATGAGTATTTTACTTTTCTTTTCAGAAATGAAGGTCTTTTTCTCTTGTTTGTTGCAGCTTGTGCGCAAAAGTACAAGACAAACTGTACTGAAAGAGGAATTTGTGCGCGTACGGGCTGCTGCACACGTGAAATTTTTGCCACAGGGTTTGACGATGGGCTAAAAGGCGCATAGCTTCAGGCTGGCACCGGTGCAACCGGCAATCTTTTTCACCTGTAGCGCGAGGTTACGGTCAT
The DNA here is from genome assembly GCF_002159665.1 of Desulfovibrio sp. An276. Lineage (GTDB taxonomy): Bacteria > Desulfobacterota > Desulfovibrionia > Desulfovibrionales > Desulfovibrionaceae > Desulfovibrio > Desulfovibrio faecigallinarum. Next base: position 27,623 of record NZ_NFJC01000032.1, read on the forward strand.
GCCCATCACTCTGGCGGATTTGCAAAGGAAAAAAGCGAACAGCGAAAAGGTCTGTATGGTCACGGCCTACGACTACACCATGGCCAAACTGTGTTCCGAAGCTGGTGCGGACATGCTACTTGTAGGGGACAGTCTGGGGATGGTCATGCTTGGCTACAAGGATACGGTCTCTGTCACCATGCAGGACATGATCCACCATTCGCGTGCGGTCGCGAGGGGTGCGGAAAAGCCCTTTGTGCTCACGGACATGCCCTTTATGTCCGTGCGGACAGGATTGCGCGATGCCATGATAAACGCAGGTCGACTCATGGCAGAAGGCCGCGCCAATGGCGTGAAGATCGAGGGTGGCAGGGAGCTTGCCCCCATGGTCACAGAAATGGTGCGCGCAGGCATCCCGGTCATGGGGCATCTTGGTCTCACTCCACAGTCTGTCAACGCCCTTGGGGGCTATCGCGTTCAGGCAAGGGCCCTTGATGCAGCGCAAAGGCTCATCGAGGACGCAGTGGCTCTGGACGAGGCAGGCGCCTTCGGTATTGTCCTTGAGTGTCTGCCCGACAGGCTGGCAGCCCTTGTGAGCAAGAACGTGCATGGCATCACCATTGGGATTGGCGCAGGCAGTGCCTGCGACGGCCAGGTTCTGGTCCTGCAGGATCTGCTTGGCATGTACAGCGACATCCGTCCAAAGTTTGTACGCCAGTTTGCCGAAGGCGGTGTCTGCATACGCGATGGTGTTGCCTCCTACTGTGCAGCCGTGCGCGATGGAACGTTTCCGGATTCCGCACACAGTTTCGCTATGGACGACGCAGTATACGAGGCCCTGGAAACAAAATGGGGCTAGGAACGGATTTTTCCGCTCAAGCCCCGCAAGGGTCCCCTGTCCTGGCAAGGGCCATATAAAATTTGTGTTACTCGGCCCTGTAGGGGCTTTGAGCCTCATTGTCCCTGACTTTGGCATTGGCCCAGCCCCTGCGCAGTATCTCAAGGACTGCCTTGCGGCAGAAGGCCGGAAGGACCTTTTTTGCTTCGTCTGTGAGCTCTGCGTCCATGCTTCTAAAATCAAAGGGCTCAAGGCCAATGACAAAGCATTCCGGCCTGCAGCCCATGAGATCGCATGTCTGCAAGAGATCCACAAAGTCGGTGTCGTGGGTCGAGTCGTGGAAGCTCAGCGCCTTGCGCATGTCCTCGTTTTCAAGAAGGTAGACAGTGCCCGGTTCTCCCTGGGCAGTGACTATGTCCAGGACAACGACCCTGTCGTAGTCCTGCAAAAGCGGCATGAGCCCGTGCCCAAGCGTGCCGCCGTCCACAAAGTCCACGTTGTCAGGCCAGACATAGTGATCGCGCAGGTATTCCATGGCGCGAACGCCAAAGCCTTCGTCGCGCATCAAAAGATTTCCGACACCCAGGACGCACATTTTTGCGGACTGCGAATTTTCGGACATGGGTATTCTCCGGATTTGTCCAGATTTCTGGAAAGGCAAAAAGGGGCGGAAACAGCAAGGAAAGCTGTTTCCGCCCCATATTTTACAATGTGAGACTAGAGAACCTTGAATTCGTGCACTTCGTTGGTCTTGCCGTCAATGACATGCACGGCGCAGGCAATGCACGGGTCAAAGCTGTGGACTGTACGCAGGATTTCCACAGGACGCTTGGGATCTGCCACTGGGGTGTTGATAAGAGCCTCTTCGCAGGGGCCAAGCTTGCCAAAACCGTCGCGCGGTCCAAGGTTCCAGGTTGTGGGAACGACTGCCTGGAAGTTGTCCACGCGACCGTTCTTGATGACCATCCAGTGGGACAGGCCGCCACGGGGAGCTTCCACAAAGCCCACGCCCTGGCTTTCCTTGGGAACAGGACGATCGATGACGATCTGCTTGTCCGTCTTGATGTTTTCCTTGTACTGCTCAAGCAGGTCGGTCGTGTGCTTGCAAGTGGCTGCGCACTGAATGGCGCGGGCTGCGGTGCGACCCAGGGTGGAGAACAGGGCTTCCGGAGTGGCGCCGAGAGCACTGAGGACCTTGTCGACCAGAGGCTTGAAGTCCTTGTGACCCTTCGCGTAGTTGACGAGAACAGCTGCGAGGGGACCGGTTTCGGTGGCGGTGTCGTTGTAGCGGGGAGCCTTGAGCCAGGTGTAGCGGTCCGTGTCGCCCATGCGGGTGAACTTCGGATCCGTGCTCTCCTCGTAGGGAGCCTTGGCCCAATCGCCATCGTACCAGCTGTGGGCGATGTGTTCCTTGATCTTGTTGGGATCAAAGGGATCGACCTTGGCCAGATCCCTCTTGTAGATGATGCCGGGCTTCATCCAGCGTGTGCTCACGTCGAATTCGTCGCCTGCCACGGGGAATTCGCCCATGGTCATGAAGTTCGTGGTGCCGCCAATGCCTGCCCAGTCCTTGTAGGCAGAGCCCACGAGCAAAAGATCGGGGAGATAGACTTCGTTGACGAACTTGACGCTCTTTTTGAGGATGTCCTCGAATTCCTTGATGCGCTTGTCCGTGAGAGCTTCGTAACAGGTAACGCCGCCGTGAACCAGGAACTGGGGATGGGGGTTCTTGCCGCCAAAGACCGCTGTGCCGCGGGCCATCTCGCACTGCATGTGCAGGGCTTCGAGATAGTGGGCCGTGGCAATGAGGTTGGCCTCGGGTTCAAGATAGTATGCCGGATGCCCGCCGAGGAAGTATGCATTGGTGAAGGGGCCGAGCTGTCCTGTCTCCACAAAGGCCTTGAGGCGTGCCTGCACGGCCTTGAGATCGTCCACCTTGCAGGGACGTGGGGTTATGGATTCGGAAAGCTTGGCTGCCTTTTCGGGGTCTGCCTTCAGAGCGCTTGTGATATCCACAAAGTCAAGGGCGTGCAGATGATAGAAGTGCACCACGTGGTCGTGGATCTGCTGCATGCCGAGCACAAGGTTGCGGATATAGGTCGCATTGGCAGGAATGTGGAAGCTGTTGTCAGCGTTGTAACAGGCGTTTTCCAGGGCTCTTGTGGAAGCAAGGCCATGGACATAGGTGCACACGCCGCAGATACGCTGGGTAAAGTGCTGCACATCCCTGGGGTCGCGGTTTTTGAGAATGGTTTCAAGGCCCCTGAAGAGGGTGCCAACGCTGCGGGCGTTGGAAACCTTGCCGTTCTCCACTTCCACTTCAATGCGCAGATGCCCTTCCACGCGGGTCAGCGGATCGACGACAATGGGACCCGTGTAGCTGCTTTGGGGTGTTTTCTGACTCATGTGGGCCCTCCCTAGTTCTCGTAGAACGGTGTCATGTCATCCCAGAAGTTGGGTTCGGAACAGCCGATGCAGGGATGTCCGGCTGCCACGGGCCAGCTTGTCTGGTTGAAGAGAGCCTTGGGGCAGTTGTTGTAGGTGCCGGGTCCCTTGCAGCCGAGGTCGTAGAGACACCAGCCCTTGCGGGCCTCTTCGGAATCGAAGGAGGGAGCAAATTCGCCGGCGTCAAAGTGCTTCTTGCGCTCGCAAAGCTCGTGCACTGTGCTGCCGTAGAACATGAGAGGACGATAGTAGTCGTCCAGCTCGATCTTCTGGCCGGTGAGATAGGCAACAACAAGACCCACAAAGTTCAGGGGATTGGGAGGACAGCCGGGCAGGCAGATGGCTTTCACGCCGAGATCGGCGAGGGCATCGTTGAGGCCAAGGGAACCCGTGGGATTGGGTTTGGCCGACTGGATGCCGCCATAACAGGAACAGGTGCCCATGCAGATGGTCACCTTGGCCTTGGGAACAATGCGGCGCACCATGGAGAGCATGGTGTGATTGGAAATGTAGCCGTAATTTCCGTTGTCCTTGGTGGGGATGGCACCTTCCACGACACAGACAAAGCCATCGGGATTGGCAATGGCCTTTTCCAGGGCCTCTTCCGCGGCTTCGCCTGCGGCGGCCATGATGGTCTCGTGGTAGTCGAGGGAGATGGTGTCGAGAATCAGGGAGTCCAGGTACGGGTCAACGGTGCGGAGCAGGGCTTCGGAACAGCCGGTGCATTCCGCTTCGTGCAGGTAGACAACTGAAGGACGTTTCCCGGTCAGAGCTTCGGCAACCTTGGGGGCAAAGGACGGGCCAAGGCCCATGGTAACTGCCACTGCGGTGCAGAATTTCATGAAGTCACGGCGTTTGATGCCCTGGGCTTCAAGCTCTTTTTCTCCGCGCTGCTGACCGAGTCCCACGGCGATACGCATAAGTGAGCCTCCTCTTTTACATGGCGTGTGGCCATGACAGTGAACCTGCCCCGAGCCGACTGCAAAATAAAAGCCCTGCAGTCCCCTAAAAAAGGCAGGAAGACAGAACGTAGGTGTGGTAACTATACACGGCCCATTGCAGGGGGTCAAGATATGTCTGCAGAAATTGGCTCCTTCTTGTCGGCCTCCATGGCCGATCAAAAGCCCCAGGACTGTTCCATGGCCCTTTGTCGATGCCTTTCTGTTCGAAGTGTTTTGGCTTCCCTGTTGGGGGGGGGCGGGAAAGCAAAAAAAGGGGAGCAGAAAACGTTTTGTCTCCTGCTCCCCAAATGGCTCTTCGTGGCGTTTTGTCTGTCGATGGCTAGTTGAACCAGCCCATCTCGAAGACCTCGCGATTGTCCTGCGGATCCTCGGGCGGCAGGGCGTCAATGCCTTCCTGGGCAATGGACATGGCAGGAAGGAGTCTGCCTGTCAGGGCAAGCAGCCTGTAGGCGCCGATGATGATATTGCCCCTGTTTGTTTCAGCCGAACAGGAGGAGTTGAAGAGTTCGTTTTCGGAATCGAGCACGTCAAGCAGGGTGCGACGGCCGATTAGGAACTGCTCGTTGTAGGCGTTCAGGGTATACTTGTTGAACTCTATGGCCTTGGAATAGTGCTTGTACTGCTGCTGGGCAGCAAGATAGTTGGAGAAGGTGCTGTCTATGTCCAGCTTCAGATCGTCTATGTAGTTGTAGTAGACCTGTCTTGCTTGGCGGATGCGCGCGGAATCGGCCTTGTAGGCTGCCACGTCTGCCCCGGAGTTGAATATGTTCCAGGTCATGGTCAGCATGACGTCAAAGCTCCAGGTCCAGGTGTCGTCGTATTCGTCCCTGTCACCCCTGGTGTAGTAGTTGGGGCCTGCAGTGAGGCTGAAGGATGGATAGAAGGCGGATTCGGTAAGTTCCCTGCCGGCTGTGGCAGTGCGCACGTCTTCCATGTAGGCGGCGAGCGTGGGATTGAACTGCTCGGCCTGCTCAAACACACGGGCAGCGTTCTTGAAGACTTCCGGAGGCATGGGCACTTCCTTCAGTCTGTCCGTGGCCGGAAGACCGGTAAGGCGGGTGTAGGTGTCCTCTGCCACCCGCAGGGCGTCCTTTTGCTCTTCAAGGGAGGACAGGGCGCGCTGGTATCTGGACTGGGCCTGGGTGAAGTCTGCCTGCGTGTCTGCGCCAACGTTCACGCGATCCTTGGCAAGGCCGAGGATGCGCTCGTGCACGCGCACGTTTTCCTCCGCCAGCTGTACCAGGGTACGGGTGCGCAGAAGGTTGATGTGGGCAATGATTCCGTCAAGACACAATGAGCTCACGTTGTCAAGGACTCTCCAGTTCTGGGAATCCAGGGTGGATTTTGCCTGGCGGACGCGGCTTCTGGTCGCAAAGCCGTCCCAGATGGGCTGGGTCAGGGTCGCACTCAGGTTCACGGCCGGAAAGAGGCCTGTGTCGGAATCGTTGCGCCTCGTGGTACTGTCGCTCAAAATGCCGAAGCCGCCCGATGCGTTCACATCTACCCTGGGTCCAAAGCCACGGTAGGCGCGATCGAGCTCATGCTTCAGGACCTCGCGGTTTTCCTGCATGCCGCGCAGGGTTCTGTGGATGCGCAAAACACCGTACATTGTGTCCTTGACGGAAATGGCCTGTCCCGCTGGCGGGGCAGGAGGAAATGCAGGATTGGCGAGGCGCTGCGGGGCTGCCAGGACAGGCATGGGCAGCACAACAAGAAGGGCCGCAATCACAAGCGATTTGAGGGTACGCATATCGTATGTCTCACAAGATGGAGTTCGGGAATCGAAACATTGAGGCTGGCTTGCATGTGTTCTCTCTTTCGGAACAGGCCGGATTGACATCCTCCCCCGCCTAAAGGCGGAGGATTCCCAGCGGAAACAAGCTAGCTTGATCCCTGGGCGGGTTCCGCTTCAACGAGGCAAGGAGCCTCTCCACAGGCTG
>NZ_NFJC01000033.1 GCF_002159665.1 Desulfovibrio sp. An276
CAAAGACCAAATGAACATGGAGATGAAAGACACAGTGCCTGCCGTGTCTGATATCGTTGACTTTTTCCATAGACCAAATATACTGATGTCATGATAATAAAGCAAGCTTACAAATATGAACTTCGGCCAAAGGCCGGACAGGAAAGACTCATGCGGCGTTTTGCCGGATGCTGTCGTTTTGTCTGGAACAAAGCGCTGGAGCTGGAGAAAAAGTGTTTGGTTTGACGAAGACTCTATGTGGGTACGCTTGAACGATGCCAGAGTGATTGGCGTGCCGCTTACGTGGTTTCCTCGCTTGCTTAACGCAACAAAAAAAGAGCTAGAGCAGTACGAACTCAGCGCTTTTGGGATTCATTGGGAACATTTAGATGAGGATATATCTGTAGAGGGACTTCTCGCTGGCCAAGGAGATCTCTCGACAGCCCCTACCAAAGTAGCTTAACTGCAGACTCTTGCCATCCTCTCTTGTATACACTTTCTTAGGGGCAGGCAGAGTCCAATAGGCCCCGCAAAACGCAAGAAGAACACCCCCTGTTCCCGAGGAGGTGTTCTTCTTTTTTGTCCCGCAAGACAATTTGTCTGGCGCCTGCCGGATCTGGGATCAGGGCTGCGCAAAAATCTCTATTTGAGGATGCCGTTTTCCGAGGGCGAGGCCATGTAGTCTTCCGCGAGATCCACAAAGCAGGTGTACTCGCACTTGTAGAGCAGGTTCACTGTGCCCACCGGCCCGTTTCTCTGCTTGCCGATGATGACTTCCGTTGGGCTGTTGAGCAGGCGCTGCTGGGGGGCTGCCTCGATTTCGTCCGTCTTCTTCTTGCGCGAATAGACGTCGTCCCTGTAGAGGAACATAATGACGTCCGCGTCCTGTTCGATTGCGCCTGATTCGCGCAAGTCGGAGAGCATGGGGCGCTTGTCCGTACGCTCTTCCAACTTGCGATTGAGCTGACTCAAGGCAATGACAGGGATATCCAGTTCCTTTGCCAGGGATTTCAGTGTGCGCGAGATTTCGGAAATTTCCAGTTCGCGGGAATTGAGGGGCCTTGAGGGACGCATGAGCTGCAGATAGTCCACCACAATGAGATCAAGACCAGATCTTGCCTTGATGCGGCGGGCCTTGGCGCGCAGATCCATGGTCTTCAGGGCAGGAGTGTCGTCCACGTAGAGGTCGCAGCCGAGCTTGTCTGCACCATAGTAGACTGCCTTCCACTCCTCGTCTGTGAGGTAGCGGGGCTGGCGGATCTTGTGCATGGGCACCTGGGCGCACATGGAGATGAGACGGGTGAGCAGCTGCTCGGAACTCATTTCCAGGGAGAAGAAGGCCACCTTGTGCCCTGCCTGAGCTGCGTTCAGGGCAAGGTTCAGGGAAAAGGCCGTCTTGCCCATGGAGGGTCTTGCTGCCACAATGATGAGATCCGAGGCCTGCAGGCCGCCTGTCTGCCTGTCCAGATCCACAAAGCCTGTGGTTACGCCCGTGAGCGCGCTGGGATTCTTGGCATTGGCCTCGAGTTTGTTGAAGAAGGCGTCGCGCAGATCGATGATGCGCTTGAGATCGTTGGAGCTCGCGGAATTTTCCGCAATCTGGAAAATCCTGTGCTCTGCATCGTCCAAAAGCCCGGACACCATATCGTAGGGGGTGTCGTAGGCCGAGGTCAGAACCTGGGCGCAGGTGTTGATGAGCGTGCGCTGCATGGACTTGTTGCGCACCATGGGAGCGTAGAAGTCCGCGCCGTTGACTGCCACGACCTGCATGTCAAAGAGGGAAAAGAGGTATTCCGTTCCCCCCGCAGCCTCAAGGAGCTTGCGGTTCAAAAGCTTTTCGGCCAGGGCCTGGGGAGAGAGGGGAGCCCTTGCATCATAGAGCTCAAGGCAGGACTGAAAGATGATGCCGTGCCTTGGCACGTAGAAATCCTCGGCGCGCAGCATTGCAAAGATGTCGTCGCGCTGATCCTCGTACAGCATGAGTGCCGCAAGGACTGCCTGCTCTGCCTCCTCGTTGTAGGGAGGCATGCGGCGAACAAGCTGTTCCTGCGCATCCTTGGGCGTAGCCCTGGAGCCTCTGGAACGTCTGCTGTTCTTTTTGCCCTGCTCTGTTTCCGTACCCTTCTGTCTGTCCTGTCCCTGTTCCATGTAAATGCCGCCCTGTTTGCCTGAGGCTGAATCCCAAGATCAAAAAAAATTCCACCGGCACCGGTCATGGAACCGGCACCGGTGGAATGAGACAATCATGAATCAGAAAAACTATTCTGCTGCGGCTTCGGTCTCGGGAGCAGCCTCGGCTTCGGGAGCCTCGGCAGCCTCTTCCTCCACGGGCTGGTGGTCGGAAATGACCTTCACCTGCAGATTGGCGACCACGTCGGCGTGCAGGCGCACGCGGACTTCAAAATCACCAAGAGCGCGGATGGGAGCGTCGAGCAGAATGCGGCGACGGTCGACTTCCACACCCTGGGCCAGAATGGCATCGCCAATCATGGTGGTGGTCACAGAGCCGTACAGCTTGTCGTTCTCGCCCACATGCATGGGGATAACGATGTTCAGGGCCTCGATCTTCTCGGCAAGGCTGCGAGCTTCGGCGCGCTGGGCGTCCATGCGGGCCTGCAGCTTCTTGCGCTCAAGCTCGAAGGTATGCATGTTGGCTTCGGTAGCCAGCATTGCAAGACCCTGGGGGAGGAGGTAGTTGCGGCCGTAGCCGGGCTTCACCGTAACCACATCACCAAGAATACCGAGATTTTCCACGTCGGCGCGAAGAATAACTTTCATTGATACGCCTCCCTAGATCATGCTCTTTTTCTTGACGTTGGAATCGTGGGTAGCGGTGTAGATGAGCAGAGCCATCTGACGGGCGCGCTTGATTTCGCGGGTCAGAAGACGCTGATGGTGCGCGCAGGTGCCGGTGATGCGACGGGCAATGATCTTGCCGCGTTCGGTCACGAAATCACGCAGGATGTCGGCACGCTTGTAATCCAGGGGCAAATCCTTGTCAGCGCAGAAGCGGCAGAACTTGCGGCGCGGTGCGAATCTCTTTCTGAAAGCCATTAGGCGACCTCCCCGTCCTTAGCTGCTTCGGCGACTTCGTCTTCAAGACGCACGGTCAGGAACTTGTAGATGCTTTCGTAGGCGATACGGATGTTGCGCTCGAGCTCTGCCACCAGGGCGTTGGGGCCGGTGTAGACAAGGCGCACGTAGAAGCCACGCATCTGCTTGCGAACAGGGTAGGCGAGATCGCGCATGCCCCAGGAATCAACTTCCTCGACATTGCCACCTTCGCGCTCGATAACTTCCTTCAGCATGTTCACGACCTGGTCGCGGCCATCGCTGGCAAGCTCGGGCGACAGAAGGATCAGTGTTTCAAATTTCCGCATGAATATCTCCTTACGGGTTATGCAGCCCACCCACGGGGTGAGCAAGGGAAGACGCCTTATAGCCGCCTCCCCTCCCCTTGTCAAGAAAATGCAAAAATCCGGATCTCCAGCCAATCGGGCCTCTTCCCTGCTGCATGCCCGATTCAGTGACCGGGTTTTCGCGTGATCTGCAAAAATTTTTTCTTTGCACACGACAAACAATAATGATAGGATAATCGTGTTTTTTTTTCACGCGAAGTAGCCCCTCAATTTGCCACTCCCTTGCTGGGGCTTTGACAAAAATTTGCAAAAACGATCGTCTCACTGCCAGTAAAAAGAACAAAATCAAATCGTTAGAGACTGTAATTCGGGCAGAAACAAGCGTCATTTCCCTGTCAAAATCTCTTGCTTATCAAGAATTGCTCTCTTTTCCCATTCGCTATACAGAGCGAAAATCCCAGGTTTTCCGCCAGTACAAGAAGCCTTGCGCAAACTTTTCCCGATTGACAAGCACTTGCTGCGTGTCTACGCTTTTTTTGCTCATTGCGGCATGGTGCCGTCTGGGTTGACTTTTTACGGTTTTTACAAGGATTTCTTATGGCAAAGTCCATCTACGTCGGGAATCTCCCCTGGTCCGCTACCGAGGATCAGGTCTCGGCGCTTTTTGCAGAGTACGGCAATGTACTTTCCGTCAAACTCATCAGTGACAGGGAAACCGGCCGTGCCCGTGGTTTCGGTTTTGTGGAAATGAAGGATCCCGAGGCCCAGGCAGCCATCGAGGCATTGAACGGCACGGAATTCGGAGGCCGCACCCTGCAGGTCAACGAAGCAAGGCCGAGGGCTCCCAGGGCACCGCGCTACTAAGCTCCAAGCCATTTTTTCTTGGGCGTCTCCTTATTGGAGCCGCCCTTTTTTTGCGCCCATTTTTCCTTCACGCTTGCCCCAAAATAGAAACTGCCTCCCCGCATTGCGCAAAGGAGGCAGAAAGCTTTCCTGTCACGCACCGTTTCGCAAATGCGTGACAGGCTGGAGGCTTTGCAAATTTGCCGTTGGGTGTAGGAGGCGTGTGATGGTTGGTGTGTGACGGTTTAGGATGTGTGGCAGGCCGAGCCCTTGCAGCCGGTCAGTTCCTTCTTTCTTTCAGGCTGCTGCTTGGCTATATCGGCATGACAGGACATACAGGTCTGATAGGCCAGCTGCTTCTTGCTGTGCACAACAGCATAGAGAGCGGGAGACTTTCTGCCTTTGAGATCATCGTGACATCCGGCGTTGGCGCACTTGCCGTATTCTTCCTTGCCATTCACCTCGTGGTGGCAGATCTTGCACTCGTAGGCTGCGTGGGTCTTGTGGTTGAAGATGACGGCTTTCTCAGGATTAGACCCCATGAATTCCAGTGGGCCGTCAGGAACTGCAGGTGCTGCCATGGCTGCCGTTGCTGCAAAAAGCATCAGGGCCAGGAGAGAAAGGCAAAGACTTGTGGTACGCATGGATGTCCTCCCCTCTGAAAGACAGTTGCGAAAGACTGTTTGATCAAACAGTTTTTCCATGGATATTGGCCCAACTATAGAAGTACGTGCAGCTCATGTCAATACAATTTGCGCAAAATGAGCACTAGATGCAATGCCCGCACCACCAATATGAAGGGCCCCGGAAGTTTTCTTCCGGGGCCCTTGCATTGGTCCAGATTGAGGGGTTTGCGCTAGAAGGTCACCTTGTTGGCTGCCTCAAGGGCGCGCGCAAAATCCTCGTCCGTGTGGGCAAAGCTCACCATACCGGTCTCGAAGGCCGAGGGAGCAAGATAGATGCCCTGCTTGCGCATCTGCTGGTAGAATTCTGTAAAGAGCATCTGGTCGCAGCGCTGCACTTCGGCAAAATTGGTCACGGGCTCGTCCGAGAAGTAGGGTGTGAACATGGAGGCTATGGTGTGCACCTGTATGGGGCAGCCCTTGGCCTTCAGTATGCCTTCAAGCTCTTTTGCAAAGGCAGCAGTCTTTGCTTCGAGCGTCTGATAGTCCTTGCCCTTCAAAAGGGAGAGGGTGGCAATGCCTGCGGCCATGGCCAGGGGATTTCCTGAGAGGGTTCCTGCCTGATAGACCTCGCCTGCGGGGGCAAGGTGTTTCATGATCTCGGCCTTGCCACCAAAGGCGCCAACGGGCAGTCCGCCGCCTATGATCTTGCCAAAGGTGGTGAGATCCGGGGTTATGCCAAAGCGGGCCTGGGCTCCGCCGTACGAGAGGCGAAAGCCTGTGATGACCTCGTCGAAGATGAGCAGGGACTCGTAGCGGTTTGTGATGTCCCTCAACCCCTGCAAAAAGCCTTCCTTCGGCAGCACAAGACCCATGTTGGCGGCCACGGGTTCCACGATGACTGCAGCAATGTCCTCGCCTTCCCTGGCAAAGAGCTCTTCTACGGCCTCAAGGTCGTTGTAGGGGGCAAGCAGGGTGTCGGCTACCACGGCAGCGGGCACACCGGGAGTTCCGGGAATGGAAAAGGTGGCAACGCCGGAGCCTGCGGCAGCAAGGAAGCTGTCCGCATGGCCATGGTAGCAGCCCACAAACTTTACGAGCTTGTTGCGGCCGGTGTAGCCGCGGGCAAGGCGCAGGGCGCTCATGGTGGCCTCTGTGCCGCTGTTAACCATGCGCACCATCTCGACCGAGGGCAGTGCCTCGCACACCATGCGGGCCAGGGTCACCTCATCCTCGCAAGGGGCGCCGTAGCTTGTGCCACGGGTGGCTGCGTCCTGCACTGCGCGGGTAACTGTGGGCTCTGCATGGCCCAGAATCATGGGCCCCCACGACAGCACAAAGTCAACGTAGTCCTTTCCGTCCATGTCGGTCAGGTGCGAGCCCTTGCCCCTGGCTATAAAGACGGGCTCGCTTTGCACATTGTGGCAGGCACGCACGGGGCTGTTGACGCCTCCGGGGATGAGCTCGCAGGCCTGTGCAAACAATTCTTCCGATCTGGTTGCCATTGTATCTCCTAAAATACGCATCTGTTTCACGTACGCATTTGAGCCGGCAGACTAAAAGTAGGTTGGCGAGCACTTCTTGAGCTCGCGAATGCTTGTGAGCACAAGGTAGTCGCCAAGGCCCGTCATGGCACGCAGCTCTTCGATGACTTTCGTGCACTCCTCGTTCGAGCGCGCGTGCACCATGGTGTAGAGCTCGTAGGGCCAGTCCTCTGCCGAGGATGGGCGATAGTAGCAGTGGGAGACGTGGTCGTGTTCCGAGGCTTTTGTACCCACTTCCTCCACGCGCTCCCTTTCCACACTCCAGGCCACCATGGCGTTGACGTTCCAGCCTGTGCGCTGATGCTTGATGCTCGCCCCGAAGCGGCGGATGACGCCCTCTTCCTTGAGTGAGCGCAGAAGTTCGAGAACAGCTTCCTCGCTTGTGCCGACTTCCCTGGCTATGTCAGCGTATGGTGTGAGCGAATCCGGCAGATCCTCCTGCACTATGCGCAGGATGTCCTTTTGCGTTGGGGTGAACTCGCGGGCCATGTTCCCTCCACTCTAGAGAAAAAAAGCGTCCACAGGGAAAAACCGCCTTTCAGGCTTGGAGGCCTTTGGGACAGTCTCTCCCTGGGGACAAAAATTTTCAGGGGGATCCGGTTCTAGCGGTTGAAGGAGCGCTTGAACAGATCGGAGATGGCGTCGCGGCCGTTGTCTTCCAGGAAGCGCGTGCCGGTTGCGGCAAAGTGGGCCTGTTCCACCACGGGATTTTCGGTTGCCTGCCAGCAGCTCTTCTCCCAGGTGAACCAGCCGTTGCGCACCTGATCGAACACAAGCAGGGGCTTGTTGCAGATCTTGGCAAATTCTGCGCCCCAGCCAGTGCCGCCCTTGACGGTGTCGTCGGGCTGGATGGCGCCCACGACGATGACCTGATTGCCGCTGCTCACCTGCCAGCAGATGCTCTGCAGGATTTTGCGGAACAGGGGCGCGCGGGTGTATTCGCGGTTCATCAGCTTGGAGACATAAGTCAGGCTCACGTCCTTCAGTGCGAGCTCTTCGCTTGTGAGCACGCGCACACCGCGATTGCGCTCGATCTGATGGCCTTCGAAGCTGTAGTTCACTTCCTCAATTCCCCAGCCTTCGGCCAGAGCACCGAAGAACTGTTCGGTGCCAGCTGCACCACCGCTGTACAGAACACACTGTTTGGCGTTGAGCATCATTGTCCTCCAGGATAGATATGCTTTGCCTTGTTGGCGTTGGTATCCTCATAATAACTCAGCTTGCGGGGTCCTGTCAGGACAGAAACTTCCGAAGCGTACTCCGAGCATTCTTAGTCCAAAAAAAACGCTTTATCAACAAGGAAGATATCCTGTCTTTCGGCTTTCAGGTTGTCCGAAAAGCTCCCTGGCGAACACTTTTCCGTACGGCTAGTACTTCGCAGGAAAGAGCTTGGCGTCGACGGGCTTCAGGTTCTCCTGAACAAAAAGCTTGCCCTTGGCAATCTGGGAGGCACTGGGGGCCATGATGGTCACAACACCGCCCCTTTCGCCATTGGACGGAAAATAATGGATTCCTGAGGTGTTCTGGGCGTTCTGCTTGAACTCGACAGTATAGGTATCCCCCTGCTGCACGGGCTTGGCCACAGTAAATCCCCCGGCCTGCATGTTTTTGGCAGTCACTTCGGCGAGCTGCTTGGCAGGCATTTTCACAGGCGTGATACTCACAGAAACGACAACCTTCTCCTTGGGGTTCTGCACAAGCACAACCAAGGCTCCGTTGGCCTGAGTAGGCGAAATGGTTTTCTGCCAGCCACTCGGCACATTGAGGACAAAGAACTCGTTGCTGATTTCCTCTGCCTGGGCAGCTGTCACAAGACAAAAGGACGCAAGCAGGGCAAGACACAGAGAAAGAATTCTGGACATGGTACACCTCACAAAACAAATTGTATTGGGTGCCTGCTATTGCCCTGAGGGCAACCACCCTGCAGGTTTTACAGACAAGCATGGCAATTGTGCAGCGATGTGCTTGAAAATGCAAGCGACAGACACGTTACCAAAATGCGCCGTAAAGCCCAGTGCTTCAGGGCAGAGATACAAGGCGCCCGCAAGCCCTCTGGACCAAAAGACCAAAAGTTTTGCTATCGACAAAGGCCCGCAATACGGCTAGATTTGCCATTTGTAGACGCCATCCCCCTTGGGGCTTCGCGCAAGCCTTCCTTCGAACTCCCTGCGAGTACAGCGAGGAGCCTTTAATTTATGACCGAGACCAACAGCGAACCGATTATCGATTTGACCGAACTTGTCTCAGCGGGAGAGCAAATCCCTGACGATGCGGTGCCGCGCAGTGAAAACACGGCCCAAGGCCAGGACTCTTCTGCCGAACCTTTGGAAAAGGCCGCCTCATCATCCGACAAAGCCCGCCCCTCGCCCCTTGTGTCCGGACTTCTTCCTGGACTGGTGGAAAAGATTGCCGGGCTTTCCCACGACATCGATGTTCTGCGTGACAAGATGGAACAGCTGAGCCTGCGCCAGAATAGGCTGGAAGAGGCCCACAGGCGCAATGCCGGGCAGGCAGAAAAGGCAGGAGGACAGCCAGGGGAAAGGCCCGATGCCAACCTTGTGACAAGCTCGACTCTCGAACCCATAGTTGCGCGCATTGCGGCCCTTGAGGAGCGAGAAGAAGGCCATGCGAGGGAAGTTCAAAACGAGACTATCCCCATCACGGCCCTCGACCAGCGCCTAAGCTCCTGCGAGGAACAGATCGCCCTGTGCGCCACGCACAGCGAGATTGAGGAAACCTGCCGGGCCCTGCTCGCAAGCCATTTTTCCCATACAGACACCCAAGCCGGCACCAATGCCAAGACCATGAATACAACGGAGAGTAGAGAGGAAGCCTCGGCAAGGGTCCGGGACACGGACCTTGAGGAACTCGTAGGCAAGCTTGTGGCGCGCCACCTGCAGGAAAGAGAAGAAGCCCTTGCCTCGGCCCGCAGGGAGACGAGTGCGCGCATCGACGAACTCGAAAGGGGCCTTGCAGGCGCAGAGGAAGGCCTTGCCTCCCTCTCCAGCAAGCTGACCGATGGGCTTGCCACCATACACGAGGCCCTTTCCTCCCTTGAAAACAGCCTCTCCCGGGCCCTTGAACAGGAAAAGGCGGACGCCGAGGGTGTCGAAAGGACTACTGCAGCACTTTCCGCACGGGTAGACAGGCTGGAAGAAACGCTTTTGGCCGAACAGGCCCAGCGCGACGATCTGGCAAAAGGCCTTGCCCAAAGGGCCCAGGACGATGACGCCTGGAGAGCCGCAAGGGCCACTGCCGACTGCGATGTCCGCGACACCATGGCAAGCCTTGAAGCACGCCTCGATGCCCTTGGGCAAAGGTCCCTGGCAGGCGGAGGCAGTGCTGCAGACGATATCCTTGCAGACTCCCTCGAACGCCTGGACGATCAGGCAGACAAGATACGTATCTTGCGCGCGGACCAGGACAGAACCCAGGACGAACTCGGGGAAAAGTGCGCCTACCTTTCAAGCCGCATGGCAGCGCTCGAAGCCCAGCTGGGTGAGGAAAATCTGGAAAAGGCGGCAGCCAGGGCCTGTCTCAAGGTGCTGCGCGAGGAAATCGCAAACATCCTGAGAGGGACTGGCAAGGCCTAGGACAAAATTTCCTTCCTTTTTGCAAGGATATCCCGGGCTCTTCCGCCCTGGCAAAAAGCCGCTTTTTGCCTTTTTGCCTCTTGTGTGCTAACAGCCCCCGCCACAATGTCCCGCAAGGATGGGGCCCCAAAGGGCCACGCCTTGACGCACATTGAAAAGCCTCCCCAAATGGACGGCTTGCCCTTGCAATTCTCTCCCTGCCCCAAAGGGGGCTTCTGGGAGATACCATATCAAAAAGAGGGCGGTGGTTCACGCTTCCGTTCTTTTCCCGTCCGGCGTGATCCATGGTGGGTCATGGCCATTCCCCGTGGACGGGTTTCTTTTCTTCACATGCCTTTTTCAAGGATACGCGAACATGCTGGACAAGGATCAGAAGGAAGCCCTGCAGGTGACCAAGGAGCTCACGTCAAAGCTCATTGAGGTCCGCTCGGTCTCCCAGAGCAACATCGCCGAAGTGTTCCCCACCATCTTCAATGTGGTCTACACGACCATACTCACCGTTTCCAAGCCCGAAACGAGCAAGAGGGACTAGGGGACCATGCGCAACACTGCCATCAGCGCGCACGATCAGGCCGTTTCCGGCATGTTCGGCCGCATCGCGCGTTTCTACGATCTGCTCAATCACGTGCTTTCCCTGGGGATCGACTGCTACTGGCGCAGGGTTCTTGCCAAATCCGTCCTTAGAGGTGCTACCCACCGCTTCCTGGATCTTGCGGCAGGCACCCTGGACGTCTCCTTTGCATTGAGAAAGCACCATCCGGGCTACGAGATCCTTGCCCTGGACTTTTGCTATCCCATGCTGGCCCATGGGCAAAAGAAGCTTGTCCGCCGAAAGGAGAGGCGCATCTATCCCGTGACAGCTGACGGAAAGCACCTGCCCCTGCCTGACAACAGCGTAGACAGCGTGACCATTGCCTTTGGCATACGCAATATCATTCCCCGCCCCGAGGCACTTAGGGAAATGTACCGCGTGCTTGCCCCGGGAGGCCGCGTCTGTATCCTGGAATTCGGCTCAGGCCGCGATCGCATCTGGGGCGGCCTCTACAATTTCTACCTGAACCGCGTGCTTCCCGGCATAGGCCGGATTGTTTCCCGCGATCAGGCAGCCTACAGCTATCTTGCCCGCACCATCCGTGAATTTCCCAGCGCCTTCGAGCTTGCCAGGGAGATGGAGGAGGCAGGCTTTGTGCGCGTGCGCTACGAAAAGCTCACCTCGGGCATAGTCTGCCTGCACATGGGCGAAAAAAGGCAGTACGACTAGAGGGCCACCAGAAGGCAGATGCCAATGCCAAGGAGCAGCGAGACTATGCCGCTTGCACGCACATACGCCTCGTTCCTCTTTGCCAGTTCCTCGCAGGCCCTTTTCACAAGGCCCGGCAGGCCAGCCCAGAGTATGCCCTCAAGCACAAAGGAAAGCCCAAGGGCCCGTACAAAGAGCTCCATATCAAAATTTTCCATACATACCCCCTGACAACAAGCAGACAATCTGCCAACAAAAAAACGGATATCAGATAATGATCACATTTGCCGAACTTGAATCGCGCAAGGCCTCCCTGGCCGTGGTGGGCCTTGGCTACGTGGGCCTGCCCCTGGCAGTGGCCTTCTCGAAGCACTTTGACGTCATAGGCTTCGATATTTCAAGCGCCCGCATCAGGGAGCTTGAAGGCGGACACGATCACACAAACGAGGTGAGCGACGAAGGGTTGGCCAAGGCCAGCATACACTATACCGCTGACCCGAAAGAGCTTGCAAGGGCACAGGTCATCATAGTCGCAGTGCCGACCCCCATCGACGAACACAGAAACCCCGATCTCACGCCTGTGGTTGGCGCAAGCAAGACCGTTGGCGAGAACATGCAAAAGGGTGCTGTCGTTTGCTTCGAGTCCACTGTGTACCCAGGCCTTACCGAAGAAGTCTGCGTACCCCTTTTGGAAAAGCACAGCGGCCTTTCCTTTGGCAGCGAATTTACCGTGGGCTACTCGCCCGAGCGCATCAATCCCGGCGACAAGGTCCACACCCTTGAGACCATAACCAAGATTGTCTCCGGCTCCGACGAGGCCACGGCGGACCTTCTGGTCAAGGTCTACGGCAGTGTGGTCAAGGCAGGCATACACAGGGCAAGCTCCATCAAGGTGGCAGAGGCTGCCAAGGTCATCGAGAACACCCAGCGCGACTTGAACATCGCGCTCATGAACGAACTCTCGGTCATCTTCCACCTCATTGGCATAGACACAAAGGAAGTGCTCGAGGCTGCCGGCACAAAGTGGAACTTCCTCCACTTTACACCCGGCCTTGTGGGCGGCCACTGCATTGGCGTTGACCCCTACTACCTCACCTTCAAGGCAGAGGAGCTCGGCTACCACCCGGACGTCATCCTTTCCGGCCGCCGCATAAACGATAGTATGGGCCGCATAGCTGCCCAGCGTGTGGTGAAGGGCATGATCTGCAGGGGCAATGTGGTGCGCGGAGCACGCGTGGGCGTGCTCGGCCTCACCTTCAAGGAAAACGTGCCCGATCTGCGCAACACCCGCGTGGTGGACATCATCGCAGAGCTGAAAGAATTCGGCATAGAGCCCATCGTGACCGACGCCGAGGCCTACCCGGACGAGGCCATGCGCCTCTATGGTCAAAAGCTCGTGCCCCTGTCCGAGATGAAGGAGCTCGACGCCCTCATTCTGGCAGTGCCCCACAAGGCCTACGGGGAGCTCGACCCTGCAGCCATTCAGGCCATGTTCCGCAAGGATGCCCAGCCCTTTGTCTTCGACATCAAGGGCTTCTTCGACAAAAAGGCCATGCTTGACGCTGGCATAGACTACCAAAGGCTCTAGTCCGCCTCCTTCTCCCCTGGATTCTCACACATGGCACTTCTTCTTCTCAAAGCCCGCATGGCCCTGGAACTTCCGGCCATCAACAAGGCCCTGGACACGCTTTTGCAGGAGCTTCCGACACCTACCCAGCCCGCTGCCAAACACACGGTCAAGGCAGGCGGCAAGAGGCTGCGTCCCCTGCTCTGCCTTCTTTGCGCACGCATTTTGGGAGCCAAGGCCGACGAGGGTCTCTACCGCCTTGCCTGTACCCTTGAGATGCTGCACGCGGCAACCCTCATGCACGACGATGTCATAGACAACGCTGCCTTGCGCAGGGGAACACCTGCAGTCCACACGGTTTATGGCAATACCGAGGCCATTTTGGCTGGTGACGCCCTGCTTTCCTACGCAAACGCCTGTGTCGCCCGCTACGGAAACCCGAGGCTGTGCGAGGTCTTTGCAAGAGCCACTGCCGAGACTGCCGCAGGCGAGATCCTGGAACTGCACGCCATGCACAACCCAGATCTCGAGGTCCATGAGTACCTTGCCATCATCCGCGGCAAGACTGCCTGCCTCATCCGTGCTGCCTGCGAGATGGGAGCCCTCTACGCAGGCGCGGACGAGCGCCGCGTGGCAGCCCTTGGTGCCTACGGCGAAGCCCTTGGCATGGCCTTCCAGATGGTGGACGACGCCCTGGACGTGGCAGACGAGGCCACAATAGGCAAGCCCACTGGCGGCGACCTTCGTGAGGGCAAGCTCACCCCGCCCCTGCAGCTCTACCGCACAATGCTTTCCGAAGCCGAAAAGGCAGACTTCAATGCGAAGTTTGCCACTGGCGGCTTTACGGACGAGGAAGTGGCAAGCATTTGCCAAAGGATCCGGGAGCTGGGCCTGGACGATCAGGTTCGCAACATGGCCCAGGGCTACCTCGACGAGGGAAGAGCTGCCATAAGATCCCTGCCCGAAAGCGGGGAACTGGACGTTTTGCTTGAAATTCTCACCTATGTCCGCGACCGCAAGAAATAGGGCCTGTCCCGTAAGTTCATCGCGACAACAAAAGGGGCGCCAAGGCGACCCTTGCCAACCAGGAGTCATACCCATGCTGTACCGCATTGAAATAGGTCCTAGACCGGATCTTGCCGACATTCAGGGCCAAAGCACGGCCAGGGCCATCAAGAGCGCCCTTGGCGTGGAGGTGAAGGCTGTCTGGCAACTGAAAATCTTCACCGTGGACGGTCTTGAGGAAGGCGAGGTGCGCCGCCTTGTGGACGAAGGCATCTGGCACGATCCCATCCTGCAGGTTGCCTCCATCACTCCCCTTCCCCTGCGTACCCCAAAGCCCGACTGGTTTGTGGAAGTGGGCTTCAGGCCCGGTGTCACGGACAACGAGGCCCGCACAGCCAGGGACACCGCAGCCCTTGTGCTTGAGCGCGACAGGGAAGGCATACACGTCTACACGGCAGTCCAGTACCAGTTTGTCAGCGCCGACACACCCCTCACCCTTGAGACAGTGAAGGGCATTGCCGAGGATCAGCTGTGCAACGGCCTTATCCAGCGCTACCGCATAAAGAGCGCTGCCGAATGGGAGGCAGAGCCGGGCTTTGCGCCCCAGGCAGCCAAGGTCACGGGTGCAGCCTCAAGCCAGGTGGACATCATCGAACTCTCCGCCATGGACGACTCAAGGCTCATGGAAATGAGCCGCGCCAACACCTGGGCCCTGAATCTCACGGAAATGAAGGCCATCCGCGACCATTTTGCGGACGAGGACGAGGCCAAGAGGAGAGCTGCGCTCGACCTTCCCGCCAATCCCACAGACCTTGAGATGGAGGTCATGGCCCAGACCTGGTCCGAGCACTGCAAGCACAAGATTTTCGCTTCCAAGGTCGCCTACGAGAACAAGGAGACCGGCAGGAAGGAAAATATCGACAATCTCTACAAGACCTGCATCCGCGACACCACTGCCCGCATCCGCGAACAGCTGGGCGACGAGGACTTCTGCCGCTCTGTCTTCAAGGACAATGCCGGCGTCATTGCCTTCTCGGACGAGTGGGACGCCTGCATCAAGGTGGAAACCCACAACTCTCCCTCTGCCCTTGACCCGTACGGCGGCGCCCTCACGGGTATTGTGGGCGTGAACCGCGACCCCATGGGCACAGGCATGGGCGCAAACCTCCTCTGCAACACCGACGTGTTCTGCTTTGCCTCCCCCTTCTACGACAAGGAGCTTCCGCCCCGCCTTCTGCATCCGCGCAGGGTGTTCGAGGGCGTGCGCTGCGGTGTGGAGCACGGCGGCAACAAGAGCGGCATCCCCACTGTCAACGGCTCCATTGTCTTTGACGAGCGCTACCTCGGAAAGCCCCTGGTCTACTGCGGCACTGTGGGCATGCTGCCGGCAAGGCTCAAGAACGGCCAGCCAGGCTGGAAGAAGAAGGCCGAAGTTAACGACTGTATCGTCATGGTGGGCGGCCGCATAGGCAAGGACGGCATACACGGTGCCACCTTCTCCTCGGAGGAGCTGAACGAAAACTCCCCTGCCACTGCAGTGCAGATTGGTGACCCCATCACCCAGCGCAAGATGTACGACTTCATCCTGCGCGCCCGCGACATGGGCCTCTACCACGCCATCACCGACAACGGCGCAGGCGGCCTTTCCTCCTCGGTGGGCGAAATGGCCGAGGACACTGGCGGCTGCGTGCTGGACATCTCCCTTGCCCCCCTGAAGTACGACGGCCTGCGTCCCTGGGAAATCCTTGTCTCCGAGGCCCAGGAGCGCATGACGCTTGCAGTGCCGAAGGAGCATGTGACCTTCTTCTGCAAGATGGCAAAGGAAATGGACGTGGAGGCCACGGTTCTCGGCCACTTCACGGATTCCGGCTTCTTCGAGGTGCGATATGGCGACCGCGTGGTGGGCTCCATTGGCATGGACTTCATGCACGACGGCGTGCCGCAGCTCTCCTTGAAGGCCGCCTGGGAGCGTCCAGAGCACAAGGACGTTGCCCTTGACGATGCAAGCGTCGAGCAGGGCAATTTCCTCAAGGCCATGCTCGGCCGCCTCAACATCTGCTCCAAGGAATACGTCATCCGCCAGTACGACCACGAGGTGAAGGGCGGAAGCGTCATCAAGCCCCTGTGCGGTGTGGAGCGCGACGCCCCTGCAGACGCAGGTGTCCTGCGTCCCGTGCTCACCTCTGAAATGGGCCTTGTGGTCTCCCACGGTATCTGCCCGCGCTACAGCGACTACGACACCTACTGGATGATGGCCAACGCCATGGACGAGGCCATCAGAAACGCTGTCTGCGTTGGCGGCAACCCCGACTTCATGGCCGGTGTGGACAACTTCTGCTGGTGCGATCCGGTCGAGAGCGAGCGCACCCCGGACGGCCAGTACAAGATGGCCCAGCTTGTGCGCGCCTGCAAGGCCCTGCAGCACTTCTCGCTGGCCTACGGTGTGCCCTGCATCTCCGGCAAGGACAGCATGAAGAACGACTACATGAACGCCGGGATCAAGATTTCCATCCCGCCCACGGTCCTCTTCTCTGTCATCGGTGTCATCAACAACGTCGTTGCCACCCAGACCTCGGACTTCAAGAAGAAGGGCCAGGCTATCTACATGTTCGGCGCAACAAGGCGCGAGCTCGGAGGCAGCGAGGCAGCTCTTGAGCTGGGCCTTTCGGGCGGCATGATCCCCACTGTCGATGCCCAGACCGCCCTTCCCCGCTACCGCGCCATACACGGCCTCATGGGCCAGCGCGCCATCTCCGCCTGCCACGACTGCTCGGACGGCGGCCTTGCCGTGGCCCTTGCCGAAATGTGCATTGGCGGACGCCTTGGCTGCGACATAGACCTTGATCTCGTGCCCGTGTGCGGAGCGCCCATGTCGCTTACAGAACTGCTCTACTCCGAGTCCGCAAGCCGCATGATCGTCACTGTCAGGCCCGACATCACACCCATCCTGGATGTCCTTGGCCAGTGGCAGATCTGCCGCCGCATAGGCACTGTGACAGACGACGGCGTCATGACCGTGCGCACAGGATCGAGCACAGTCATCAGCGAGAAGGTGGACGATCTCGCAAGGGCCTTCAAGAAGACCCTCGGCTGGTAGTCCCCAAAAAAAGAATTTCCTTGCAAGACGGGTCCGGGGAAAGCCCCGGGCCCGTCCGAATTTTTCCGGGCATGCGAAATTGCCCCAACCATCCAACCATTCCGGAGGCGGCTGCACCTTGATAAAAAATCTCAAGGTCATGCCGAACACCCCTTATGAAACAAGCAAACTGCTCGCTTACGCCTGAAGGCTATCCCATCATATTCTTCACGGCCCTTGGCACACTGGCCTTTGCCATGCTCGGCTGCACCGTGATGACCGTCATCTTCCTTGTGCTTTGCTGGTTCTCCCTGAATTTCTTCCGCGACCCCGAGCGCGTTGTGCCTGCCGAGGCCAATGTGGCAGTCTCTCCTGCAGACGGAAAGGTCGTCAAGATCGAGCGCATGGAAGATCCCATAAGCGGCGAGACGCGCCTTTGCGTGTGCGTCTTCATGAACGTCTTCAACGTCCATGTGAACAGAACGCCTGTGGCAGGTACCATTACGGCCATAAAGTACTACGCAGGGAAGTTCTTCAATGCCTCCCTCGACAAGGCCTCCAAGGACAACGAGCGCTGCGCCTACCAGATTGAAGATGCAGATGGCAATACCTGGACCTTTGTGCAGATTGCGGGCCTTGTGGCAAGGCGCATCGTCTGCCGCACGGACATTGGCGACACCCTCGAAAGGGGCCAGCGTTTCGGCATGATCCGCTTTGGCTCACGAGTTGACCTTTACCTGCCGGACGGCTATATTCCTGCAGTCTCCCTGGGCGATACTGTGCTCGCTGGCCAGACCATTGTGGCCCGCCGCATGCCCGACTAGAGACAACATTTACGCAATCAAGGAATCGACAGGGGAGGCACCCCTCCCCTGATGCATTTTTGGAGAACACTGGCTGTGGCAGCAGAGCAAAACCAAGAGTCCAGGACAGAGTCTGTCCAGGACATAAGCGATGCCGGAGAAATCATGGCTCAGGCAGAACAGGAGAAGGCACACCACGGACGCCTCGGGCGTCTGAAGGACAGGCGTGCCGTCTACCTTTTGCCCAACATGATCACCTGCACCAGCATGTTCTTCGGCTTTTTGTCGATCATCTGGTCCATGCAGGGTCGCTTCTCCGAAGCCTGCCTTGCCCTGCTCATCTCGGCCCTCATGGACGGCCTGGACGGCAAGGTGGCGCGTCTCACCCATTCGGCAAGCGAATTTGGTGTCCAGTTTGATTCCCTGGCAGATCTTGTAGCCTTTGGCCTTGCCCCTGCCATATTGATGTGGAACTGGCAGCTCTCGGAACTTGGCCGCCTGGGGGTGGCCATAGCCTTCATCTACGCTGCCTGCGGAGCATTGCGCCTTGCACGCTTCAACGTGAACGCCCATACAAGCAGCAAACGCTTCTTCATTGGCCTGCCCATACCGGCGGCCTCCTGCACGCTTGTCTGCTTCACCTATTTTGCGCGCACCTTCCAGGACGTCATGCCCACGGTTATCCTGATCGCCACTGCAGTGCTCACTGCCTGCATTGGTCTTCTGATGGTCAGCAACGTGCGCTACTTCTCCTTCAAGGAGTACGACATCTTCCGTGCGCATCCCTACAGAGTGCTCACAAGCTTTCTGATTCTGCTTGCCCTGCTCTACAGCCAGCCCAAGATCGTGGGCTTTCTGTACTGCGCACTCTACATTGCCTCGGGACTGATCTACACCTTTATTCTGCTCCCCAGAAATTCTCAAAGGCAGCTACTACGCACTTCGTCTTCCGACGAATAGTGTGTGGGAGCGGCGTGCCGCGCAAAAAGCGGCCTTCAAAAAGACTCTCTGCAGGTATCAAGCCGCAGCGCGGCCGTTTTGCACACAAAACCAACCATGCAGAGGAGTCTTTTTTTATGTCCAGCGATCGCCTCATTATCTTTGATACAACACTGCGCGACGGCGAGCAGTCCCCCGGCTGCACCATGAACCTCCAGGAAAAGCTGCGCATGGCCCATCAGCTCGAGCTTTTGGGCGTAGACGTGCTTGAAGCCGGCTTTCCTGCATCGAGCCAGGGCGACTTCGAGGCCGTGCAGGCCATTACCCGCCAGTCCGGTCCCAACATCCAGATCTGTGGCCTTGCCCGCTGCATGCACAAGGACATAGACCGCTGCTGGGAGGCCATCAAGGAAGCAGCCAATCCCCGCATCCACACCTTCCTGTCCACCAGCGATCTGCACATGACCTACAAGCTCAGAAAAACCCCTGACGAGGTCATTGCCATGATCAAGGACTGCGTGGCCCGCGCTGCAAGCTATACCCCCAACGTCGAATTCTCCTGCGAGGACGCCTCCCGCTCGGACAAGGACTTCCTCTGCAAGGCCTGCGCCACAGCCATCGCTGCCGGTGCCACCACCATCAACCTTCCCGACACAGTGGGCTACGCAGAGCCTGCCGAGTACGCGGAACTCATCGACTACGTCATCCGCAATACCGAGGGTGCTGAAAAGGCCATCTTCTCCGTACACTGCCACGACGACCTTGGCCTTGGCGTAGCCAACTCCCTGGCAGCCCTCAAGGTGGGCGCACGCCAGGTGGAAGTGGCCTTGAGCGGCATTGGCGAGAGGGCCGGCAACGCAGCCCTGGAAGAAGTGGTCATGAACGCTGTGGTGCGCAAGGACTACTTCGGCCTTGAGTGCGGCATAGACACTGCCCAGCTCTATCCGAGCTGCCGCCTGCTCTCCATGATCATCGGCAAGCCCATCCCCAACAACAAGGCCATTGTGGGCGCCAACGCCTTTGCCCACGAGTCCGGCATCCATCAGGACGGCATGATCAAGAACCGCCAGACCTACGAGATCATGACCCCCGCTTCCGTTGGCCGCACAGAGACCAACCTTGTCATTGGCAAGCACAGCGGCCGCAACGCAGTGCGCGTGAAGTTCGAGGCCCTTGGCTACAAGCTCACGGACGAGCAGCTGCAGGTGGTCTTCGAGGCCATCAAGGACCTTGCCGACGTCAAGAAGACCATCTACGACGAAGACCTCATGGCCATGGTGCAGGAGAAGATCTACCGCAAGCCCGATGTCTATCGCCTGAACCACGTCTCCATCCAAAGCTCCGACGCTGGCGGCATTCCGCCTACGGCAGCCATCCTCATGGACGTGCACGGCGAGGAAAGGGGCCAGGCAGGCTTTGGCGCAGGTCCAGTGGACGCTGTCTTCAACGTCATCTGCCAGATTGTGGGAAGACAGCCCCAGCTTGAGAACTACAGCATCAACGCCATCACAGGCGGTTCCGACGCCCTGGGCGAGGTGACTGTCCGCATTTCCGAAAACGGCGTCAAGGCTGTGGGCCGCGGCGCCCATCCGGACGTCATTGTGGCCTCTGCCAAGGCCTATGTGAATGCCCTGAATCGCCTCGAGGAACTGGAAACAACCGGACAGCGCGTCCACAGCCAGCACGCTCCGGAGTAAACAGCACATGCGGGCCCCGCGAATTGCGGGGCCCTTGGAGTCAAACATGCCTCAGACACTTGCACAGAAAATACTGCAACGCCACACGGACGAGGAAATCAAAAGCGACGGACAGATCGTCAACTGCCGCCTCGACATGGTGCTTGCAAACGACATTACCGGTCCCCTTGCCATCAAGGCCTTCAGGGCCATGGGTGCCACCAAGGTCTTTGACAGGGACAAGATAGCCCTTGTCATGGACCACTTCACACCCCAAAAGGATATTGCCTCCGCAAATCAGGTCATCGTAAGCCGCACCTTTGCCGAGGAACAGCAGATCACCCACTACTACGAGGGCGGTGACGCCGGCGTCGAGCATACTCTTTTGCCCGAACAGGGCATTGTGGCTCCCGGCGACCTTGTGATTGGCGCAGACTCCCACACCTGCACCTACGGCGGCATCGGTGCCTTTGCCACTGGCATGGGTTCCACGGACATCGCTGCCGGCATGGCCCTTGGCGAAAACTGGTTCAAGGTGCCCGCGACCATACGCGTGAACTTCGAGGGTACTGCGGACAAAAATCTGCGCGCAAAGGACCTCATCCTCATGCTCATTGGCAAGATTGGCGTCGACGGCGCCCTCTACAAGGCCCTTGAGTTCGGCGGCTCCGTCATCGACAACCTCGAGGTGGAAGGTCGCCTCACCATGGCCAACATGGCCATCGAGGCAGGCGGCAAGGCAGGCCTCTTTGCCTGCGACGACAAGACCATTGCCTACTGCCATGCCCACAAGCGCACGGACATCAACACGAAGTTTGCAGCTGATCCAGGCTGCGCCTACGAGCAGGAAATCACCATCGATGTGACCGGCCAGGGCCCTGTGGTCGCCTGTCCGCACATCCCGAGCAATGTGAAGAGCGTGGCAGACCTTGGCGATGTGCCGATCCAGCAGGTGGTCATCGGCTCCTGCACCAACGGCCGCTTCTCCGACATGCAGGACGCTGCCAGCATCCTCAAGGGCCGCAAGGTCAAGAAGGGTGTGCGCTGCATCATCCTGCCCTCCACGCCCACAGTGTGGAAGCAGTGCCTGAAGGAAGGCCTTATCGAGATCTTCATGGAAGCCGGCTGCATCGTGGGTCCCTGCACCTGTGGCCCCTGCCTTGGCGGCTACATGGGTATCCTTGGCGATGGCGAGCGCGCCATCTCCACCACCAACAGAAACTTCAGGGGCCGCATGGGCAGCCTCGAGAGCGAAGTTTATCTGTCAAACCCGCTCACTGCCGCAGCCAGCGCCGTTGCCGGACGCATCATCGGGCCCGATGCCCTCTAGGAGGTCACATGCTGTACAAAGGTACTGTCCGCAAGGTCGGCGACCATATCGATACGGACGCAATCATCCCCGCTGTCTATCTCGTGACAGGGGATCCCAAAATCCTGGGTGAAAAATGCATGGCTGGCCTTGACCCAGAGTGGGTCAAGCAGGTCAAGCCCGGCGACATTCTGGTTGCCGGCCGCAACTTCGGCTGCGGTTCCTCGCGCGAGCACGCCCCCATCGCCATCCTCGGCGCAGGCATTCCGGTCGTGGTGGGCCACAGCTTTGCCCGCATCTTCTACCGCAACGCTTTCAACACAGGTCTCATGCTCTTCGAGCTCGGAGACGCCATTAACGACATCCAGGACGGAGACATTCTGGAAGTGAACACCGAAACGGGCACCATCACGGATGAAACCAACGGCAAGTCCTGGTCCTGTCCTCCCATTCCCGCCTCCATGGCGGAAATTGTATCCAAGGGAGGCCTTGTCAACTACGTGAAGGCCCGTCTGGGCGCAAACTAAGGGAGAAGCCGCTTGAGCGGCACAAATACCATGAGCAAAACCATCTGCCTTCTTCCGGGCGACGGCATAGGCACGGAAATCGTTGCCCAGGGCCGCAAAGCCCTTGAGGCCGCTGCAAAGCGCAGCGGCAAGGAACTTGTCTTCACAGAGGCCCTCATTGGCGGCGCAGCCTATGATGCCACAGGCAATCCCCTGCCTGCCGAGACCGTTGCTGCCTGCAGGGCCGCAGACGCAGTCTTCCTGGGTGCCGTGGGCGGTCCCAAGTGGGACAGCCTGCCCCCGGAAAAGCGCCCTGAAAAGGGCATTCTCGGCATCCGCAAGGAACTGGGCCTCTTTGCCAACCTGCGCCCTGCCCTGCTTCTTCCAGAGCTTGCCGGCGCCTGCCTGCTCAAGCCCGAGACTGCGAAGAAGGGCCTGGACCTTATTGTCGTGCGCGAACTTACCGGTGACATCTACTTCGGTCAGCCCCGCGGCATCGAGGAGCGCGACGGCATGCGCACCGGCTACAACACCATGCTGTACTCCGAGGAAGAAATCCGCCGCATCGCAAAGGTGGGCTTCGAGACAGCCATGAAGCGCAAGAAGCGCGTGTGCTCCATAGACAAGAGCAACGTGCTCGAGACCTCCCGCCTGTGGCGCGAGATCGTGACTGATGTGGCAAAGTCCTACCCCGAGGTGGAACTCTCCCACATGTACGTGGACAATGCCGCCATGCAGCTTGTGCGCGATCCCTCGCAGTTCGATGTGCTGCTCACGGGCAACCTCTTTGGCGACATCCTCTCCGACGAGGCAGCTGCCATCACTGGCTCTCTGGGCATGCTCCCCTCTGCCTCCATGGGAAGCACAGCTCCGGCTCTCTTCGAACCCATTCACGGTTCCGCACCCGACATCGCGGGCCAGGACAAGGCCAACCCCCTGGCAACCATCCTGTCCGCAGCCATGCTGCTGCGCCTTGGCCTTGACATGCCCGAAGAAGCAGAGCTTATCGAACAGGCCGTAAGCCGCGCCCTCAAGGACTACCGCACAGCCGACATCATGGAAGAGGGCAAGACCCTCGTTGGCTGCGAGAAGATGGGCGACATCGTGGCAGGCTACATCCTGGGCTAATTCCCAAGGACAAAAATTCAAGGAGCAGTCCCATCCCGCACGAAGCGGAAGGGACTGCTCCTTTTTTTTGCCGGACTTTCCGGCCTTCAAAAATCTGCCGGCTACTGAACCTTGTTCTGTGTGGATGCCTTGTGGTCCAGGACCACGTTGGCCTTGGGGTGAGCCACGGAGAGCGCCTGCTGCAGGGCAGCGGCGTCTGCAAAATTGTCGTAGGGGCCGTAGCGCTCAGCGCCTGCAGCGCTGTCGAGTTCAACGAAGAAGGCTTGTGCCGCGTCCAGGGGCTTGCCCTTCTCGTCGCTGACGACCTCGAGATTGACTGTGGAGACTCCCTTGTTGTCCAGACCTATGCGATCAGCTGCTGCGTAGGACATGTCGATAATACGGCCCTTCACAAAGGGGCCCCTGTCCGTGACGCAGACCATGACGCTCTTGCCATTGTGCTGATCCGTCACGCGCACAATGGTGCCAAAGGGAAGTGTCCTGTGGGCGGCAGTGAAGGTGTACATGTCGTAGGGAACACCGCTTGCCGTTGCGCCCGTATGAAATCCGTTGCCATACCAGGATGCCTTGCCGCGCATAAAATCCGTATTTTTCTTGGCGCGTTCAAGCCAGATGCCGCGACTGTCAACGCTCTGTGGCTTTGCTTGTGCGCTCTTCTTGCCTTGGGCAAGCGCATTGTCTGCCTGGAATACGAGGCCCAGCCCCATGAAAAGGATACATATCAGGGGCAGCCAGACGATTTTTTTGGAATGTGCCAATGTTTCCTCCCGCGTTGGGGTTCAGGCTTCCAACCCCGAAATTTCCCGAAGGTCCGGGCTTCCCGCATGGTGCCAGGAACCGTTTTCGGGTGAGGGCAGGAAGGTTGCACACGGTGCAACGCGGCCAACGTCCAGGCGGGCAGGGGGAGCATGGCATGTACTCCCTGATTGGACTTGGGCCGTCCTTGAAAATCCGATAAACTGCCAAAAGTAGTACCCCCCGAAAAGCGTCCTTGTCAAACCGGGGGCGATTTTCGACCATTTTTCAGACAAAAGTGCTTGCAGGAGCTGTTTTCCTGCCCTTCTCAAGACGTTTGCAAAGAACAGTACCAGCATCCAGTCTTCACTTTTTTCTCATAATATAATAGCGTTTATAGGTGATTTTAGTAATTAAATGATCATATACTAGTAGTATAGGGACATCTAATGAATATTCATCCGGCACTTCAGACGCCTCATGATGTCCAGATGGGGCTTGCAAAAAGGGCAAGGGAACGCAGACTGCTTTTGAACATCACCCAGGCAGAATTGGCCGAGCGTTCGGGCGTTTCTCTCGCAAGTGTTCGTCGCTTCGAGACAAGTGGCGAGATTTCTCTTCGCTCCTTTCTCGCTCTGGCTCTTGTTCTTGAGGAACTTAAGGAAGTGGCTGAACTTTTCCAGCCCCCGCCTCCGATGTCGCTTTTTGCCAAGAATTCTCGCCCCCGCAAGCGAAGCAGAAAAATGACCAGCGAGAGAGGAGAACCATGAACGTTCGCGTCTTTTTGAACCATTTTGGCTCCCGCATGCCGGTTGGTATCCTCGCTCAGCAAAGGCATGAAATACTATTCCAGTATGCCCCCGATTTTCTGGAAAGGAACATCGCTCTTTCCCCCTATTTCCTTCCACTGCGAAGCGAGATCTTCTGTGATCACAAGCACACTTTCGACGGCCTCTTCGGTGTCTTTCACGACAGCCTTCCTGACGGCTGGGGCCTCTTGTTGCTGGATCGCGCGTTGTCTCGTATTGGACGCTCGCTTGCACAGACATCTCCCCTGGAAAGGTTGACACTGGCAGGGAGTAACGCGATGGGCGCACTGGAATACGAGCCAGACATGTCTTCTACTACCCCAGAAGAGGTGCTCATGGAGCCAGACACCCTGGCAAGAGAATCTGAAAGACTTTTGGGGGAACACTCCTACAAGGGCGGATATATAGATACCCTGTTAAGTCTGAGTGGTTCGCTTTCCGGAGCTAGACCCAAAATCAGTATCTCCTTGCCGGACAGAAATGGTGTGCCTGTTCCCTGGATAGTGAAATTCCGCTCCCTGCAGGATGCACCGGATGCAGGGCTTCAGGAGTACAGACTCTCGCTTGCCGCACAAAAGGCTGGAGTCGATATGCCCCAAACGCGCCTCCTTCCCTCGAAAACTTGTGAGGGCTTTTTTGCCATCAAACGCTTCGACAGAACCTTCGGAAAAAACGGCATCCTCAAAATCCACACCCACACGGCCTGCGGCCTTCTGCACGCCTCGCACCACCTGCCTACGCTGGACTACGAGAATCTTATCCGCCTGACCATGGATCTCACAAAGGACGCGCGCGATGTGGAGAAGATGGTGCGCCTCATGATCTTCAACGTGAAGGCAGGCAACAGGGACGATCACTCAAAAAACTTCTCCTTCCTCATGGACGAAACCTTCCACTGGCACCTTGCCCCTGCCTACGACATTACCTCCTGCCCCGGCATAAACGGCGAACACTGCTCTGCCGTGAACGGCAAGGGCAAGGACATAACGGGTAGGGACTTAGCAGCTGCCGCTGCTGTGGGCGGTATCAGCGCCAACAAGGTGAAGCTCATGATTGAACAGACCGAGGGCGCCCTGAACGACAGTCTGAAACAGCATCCCAACGGATAGGTGGACTGCGCCAAAACGCCAGATCACGTATGGCCTAGCCTGACTTGTCCTTTGTGTGGGCATGAGCAAAACGGGCTATTTTACTGCAATTTTGTGCGCGAAAGAGCTCTTGCTCACATGTCCCGCAATCTGTATAGTCGGAAAGTTCAGCAGAAGCAGGACAAAACCGTACATTGTACGAAACATCATCGAACAAGCAAGCTTCCCGCATACAAGGGGGCGATATGGATACGACAAGATATACAGATGCCCGTTCAGGGGGGCAAAGCCCTGTCAGGGGGATCCGCGTACTTCTCACCCTGCTTTTGTGCCTGTCCTGCCTGGGACTTTTTGCCTGCGGTCCCAAGGACATCAGCACGGACTCCGCCAGAGTGGACAGGGAGTACTATGGCAAGGGAGGGCCTGACCCCATGTCCGATGCGCGCTACCCCATACCTGGCGTTGCGTCCCGCAAGGACTACTACTTCTACCGCCTGAACCAGCCGGCCGTCTTCGAGGCCATGCAGAACTGGCGCATGACACAGTTCCGCCGTGGCCTGCAGGGCATTGATCCCGAGCATCCCTCCTACAGGGAAGTTCCCAAGCAGCGCTCCCCCTTCAGACAGTAATGTCTGATACCCTGGCGAAAACATATGGATATAGTCACCCACGCCGTATCAGGCCTCCTTGTCTCGCAGGTCCTGCCAAGAAAGCCAAGAACTGCCTGGTTTCCCTTTTTCTGCGTGCTCGCGGCCTGTCTGCCGGACATTGATATTCTCTTTGCCTCTACACCCTCCCTCTTTCTCAATCTGCACAGAGGCATATCGCATTCCCTGGCCCTGGTCCCCTTCACGGCCCTTTTCCTTGCTCTCATAGCCTGGCCCCTGCGCAGGAAGGCGACCATGCACAGGCTGGGGATAAAGACCCTCTGGCTGTGCTTTGCGTCATGTCTTCTCATCCACATAGCCCTGGACTGCTTCACGACCTACGGGACCATGATCTTTTTGCCCTTCTCGTCCTACAGGGTCAGGCTCAACGCCAACTTCATAGTCGATCTCTTTCTGACCATCCCGCTGATCGTTCTGTTCGTCTGCGCACTCGTTCGCAAAAGCTACGCGCGCATTCTTGCCATGGCAGGCATAGCTTGGCTTTTCCTCTATCCCTGCACCAACATCGGCCTCAATGCACTGGCAGGCAAGCACTTTGCCGATACCCTCAAGGCCGAGGGCAGGGAAGTGGTGCGCATGGAAATCCTGCCGGACTTCTTCTCGCCCCTGTTCTGGCGGGCCATCTACGTGGAAAAGGGACAGGACGGAAAACTGGTGCAGCAGGAACAGAGCATAAGCGGCCTTGGCAATGCCAGGGGAGCAGCCCTTAGCTACACGCCTGTTCCCATCAATCTTCAAGCGCATCTTGCAGCACAGTCCGGCTACTGTCGCGACTTCCTTGGCCTCATGCTTTTGCCCGTGTACAGGCCCTTTTCGGAAAGGGGACGACAGGCAGCCATTGTGGCCCTTTCCTTTCTTCCTCCGGACGAGGAACATCAGACCGGGGCCAGTGACAGGGGAAGCCACAACCTGCATCCCCTGGATCCACACACTGCCGGCACTCTGAACTACCTTCTGGTCCATGACCTACGCTTTGGCTCCGGACTTGCCATAGGCAGAAAACTGTTGTCCCTGCGGCCCAATGCGCAGCTTCCCTTCATACTCCTCGTGGTCCTGGACCATGAAGACAATCTCATGCTCGAAAGGCTCATCTTCAGCGACGCACGCCTGGACACTGGCTGGCAGGCCCCGAATCCCCCGGAACCGCAAAGCTTCGGGCGCTGGCTTCTGGGCCTGGACTAAGGAAAAACAGCTGCCCTTGCGCGAAGGCTCCCTACGGCATACAAGGAGCTCGTGCCGCCAAGGCCTCTAAAGTTGTGCCCAAAGCGACCCAAAATACAGGAAGGAGGAGGCGCAAGCCCTCGCAGGTGCGCGCCGACAATACATGGACGCATCCTTTGATCCCGTTGCCTTTACCATCGGCAGCCTCACTGTCCGCTGGTACGGGCTCATGTACGTGGCGGGCTTTCTGCTCGGCTGGCTTATAGGCCGCATCCGCGCTCCCAGATACGGCTGGAAGGCCCGGGACGTGGACGATCTTGTGACCATCTGCATGCTGGGCCTCGTCCTCGGAGCCCGCATTGGCTATATCCTCTTCTACGATCTTCCGCTCTACCTTGATGAACCTGCCGAGATCTTCCGCTTCTGGAACGGTGGCATGTCCTTCCACGGCGGAGCCCTGGGCCTTGCCGCAGCCTTCTTCTACTTTGCAAAGACAAGGAAGAAGGGCTTTCTCGACATCGCGGACTTCATCACACCCCTGGTCCCTCCTGGACTCTTTTTCGGGCGCATGGGCAATTTCATCAACGGCGAGCTCTGGGGCAAGGTGACCACCCTCCCCTGGGGCATGATCTTTCCCACCGGCGGTCCATACCCGCGCCATCCTTCCCAGCTCTACGAGGGCTTTTTGGAAGGCATCGTGCTCTTCATTGTGCTTCTTTGCTTCACCCGCAGCCAGCGCCGCACAGGCCAGACTGCAGGCCTTTTTTGCCTGGGCTACGGCATCTGCCGCTTTGCAGTGGAATTTGTGCGTCTGCCCGATGCCCAGCTGGGCTACCTTGCCTTTGGCTGGCTCACCATGGGGCAGATTTTGAGCCTGCCCATGATTTTCCTTGGCCTGTGGCTTCTTTTGCGCAAGGCTGCCCTGCAGGAATACCATCCCAAATAGACTGCCAAAATAGACTGATCGCAATCACAAAATCGGGCCCAAGTTCCTTGCAGTGCAGACAAAATCGGAAAATTTCACATTGACAAAGTACTTTTTTTGTTGCAAGAACTTGCCGCCCGAGGCCTGATTTTTCCTGTCTTTTGCCTGTATCTTCGGGCATTTTGCAAAAAAGGACAGGGAAAGGCAGCCAGAGTGCAGGCAGATCTTTTGTATCAGGAATCCAAAGCTCCGGTTTTCCCAAATACGCTTTCCAGGGAAAAATCCGGCAGACATTCAGCCCGGAGGTACCATGTCCAAAGAAGACTCCATTGAAGTTGACGGTGTCGTCGAAGAAGCCCTTCCCAATGCCATGTTCCTGGTCGAACTGACCAACGGACACAAGGTGCTTGCCCACATTTCCGGCAAAATGCGCAAATTCTACATTCGTATCCTGCCCGGCGACCGCGTCAAGGTGGAGCTCTCCCCCTACGATCTTACAAGGGGACGTATTACCTACCGCATGAAGTAGGCTACAGGACAATCAGCGGCACGCTGACAAGGCCTGCGGCACGCAAAAGCAGCAGGACTATCATGGACATGATGCCGCCTACCACGTCGTCTATCATGACACCAAAGCCGTCGGGAAGCCAGTTTTCCGAGGCATGAATGGGCCAGGGCTTCGCAATGTCGAAGATCCTGAAGATGACAAAGGCAAGCAACAAAAGGCTCCAGCTGCCCCCGGCAAAGGGCAGAATGGCAATCCAGGATCCCACAAGCTCGTCAATGACAACAGAGCCCGGATCCTTGCAGCCCAGCAGATGTTCGGCCCTTGTGGCAGCGAACGAGCCAGCGAAAAAGAGGACGACCAAGAGGGCCAGACGCATCTTGAAGTCCAGGGGCTGAAAAAGCCAGGGAGCTACCAGCAGGGCCAAAAAGGTGCCACAGGTGCCAGGAGCCCATTTGGAAAGTCCGGCTATGCCGAGCCTGCAAAAAGCCAGCGTCAGAGTGTCCAGTATATTCATGCCCTTTCTCCTTGAAGTGAGTCTGTGAACGTGGTAGCAGTAGCTGTCACTTTCTTTGGCACGGCATTCTTTGCCAGCAGAAAGGGTTTTGTCAATTCTTGTCCCAGGCTGAAGAAATCGGCCATTGGCAAGAACAGAAGAAATTTTCGCCGCAGTGGTGGAATCGGTAGACACAGGAGACTTAAAATCTCCCGGCCCCAGGCTGTACCAGTTCAATTCTGGTCTGCGGTACCACAAAGCATCCCCTCCCGGGTGAGCAGGATATCTCCCGCTCCCTTGAGAGAGGATGCTTTTCTTTTTTGCGGGCTCATACAGCGCCCGCATGCGGGGCCAGAAGGGAAGCAAACCCTTCGCAAAGTTTTTTCTCAATCGTCTGCTCCCTTCCAATTTGTCAGCCCTTGCCGATTTGACTCCCCTGCTTCCTTGCGTCAGATGCTGACAGTCAGAACGTTCGCTTGTCAGAATCACTGGATGACCTTCCAGGTTCTTTGGCCGCAGTTTGGACAATGGTATTCCTTGCTCACCCAGGCCGCTATTTCATTGGCAAAGGCTGCCAGTGCCACGCCTCCAGTCACAAGGGCGATACAGATGGGCAGCGCAAGGCCTGTTGCCGGCGAAGAAAAAGGTTACCCACGCCCAGAAGCCGCCACCGGCAAAGGCGGCCCCGATGATCTTCAAAACGAGATGTTTGTTCACTTCTTCCCTGTGACCGCAGGTTGTACACTCGATATGCATTGTCAGCTCCTCCATTGTCTGTGGTTGTTTCGTGCCTTTGCATGGGGCTGAATTCACTCTTTTCTGTTCTCGCGAAGGTAGTCCTTCAGCTGACTTCTGAGCACCTTTTTGTCGACCAGACCTGCGCCAAAGCATGCAGCCCCGATACCTGCGAAACTTCTCAGTGTGCTTGCGCTGCTCTTTTCCATGCTGAAGGCCATGTCGTTGTCTATGTTCAGACTTTCGGCCACATCCTCCGCATCGATGTCAGCCCCGAGGAAGATAAATTCCCAGCCTTTCTCCTTCTGGGTGCCTATGAGCTCTCTTACCATTTCCCTGGAATATTTTTTGCTGGCGTTTTCGTAGCCATCCGTTGTGATGACGACCACCACGTGCCCCGGCACATCTTCCTCGCGCAGGTAGCTTTGTACCCTGTTCAGGTGATTGATGCCCGTACCAACAGCGTCGTAGAGGGCTGTACACCCGCGGGCCCAGTATTCTCTGTCTGTCATGGGAGAGACGTCATCAATGCCTATCCTGTCGTGCAAAAACTGAATCTCCGTGTCGAAGAGGATGGTGTTGATAACAACAGGGCAGTTCTTCCCCTTCCACTTGTTGATCATGCTGTTGAAACCGCCAATGGTGTCCGATTCCAGGCCGGACATGGAGCCGCTGCGGTCAATGATGAAGAGCAGTTCGGTCAGATTGCTGTTTGCCATGTGAAACCTCCGTACGGCTGTACCGTTGGCTTCCTTGTAGCGGCTCACATGACAAAAGAGGTCGCCTCGCAGGCGACATTTTCGAAGAACATCCTCACGGTCATTGAGACACAACCCTTGCCGCAGGCCACAGCGAAAGCCCCATGCCGCTTTGCGCAGCATGGGGCTTTCTGATGTGCGCCCGGCATGGCGCAGTACTAGAGCGGTTTCTGAATGAAAATTTTCATTCTAGACGGCATATCCAGCCTCACGGTACCAGCCTCTGATGTCGGATAGGGTCACCGCATCAAGAGCCATGTTGATAGCCGACTCCAGGGCATCTGTAGTCCTTGCCTTGATACCTCGGAGGAAAGATTTCACCTTACTCCACAATTTTTCGATTGGATTTAAGTCTGGGCTATAGGGAGGAAGATAAATTAGATTAACCCCTCTATTTTTACAAAGTTTGGTTATTAATTCCGATTTATGAGAACTTAAGTTATCTAATACTAGTGTATGTCCTGGTTTAATACTTGGAAGAATAAATTTTTCGAGACACTTTTCAAAAGTTA
>NZ_NFJC01000034.1 GCF_002159665.1 Desulfovibrio sp. An276
TGCCTTCGATGCTGCCGCGTAACTTACGCTTCTACGACGCTGTGAAAAGAATAGCAGTCAGATAGTTGTGCCCTTTCACTGTTTGCTAGGGTATGACTGAATGGATACCTGCCAGTATTGATCAGCACAACGAGCGTGTCAGAAAGGAACTGCATGACAGGCTGCTGGCAATGACACCCAGCGAGTTTGAGGAACTTGTCTCCACCCTGCTGGCCCACATGGGCTTTGATGGTATCGAAGTAACCAGAACCAGCGGCGATGGCGGCATCGATGTCAGAGGCGTTCTCATTGTTGCCGGCTCCATACGCATCAAGATGGCAGTCCAAGCCAAAAGATGGAGCCCCAGAAAGAATGTCCAAGCGCCGATAGTCCAGCAGGTACGCGGCAGCCTTGGCGCGCATGAACAGGGACTCATAATCACGACCAGCGATTTCAGCGCTGGAGCCCGCCAGGAAGCCATCCAGCCAAACAAGAGCCCCATTGCCCTGATCAATGGAGAGAAGCTTGTAAGCCTGCTTATGGAGCACGGTATCGGGGTACAGCGAACTACACAGTACCTCTTTGACATCGATGACGAGCTTTTTCTTTCCAAAAGCTAGTGTCTAAATTGAAAAGTCCATCAACTTATATATTGTTGAAATCATTGAATTTCAGTGCCAAAGTAGTAGGGCGAATTTTTGCAATTAAACACTAGACCAATGCCTGAGAAGTAGTGGCCGCAGGCAATTGCTCCTTGCGAGGAGCCGTGGCAGACTCCAGCAGTGCAGACACTTTTTTAGTGATTTCAAAGACTTTCAGTTATCAAGCTTTACTTAACAACTGAAACATCTTGAAACTATTACATAATCTATGCGAGTGACAAGAATCAGGCTCAAAAACTGGAAAAACTTCCAGAATGTGGATGTGCCACTGGGGCCCCGAACGTTTTTGATCGGCACCAATGCCACCGGCAAGTCCAACTTCCTTGACGCATTGAGGTTCATCGGAGACCTTGCGGAGCATGGTGTATCCAAAGCTGTGCAACGCCGGGGCGGATTAACAGGGCTGCGCTGCCTCTACGCCCGCAAGGAATCCAGCATTGGCCTTGGTTTTACGCTCGATGAGACATGGGACTATGAGCTTGAGCTGACTGAATCCAAGCAGTTTCCTGTTCTGATCAAAAGGGAATATGTGAGCAAGGATGGTACGACTCTTCTGGAACGCCCAGATGACGCTGATAAGGCAGACGTGGAGCGCAGAACGCAGACCGCACTGGAACAGGTCTTCGCCAACCAGAACTTCCGGGATATCGCAAACTTCTTCAAATGCATCTCCTACCGTCATGTTCTGCCCCAAATTGTGCGGGATCCGCAGAGTTTTTCGCCCGTCCCAGTCATGGACGATCCTTATGGGCGTGACTTTGTGCATCAGATATGGGCTACCCCTGCCAAGATCCGTGAAGCCAGATTGCGCCGCATTGCAACGGTGCTGCAAAGCGCCATACCTTCTCTCTTCGGTCTGAAGGTAGAAATGGACGCAAATCCAGGTCAGCCCCATCTTGTGGCAGAGTTCCAGCTCTACTCATCCGGCAAGCACAGCATGAATGAAGGCAGCCTTTCAGACGGAACTCTGCGCCTGATAGCGCTTTTTTGGATCCTGCTGGAAAAAGGCGGACTACTCCTTCTGGAAGAGCCGGAATCGTCCCTGAATGAAGGCGTTGTTCGTTGTCTGGCGTCCCTGTTTGCCAAATTTGCCTTGGGCAAACAGGCACGACAAATCATCGTTTCAACGCATTCCTACGCCCTTCCCGACGATCCGGGAATCCAGCCGGAAGAAGTGCTGAAACTGGAATCAGGAAAGACGGGAACAGTAGTGAGGCCATTGTCAGAGGATTCGCTACGACTGATGAAGAATGGGCTAACTGCGGCAAAGGCTGCATTTCCGGAAATCAGGCACTCGACCTCCTTACTATCTTCCAAATTTCATGTATAATGCAACTGCGAAATTTTTTGCCTTTTGAACTACCCGCTTTGCTGCCTTCTTCATGAGCCACCAAGGAGTGATATCGGCTTTCCGTACATAATCACCCCCACCCTGTTTATCAAGCTCCCGTTCAAGGATGTATAAGTACTGCATGTGAGAGAACCAGTAGGGAGAATGTTCATTTGGATATATGTATTTAAGGAAGTCGAGATATTTTTGTGCGTCTGTAAAAAACTTAGATTTTTCTAAGTTTTGGACAGAAATATCATTATTTATTCGTATTTCAGTTTTTAATTCTTTAGAAATAAGACAGAGAAGATATTTATAGTATTCATCTATCATATGGAGTCCATAAGGACCCCATTTATGTACAATACTTGTTACACGAATTCCTTGTGGAACCTCAATAGAGACACATTTTTTCAAATATTGTTCTAGAAGGTCATAGAATTCTTTAAGACAATTATTGACATGAACAATACGAGAATCTGTACCTGCAAAAAAAGCTCTATGGATAACAATATGATCTATACCATGAAGCTTGGAAATTTTGCGAGCAAATGACGGGAGAAATGCTTTAACAAGCCTCACATGCTCCGAGGAAAAGGGCTCGATTCGTTTGAAAAAGAGCTTTTCCAGATTGGTGTTCTGTCTGGCATCTACAGAGAGAGTGACAAAATGTCCCGCGCCGTCTGTAAGAAGGGGATGCCTCTCCTCTGTGAGATCAATAATCAAAATAGTTCCGGATACTTGTCTACCCCCCCCCCTCATTTTGAGTGAAAGAACTGTCAAGCCTTGCCAAGCCTGTTTTATTGAGATCATCCTCAATCACCCTGCGCTGGAAATTTCCTAAATCCGGGGCAATGTGTAGCCCTTTCAATCTCTCCTGCGGAAATGGTGGCGTACAAGCGCTGACAATGGACGCCCGCGAAGCAAAGGCAGCAATTGTTGCGTCTGCAGCAAATTCAAGAGCATCCCTGGTGATACAGCTGCCCCATGTACGAAATACGGGCATATGTTTTCTCCGAACATATTTTTAGTAATGAGATGTTTTATCTACAGGCAAGGCTACTTTCAAGTGAGACAAGCCGGGCTTCTTCCTCATTGTCTTGCCTTGCGTCAGATTGTTCTTCTAGAGCTGTACAATTCTGCCGATACAAGTTGTATTGCTGACGCACATATTCTCGTGCATCATTGCTGCGACGTGTACCATAGCCAGTAAGCATGCGGCGTTCGTTGAACTCCAAAAAGCGCTGCGCCTGCTCCTGCCAGTCTGCCAAGGTCATATCCTGATGACGCGATGCGCGCATCTCAGCATAATCCAGAAACATGGTCACCAGACGGTTGAGATCATCCAGCTCAGAGGCAGTCAGATAGTTTTTGGCTATATCGGCATCATCCAGCTTGGGTTTATCGCCTCGAAAATGGGTCAATCCCATGCACGGCTTTGTGCCATCAGCTCGCAGAAATTTGATTTCCGCAGCTGTATGCCCACTGACAGCATAGAGCATGCAGTCTTGCAAGTGAGCAAAGAAATTGCGCACAGACTCCTCATTTTTGCTCAAAGCATAATCTACGCTCGTTGCGGCAATAAGGTCCCGCACCTTTCTGTAAAAGAGTTTTTCCGACGAACGGATATCCCGTATTCTATCCAGCAGTTCGCGGAAATGCGCATCATAGCCATCACCGTATTTGAGCTGATCATCGTTCATGGTGAAACCCTTCACCATGTATTCTGACAAGCGCTCCGTGGCCCATGCACGAAACAACGACCCGATTGTGGATCGCACACGATAGCCCACATGCAGCACTGCATCCAGATTATAAAAATTGGTTTTGTAATGTTTTCCATCAGTTGCAGTTATTGAGTATTTTTCAATAACTGCTTCAGGGGACAATTCGCCGTTCTCGAAAATGGCTTTGAGATGTTTGTTGATGTTGGACACAGAGACGCCGTACAGTTGGGCGATCTGCTTTTGTGTCAGCCAGACACTACCTTCCTGCAAACGAACCTCTACATGCACGCGCCCGTCCTCTGTAGCAAAGACAGCTATGCCTCCCGATGTGGAATCTGTTTGGCTCGCTGTTTCCGGTGGCAGTATCTCTGGCATGAGTGGTATAGTACGCTTTGCCATGGTTCAACTCCTTAAAAATTCCTCTTTGCCGCCAGTCATCTCATAACCTGCCCGCTTCAAGGTCGTTCTCTCTGATTGCATTGGACACGGCCTCAATCACCGGGAAATATCGCTCCTCCACACAAATTCGTGCACAAGGGAGATGTTGACTTCTTGTTGCCGAATAGGTGATCCCTATTTCCAGGCATTTGCTATCGAGAGCCTTGCGTATGCCTGTCAGGGCAGCACACAGTTTTGCTAGATCCTCTCGGGCAGCAGACTTTTCAAAAAGCTCCGCGCTGCCGCCCTCTCTGGCCTTCTGTTCTGCCAGGCACAAGGTTTCAAGGCTCTCTTGCAGTATCGGCACTACGCTCCTCTCATAGAGTGCGTACGGCTCTGCTGTCGAATCCGTACTCTTCCGCACAGGCGTGACTGGCGCCAGGATACGTACCGCAAAGCCGTAACCTTCCATTTTGCCCAAGCGGACGCTCTGCATGAATCGCTCTGCGTCTTGTGACCGCCTTGCCGGAGAGCAAGCCATGCGCGTTGCCGCAGCACAGGCCGCAGCCATCAGCAAATCGCGCGCATGTGCCAGAAAATCTACAGCACGCATGATGCCGGGCGCTTCACTCGTCCCATCTTCCGGGAAGCCTCCTATGCGTACGACATCAAAGCCAACCTCTTGCAGATCGTCCAATATCCCCAGCTGTGAGCGCTCCTCTACTCTTTCCAGAGCAGCAAGGATATCGGCAATCCTGTAGGCGTAGTCCGCAAACTCGGCCGCAGCGGGAACCAGAAACTCCTCTTTTCCCAAAGCCCAGATCCCAGCTCTGTCTAAAAAATTCCCCACCTGTTTGGCACCCTTGGCGCGCAGGTAGGCCATGATTTGGGAAGGAGAAATCTTCCGCAATGCAGCTGAATCCGTGATGCGTACTCTCATATCTCTTTAGCCCAAGCCGATTCAGTTATTGAGTTTTACTCAATAACTGAAACACCTCAAAATCATTGCACAAACAAGTTGTTTTTCAAATACGGCGCCTACCATTCCTGCCCCAAATCGCCAGATCACAGGGCACAAAAAAAGCGGCCTGCATTTTCTGCATAACCGCTGTTGTTTTCAAAGTCTATCCCTGCAGCTTTTCTAGTGGTGGGCCCGGAGAGATTCGAACTCCCGACACACAGGTTCGTAGCCTGTTGCTCTATCCAACTGAGCTACGAGCCCACTGATAGGAAAATGCAGAAATATGAACTTGATTTTATATGGTGGGCCCGGAGAGATTCGAACTCCCGACACACAGGTTCGTAGCCTGTTGCTCTATCCAACTGAGCTACGAGCCCACACAATCAGTTCTTCGGAAGTATTTTTGCTTTCCGGAAGAACCAAGAAAAATCTATACTACTTTTTACTCTGCTGCGCAAGCATTAACTGCACGAGCGAGCCTTGCCACCTTGCGGGAAGCCTGACGGCGGTGGATAGCGCCCTTGGCAGCTGCCCTGGCGAGCACGGAAGAAGCCTTTCTCAGGGCTTCTGCTGCTGCAGTCTTGTCATTGGCGGCAACGGCTGCGCGCACAGCCTTCACGGCATTGCGGGCACGAGTGCGTGCTGCGCGGTTCCTGCCCTCATGGACGAGATCCTGACGATGGCGCTTCAAAGCTGACTTATGGTTAGCCACAATTATCCTCCAAATTTGTGAAAGAGCTGAAGCTTTCGTGTGACAACTTCTTGCAAGGGCGAATATTTAGGCTAAACCCCTGCCTCTGTCAAGAAAAATTCACAAATTTTTCCAAAAAAGCTTCAATTTGTTCTGAGACCGGCTCTACTGGCCGATATTTGTGCCCCGCAAAAGCGCTCAATTGGCTTTGCGGGGCACGGTTTCCTGTTACTTTTTGGCCTTGTCTGACTTAAATCTGCAGGGCAGCGAAGTCCGCCACCCTGGAGAACCTGTCGGACAGGGACTTCAGCATGGCAAGCCTGTTTGCGCACAGTTCCGCGTCGTCGCAGGCCACCATGACGTGGTCGAAGAAGTTGTCCAGATGCGGACGCAGCTTCTCCAGCTGGGCAAGAATGCCGGAATAGTCGTGGGCTTCCCACAGATGGTTCAGTATGGGAAGAGCCTCCTCAAGGACCTTGGCAAGGGACTTTTCGGCGTCCTCCTTGAGCAGGGACTTCTTCCAGGTTGCGGGAATGTCCCTTTCCTCGGCAACGTGCTTTGCGACAATGTTTGCCACGCGCTTGAAGGTCTGCACAGAGGATGCGTAGCCCTCGGCCTGACTGAAGGCCTTGAGAGCTTCCACGCGCTCGTCCACGCCCTTCACAGTGCGGCAGTTGGCGCCAAGGGCAGCGTCCACAAGGAGGGTGTTCACCCCAAGGCCCTGGTAGAAGCTGCGCAGCCTTGTCTTGAAGAACTCGTCCAGCTTGTCCAGACACTGGGTCGGGTTCACCTTCCACTCGCGCTCGCCGTAGCCCATCTGGGCCCTGGCAAAGAGTTCGCGCACGTCAAGAGCAAAGCCGAATTTGCGCAAGATGCGGATGATGCCAATGGCGCAGCGGCGAAGACCATTGGGGTCTGCTGTGCTGCTGGGGCAGAGGTTCAGGCCAAAGCAGCCGGCCATGGTGTCCGCCTTGTCTGCCACGGCAAGCAGGGCTCCTGCAACGGTTTCGGGCAGGGGAGAGTCCGGGCCTGCGGGCAGGTACTGCTC
The DNA here is from genome assembly GCF_002159665.1 of Desulfovibrio sp. An276. GTDB lineage: Bacteria > Desulfobacterota > Desulfovibrionia > Desulfovibrionales > Desulfovibrionaceae > Desulfovibrio > Desulfovibrio faecigallinarum. The sequence continues at coordinate 6,777 of NZ_NFJC01000034.1, forward strand.
CTTCAAAGCCTTTGCCACAACAGGGTCCTCGCCCCATCTTTCCGCGTAGATGCCGCCCATGATGCCCTGCAGGGTGTCGAATTCGCCCACCATGCCGGACACAAGGTCAGCCTTGGCAAGCTTGCCTGCGCGCATGCACTGGGCCTGCATCTCTGGGGCGCACTTTTCTGCGAGCCAGCCGCACAAGGCCTCAAGCCTGCGGCTCTTGTCACCCATGGTACCAAGGCCACGGATGAAGATGACGTGCTCAAGCTTGGCAAGCCAGGCGTCGAAGCCTATCTTCAGATCCTCGTGCCAGAAGAAACGCGCATCTTCCAGGCGGGCGCGCAAAACGCGCTCCCAGCCGTGCTTCACAAGCTCAAGGGACTCTGGCTCTATGTTGAGCACAGTGAGGAAATGGGGGAGAAGGTTTCCTTGTGCATCCTCCACGCCAAAGCTCTTCTGATGGCTTTGCATGCTTGTGATGAGCACTTCCCTGGGCACTTCCAGATAGGTTGTGTCAAAATCCCCTAGAAGAGGCACGGGATGCTCTACAAGGCCTGTCACTTCCTGCAAAAGGGTATCGTCCCAGAGGATGCGTCCCTGGACGCGCTCTGCCTGTACATTGCCCTCACGCACGACAAGCTCGCGCCTCTCGTTTCCGTCCGGCATGACGGCTCCCTGCTTCGAAAGCAGGGGAAGAAGATCCTGAGCCCTCGCCACCTCGAAGGGTCCCCTGCCATGGATGCGGTGCCCGGAGGTCACGCGACCGCTTTCCATGGGGCCGACTTTGAAGGGTACAACCTCGTCGTCGAGAAGGGCCACAATCCACTGCAGGGGCCTTGCGTAGGCAAAGTCGTGGTCAGCCCAGCGCATTCTCTTGGCAAAGGGAATGTGGGCAATGATGTCCGGGCAGATCCCTGCCAGGATGTCCAGGGCATTGCCACCACCCACAAGCTTTTTCACGGCCACGTAATCACCCTTGGGAGTGGAGACAACGTAGGCCTTGTCCATATCAACGCCATTGGTGCGGCAAAAGCCCTCAAGGGCCTTGCCGGGCTTGCCGTCCACATAGGCCACCCTGGCCGGCGGTCCCATGATGATCTCTTCCCTCTCCTCCTGCCTGCGGGCAACCTCGTCTATGCAGACAATGGCGCGCCTTGGGGTCGAGTGGCAGGTGATCTTGCCGTGGGCAAGGCCAGCTTCATCCAGAGCCCTGGCAAAGGCCTCGGCAAGGTAGGCCTCCTCGCCCTGCAGGAAACGGGAAGGCAGCTCCTCGCTGCCGATTTCGAGTACAAAGGCAGATGTGCTAGAGCTTGCCATTACTTTGCCTCCCTGAGCATGGGGTAGTTCATTTCCTTGCGCTGCTCCACGTAGAGCCTTGCTATTGCTGAGGCCAGATTGCGCACCCTGCCTATGTAGGCAGTCCTTTCGGTGATGGAAATGGCTCCGCGCGCGTCAAGCAGATTGAAGGTGTGGGAACACTTCATGCAACAGTCGTAGGCAGGCCAGGGAAGCCCCTTCTCGATGAGTGCCTTGCCTTCCCTTTCGTAGTCGTCGAAATGGGCGAGAAGCATCCTTGCATTGGAACAGTCGAAGTTGTAGCTGGACTGCTCAACCTCGTTCTGATGGTAGATGTCGCCGTAGGTCACATTTTTGTTCCAGGCAATGTCATAGACGCTTTCGACGCCCTGCAGATACATGGTCAGACGCTCAAGGCCGTAGGTCAGCTCCACGCTCACAGGCGAGAGGTCAATGCCTCCCACCTGCTGGAAATAGGTGAACTGGCTCACTTCCATGCCGTTGAGCCACACTTCCCAGCCAAGGCCCCAGGCGCCCAGGGTGGGGGATTCCCAGTCGTCCTCCACAAAGCGGATGTCGTGCTTGTGAGGCTCGATGCCAAGGGCTGCGAGGCTGCCAAGGTACAGGTCCTGGGAATTGACGGGATTGGGTTTCAGGATGACCTGGAACTGGAAATAGCGCTGCAGTCTGTTGGGGTTCTCGCCGTAGCGGCCGTCCGTAGGACGCCTGCAGGGCTCCACATAGGCCACCTTCCAGGGCTCGGGCCCAAGGACCCGCAGGAAGGTGTGGGGGTTGAAGGTGCCTGCCCCGCATTCCACACCCAGGGGCTGCTCCACGACACAGCCCTGCTGCCCCCAGTAGTTTTGCAGGGTCATGATGACGTCTTGAAAATACATAGACTCTCCTCGTCTATATGATTTTGGTTCGAGACCTTGTTGCCAATATATTCCGGGACCATCAAGTGCGGACAAACCGCCCCTTCTCCCAGGCAAGGCCTACATGATAGGCCAGTATGCCGTCAATGCACTGGCTTGCCGCGCGCCTTTGCTCAGGATTCGGGAAAGGAGAGAACGTATCCCCCATCCATTGCGGCCAGGAAAGGGGATTTTCTCCCCGCACAAACTGCATAAGCTTTAAGGTCGAGGGTTCAAGAAAGGCCCCTGTGCGCCTTGCCCCTCCAAAGCGGCTTCGGCAGTCTTCGCACATGGGGCCCCCCTCTTCCACACAAAAAAAGGACTTTCCCACAAGATCCTTGCGGCACAGGCAGCAGTGGAGAAAGTCCGGCGCATAGCCCAAAATGGCCATGAGGCGCAGACGAAAGAAAAGCGGAAGGGTTTGCGACACGTATTCACGCGAGAGAAGTTCAAGGCCTTCTTCCAAAAGCCGCAGGGTCTCGCCTGCCAAATCCTGGGGGACGGAAAGGCCGTCCACAAGCTTCACAAGATTCATGGCAAGGCCCTGGCGGGAGGGGATTGAGCGCAGCGTTCCAGGCCCCTTCAAGAGCAGGGCCTCGGTCAGGTAGTGGTAGTTGCCCTTTACCTTCACCCTGCATTCCAGAAGGTTCAGAAGGTCCAGACAGCCCACAAAGCGCCGCCTTGAGTGCAGTCCCCCAAAGGCCAGGACTGTCAAAACCCCGTGTTCCCTGAACAGAACGCGCAGCCACACGTCGTACTCGCGAAAAATCCCCTTTGCGAGCACAAGTCCCCTGTCGCTCCACTCCATGGCAGGAAGGTTGGCCACCTGAAGGGTAGCCCCCTAGTTGGGCATCTCTTCGGGCGTCAGGGGGAAATTCCAGTTGCGCACCTGTCCCTGGCGGCCGCGGTCAAGCTCGCGGCCGTTGTAGAAGACTCTGACACCGCCAGCATTGCCAAGGCGCAGGCGCAGACTCTCGGCAAAGCTCAGCGTAAGGCTTTCTCCTGCCTGCAGGGTGCGCTGCACGCTTCTGGCATTGTCCACGGTCACGGAAGTCCAGCACATGGTCTCTGCCACCACGACCACGGTATTGGTGCCCTGGGCCTGGGACGCAGGATTCACGCCCTGGGGCAAATTGGGATTGAGGCTGTTGATTCCGCTGACGCCGCTTTCTTGCGTGGGCTCGGGCGTGGCCAACCCTGCCTCGCCGGCAATGGTCGCATTGCCCTGCAGGGTGGACCAGGGGGAGCCGGGGGTCACCACTGCCGGCAGAGGCTCGCGCTCGCCGGGATCCACCAGGGAGAGCGTGGGACTTCCCTCGGAAACCGAGGATCCGGCACCCCTGGGCATGCCCGGCGTTGCCTGGGCCGGGCTTTGCATATTTTTGTCAAAAGAGCCCGGTGCCCCCTGGGGCAGATTGGGGTTGACGCCAGAAACGGTACCCTGCAGGGTGCCCTGGCTTTGGGCGCGCTCTGCCTGGGCCCTGCGCACGTTTTCCTCGCGCTCGCGCATCTGCCTGTCCAGAGTCGGGGAGGCGGACGAGGGCATGGGAGCTACTGTCTGCGGCTCGTCGCTTGTCTCGCGCACGACCAGATCCATGAGATTGAAGTACCAGACTGCAAAGCCTATGAGGCAGGCCATGAAAAGACTTGCAAGAACCCCTATCCAGGGCCTGTGGCGCCTGGGCCTTGCTGCCCTTTCCGGAGTGTAGACAGGGGTGTCGTATTCCTGGGTTGGGGAAAGGAGGCCCAGCACCGGCTTGCAGGCTTCGCTTTCGACCTTCAAAAACTTTGCGTAGGAGCGCAAAAAGCCCCTTGCGTAGGCCTTGTGGGGAAAGAACTCGTACCTGCCCTCCTCTATGGCCTTGAGCGCGTCTTCTCCCAGCTTCAGAGCATTGGCAGCGTCTGCAAGGGAAAGGCCCCTGGCCTCGCGGGCAGAGCGCAGGAGTGCGCCAAGGGACGCGGCATCGGAAGGTGCAGACGGAACAGCTGGCTGAGCTGCTGGCGCAGCCTTGTCCCCTGCAGGGACTCCATCTTCCTCAGGGCCCTGGGGCGTTGTTTCTTCCATGCCCTGATTTGCGGCCTTCTCGTCAGCGACCCACTTTTCCTGAGGCATATAGGTGTTCTTTTTCTGAAGCTGCATGGCTTGTTTCCCCGTGGCTTGTGCCAGTGTCCCCTATGTTTCCCGTTTGGAAAGGGCACTTTTTCGCCCTTGTCCCTTAATGAACCGAAGAGGGAACAGAGCGTGCTGTTCCCTCTTGTGCTTTCCCCAGGGGAAAGACTTATAGGCGTATGTCTATGATGGCCTTTTCGCGCAGCTGCTTGTTGTAGTCCTCAAGGCGCTCGGCAGCCTTGGGATTGCGCAAAATGCCGTCAATCATGGGCGTTGCCTCCTCGAGGGTCATGATGCGCAAGGGCGTCTGGTCGCCGTTTGGCCTGAAAAGCCGCACCTGGGCCTTCAGCTGGGCGTTGAAGTTGAAAAGCGGTGTCACATCCCCTGGCTGCATGCTGGTCAATCTTGCACGCCACTCGGGGTTCAGGCGATCCCACATGACAGGGCCGCCGTCGCCGCCCTGGTTGCGGTTGGGCAGAACAGAGTACTTCTTCGAGGCCTCCATCCAGCTTATCTCGCCGTTTTTAAGCTTTCTGGCAATGGTCGATGCCGGGGCCTGGGGGTGGTAGACGATGAGGGCCATGTGCAGACCTTCACGGTTGAACATGGTATCCTTGTGCTTTTCGTAGTAGTCGCGAATCTCGTCCTGCGTGACCACAACCCTGCGGCCAACTTCCATGGACATGATGCGCTGGCGGATCATGCGCACGCGGTTGTTCTCGCGCACTTCGGCCAAAGTCAGCCCCTGCCTTTTCAGGGCCTTTTCGAACTGCTCCTTCGTCATGCCCTGCTGGGTGTACATGTCCGTGATTTCCTTGTCCACATCACGGTCGGAAATGACAATCTTCAGGCGCTGGGCCTCCTGCTTGTAGAGAATGTCCAGGATCATCATATCCAGAACCTTGCGCAGGATAGCGTCCACCTTTTCCTTGTCCTTGGGGGAATTGGGGTTCAGGCGCGCCCTCTGCATTTCCGGCAGGGCATTGCGCTGCAGATCGAACATTGTGATGGCCTTGCCATTCACAACGGCGCAGACCTTGTTGATGTGGGCAGCCTCTGCGGGCGCGACAAAAAGGCAGGAAAAGACAAGGACAAGGGCCAGACACAAAGGCACAAGCCCAAAGGATGCAGGCTTAAAAGACATACTGCGGACGAACATGTGTTTCACAGTCGAACCTCGTGTATCATTTGAAAAAGGACAAACGCCGAAGCTATTGTTTGCTGTATTTCCTGACAGGCAATGGGGAAATGAGACAAGCCCAAAAGGCCTGCAGGACAAAGGTGCAAGAGCCCCTGTTTGTCAGGGGCAAATCAGGGCTTTACTACCCATTTTGGGCGGAAATTGCAACGAGTAGGACAGCGTTTGCCATGGGCAAGGCCCTGGGCTTTTGCCTTGCCCCAAAGACCCTAAAAGCCCCTCTTGCGGGTGGAGGGGATGACGCGCCTTGCCCTTGCCGAAGACGCATGGGACGCGGAAGATGCCGCGTGTTTGCCAGCCTTCCCTCCCCTGGCAGTGCCGTCGAGAACGCGAGGCTCAAGTCTCTCCCCTGCTTCCTTTGCCAAACCTGCAGAGCCATTCGCAGATTTGTCTTCCTCAGGGTTTTCGGCGCGCAAAAGCTCAAGGCGTGCGCGCAGGTCCCGCAAATTGTCGGAGTAGGAAAGGGAACGGTCAAGGGGCACAAGGATGGTGGTTGTCGGGACGAGCTGGGCTCCTTCTGTTTTTTGCAAGAAGTCCATGATTCGTGCAGGCTCAACTGCCGTTTGCCCGTCAGCCCAGGAAAGCCTGACCTTTGCAAGCGTCAAATCCGCCTTTTCCACCTGCAGGGAGCTTAAAAACTGCTTGAAATCCAGGATGGAGAGGAAGGTTGCAAACTCCTCGGGGAAGGCACCAAATCTGTCGCGCAGGGAAAGGGCAAGGGCTTCGCGCTCCTGGCCTGTGGCAGCACCCGTAAGGGAGCGGTAGGCCTTCAGGCGCTCGGCATCGTCCGCAATGTAGGTCTCGGGTATGCGGGCGGGCACACCGATGTTGACCTCGGTTGCCACCTTGCGCTCGTGCACAGTGCCACGCAACCGATCCACTGCCTGTTCGAGCATTTCAAGATAGAGATCAAGGCCAACCTTTGCCATCTGCCCAGTCTGGGCCTCGCCAAGGATGTTGCCGGCACCCCTCAGGCGCAGATCTTCCATGGCCACCTTGAAGCCGGCACCAAGGAAGTCCATGTCCTGCAAAATGCTTAGCCTTTCCTCTGCAATGCGCGTCATGTGGCTTGTGTCCGGCACAACGAAATAGGCATAGGCCTGACGGTCGCTTCTGCCAACGCGCCCCCTCAGCTGATAGAGCTGACCCAGGCCAAAGTTTTGCGCCTGATCGACTATCAAGGTGTTGGCCCTTGGAAAATCAAGGCCCGATTCGATGATGGAGGTGCACACGAGGACGTCCAGAAGGCCGTGCCAGAACTTGCGCATGGCATCGTCCACGTCCTTTTCCGCCATCTGCCCGTGCACCATGGCAACACGCGCGCCAGGCACAAGCCTTTCCACATAGGCCTTCACCCTCTCAAGACCCTGCACGCGGTTGTAGACCCAGAATATCTGCCCCTCGCGGGCAATCTCCCGCTCAAGCACGGAACGCAGGGTCTCGTCGTTTCTTTCGAGCACGGCTGTGGCTACGGGCTTGCGCTCCCTTGGCGGTGTCTCGATAAGGGAAAGATCGCGTATGCCGGACATGGAAAGCTGCAATGTCCTTGGGATGGGCGTGGCAGTGAGTGTCAGCACATCCACGTTTTTCTTTATTTCCTTCAGGCGTTCCTTGTGGCGCACCCCGAAGCGCTGCTCCTCGTCCAGGATGAGCAATCCCAGGTTGGGCAGGGAGACGTCCTTGGAGAGGAGCCTGTGTGTGCCGACCAGTATGTCCAGCTTGCCGCTTGCAGCCTCTTCCAGAACCTTCATCTGCTGCTTGTGGCTCACAAAGCGCGAAAGAAGGCCAATGGAAAGGGGAAAGCCCTTCATGCGCGCCCTGAAGGTCTGGTAGTGCTGCTCTGCCAGAACAGTTGTGGGGCACAAGAGTGCCACCTGACGCGAGTTTGAGGCAGCAAGGAAGGCTGCCCGCATGGCAACCTCGGTCTTGCCAAAGCCCACGTCGCCGCACACAAGCCTGTCCATGGGCACATCGCGGGACATGTCCCGCAGGACGTCCTGTATGGCCCTGTCCTGGTCCGGTGTTTCCTCGTAGCCAAAGGACGCGCAAAATTCCGCATAGAGCTCGTCCGGGGGATCGTAGTGAAAGCCCTTGGCCACCTTGCGAAAGGCGTACATTTCGATAAGGTCTGCAGCAATCTTTTCGACTGCCTTTCTGGCCTTTTCCCTAGTTGTCCCCCAGGTCACTGAGCCAAGACGGCTCAACCCCGGAGCAAAGCCCTCGCCAGCCCTGTAGCGCTGCACAACATCCAGCCTGTCCACAGGCAGATAGAGCCTGTCGTCGCCCTGGTATTCGAGCAGGAGAAAATCGTTGACAACGCCTTCTGTGGCAACGCTCTTCAAGCCTCGAAAGCGGCCTATGCCATAGTCGCGGTGGACAAGCAGCTCCCCGTCCTTCAGATCGTCGAAGGAATCAAGGCCCTGGAAGGCGCGGGTCATGGTGCGCGCACTTTTTTCCGCCTTGGGCAAAAAGACGTTCTGCCCAAGGATGACAATGTTTGCCCACTCAAGCTCTGCTCCGCCCTGCAAAGGGGATACCAGGGCAAAGAGCCCCTTCTGGTCTTTTGCGTAGCGCTCCTTTGGGACAATGCCTTCCTGGGCTGCCAGCTTCACAAAACGCTGGCGCTGCCTTGCCGAAGTAAAGCTCAGGATGATCTGCCGTCTTGTCTTGCTCCACTCCCGCAAAAGGGCACTTACATACTGCCAGGGGCGATCCCTTGCCTCGGGTTCGCGAAAAAGCTCCTGAAAGTCGCGTATGGGGCGCTCGATCAGGGCCTCGCCCTTGGCCTCGACGCCCACGACCAGGGGTTCGGACCAGACAACGTCCGATCTTTCCCCATCCCGGGCCCAAGGAAAGGTATCTTTCGCACGCAGGACAAGGCCTGGGGACTGCAAAACCTGGGCGCGCGCGCCCTGTATCCTCTGGGCCAGATCCTCCCATGTTTCCTCAAAGGCCCTTTGCGTGGCCTCCTCGCCTGCGCACAAGTAGAGTGTATCCCTGGGAAGCCAGTCTTCAAGAAGGGATGTGTGTTCGCAGACGGAACCTGGCAGAAGGGTGCGCCCGCCCTGCTCAAGAGCCTTGTGACAATCGTAGGCTATGTCGGAGCTGATGCTGCCGGATTTTGCGAGTTTTTCCAGACGAGCGGAAAACGAGGCCTGCACTTCGGGCGTTCTCAGCCAGGGGCTTGCAGGGAGTATGGTTGCCTCGTCAAGGCTTTGCAGCGAGCGCTGTGTCTGCTCGTCAAAAAGCCTCAGCTCCTCGATTGTGTCGTCGAAGAATTCGATGCGCAATGGATGGCGAAAGCCTGAGGCATAGACATCCATAATGTCCCCGCGCCTTGCCATTTCGCCAGGGCGCGTCACCATGGGCACGCGCGTGTAGCCAAGCGTATCCAGCCGCCCGAGCAATTCTTCAGGGGGAAAGGTAGCATTGGGTGCAAGATCGACGCTTGCGCCTGCAAAAAAGTCCTTTGGAGGCAGGCGCAGCACAAGGCTTTCCACGCTTGCGACCACGATGTGGGGCCCCTGCGTAGTCAGGGCGTAGAGGGCAGCAAGGCGCCTTGGCCAGTCCATCTGCTCTTCGCGCACCAAAAGGCCCTGCGGTATGGTCACAAGGGGACGTTCCCACAGGGGACAGGCGGGATTTGGGTCTGCAAGGGAAAGGTCTGCGCAAAAAAGCCTTGCGTAGGCCTCAAGCTCTGCGAGAGCTGCGCGCGAGGCTGCCACAAGGACCGCCGTGCGCCCAGCCTCATACGCCTCGAAGGCAAGCCTTGCCAAAGTGGCACAGCCTGCCCGCACAATGGTCCTTGTCCCGCGTGCTCCGCCTGTTGCTTCTCTTTCTTCCCTGCCCATGTGTTTCCCCAACATGCATGAAAAAAGCCGGTTTCCCGGCCACAAACGTTTCCTTATTCCCAAAAGCCCAGCTAGACTTGTACCCTATTGCGGATTGCCCCCGCCCTGGCAGCATCCGGAAGAACAGCCATCGGACGCACAATCTGAAGCGCATCCAGATGAACAGTCCCCGGAACAGCCGCAGCTGCAGGAAAAGGCAGAGGGATCAATGAAGGCGCGCTCTGGGCGCACAACCAGTTCCCCATCCTTCAGGATCACGGACACAAGGCCTGTCTTACCGGCAAGGTTTTTGTCCATGCAAAAGGTTATGCCCCCGATCTCTTCTGCCACGTCCGTGGGATCCACCTGATCGCTCATGATGGAGAGCATGGGACCGTTGCAGGAACCAGGCGTCACATACACGCGCAATATCTTTTCTATGTCCGGATTCTCGGCAAAAAAGGAGGCTATGGCGGCTTGCGCATCAGGCTTCACGCTGAACATCTCTCATCTCCTATGAGAAGGGCTTCCCCGACCCCGCTTCTGGGTTTTGGGGAAGCCCGAATTTTCTAGTGGCAACCGCCGCTGCAGCCGCTGCCGCAGGAGGAGCAACCGCCACCGGTATTTTCCAGGGGATGCTCGGGGGTCAGGGTGAAGCCCATGTAGCTCACATCAAGGCTCATCTCGCCGGTCTGCTCGGAGAGCTCCCTTGCCATGCAGAAGGTCATGTCCTCGAGGGTCTCTGTTACGTCCGCATCGTTTGCCTCGTCCAGGGCCATGGTGAGACGGGGACCGCAGCAGCCGCCGGGGGCAAGGTAGATGCGGATGGATTTCTTCATTTCGGGATGGCTGGCAAAGAAGGCGTCCAGTTCCTTCTTCGCGCTGTCGGACATCTTGATCATATGATGCTCCAGATTGAATGCTTGAATGTTTGAGGATGGTATTTTTCCGGACAAAAATTCGGACACCCGGATTTTCCGGATTGTCGCAAAAATGCCGGACTATCGCAAAATTCCTGATTGCCGCAAAAGGCTAGTGGCAGCCCGAACAGCCTGCGCAGCCGCCGCTGCAGCTCGACCCTGGCAGGGGCACAAGGGGCGTGCAGACAAAGCCTGTCTGCCCCACGTCTATCTCCACCTCGCGCACAAGGAGCATAAGCTCCCTTGTCATGCAGAAGGTAAAGCCGCCCTTTTCCTCTGTCACGTCCTCATCATTCACTGCCTTGTCCATGGCAAGGATGAGCATGGGGCCGGGGATGGCGTAGATGCGGAGGGTTGGCTTTTCCTTGCTCGGAAAGCAGGTCTCGAGAAAGGCTTTGGCCTTGTCGGAAAGTATGATCATGGTGGTATTCCCATGCGCAGGAGACCCCGCGCGCAAGATGCAAAAAGGCCAAATTGAAATAGGTTCTTCCCTTCCCCTTGTCAAACCCGTACCCAGAAAATATCCGTTCGTGGGAAAATCTTTGCACTTGATTCCAAAACGTTGGCTTTTTTCTTCCCCACAAAGCGCATAGCCCATCTTCCCTCCTTTTCCCGAAATCCAGACTTTTCGGCACTTCACAAGAATGCGCAAGTTGCGCTAGTCTTTGTTCTATCCATTCCATTTCAGGCACCCATGCCCCAATGCCTGCCAGGGCAGGACACGAAGGAGGACACATGGCACGCAAGCTCATCCTGGGCGAACAGGACATAGCCCGCATTCTCGACAGACTGGCCTCGGAAGTGATCGACAGGCACGGCGACTGCAAGGATCTGGTCCTTGTGGGCATAGAGCGCCGCGGAGCGGATCTCGCAAGGCGCCTTCAGGGGCTTATTCAGGAAAAGGCCGGACACGACATTGGTCTTGGCACGCTTGACATCAATCTCTATCGCGACGACTGGACCAGCATGGAGGCCTCCCCCCATGTGGGTACCTCGCACATGAGAACACCCATCACAGGCGCAACCGTCCTTCTCATAGACGATGTGCTCTACACAGGCAGGACCATCAGATCCGCGCTTGAGGCCATGCAGGACTACGGAAGACCCAACAGGGTGGAACTTCTGGTGCTCATTGACCGTGGTCACAGGGAACTGCCCATACAGGCAGACTATATTGGCCGCAAAATCGAGACCACCAACAGGGAACACATAGACGTCCTTCTGAAGGAGCGCGACGGCTCGGATGAGGTAGATCTTATCTACGCCTAGGGACCAAACCGAAACTTCCTGCGCTAACTGACAGTCAGCACGCGAGAGTACCCATATCCTTTGCCATGATAGAAGTTCTCAGGGCCAAACTGCACGGCATTCACGTTACCGGATGCGATCTGGACTACCACGGATCCGTCACGCTCGATCCCCAAATCTGCGAGAGGGCAGGCATCCTGCCCCTGGAATTCGTGTACATCTGGAACAAGAACAACGGCCAGCGCATCTCGACGTATGTACTCTTTGGGGAGCCAGGCACCCGCTGCTGTATCCTGAACGGCGCTGCAGCCAGATGCTGCCAGAAGGGCGATCCCGTCATCATCTGCGCCTCGGAATACATAGCCGATCGAAAAGAGCTCTACGACATACAGCCGAAGGTTCTGACCTTTGATCAGCAAAACCGCGTTGTCGAAGAGCTTCACTACGACGTCTTTCCATCGCGGGAACGTGCCTATGATTTCAGGATAGTGGAAGACACTGCGAAACAGGACGGCTAGGGCGAAGAGCACAACAAATACAAAACACCCTCCCAAAAGGCTGTATGGCCTTCGGGGAGGGTGTTTTCCTGTCTTGCAGAATTGTCAGTTCGTCCCTGCCTCTTCCCTCTTCTCAATCTTGCGTATGCGCCACGTGCGCAGGGCGAACAGGACTGCCAGCATGACGGCAATGGCCATGTTTGCCACCCGGACACGTGCCGCGTTGAGCGAACCGTCAAAGGACATGATGGCCACCTGCCCCCATTCCGTGTGGTAGAGGGCAAGGCCAAGGGCAAAGTTGCAGGCAACAACCACTATCCCCGCAAGCGTCCAGTAGAAGGGAATGCGCTCGCCCAATATCCAGGAATGTCTGTAGAAGCGAAAATGCGCAGCCAGCAGGGGAATGAGAAAGACTGCTGCCACAAGGGCGGCAGGCCAGCTGAAGCCCTTCATGAGCGCGCCAAGAACGCCGAGGCTCAAAAAGACAACTGCGTAGCGGAAGGCGTACTTTTGCCTCTGGCCAAGGCCAAAGGCCACAAAGAGCAAAAGGCAGCCCGAGACAGCGCAGACGAGGTGTCCCAGCATAATGAGCTCATCCGGCAAAAGGCTTGCAAGCCAGGCTATGTCCGAGGCCCTGCTGGGGAGTGTCGAGGAGATGAGCAGGACCATGCCTGCGAGAAAGGTGAGGTAGGAGGTAATGATGGGCGAGAGAACGGAGAGCCAGCGCCCTGCGTCGTGCAGAAGGTTCTTTCGCTGGTGTATTTCGTAGATGGCGAGCAAGACTGCTGCCACAAGCAGGGGCAGTATATAATAGATGAGGCGGAAGAGAAGCACTGCCGCAAAGACCATCTGCTCGTGCGGCGTGTCCGTCATGTGGATGATGATAAGCTCGAATATGCCAACACCACCCGGGATGTGGGTGAGAACGACTGCCACCATGGCCATGAGGTAGCCCGGCAGAAATTCGAGAAAGCTCACCTTCACGGCCGAGGGGAGCAAAACCCACATGCAGGCAGCTGCGCAGACAAGGTCAATCCAGGACACAAAGATCTGTGCCAGGGCTATCTTCGGGGTCGGAAACACAAAGACCTTGCCAAAGATCTTCACGGGCTTGCGCACGCGAAGGCACAATGCCACGTACACTATGGTTATGGAGAGGAGCACGTAGCCCAAAAGGCGCACATCGTGCAGGGGGAGGCGCTCAAGAAGTTCCTCGGGAAGCTTCGGCGGGGCTATGATGAAGACAAGGCCGCTCAAGCCCAAGGCGCCGATCCAGAAGGCCACACCCAGAATGAGGATAAGGTGAAGCACATCGTGTACGGTAAAGCCCCATACGGAGTAGAAGCGAAAGCGCACGCTTGTTCCGCCAAGCAGGGCACCGAAATTGAAGCTCACTGCCTGGCCCACTATGGACACAAGGCTCACCCTGGAAAGCGGAAGCCTCTTGTGTATGGCCAATAGGGCCAGCCAGTCGTAGCCAATGAGAATCATGTAGTTGACGACAGCAAGCCCCAGGGAAAGGGCAATGCGCACAGGATGTATCTGATCTATGCTGGCCCTGATTTCCTCTATGCTGTAGCTCGAAAGCTTGTTGTAGAGCAGATATACAGCCAGAACAAAAATGGCCGCCACTATCACTGGTCCAAGATAGCGCAAGTATTTCTTCATCCTGCTCTCCATCATCAACACGGAAATTGACCGCCTACGCCTGGCGGCCTTTGGCGGGAAGGAGCCAGGGGGAGGTTGCAGCTTGCAAAAGGCAAAACAGCCGCCCCACAAAAGTCAAGTTATTCCAAAAGGATAACCACATACGCCCGGGCTTTTCCCATGCCCTTTGAGTATAGCAAATAGCATTTTTCTGCAATACTTTGTCATATTCTGCCCAGGGCTTTGCGATATTCTGCCAAAGCCCGGGAGAGACTTTGGACACAAATGCGGGGCAGGAAGGTGACAAATGGGTCCCTGAGGCCAGGGGAAAAGGAGAAAAAAGCGCCCTTGACCTTGCCCGCAAGAGCGGCTACAAGGACGCCATACGACGTTATACGAACGAGCTGTTCCGCTGCCCTTTTTGCAGCGGACCTTTTTTTTACCCTGCGCTAGACGCCGGCTCTCCCTACCCATCCCGGACATCAGGGAAATCAGGGCAGGGGAGGCTTGGCGCACACATATCAGGATATATCGCACCCCACGGGCGCGTGGAAATTTCAAGGAGGTTGCAATCCCATGGCTATTCCCATTTCTGCTCAGGGCTATCAGAGGCTCGAGAAGGAACTGGCCCAGCTGAAAGAAGATCGTCCCGCCATCATCCAGGCCATCAAGGAGGCCCGCGAACAGGGCGATTTGCGCGAGAACGCTGGCTACGACGCAGCCCGCGAGCGCCAAGGCATGAACGAGGCCCGCATCAACTATCTGGAAAACCGCCTGGCCCAGGCTACCATTGTTGATCTGGACAAGCTTTCCGGAAGCAAGGTCGTGTTCGGCTGTACGGTCACAGTGGTTGACGTGGACACGGAAGAGGAAAAGGTGTTCACCATCCTCGGCCCGGACGAGGCCAATGCAAGCAAGAAGACCATCTCCTACCAGTCTCCTGTGGGCAAGGCCCTTCTCGGCCACGAGGAAGGGGAAGAGGTCACTGTGCAGATTCCCCGCGGCAACGTTGTCTACGAAATCACGAAGATCGAGTTCCTGGGCTCAAAAGTAGTCGAGGAATAGGTTTCATGGCAAAGGCAGGAAACAATCCTGCCTTTTTCTTTGCCCTTGCCCATCAGGGAACACATCACTGAAAGCGCCACCGAGAAAGCGCCACCGAAAGCATCAGGGAAAGAGTCAGCGCCTGCAGGCGGAACAAAAAGCTTTTCGCTTGCAATCGTGTGCCCTACGCCTTAAGCAAGGGGCTTGTGGCAAGGTTGTGACAGGGGATGCCCAGGGGGATTGCGCGTCCATCATGCGTGTCCCTCATTCTCGTCCCTTATGCGCGCCCAAAAGCCTGTGCCACAGTGTCTCAATGCCAATGCCGCAGCCAGCGGGAGTCCCAATTCATGAACACCTCACTTCTCATGCCGCGGCTCATGTATCTGCTGGCAGGGCTCGCCTGGGTCGGGCTTTTGTGGCCCAGCCCCACCCCTGTCTTTCTGGCTGGCTGCCTTGCCTGCCTTTCGATGCCGCTCTACAGGGCACTGCGCAAGTACGCAAGGCGCATGCGCAGGCGCACAGAGCTCAATCTCAAGCTCTTCCTCGCCACCAATCCCGGGCCTGCTGTGCGCTTTGTTCATGTTCGCAGACAAAGGATAAAGCTGGCCTTTTTGCACAGCTTTCCCATAGCCGGCTCCTTTGCGGTCATCTTTGTCTCCATAGCCGTGCCCATAACCATTTTTATGGTTCTTGTCGCACCGCAGATTGGCGCAGGCTACGCGCGCCTGAAGGAACTGTGGGAGCACAACTTCCAGCTTCCCCCGGAATGGGCAGCCTATCTGGACAATCTTATCGCGCGCTTCGAGTCCATGCCCCTGCTTGCGCGCCTGACAGAAGAACTTCAGACCTATCTGGACACCCTGGCAGCCTATCTCACCAACTTTTCCACGGATACTGTGACAACGCTCATCAACAACGGCTTCAATGTCCTTGGCGGCACCATGAACGTGCTCTGGAGCTTCTTCCTCTTCTTTGCACTGTCCATCATCTTTACCATCTACGCTGCCCGCATACACCTTGTCACAGCCCGCATCCTGCACCTTCGCCCCCAGGTTTTGCACCGCTTTGTGCTTGCCATGCGCCAGGCCCTGCGCGCCATCCTCCTTGGCGTCATCTTCGTTGCCCTGATCCAGGGTTTTTTGTGCGCCTTGGGCTTCGCCATGGTGGACATAAGCCAGTTTGCCTTCTGGGGACTGCTTGCAGCCCTGGTAGCCCCCATCCCCGTTCTCGGCACTGCCCTCATCTGGGTGCCCCTAAGCCTTCAGCTGTGGTTCAGCGGCCTTCCCATGAAAGCCCTGGCCCTTGTCTTGTGGGGCGTGCTTGTTGTCTCCACAGCTGACAGCATATTGCGTCCCCTCTTTTTGAAGACAGGCATCAAGGCCTCCTACCTTGTCCTCATCCTTGCCATACTCTGCGGCATCTCTGCCTTCGGAACCATTGGCATCATCCTTGGACCTGTGCTCTTAGCCTTTGCCATCCAGGCCATGGAGGAAGGCAACCTTGCCTACCCGGACTTTCTGCAATCCTTGAGCGTCAGGGATGGCAAAAAACAGGTCTAGGGCAAGATCTTTTCGCAACGCTCAACAATCACCCCAATCTCCCTAATCTCCTCCAGAAGGAATCTCTTCCCTTGTTGTCCACAAAACCCGGTTTCGCCACCCTTTCCCTGCGGCAAAAAGGCCGCATCCTTCTCCTGGGCCTGTTTTTGTGCACCCTGCTTCTTCCCCTGACCTTGTTTTCCGGAGAAGTCCAGGCAGGCATACCGGTCAAGTCCGCCATAGTGCTCAACATGACCACAGGGCGCATCCTCTACCAGAAAAATGCGGATCTGCGCATTCCCCCTGCCTCGCTGACCAAGGTCATGACCTCCATGCTTGTGCACGACGCCCTGGCAGAAGGCAGGCTTACCCGCAACACCAGGGTGCGCATACCCAGGGAGGCCGCACGGGTCGGTGGCTCTACCATGAACCTCAGGGCAGGCGAACGCGTAACCATATCACAGCTTTTGCAGGGAACCATCATCTCCTCTGGCAACGACGCAGCAACAGCCCTTGCCCTCAAGGTCAGCGGCAGGCAAAGGCCCTTTGTGAACGCCATGAACACGAGGGCAAGACGCCTTGGCATGAAGGGCACTGTCTTCAAAAACCCCACTGGCCTTCCCGCAGCGGGCCAGCTCACCACTGCCCGCGACATGATGCGCCTTGCATCCGCATACCTTCGCAAATACCCTTCGGCTGCCCGCATCCACGCCATGGATTCCTATGTCTTCCATGGAAGAACACACCCCACAACCAATCCCTTCCTGGGATCAAGGGGCGTCAATGGACTTAAAACCGGCTTTACACAGGCCTCTGGCTACAACATCATCCTCACAACCCAGCGCGGCAACAACAAGATCCTCATCGTCCTGCTTGGCGCGCGCACCAAGACCAAGAGATCGGTGGCAGGCAACATCCTTCTGACAGCTGCCCACAAGTACCCGAACAACGCGCGCCTCTTCCGCCAGGCCGTTGACGGCAACTCCAAGCGCAATCTCGTCTCCTCGGAACGCAAGAAGATAGTGCGCAAGAAGGCCCATGTGAGCAAGAATCCAAAAAAGCAGCCCCGCAAGAGCGGCAAGACCAAGGTGCGCAAGAGAAGATCCTGATTTCGCTCCACAGCCGGTCCATAACCGGCCCACAGGATCGGGCATGCCCTTTTTCTTTTCTCTCTTGACCGCAAGGACAGGGCGGCGCTATGTTTGCCTAGCCCAACAGGAAAGGCCTGGCACTTAAATGCCCTGGTCCCCTCTTGAGCAATCTTTTTCTTTCAAGGAGTGGCAAAAATGGGAATCGGAATGCAGGAAATCCTGATCATCCTTCTGGTTGTACTTGTCCTTTTCGGAGCCAAGAAGCTTCCGGAAATCGGCGGAGGGCTTGGTCGGGCCATTCGCAACTTCAAAAAGGCCACTTCCGAGCCGGATGAAATAGACATCACCCCCAAGGCAGAGAAGAAAAAGACGGACGAGGAAGAGACCACTCGTTCCTAACAAAAAATCCAAATATAGGGACACGCTTTTTGCGTGGCTTTCTTTGCACAGCAAAGGATTGGGGAAACTACAAGCAAGCACGGCCCTGCCGGGTCTGATACAGGGGAGCTAGCAATGGCTGATCAATTGAACGAGTTCAAGACAGAACAAATTTCCGTATTTCTGGAAAACAGGGCAGGACGTCTTTCCGAAGTGACGCACGTGCTGGCCGAAGCAGGGCTCAATGTCCGCGCCCTCTCCCTTGCCGACACCTCGGATTTCGGCATCTTGCGCATGATCTTGTGCAATGCAAAAAAGGGCCAGGAACTTCTGAAGGAAAGGGGCTTTACCCTGGGCCTCACCTATGTTGTGGCAGTGAATGTGGACGACAGGCCGGGCGGCCTTGACGAAATTTTGCAGCTTATGACCAGCAAGAACATCAACGTCGAGTACATGTACGCCTTTGTGACCAAGACTGCCCAGTCCGCCACCATGATCTTCCGCTTCGACAAGGTGGACGAGGCCATTTCCGTGCTTCGCGAAAACAATATCGAAATCCTCACCTCGGACAAGATCTGCGTGGCCTAGGAAAAATCCCTCCCAGACAGATACTCTCCCCGCCTGGCCCCTTGAAAACAAGAGGCCAGGCGGGGCTTTTTTGTCCTCTGTTTGGGGCAGGCAGGAACCCTGTCCCAAACAGAGAGTAACTTTCCGGCATTACGTGTTTTTCCAGTTTTCGGGAAAGCGGGACATAGGCTTTTTGGGCAAACTGAACACTGGAGTAAAATCAGTGTTCAACCAACCGAAATTCCCTGTATTTCCAGTCATGGATGCAGAGGAATGAAAAAAATTTTTGCTCTCCCCCCTTCTCAATTTCACTCCCTGCCTTATCTTGTATCCCGATGCAGGAACACCACCCCAAACAAAGCCGGGAAGCCCAAATATCCAGGCATGGTTCCGGCAGAACAAATTAGTCAGTAATAAAGCGTATGGAGGAATATCCGCTATGAAACTGCAGCCGCTGAATGACCGCATTCTGGTCAAACGCCTTGAGTCCGAAGAAAAGACCGCTGGCGGTCTCTACATCCCCGATACAGCAAAGGAAAAGCCCAGCAAGGGTGAAGTCATCGCTGTGGGTCCCGGCAAGGTGGACGACAACGGCAACCGCGTTGCCCTGACCGTGAAGAAGGGCGATATGGTCCTCTTCAACAAGTACGCTGGCACGGAAGTGAAGCTGGACGGTGTTGACCATCTGGTTCTCCGTGAAGACGACGTTCTTGCCATTATCAACGACTAACAAGAGTTTGAGATATATATTCAGGAGGAAATCCTATCATGGCCGCTAAAGAAATCATCTATGACGTCAAAGCTCGTGAGCGCCTTGCCAATGGCGTTGACAAGCTTGCCAATGCCGTGAAAGTCACCCTTGGCCCCAAGGGCCGCAACGTTGCCATCGAGAAGAGCTTTGGCGCTCCGGTCATCACCAAGGACGGCGTGACCGTTGCCAAGGAAATCGAGCTCGAAGACAAGTTCGAGAACATGGGCGCCCAGCTCGTGAAGGAAGTCGCCTCCAAGACCTCCGACGCTGCCGGTGACGGCACCACCACCGCTACCATTCTCGCCCAGGCCATGTACCATGAGGGCGTGAAGCTTGTGGCCGCCGGCCGCAACCCCATCGCCATCAAGCGCGGCATGGACAAGGCCGTCGAGGCTCTGGTGAACGAACTCGCCAACCTTGCAAAGCCCACCCGCGACCAGAAGGAAATCGCCCAGGTCGGCACCATTTCCGCCAACGCTGACGCCAACATCGGCACCATCATTGCCGAGGCCATGGCCAAGGTCGGCAAGGAAGGCGTCATCACGGTTGAAGAGGCCAAGGGCCTTGACACCACCATGGACGTTGTCGAAGGCATGCGCTTCGACCGCGGCTACCTCTCCCCCTACTTTGCAACCGATCCCGAGAAGATGGTCTGCGAGATGGAGAACCCCTTCATCCTCTGCACAGACAAGAAGATCTCCAGCATGAAGGACATGCTCCCCATTCTGGAGCAGGTTGCCAAGGTCAACAAGCCCCTGCTCATCATCGCCGAGGACGTGGAAGGCGAAGCTCTTGCCACCCTGGTTGTGAACAAGCTGCGTGGCGCCCTGCAGGTTGTGGCCGTGAAGGCCCCCGGCTTTGGTGATCGCCGCAAGGCCATGCTGCAGGATATCGCCATCCTCTGCGGCGGCCAGGTTGCTTCCGACGACACCGGCACCAAGATTGAGAACCTCACCCTCAACGATCTCGGCCAGGCCAAGCGCATCAAGGTGGAAAAGGAAAACACCACCATTGTTGACGGCAACGGCAACAAGGAAGACATCAAGGGCCGCGTGAAGCAGATCCGCGCCCAGATTGAGGAATCCACCTCCGACTACGACCGCGAGAAGCTGCAGGAACGCCTTGCTAAGCTCGTCGGCGGCGTGGCCGTCATCCGCGTCGGTGCTGCCACCGAAGTGGAAATGAAGGAAAAGAAGGACCGCGTGGAAGACGCCCTGAACGCCACCCGCGCTGCAGTCGAGGAAGGCATTGTTCCTGGCGGCGGCACCGCTCTCATCCGCGTCTCCAAGGTTCTTGCCAATATCAAGCCCGCTGACGACGACGAAATGGCTGGCGTGAACATCATCCGCCGCGCCATCGAGGAGCCCATGCGCATGATCGCCCACAACGCCGGCTTCGAAGGCAGCGTGGTTGTCGAGAAGGTGCGCAACGGCAAGGACGGCTTCGGCTTCAACGCCGCTACCGGCGAGTACGAGGACCTCTTCAAGGCCGGCGTCATCGACCCGAAGAAGGTGACCCGTGTGGCCCTGCAGAATGCAGCTTCCGTCTCTTCTCTGCTCCTCACCACAGAGTGCGCCATCTCCGACAAGCCCGAGCCCAAGAGCGCAGCTCCTGCCATGCCCCAGGGCGGCATGGGTGGCATGGGTGGCATGGGCGGAATGTACTAGCATCCGGCCCCTGCAAGCCCTAGAGCTCGCAGCCTGAATTTCAAGAGGGACGACAGTTTTTACTGCCGCCCCTCTTTTTTTTGTCCCAAACCCCGGTATTCGGATTTTGCAACATCCGTATCTCGCACCAATTGCCCGCAAGGTCCGATTTTTGTTTGTCTTTCCGGCCTTTCCCGCATATGGTGCAAGTCTCTCAACAAGAGGAAAAGCCTTTCCTCATCCCCCGCTCACACAAAATATCCTTTTCACCCTCAATCATGAGAACATACGCATGCAGCTATTTGAAAAAATCCGGGAATCCGTCATTTCGGTCATTCCCATCATGGCCATCGGGATCCTGCTGCACCTGACCATTGCTCCCATGGGTGATGCCTTCGCGCCCTTTCTTGTCGGCGGGGCGCTTGTCATAGTGGGCCTTGGCATATTTCTGCACGGCACAGAGCTTGGCATGGTGCCCATTGGGCAAAAGGCAGGTGCTGCCATCACCTCGAAACGAAACGTGGCCCTCCTGCTTGTTTCCGCCTTTGTCATAGGCTTTCTCATCACCATTGCAGAGCCGGACGTGCACGTGCTCGCCCAGCAGGTCCTGAGCGTCAATCCTGCCATATCGAGCAAGGCCCTGGTCTTCATGATAGCCATGGGCGTGGGCCTTTTCGTGCTCGTGGCAGTAGGACGCATCCTCCTCAACTTTTCCTACAAGCTGGCCCTCTCGGGCTTCTACATCCTGCTCTTTGTCTGCGCAGCCCTTGCTCCTGCCGAATTCCAGGGCATAGCCTTTGACGCTGGCGGAGCAACAACCGGCCCCATGACTGTGCCCTTCATCATGGCACTGGGCATTGGTGTTGCCTCTGTGCGCGGAGGAAGGCACGCGGAACAGGACAGCTTCGGCTTCATTGGCCTTGCCTCCATTGGCCCCATTTTGGCTGTGGTGATCCTTGGCCTCCTCTCGCCGGAAAACCAGGCACAGGCAGAGGCAGCCGCAACCGAGGCAGGGGAAAAACTCTCCCTTGCAGCCATGTTTCTTGGGCGCGTTCCAACTGTCCTGCACGAGGTGAGCATGGCCCTGGCACCCCTGGTTGCCATGTTCATTGTATTCCAGCTCTTTCTCATCAAGATGCCTAGAAAGCAGCTCATCCGCATGAGCGTTGGCCTTGTCTACACCTTCATAGGCCTTGTCTTCTTCTTTGTGGGTGTGCAGGGCGGCTTCATGCCTGCAGGCAGCATCCTTGGTGCGTCCCTGGCTGCCTTCGGACACAAGTGGATCTTCATGGTGGTTGGCCTTGTGCTCGGAGCCGTGGTGGTTTGTGCCGAGCCTGCCGTGTGGGTCTTGAACGAACAGATCGAGGAAGTGTCCGGCGGCCACATAAAGCGCAACATCATGCTGGTGTCCCTGTGCTGCGGTGTTGCCATAGCCGTATGCCTTTCCATGATGCGCGTTATCTACGGTATCAGCCTGTGGTGGCTGCTTGTCCCGGGCTACGTCCTTGCCCTGGGTCTCACACGCTTTTGCCCGAACATGTTCACAGCCATAGCCTTCGACTCTGGCGGCGTTGCCTCCGGGCCCATGGCTTCCACCTTTATCCTGGCCTTTACCCTTGGCGCTTCCTCGGCCCTTGGCGGCAATCCCATCACGGACGCCTTTGGCGTTATAGCCATGATTGCCATGATGCCCCTCATCACCATTCAGATCCTGGGCATCTTGTTCCACAGAAAGGAACAAAGGCTTCTTTTGGAGCGCAGGGAACGCAGCAGGGCTGCAAGAAGGGAGAAGAACAATGGAGAGCAGTAAGACAGGTCTTGCCACTGCCACCATGGATGGCTGCAAGCTTTTGTGCTGCATAGTGGATCGCAAGCACGGAGAGCGCATTGTCAGCATAACCAAGGAGGCCGGAGCCACAGGGGGAACCATTCTTTTGGGGCGCGGTACGGCAAAGAGCGACCTTATGCAGGTCCTTGGCCTTGGGGACAGCAGAAAGGAAATAGTCCTCACCCTTGCAACCCCCGACATTGCCCAAAACATAAAACGGGCGCTTCAGACATCGGAGTGGGTGAGCAAGAAGGTCAAGGGTATCCTCTTTGTCATCGACGTATTTGCACTGCACAGAGCAAGCGTACTTTCGCTTGCCAGGGAAACGAGCATGAGCACATTAAGCCACGAACTCATCACTGTCATAGTCAACGCAGGCTACGCTGAAGACATCATGTCCGTGGCCCGCAAGGCCGGAGCCACGGGCGGCACCATACTGCACGGCAGGGGAACTGCCAGGGAAGAGGATGGCAAGTTCTTTGGGCTCACCATCGTGCCGGAAAAGGACATACTTCTCATTCTGGCAGGCACGGACAAGTCCAGGGACATCCTTGAGGCCATACGCACCTCGGAGTTCCTGCAGCAGGAAGGTCTTGGCATAGCCTTCTGCTCGGGCGTTGAGGAATTTGTCCCCTTGGGCAAGAAGTAGTCGCAAGAAGCAGACAAGACACCTTGAAATTGAAGGGGCTTTCGGAAAATTCCGAAAGCCCCTTTTTTTTGGTGCGCTCGGCATGGCGCAGTACTAGGAGGTGAAAGACCTCTGAGGGCCCGGCAGTGGGAACCTCGAGCCGAAAGACAAGGGGCTTGTCGCGAGGCAAGTTCTGAAGGAAGTCTATGGCAAACCACTGACCTAACGAACAGAAACCGTATACGAGGCTGGCGTGTCGGATGAGAGGGCCAAGAGACTCAAAGTCCAATAGCTGCACGGAAGACACGAAGGTAAATGCGGTGGGTATAAGTGGGAAAGTGCTGTGTCTTACCCGGGGAGGCCTCACAGACGGCAGCAATGCCGGAGTAAAGCTTGCTGTGAGGAGTCAGCAGAGGGCGTAGTACCCTCCTTTTGGAGGCGAAGGCCTGAACTTCTAAACAACCATCACAGGCGCTGAAATTTCAGACATGAACATGTGCGATGCAGAAGCCGCTGGGCAGAACCCCCGGACCGTTCAAAGGGTAGGTGACGGAATCACCGAGAGTATGAAAGGTGTATCAAAGTGTCTGGCAAGGACA
>NZ_NFJC01000035.1 GCF_002159665.1 Desulfovibrio sp. An276
ACGGCTTGAAGCTTTATACTATATTTACAGAGAGATAAGTATGTATACTAGTACAGATCCTCAGCTGAATTAGACCCGTGGTAGTAAAAACATCCCGGGAACTCAGGTTGATCTGCTTGTATTCCGGCATCTCCTGCACAAAAATGCTGCCCCAGTGCTCCCGAATGCGCTCAATGAAATAGTCGGTGGCCCTACGATATAGCTCGAGTGTATCGATAAAGCCCCTGGAGATTTTCTGATTGCTTTCGGCAATTCGAACCTTGTAGCTGGAGAAAATCTGCATTGTGCCGTCCTCCCGGCTCATGCGCAGAACAGGTGGAAGATGAAAGGACTTGACATAACAGACTTTTATCTCTTTAGCAATACTGAAATGGCTATCACGCACACATACCAAAGTTACCTTTTGTTTCTTTTGCGTTTACGACCCGTTATACAAACTACAACAGGATAACCTGCCTGCTAACCCCACTCTTACGAGTGGGGAATGCGCAGGCAGAGTTGGTTCAAAAAGCCCCATGCTCTTGCAAAAAATGGGCTCAAGGCCCTCATTTTGCTTGCGCCCATGCACGTGCTAGGGTATATGCCCCTTCTTCCCTGGCTTCGAGGACCCTTCCTCCTGTCAGGAGCTTCCAATTCCCGTGCATTGCCATCCCAAGGGCCTGTTCAGTAATTGCCACGGATTCATAGCAGCTGAGAGGACCGCAAAGACAGCAATGTCCAAGACAAAAGGAAAGCAGATGTGCCGTCCTTGCGGCGCACGCCTTCCTTCTCTCCCACACCTCAACACAACACAGGAGGCGGCGCTCTCTCCCAGCTTTTGCCGGGTGGTACCGCGCCGAACTATTTTGATGAACGACGCGAGTCAGGAAAAGCGCCCGCCCATGCGGGAAACCGTCAGGGACATAGACAGACAGATTCTTTCCCTCCTCTTGCAGCGCCACAACGTGCTTGTGCGCATGATGCGGGGATCAAACAGACTTACCCCCCAGGACGAAAGATTCTTGCGTGAGTCATGGGAAGGACAGGCCTCGAAAATCAGCTCCGACCCCCTGCTCACCAGCCGTCTGTTCAATCTTTTGCAGGAAGTGGACTTCCTGCCTCCGCCCTCCGAGGAAAACCAGACAAGAAGGACGGCCTTCAACCTTGCCCCCCAGCAAAAACCCGTCAACATCGACATGGAAGGTCCCAGGGATCAGCATGCAACCCAGGTGTGGATTGCCATTGCTGCCATGACAGGCAAGCCCCTGCAGATAGGCAAGGCCCTTGTCAACGACGCAGTGTCCGACTGCGTGCACATGTTCAACCTCATGGGAGCCAATCTGCACCGCGACGGCAATGTCATCCGTCACGGCACGGACTGCACCCCTGCCGGCACGCCGGACAAGGTCCTGCACGTGGGCAAGAATCCCTTCAACTTCTACCTTGGCCTTGCCCATTATATCGGAAGGCCGGGACACACAAGGTTCAGCGGCGGAACCGAGCTCAGGCTCGCAAACTTTACGCCCCTGCGCCACTTTTTGCCCGAGCTTGGCTCCCGCATCATTCCCCTTGTGCCCAAGACCGAGGGCCTGCCCTTGAGAGTGGAGTGCTCCGGGCTTTTGCCGGATACCATCGTCCTTCCTGCGGATCTGCCTGCGGAATTTGTGGAAGCCCTCATTATCGCAGCCCCCTTCTACGGCAGGCAGATTGTCATCGATTTGGGCGCCCTTGACGCTGGTGCGCGCTCGTCCATGCTTTCCTTCCTCTTGCCCACCCTTTCCATGGCAGGCTGCGAAATCAGGGAAGAGGGAAGCAGGCTTCACATCGCTCCCTGGGAGGGTACCCTTCCCGCAGAGCCCGAAATTGCCATGGATCCCGGTTTGAGCGCCCTTGTTCTTTCCCTCGCTCCCGTGCTTGGCGGAACCATCTCCTTAAGAGGTCTTTGGCCTGCAGGCGTTGAAACAAGTGCCGTCGAGGCTCTCCTTGGTCAGCTCAACCTTTCTCTGACCGCAGACGCTTCGAGGGTACGCCTTGAGGCCGGCAGCAAGTACGAGCTTCCCGACGTGACCCTGACCGTTCCCGAGAACCTTCCGCAAAGCCTTGCAACCCTGCCCTTTGCCCTTGCCTGCGCCCAGGCTCTGAAGCATGGACACGCCACAGTGCCCCAGAATATCGATCCCGAGATCGCAAGGGAAGGCGAAAGCTTCTCCAGAGCCTGCGGTCTGAAGATCCTGAACACGGAAATTTCGCCCCTTGAGCACGAAGGCGAGCACGGTCCCCTGTGGACTGCGCCCTCCCCGGCCTGGGCCCACGCCCTGGCACTTTGCGCCTGCGTTCGCCACAACCAGGGCTTCTCCCTGAACAATCCGAGCATATTGACAGAGCTCTACCCCGGCTTCTGGCCCATGTACAACGGCCTGCCCATTCCTGCCCTCAAGCGCATCCAGGAAGCCGAGGCCACGAAGGAGCGCCGTCGCATACGCACAAGGGTTGAGGCAAAGCTCACCCCCAGAAACGAGGACGACGAATAGTTTCCCAACCTTTCAACGGCGGCTTGTCCGCCGTTTTTTTGTCCCTGCAAACAGGGGTGCTGGAAAAGACCTTCCCCTGAAAAAGACAGGGTTTGGGAGAAAATGCGCAGGGAAATCCGGCTTTGCGCGATTTTTCACCTGTCTGCCACCTGAGGATCACGCAACGGTATTCGCTCTCTGGGAAGAGACTTGCCACACATTCCTGCCGTTTCCTGGAACATGCGTGTTCTTCGGCGCTGGCCAGCGCTGAAATCACTTTTCATTGTCTTGCCAAAGCAATGCCCTTGCGCTAGGATTTATAGAAAATTTCTGCCCCTTTTCCGGAGGTTCCCATGGGCCGTCTCTCGTGCCTTCTCTTCTCCTGCGTGCTTCTTGGATCTTCCCTTCTCGCCGGTTGTGCTGCTTCCAACACGCCAGACGAACCCGAAGGCACACGGGTGGAGGTCAATTTCGGCGACAGGCATCGCTGTTCGCGCATCTCTCCCGAAATCACGGTGTACAATCCCCCGAGAGGAACCAGCTACTACGAGGTTCGCGTCTCCCTGGTGGGCACTTCTCCCGAGCGCTACATTGGCGGGGGACGCTGGGTGTACGGCGGCCTGAATTCCGACGGCGCGGACATCATTCCCGAGGGTGGTCTGCTCAACATGTACCGCAGCCCCTGCCCCTCCAATCCCAGCGAAAAGACCTACCGCTATACAGTCTACTGCATGAGCAAGGACTTGTCCCAGCCCCTGGCCATCAGCGACTACCTTATCACCCTCGAATAGACTGTTCATCCGGCACAATCAAACTGTACAGTCAGACGGTACAGCCAGCCGGATTTGTACTTCAGATACAGGGAGGAAGACTTTCCTCCCTTTTTTGTTGCCCTGTGACAGGGGAAAGGATGCGGTCTGCTCCTGTTTCACCCCGCCAAAGGCGGGGGTGGCGCAGCTTGACAGGCCAGCCTCTTCTTGCAAGACAATACTGCGGCTGGCCTCAGGCTTCCCGTGCGCCTCAGGGGCTTTTGAGACCCAAGGGGCACAGGGGAAGACAAGGGCCTTGCGTATTCATCATCAGGAGAATTCTTACGGAGGCTGCGCTCTCTCCCCTGCTTGTGCCAGGCTTAACAGCGCAGACAAAAACATATGGAACTGCTTTCCCAGACCGTTCAGGGCTATGTCGCGAACTCTTCGCTCATCCGCCGCATGTTCGAGGCAGGCATTGAGCTCAAGAAAAAATACGGGCCAGAAAATGTGTACGACTTTTCCCTGGGCAATCCCGATCTTCCCGCTCCGAAAGAGGTTGTGGACGGCCTGAAGGCCTTTGCAGACAAGGCCCACGAGGCCTTTGCCTTTGGCTATACGCCCAATGCCGGCGCCCCCTGGGCCAGGGAGGCCCTTGCCAAATGGCTTTCGAAAGAACAGGGCGTCGAGCTTTCCGCAAACGACGTTTTGCTTTCCGCAGGCGCTGCCTCTGCCCTGAACGCCCTGCTCAAGGCCATCATCAATCCCGGCGAGGAAATGCTGACCTTTGCGCCCTACTTTGTGGAATACGGCTTCTATGTTGCCAACCACGGCGGCACCCTTGCCACAGTGCCAAGCAAGAAGGACACCTTTGCCCCGGATGTGGAGGCATTGGAAAAGGCAATGTCCCCAAGGACCAGGGCCGTGCTCATCAACTCTCCCCACAACCCCACTGGTGCCATCTACACCCTTGAGGAACTGAAGGAGCTTGTGTCCCTGCTCGAGAAAAAGACCAGGGAATACAACCATCCCGTCTGGCTCATTTCCGACGAGCCCTACCGCTTCCTTGCCTACGACGGAGCCGAGGTGCCCTCGGTGCTGCCCCTCTACCCCTATGCCGTGTGCGTAAGCTCCTTCTCCAAGAACCTCTCCCTGCCAGGCGAGCGCATAGGCTACATAGCCGTCTCGCCCTTGCTGGAAAACAGGGGAGAGCTCATGGCAGCCCTCACCATCACAAACCGTATCCTTGGCTATGTGAACGCGCCCATCATAGGCCAGCACATCATGGCCGCAGCCCTTGGCGCAAGTGTTGACGTAGAGATCTACACAAGGCGTCGCAACGCCATGGCCGAAGTGCTCACCGAGGCCGGCTACGAGTTCAACATACCCCGCGGAAGCTTCTACTTCTTCCCCAAATCTCCCATAGCAGACGACAAGGCCTTCATCGAGGTGCTCACCTCCCAGCGCGTGCTCGGCGTGCCTGGCTCGGGTTTCGGCTGCCCCGGCTACTTCAGGCTCGCGTTCTGCGTGGACGAATCCGTCATCCGCAATTCGAAGGAAGGCTTTGCCGCTGCCCGCAGGCAGTTTGCCTAAAAAATGCCCTGTACCGGGCCCCTAGCTGGCAAAGGGGTCCGGTATCATGCCAGGTATTGGCCCTGTGCAGGCCTCTTCCGCCCTGCGCAGCTTCGCTTCCCGCTCCTGCACCACCTGATCCAGGGCCATGAGCCCAAGAAGGTAGCTGTTCACCCCAAAGCCGGCAATTGTGCCGCAGCAGGCAGGGGCTATGACGGAATGGCGTCTGAACTCTTCCCTGCTCGCCACATGGGACATGTGCACTTCCACAATGGGCACAGACAGGATATTCAGAGCGTCCAGAAGGCCGTAGCTGTAGTGTGTCCAGGCGCCAGCGTTGATGACAACGCCCCTGGTCCCGTCGTCCAGGGCGCGGTGTATGCGCTCTGCCATGGCCCCCTCGTGGTTGGACTGAAAAAAGTCCAGGCGCACGCCCATCTGGCTTGCGACATTGAGCAGGGCGCGGTTGATGTCTTCCAGCGTGGCCGTGCCGTACACCCTCGCATCGCGACGACCAAACATGTTGAGATTGATGCCGTGCAGAATAAGGTAGTCGTGGTTTGGCATTTGTTCTCCCTGCCACGAAGGCTTCGTGGCCCAAGGCCTCTTCTCACTGAAGAGGCTTTTTTTGGTGCTTGCAATCCCCCGGGGCTCTCCGGAGCTTCGAGTTTTCGACCCTTTTTTTTGCCAAAAGCGATATTTTTGCAAGAGTCTCTCCCCCTTTCTCCCATAGGCCCTGCCAGTCACGAAAAGCGCAACAAAACTGCAAAAGTTCGGGATATTGACAGGATACGACCATGCAGGGCCAGCCGAGCGGGCCTTGCGGGCATCCTCGCTGCAAGGGCAGGTGACAGCAATCCGGCCTTATCCCGACACCTTGGCCATGGGTGCCTTTTGCCGCAAAATTCTCTCCCCTCTAGCCTTTGTTGCTGAAAAAGGGTACAGTTATCGGTAAAGTCCATATCTTCAGAGGCCTGTGCCCAAGAAACTGCTTGCACAGGCCTCTTGTGACTAGCGTCACATCTCGCCTCAAACCCATCCGTCTTGCCAACGGGTTTTTCTGAGGAGTTGCCATGCAAGATACCCCATTAAACATTGTCCACGGGCGAGACCTCTCCTTCATTAGGGAGGTCGAGGCCGAAAGCGGGCAAAAGGTCTCAAACTGCTATCAGTGCGGGAACTGCTCCGCGGGCTGTCCCGCGGCCTTTACCTACGATCTGCAGACCAATCAGATCATGCGCGCCGTGCAGCTGGGACTCAAGGACAAGGTGCTGAACTCCAAATCCATCTGGATGTGCCTGTCCTGTTCGACGTGCAGCCTGCGCTGCCCCAACAACATCGATGTTGCCAATGTCATGGAGACGTTGCGCCACATGGCCAGACGGGAAAACAGGGTCAACGTCCCTGTCATGAACAAGTTCTGGCTTTCCTTCCTCAACACTGTCCGTGCCTTTGGACGCAGCTTTGAAATCGGAACCATGGTTTTGTACATGCTGCGCTCCCTGCGCCTGACCACGGACGTGGATCTTGCGCCAGGCGCTCTTAGCAAGGGCAAGCTTGGATTCAAGCCCCATGTTGTGCCGGAAGGTGGAGCCAAGGCTGTTGCCCGCATTTTCAAGCGCTATGAGGAAAGGGCAAAGCGAGAAGGAGTCCGTCCATGAGTACGTCCATGAAAATAGGCTACTATCCCGGCTGTTCTGCCAAGGGTTCTTCCCTCGACTACGAACTTTCCTCAAACGAGGTGTGCCGCATCCTGGGCATTGTTTCCAGCGAAATCGACCAGTGGAACTGCTGTGGCTCAACGCCTGCCCACGCAGTGAGCACGGAACTCTCCGCAGCCCTTTGCACAAGAAACCTCGTGCAGGCCACAAAGCAGGGTGCAGACGTTGTCATGACACCCTGTCCGAGCTGCCTCTCCAACCTGCTCCACGCCAAGGAGAGGATGAAAAACCCCGATTTCAAAAAGCGCGTGGACGAGCTTTTGGACGAGCCTTCCCCGGAAAGCCTGCCCGAAGCCACTTCGGTCATGCAGATGATAGGCAAGCTCTGCTCTGCTGAGGACATCAAGAAGCATGTGCGCATGAGCCTTGCCGGCATCCGCATCGCTCCCTACTACGGCTGTCTGATGAGCAGGCCCGCAGATCTCATGAACTTCGGGGATCCGGAAAACCCCACCCTCATGGAGGAACTGCTCACAGCCTGTGGAGCAGACAGCATCATCGACTTTCCCCTGAAGACGGAATGCTGCGGCGCGTCCGCCGGCATCCCGCACCGTCCGCTCACCTCCGTGAACTCCGGCCGCATTCTCGACGTGGCAACCAAGATGGAAGCGGACTGCATTGTCGTGTGCTGTCCCTTGTGCCAGATGAATCTTGATCTGCGCCAGAAACAGGCCGAAAGGCAGGCCAATGCCAGGTTCCGGATTCCGGTTTTGTACTACACTCAGCTTATGGGACTTGCCTTCGGCTGTGATCCCAAGACTCTGGGTCTTGGCAAGCTCATTGTCAGCGCAGACAGGATTGTGGACCGCATCCAGGCCCTCAACACCGCCCGCATGGAAGCCACAGGAGGCGCAGCATGAGAATAGGCGTTTTTGTCTGTCACTGCGGCAGCAACATTGCGGGAACAGTTGACTGCAAGGCCGCTGCCGAAAGTGCCCTCTCCCTTCCCGATGTGGTCTACGCCGCGGACATCATGTACACCTGTGCCGAGCCCGGCCAGGCAGCCATCGAGAAGGCCATTCACGACTACGAGCTCACCGGTGTTGTCGTGGCCTCCTGTTCGCCGCGCATGCACGAGCCCACCTTCCGCCGCACAGTGGAGCGTGCAGGCCTCAACCGCTACATGTTCGAAATGGCCAACATCCGCGAACACGTTTCCTGGATCGGCAAGGACAAGGAAGCCAATACCAACAAGGCCTGCGAGCTTATCGGCATGGCAGTTGCCAAACTGCGCAACAACCGTCCGCTCTACTCCCAGTCCTTTGATGTCACCAAGAAGGTGCTCATCATCGGCGGCGGCATAGCCGGCATTCAGGCTGCCCTCGACTGCGCTGAAGGCGGCATTCCGGTCATCTTGGTCGAAAGGGAGCCCACCATCGGCGGCAAGATGGCAAAGCTCGACAAGACCTTCCCCACCGTCGACTGTTCGGCCTGTATCCTTGGCCCCAAGATGGTGGACGTGGCCCAGCATCCGAACATCACCCTCTATGCCGCTTCCGAGGTGGAGGACATCACTGGCTACGTTGGCAACTTCGACGTGACCATACGCAAGAAGACCACCTACGTGGATTGGGACAAGTGCACCGGCTGCGGAGCCTGTACGGAAAAGTGTCCGAGCAAGAACGTGCCCGACCGATTCAACGAGAATGTCGGCCTCACCACTGCCATCAACATTCCCTTCCCCCAGGCCATACCCAAGCGCGCCTCCATCAATCCCGACTACTGCCGCAAGCTCACCACCGGAAAATGCGGCATCTGCGCCAAGATCTGCCCCACCAAGGCCATTGACTACGAGCGCAAGGACGAGATCATCAACGTCAAGGTCGGCAGCGTCATCGCAGCCACAGGCTACGATCTCATGGACTGGACCGTGTACGAGGAGTACGGCGGAGGCAAGTACCCCGACGTCATTACCTCCCTGCAGTACGAGCGTCTCTTAAACGCCTCGGGCCCCACTGGCGGCCACATCAAGCGCCCCTCTGACGGCAGGGAACCCAAGCGCATTGTCTTCATTCAGTGCGTGGGCTCGCGCGACAAGTCCATTGGTCGCCCCCTGTGCTCCGGCTTTTGCTGCATGTACACGGCCAAACAGGCAGTCCTCACCAAGGACCACATCCCGGATTCCCAGTCCTACGTTTTCTACATGGACATCCGCGCTGCAGGAAAGCTCTACGACGAGTTCACCCGCAGGGCAGTGGAGGAATACGGCACAGAGTACATCCGCGGCCGCGTTTCCAAGATCTACCCCGACGGCACAGGCCAGCTCATTGTCTGCGGCACAGACACCCTGCTCGGACAACGCGTGGAAGTGCCCTGCGATCTGGTAGTCCTCGCAGTAGGCATCAACGCCAGCAAGGGCGCCTCGCACCTTGCCGAGAAGCTGCGCATTTCCTACGACCAGTACGGCTTCTTCCTCGAAGGCCATCCCAAGCTGCGTCCGGTGGAAACCAACACAGCCGGCGTCTTTTTGGCCGGTGTCTGTCAGGGCACCAAGGACATCCCGAGCTCCGTGGCCCAAGGCTCGGCTGCAGCTGCCAAGGTCCTCTCGCTCTTTGCCCGCGACAAGCTGGAAAACGATCCCCAGATCGCCCATGTGAACGCTGCGCGCTGCGTTGCCTGCGGCAAGTGCATCCGCTGCTGTCCCTTTGGCGCCATCAGGGAGGAAGAGTTCCGCGGTCAGGTCAAGGCCAAGGTTATCGACACCGTTTGCCAGGGTTGCGGTCTGTGTACCGCCACCTGCCCGCAGGGTGCCATCCAGCTCTCCCATGCCACTGACAACGAGATACTTGCGGAGGTGAACCTGTTATGCCAGTTCTAGAAGGCAAAGAACTCAGGATTGTGGCCTTTTTGTGCAACTGGTGCTCCTATGGTGGCGCTGACACCGCAGGTGTTGCCAGAGCAACGCAGCCCACAGACTTGCGTATCATCCGCGTCCCCTGCTCGGGACGCATAGATCCCCTTTTCATCCTGCGCGCCCTCTTAAACGGCGCAGACGGCGTCCTTGTGTCCGGATGCCATCCCAACGACTGCCACTATTCCGCAGGCAACTTCTACGCAAGGCGCCGCCTCGAAGTGCTGAAGCAGTTTTTGCCCATCCTGGGCATAGACGACAGGCGCTTCGAGTACACCTGGGTGTCTGCTTCCGAAGGTGCCCGCTGGCAGCAGGTGGTGACCAACTTTACGGCCCGCATCCATGAGCTTGGACCAGCGCCCAGGCTTGAGGACGCAGAGCCCCTCTTAGAGATGGCGGAAATGGCCTTGAAGCCCCTGCGCCCGCTCGGCACAGGCCAGAAGGCTCCGCTCGACGATCTCAAGAACGCCATCAAGGCCCGGCTCAAGGACCTCGATGTGGTCATTGGCTGGCAGAAGGGCTACGACGACGCCCACACCGTACCACTCTTCATGCGCACCGAAGAGGACGTGGACCGTCTTGTGTGGGGCCCGTTCAATGTGAACAACCCCGCAACCTACGTGAACGAACTTATCGGCTCTGGCCTTCCCCTTGCCAAGAAGAAAAAGATCGGCCTTGTGGTGAAGGGGTGCGACAGCAAATCCGTAGTAGAGCTCCTGCAGGAAAAGCTCATCGACAAGGAGAACATCGTTCTCTTTGCCATGCCCTGCGAGGGAACCTTCGACATGGCCCGCATAGACAGGGAGCTCGGCCGCTATCTCAAGATCGACAAGGTCGAGTACGACGAGGCCGGCGTGACCATCACGGCAGACGGCAAGGAACACCGCTTCTGCATCACGGACTGCGCCCAGGGCAAGTGCTACAACTGCGCCATGCCCTTGGCAAAGAACGCGGACGAGTCCTTTGGCGACATGCCCCAGATCACTGGCTCTCCCGTGACGCCTCCAGAACTGGCCATGCTCGATGCCATGACGCTCGAGCAGCGCTTTGCCTTCTGGAAGGGTGAAATGGACCGCTGCCTGCGCTGCTATGCCTGTCGCAACGCCTGTCCCATGTGCGTGTGCCGCGACTACTGCATTGCAGATTCGCGCGAGCCGCACTTCATCTCCCAGGAATGGAACGTGCGCGAGAAGCTCTATTTCCAGTGCATACACGCCGTGCACCTTGCCGGCCGCTGCACACTGTGCGGCGAATGCCAGCGCGCGTGTCCTGTGGGCATCCCGATTCTCGCCCTGCGCCAGCAGATAGTACGCGTTATATCCCAGCTCTTCGACAACTACAAAAGCGGCATGGATCCGGAGGCGACACCGCCTCTGCTCTGCTACAAGGTAGAAGAAGAGAATATCAAGCAAAGGGAGCTGTGAGATGGGCACATTCAGATTCGCCAAATCCTCCGATTTACCGGCTCTCCTTGCCTTTCTTGCCAAGGAGAACCGCGTCCTCGTCCCGGTGGCAAAGCCCGGAACCAAGCCTTCGGTGGTGTTCGAGCCGTGGCATGAGGGCCTGGCATTCACCCTTGACAAGGCCACTGTGCCTGCCAAGGAAGCCGTCCTCCCCCAGACCGAGACCCTGGTCACCTACACCAAGACCAGGAACCCCGAAGAGCCGGACAAATTCCTGCTGAAGCTGGACGACACCCCGGAAGCCACTCCTACCGTGGTCTTTGCCACCCGTTCCTGTGACGCCAGGGGCTACGCCACCCTGGACAGGCCCTTCATGAACGGCCTCTACAAGGACCCCTACTACACGGCCAGGCGCAACAGCCTGACTGTCATCACCCTGACCTGCAACTCCGGCTGCAACACATGTTTCTGCCACTGGGTTGGCGCAGGCCCCTCCTCGCCCGAAGGTTCGGACGTGCTCATGACAGAGCTTAGCGATGGCTTTGTCCTGCAGGCCGTGACGGACAAGGGCAAGGCCCTGCTCGAAGCCTCTCCCCTGGCAGACGCTGCCGACAGGGAAGCGGACGTCATGGAGATCCGCAAGAAGGCCTGGCAGACGCTTATCGCCAAGGAAGACCTGAAATTCGCTCCAGATCGCGTGCTTGAGCGCTTTACGGACATGGATTTCTGGACCAGGGAAACCGATCGCTGCCTTTCCTGCGGTGCCTGCACCTACTTCTGCCCCAGCTGCTACTGCTTCAACATGACAGATGAGGGCAGCGGTATGGGCAAGCCCGGACGCCGTCTGCGCAGCTGGGACAACTGCATGAGCTCGCTGTTCACCAGAGAGGCCAGCGGACACAACCCCAGGGCCACGAAGGCGGAACGCATGCGTCAGCGTGTGACCCACAAGTTTGCCACCTATCCGGAAAACTGGGGCGCGTTCTCCTGCATGGGCTGCGGGCGCTGCATCAGCAACTGCCCTGCACGCATCGATATCAGGCGCATTGTGCTTGATGCCATTGAATACGGGACCAAGGAGTAGGGAATGGCAACAAAGACAAAGAAGCAAGGCACCAAGACCGGTGCGGAAAAGAAGAAGACAACCAGGACTTCTTCACAAGCAAGGGCTGCCCAAAAGGTCGTCGAGGTCCAGGAGCAGGCTCCTGTCGTGCAGGAAGAGGTCAAGGCTCCCGAGACCGAGGCCCAGCCTGTCGCGGCAAAGCCCGCGGAAAGCAAGCCCAAGACCGCAGCAAAGCCCAAGGCCCAGGCCAAGCCTGAACCCGAGGCCAAGCCTGAGCCCGAGGCCAAGGCAAAGCCTGCCGCAGCCGAGCCCAGGATCAAGCTTGTGCCCAACAAGGACGGCTCCAAGCTTACAGAAATCGTTGCCAGGCCCGTCAATGCCGGCAATCCCTACAAGCCCATGGAGGCGACAGTCCTCGAGGTCATCACCGAGGCCCCGAACATCAAGACCATACGCGTCACCCTGGACGATCCGGAAATCGCGAAGAACTTCACCTTCGAGCCCGGCCAGGTGGGTCAGCTTTCGGTCTTTGGCGCCGGCGAATCCACCTTCGTCATCAATACGCCGCCTTCCCAGAAGGACTATCTGCAGTTCTCCGTCATGCAGGCAGGCGAGGTGACCACGGCCATCCACAGCCTGTGCAAGGGCGACAAGGTGGGCGTGAGAGCTCCTCTCGGCCGCCCCTTCCCCTACCAGCTGTGGAAGGGCAAGAAGCTCTTCTTCATTGGCGGCGGCATAGGCATGGCCCCCATCAGGACGATTATGCTGCACTGCCTTGAGCACAGCAGCGACTACGAGAAAATAAGCCTGCTCTACGGCTGCAAGAATCCCGAGCTCATGCCCTACAAGTACGAGCTCGAGAACTGGCTGAGCCGTCCAGACCTCGACTGCACGCTCACCATCGACGTGGAGTCCGAGGGTTGGAAGCACGAGGTGGGCATGATTCCCAACGTGCTGCGCAAGCTCAACCCGAGCCCGGATAACTGCGTTGCCATCCTCTGCGGCCCGCCCATCATGATCAAGTTCACACTCATGGCCCTCGACGAAATGGGCTTCTCCCATGAGAACGTGTACACCACTCTGGAAAAGCGCATGAAGTGCGGCATTGGCATCTGCGGCCGCTGCGGCATTGGCGGCAAGTACGTCTGCCTCGATGGCCCTGTGTTCTCGCAGAAGGAACTCGACGAGCTTCCGCCCGAACTCTAGGCTGACAAGACAATCAAGGCCCGGGAAAACAATGTTTTCCCGGGCCTTTTTGTGTTATTTCCGTTATTTGGAGCTGCCGCGCATCGCAACAGGATTCAGCGTATCCTCAGTATATCCTCAGCGTATCAGGCAGTTGCCGTCCTCGCACTGGGCTGTGGGGATGACCGGAGTGAGCTGCACAAGCACAATGCGCTCCCTGGGACCAGTGTTGTCTGCAACCAGGGTCACGCGCATGAGGCCGGACGGAAGCGGCAGATTCGAGACTGCGGTAAAGGTGCCGTTGCCTGTCACCATGCGCACAGGGCCTGCCGAGGTCTCGCGCAGGTTCTTGAAGGAGGCGGATTTGACCACCAGATTCCTGCTCCTGATGGAGGCAATAAAGTGTTCCTTGTCCTGCACGTGGCCGTTGGAGCCTATGAAGACATAGTTCGAGGCCAAAAGGCGGTCCAGGGTATCCGTGTCAGCGTCAAGAAGGGCCTCGACGAAAAGGTCTACAGGGTCTGCGGCTGCCCGCGTGTCAGCGGGCGCAAGGCAGGACAGAGCCACTGTCAGCACGAATGAAAGGCAAAGCGAAGAGACCAGACGAAACGTTTTTGCCAGCATCTCTCCTTCCTCCTTGGGCTAGAAACCTTCCTCCAGGGGCGGCCAGACAAGGCTGTCGCAAGGCTTTTGGGCAAGAGGCCTGTCAGCCTTTGCCACGTGCACCTTGCGACCTTCCACGCTCACGCGCCCCTCTGCTATCCACTGCACTGCCTGGGGGTAGATGCGGTGCTCAAGGGCATGGATGCGCGTCATGAGGCTGTCCTCGTCGTCCTCTGCATCACAGGGAACGCCAGCCTGGATGATGATGGGGCCGGAATCGACCTCCATCTCCACGAAATGCACGGTACAACCGGAGAGCTTGACACCATAGGCCAAGGCGTCCGGGCCTGCGTGCACGCCGCCACCAAAGGCAGGCAGAAGCGAGGGGTGGATGTTCACCACGCGATTTTTGAAGGCGTCGAGGAAGGATCGGGTCAGAAGACGCATGTAGCCAGCAAGGACAACGAGCTCTGCACCGCTTTTCTTCAAGGCATCGATCATCACTGCGTCGAAGGCCTCGCGTGTGGGATAGAGCTTGTGATCCTCCATTTGCCAGGGAATGCCTGCAGCCTTGGCACGCTCGATGACACGGGCGTTGGGACGGTTGCAGAAGATGAGCCTGATGTCCACATCGAGAATACCCTTGTGCATGAGGTCAATCATGGCCTGGGCATTGGTCCCGTTTCCTGAGGCGACAATGGCTATGGGCAGAGACATGTGATCACTCCTTGCTGTAGTGGACGGTCAGAGCCTCCACAAGATGGGGAATGGAGAAGTTGTCCGGCACAAGACCGGGTTTCAGGCCATGCCCCTCAAGCGTCTTGGCAGTGACAGGGCCTATGGCAGCGAGCAGGACTTCCGGGTGCTCCTGCATGGTCTTTTCCGGGACAAGGGAGAAGAAGTTGTCCACTGTGGAGGAGGAACCAAAGGTCACGCAGTCCACATCGCCTGCAAGAATGCGCTTGAGGATTTCCTCCCTTGGCGCTTCCTCCGGCACGGTTTCGTAGCAGGCAACAACGTCCACTGTGGCTCCAGCCTTCGCAAGGCAGTCGGGAAGGACTTCCCTGGCCTTGGCTGCCCTTGGCAAAAGCACGCGTGCGTCCTTCAAGGAGGCGGTCTTCTCCAGGGCTTCCACAACGCTCTCGGCAACGTACTTCGGTGGCACAAGGTCCGCAAAAAGCCCGCGCTCTTCCAGAGCCTTGGCAGTGGCAGGTCCAATGGCCGCAATGCGGGCTAACCCAAGGGCTCTCGCATCGCGTCCAGACTTTCTTAAAGTTTGCCAGAAGAAACGCACGCCGTTCACCGAGGTAAAGACGATCCACTTGTAGGAGGCAAGGTTTTCCATAGCCTTCTCAAGGGCGGAGTTGTCTTCCAAAGGTTCGATGCGGATGGTGGGAAATTCCACAACCTCGGCGCCGAGTTCCTGCAGGGTCCTTGCGAGTGAGCTTGCCTGCTCCCTAGCCCTGGTCACCACGATGCGGCGGCCAAACAGAGGCTTTTGCTCGAACCAGTTGAGCTCGTCGTGCAGGGTACACACCTTGCCCACCACGATGACCGAGGGGTTGGTAAAGCCCTGCTTCACGGCCTCTTCGGGCAGGGTGGCGAGTGTTGCCACAAGCGAGCGCTGCCTGGGCGTCGTGCCCCTGTAGACCAGAGCTGCCGGAGTTTCCGGGGCAAGGCCGCTTGCAAGAAGGTTTTCCACGATATGGGGCAGATTCTTCATGCCCATGACAAAGACCAGGGTGGAGGCGGACCTTGCGAGGGCGTCCCAGTTGATGGCGCTCTTTTCCTTGTCCGGATTCTCGTGCCCGGTCACGATGGTAACGGAGGAGGCAAAGTCCCTGTGGGTCAGGGGAATGCCGGCATAGGCAGGCGCTGCAATGGTGGAGGATATGCCAGGCACTTCCTCGAAGGGTATGCCTGCCTGCAGAAGTTCCTGCGCCTCTTCCCCGCCGCGGCCGAATATGTAGGGATCCCCGCCCTTCAGGCGGGCCACACGCTTGCCTTCCTGTGCCTTGGCAACAAGGAGGGCATTGATTTCGTGCTGCTTCAAGGCATGCTTGTCCGCTATCTTGCCCACATAGATGCACTCTGCGTCCTTTCGGGCCAGGGAGAGGTAGTTTGCGTTGGCAAGCGCGTCGTAGACGACCACGTCTGCAGTCTCGAGCACTTCCTTGGCCCTCAGGGTCAGAAGGCCGAAATCGCCCGGGCCTGCGCCTATGAGATAGACCTTTCCGCTCATGCTGCGCCTCCGCGACCAAGTTCAAGCAGTGTTCTGGCCGAGAAGCCGGTGGCACCCTTGTCGCACAGGGCAGACGGCGTGTCCTTCCAGTCCAGGGCAGCTATGTCCAGATGCGCCCAGCGCGTTCCCTCAAGCACGAAATGCTCAAGGAAGAGTGCTGCCGTGATGGCGCCGCCAGCCCTGCCAAAGGCCGTGTGGCAGATGTCCGCAATGGGGCTTTCCAGCTTCTTGTTGTAGCCCTTCCACAGGGGCATGCGCCAGTATTCCTCGCCAGCGCAGTGGCCTGCGCTCAGGATGAGGTTGGCAAGATCGTCGTCGTTGCTGAAAAGGCCGCCGAGCTCGTCGCCAAGGGCAACCATGCAGGCCCCTGTCAGAGTCGCAACGTCCACCATGACCTCGGGATGCCAGCGCCTGCAGGCATAGGCTATGGCGTCGCACAGGACCAGGCGTCCCTCTGCGTCCGTGTTCACGATCTCGATCATGTCGTGGGAGTAGCCCTGCACAACGTCGCCCGGCCTTGTAGCATTGCCGTCGGGCATGTTCTCTGCCAGGGCCAGAAGGCCTATGATGCGGCGGGGCACCTCTTCCTCTGCAAGGGTGAGCACAGCAGAAAGAACAGCTGCGGAACCCGTCATGTCGCCCTTCATCTGATGCATGTCGGCAGAGGGCTTCAGGGAAATGCCGCCAGAGTCAAAGGTGATACCCTTGCCTATGAAGACAATGGGGGCCTCGTCCTCGTGGCCCTTGGGGGCGTGTTCGAGGATGACGAGGCGGGGAGGCGTGGCAGAGCCCCTGCCCACAGCCAGATGGGCGCCAAAGCCCTGTTCGGCCAGAGCCTTCTCGTCCAGGATCTCGCAGGAAAGTCCGTTTTCCTTGGCAAGCTCCATGGCCTTTTCGGCGTAGGAGACGGGGTTCAGCACATTGCCCGGAGCGGAGGCAAGCTTTCTTGCGCGTATCACTGTCAGGGCAGCCCTTTCCCCGCGCCTTGCGGCCTGGCGGGCATTCTCCGGCACGAACTTGTCCGTGAAGCCGACAGCCAGCCATTCGACACCGGGGGTGAGATCCTCGCGCGTGGTTTTCTTGAATCTGGCGCTTTGGTAGTTTGCCAGCACGCAGGCATAGACGGCCTCCTCAAGCACGCGCTCGGCATTCCCGAAGCGGTCCAGGCTGGACCAGGGGATATGCACGGAGTTGAAGTGCATGCCCCTTGCCTTGCGCAGACCGTTGGCGTAGGCCGCGCGCAGGATGTCCATGGCGTTTGGCTCGGTATGGCTGTCCTTGCCCATGCCGATGAACATGACCCTCGAATAGGGCAGTTCCGGATGGCCGTACACGATATTGATCTCGCCCTTGCGACCGGTCACGTCACGCATGCCCGGGGCGATTTCCAGGAAGGGAGCTGCGCTGTACAGTGCGGCACAGGTTTCGCGCAGGTTCTCCCCTTCCCAGAGGGGAACAAGGGCCACGTCGGCAGTCCATTTGTCTTCGCCGCCGGCATGGAAACGGATTTCGAGATCGTTCGCTATATGCTTGCTTTTGCTGGCATCCATCGCGAAAATCCTCCAGGTAGAAATTATGCGGGCACTATACCCGCACAAGGCCTTGCTTGCCAAGGGCCCGGCGCTTGCGTATCCCGCACCTTCCAATCCATGCAGTCATGTCAGAGAGGCTATTTTCAGCCATGCTTTTCTATATCCACGTTCCCTTCTGTCGTGCCCGCTGCGCCTACTGTTCCTTCTTCTCCATTGCAGTGGGAAGACGCAATCCGCCCGCAGACTATGTGCCAGCTCTTGTGCGCGACATAGCCTGGCTTGGCTCGAAGTTCGGCGCAAAAGCACAAGATACCAATGCCCGGGATACGGTCACAAGTATCTTTTTCGGGGGCGGTACTCCAAGCCTTCTCTCTCCAGAAGATATAACAAACATCCTTGGCGCCATAGGGCAACACTTCTCTCTTGCCCCTGATGCGGAAATCAGCATGGAAGCCAATCCGGAAAGCCTGCAGGAGAAGTCCAGGGTACAGGCATTTCGGGAAGCTGGTGTCACGCGTATCTCCATGGGCGTACAGAGCATGTCGGATAACGATTTGCGAACGCTTGGCCGCATCCACACGGTGGAACAGGCACAAAAGGCAGCTGAACATGTGCATGCAGCAGGTTTTGCGTCCTTTGGCATCGATCTCATGTGGGGCCTCCCAGGCCAAAGTCTGGAAGGCTGGCTCAACATCCTGCACAAGGCCTGCGAACTTGCTCCTGACCATATCTCGGCCTATGGCCTCACAATAGAAGAAGGGACAAGGCTTGAAAGGAGTATCGAGCAGGGGAAGCTGGTTCTCCCTGAGGAAAACGCATTGGCACAGATGTTCTTGCAGGGACACGAAACGCTCGAAGCACGGGGTTTTGAGCACTACGAGATTTCCAATTTCGCGCGAAAGGGACATGCCTGCCGCCACAACCGGGGCTACTGGCAGGGAACAGACTATCTGGGTGTGGGAGCAGGTGCTGTGTCCACTTGGCGGGGGCAACGTGTGTCCGAGCCATGTGATCTCAAGTACTGGCTTGCAAGCGAGCCCCATGAAAGGAATCGGGACATAGAACAACTGGACAGGCAGACTGTACGGGAGGAACACATCATGCTTTCCATGCGCACAAAGAGGGGCCTCGATGTCACAAGTCTGGACAGAGATGGTGGAGATTTCCTCGGGGAAAACATGTCCTACATCCTGGCCCTGGTCGATGCGGGACTGGCGTGCATTCGGCATGAAGGGAGCAAGACCTTCCTGGCGCTTACCCCCAGGGGCATGCTAGCATCCAACGATATCGTAGCAAGGTTCTTCTGAATCCTGAATGGATGGAGTGGGAGATTGTTTCACGTGAAACAATCACTGAATACACAACATACACTGGCAGACAAGCCGAAGAACACAGTTCTTCCGCAAGGTTGCTCGCATTGACGCGACGAGGGCGCATTTTCTCAACTCTGACTCTTCCAGAGGCCATGCTGTTCAGTACACATGGACAACTTGCCAGATCTCGTCAGGGACTTTTCTCTTTCCTCACATGGCTCCAGTTCACAGAGAACTTCACCAGCTAAAAATACCCACAGAAAGCCACGTTGAACCGTTTTTCTATCAGGAGCAGAATGTTTCATGTGAAACAATCGCTAGACGTGTTGTAGGATCTGGCGACCATGTGCAAGGCACGCGCGAAAATGGCAACTTTTCGAAAAATCTCAATCTTGCTGCTGCTCCTGCCATCAGGTATTTGGGACAAAGGCGGGTGTTAGGTGTCCAATTGTTCTCTCCCAACGACCGCCAAGGTGTACCGCTACAAGCTTCCAGTGTGAGCGATTGCGAGGTGAATCATGAAGACAGAATTTTCCAGACGTACCCTGCTTATGGGAGCGGCTGCACTGACCGCTGCCTCGACGCTGCCGGGTATGTATCTCTCAAATGCACATGCAGCCGAAGTCGTGCAGAAGACACCCGTCATCGGCAGCAAAAACGTCACGGGCATGCAAACACCTGGCAGCCGTGCCAGGGTCTATTTCACCCGCCATATTGATGTGGAACACCTTGTCCGGATCTACGGCTTCGTGAATCAGCACATCTTTGGCAAGGTGGCCATCAAGCTGCACACAGGCGAAAAACACGGCCCCAACATTCTGCCCCCTGCCCTTGTGGCAGCCCTGCAGAAAACCATTCCGAACAGCTCTTTGGTGGAGACCAATACACTCTATCCGGGAGACCGTGGCACAACGGCCGATCACCGCGAAACTCTGAAGATCAACGGTTGGACCTTCTGTCCAGTTGATATCCTGGACGAGGAAGAGGATGTCAGTCTGCCCGTGCGCAACGGTCTGCACCTCAAGGAAGTGGCCATGGGAGGACACCTTGTAAACTATGACTCCTTAGTGGTCCTCACCCACTTCAAGGGACACGCCAGAGGAGGCTTTGGTGGTTCCATGAAGAATATTGCCATTGGCTGCGCCTCTGGTCAGGTCGGCAAGCGGCAGGTCCATGGTGTCGGAGAGAAGCTTCCCGCCACAATAGACGGTTGGCCAGGCAAGGAGCCTTTCATGGAGAACATGGCAGACTCTGCCAAGGCTGTTTGCGACTATTTTGGCCCACGCATGGCCTACATCAATATCATGCGTCGCATGTCCGTGGACTGCGACTGCGCAGGGACCTCGGCAGCGGAACCCACTATTCCGGATCTCGGCATCTGCGCCTCCACAGATATCCTGGCAGTGGATCAGGCCTGCTGCGATATGGTTTTCGGCATGCCCGAATCGGTCAACCATGACCTTGTGGAACGCATCCAGAGCCGCCACGGCCTGCGTCAGCTGAGTGCCATGGCGGAACTTGGCATGGGCAATCCCCAGTACGAACTGATAGACATAGACAAGGCCTGATAGCCGCAAACTTTGCAAGGGCCCCTTCGCTTCAGTCCTGGACTGGGGAGAAGGGGCCTTTTTTGCTGGCTCAAAGCTCTGTCCTGCCCTGGGAAAAAGCATCGCAGCCCATCCGGTCCTGAGCCCAGAGAAATATCGCGATTCCCTGCAAAAAAGGCAGTATCATTGACAGGCCCTTGGCATGATTCTACTTTTGGGCAAGATTCGGGATACGCGGTTCTCATGCAGCTCTCTCTCAGCCCATGGAATCACGGCATCTGTCATCAGGGTTCTTGTGGCTACGCATGCAGCAAACTGCGCTGGACGCGTTCGGGCTTCATATTGTCAGGAAGGGTACAGGTTTTGTTTTTCCCAAAGGTCCTGTCATTCTTGCAAAAGCAAGTACGAGAAGAGCCTTTGCCTGCAAGGGAGGAAGGCGTCTTCACGCAGGACGTTGCACCCCCTTCAGCTGCGAAGAAGTCCATTGCCTTCATTGACGCCGAAATCAGTGCCAGCGGAACAAGGGTCTGCGACCTTGGAGCGTTCAGCGAGGAGAGGGGCTCCTTTCACTCAAACAACCCAAAAGCCTTTCTCGACTTCATTGCCGAAGCCGACTTTGTCTGCGGGCACAATATCCTGCGTCACGATCTGGCCCTTCTGGAGAAGACCGCAGACATCCGAATTTCAGCCAGGGTCATCGACACGCTGCCCCTGTCCCCCCTGCTCTTTCCCAAACGTCCCTACCACTCCCTGCTGAAGGACGACAAGCTCAGGGTCGATGAGCTGAACAATCCCGTCAGCGACTGCAAAAAGGCTGCAAGGCTCTTCCACGACGAGGTCAATGCCTTTCGTGCCCTGCCCTCGCAGATGCAGGACATCTACTGCGGGCTTCTCAAGACATCGCCATCCTTTGCAGGCTTTTTTGCCTACCTCGCCCTCCCCTCTGATAT
Organism: Desulfovibrio sp. An276; assembly: GCF_002159665.1. GTDB lineage: Bacteria > Desulfobacterota > Desulfovibrionia > Desulfovibrionales > Desulfovibrionaceae > Desulfovibrio > Desulfovibrio faecigallinarum. The sequence continues at coordinate 21,221 of NZ_NFJC01000035.1, forward strand.
TCCCGGTGAAGCTCCGATTCTTGCGGAGCGCATACGCTCAGCCTTTGCGGGCAGAATCTGCGCAAGGACCGATCTTGCATTCCTCGTCGCACAAATGCCCGAGGAGCTGGCTTACGCCCTTGCCCTGATTGGCACAGGCGATCCGACTTCGGTGACGCCACCCTGGGTTCTGCACAGCTACCACAAGGTCACGGAGGTCATCCAAAAGCTGCGCCACACCCCCTGTAAGGAGGGCTGTCCCTACTGCACAGAGGCGCTCGACGTGCGCAAGGGCCTGCAACACATCTTCGGCTTCGAAAGCTTCAGGACCTACAATGGCGAGCCCCTGCAGGAAAGGGCCGCCAGGGCTGCAGTCGAGGGACACTCCCTTCTTGCCGTCTTTCCCACTGGCGGCGGCAAATCCATCACCTTCCAGCTGCCGGCCCTCATGGCAGGCAAGTGCGTGCATGGCCTGACAGTGGTCATCTCGCCCCTTCAGTCGCTCATGAAGGATCAGGTGGACAATCTGGAAAAGGTGGGCATCACCGAAGCCGTGGCCATCAGTGGCCTGCTGGACCCAGTAGAGCGAGCCAACGCCCTGGAGCGCATCGAGGACGGGTCGGCTTCCCTGCTCTACATCTCCCCCGAACAGCTGCGCTCACGCACTATAGAAAGGTTGCTGCTCAGACGAAACGTTGTCCGCTTTGTTATCGACGAGGCCCACTGCTTTTCCGCCTGGGGGCAGGACTTCCGAGTGGACTATCAGTACATAGGATACTTCATCAGGGAGCTGCAGGAGGCAAAGGGGCTCGGGAAAGAATCCATCCCCGTTTCCTGCTTCACGGCCACTGCCAAGCAAAAGGTCATAAGCGACATCTGCCAGTATTTCAGGGAGACGCTGAATCTGGATCTGCAGATCTTTGCCTCTACCCAGGCCCGCAAAAACCTGCACTACAAGGTGCTCTTCAGGGAAACGGACGAGGAAAAGTACGCCACCCTGCGCGATCTTGTGGCCGCAAGGAACTGCCCAACCATTATCTATGTTTCCAGAACCCGCCAGACAGAAAAGCTGGCAGAGAAACTGACAAGCGACGGCTTTGCTGCCCTGCCCTTCCACGGCAAAATGGACCCTGCAGACAAGGTCGAAAACCAGGAAGCCTTCATGCGGGGCGAGGTCAGGAGCATTGTTGCAACCTCGGCCTTTGGCATGGGCGTGGACAAGAAGGACGTTGGCCTTGTCATTCACTACGACATTTCCGCCTCCCTGGAAGACTACGTGCAGGAGGCAGGCCGTGCCGGCCGCGACCCGTCCATGCAGGCGGAATGCTATGTGCTCTACAACGATGCGGATCTCGACAAGCACTTCCTTCTGCTCAATCAGACAAAGCTCAGCATTAGCGAAATCCAGCAGGTCTGGAGAGCCATAAGGGCGCTCACAAGGCGCCGCCCGCGTGTATGGTGCTCGCCACTGGAAATCGCCAGGGAGGCAGGCTGGGACGACTGCAATGCCGATGTGGAGACAAGGGTGCGCACCGCCCTGGCTGCGCTGGAAAACGCAGGCTACCTTGAGCGAGGCAAAAACATGCCCAGGATCTATGCCACAAGCATACTGGTGAAGAACATGCTTGAGGCTGGAGAGCGCCTGGACAAGTCGGCGCTCTTTTCGGAAACCCAGCGCATCAATGCCCGCAGAATCATGACCGCCCTCCTCGGCAGCAGGAGCAGGGCACGAGCAGGAAACGAGGAAGCAGAATCCAGGGTGGACTACCTGGCAGATCGCCTGGGTCTTGTCCGGGAAGAAGTCATACAGCTCATCAGCCTCATGCGCCTGGAGGGCCTTTTGGCCGACATGCAAGACATGTCTGCCTTCATCCATGCCTCGGACAAGGAGAACAAGTCCCTCCACATGCTGGAACAGCTCGCAAAGCTGGAAAAGCTTTTGATCGGCGAACTGCAACAGAATGGCTCGGATGTGTCCTTGAAGGAGCTCAACGAAAAGGCCCAAAACGCCGGCATTGCCAGGGCAAGCGTCCGCAATCTGAGAACACTTCTGAACTTTCACATCATCAAAAAATGGGTGCATCGACCAGAGTACAACAGGGCAGACACTGTGCGCCTTGTGCCGGCACTTCCCCTGTCTACCCTGCAAAAAAGGTTTTTCCTGCGCATTGCCCTGTGCCGCTTCATCATCACGACACTCTACAACGAGGCCAAGGATGTGCCCGAGAGCAAGAGCGGGATGAAGCCGGTCTGTTTCTCGGTTGTCGGTCTCTACAACGGCTACAGGGCCATGGCACGCACCCAGCTCTACGCAGAATCGATCAGCCTGAAGGATGTGGAAGACGCCCTTCTCTATCTTTCGAGGACACAGGTCCTGAAGCTCGAAGGGGGCTTTCTCATTCTCTACAACGCCCTGGAGATCCGCCGCCTCATCGAAAACACCAGGGTCCAGTACAAGAAGGCAGACTACCAGCTTCTGGACGACTTCTACAAACACAAGACACAGCAGGTGCACATCATTGGCCGCTACGCCCACCTTGTCGTGAAGAACTACGAGGCAGCGCTGCAGTTCGTGCAGGACTACTTCCAGATGGACTACAAAAAGTTCATCACAAGGTACTTCAGGGCGGACGAGATTGCCGAGCTTGGCCGCACCATCTCCGCTCAAAAGTACAAAGAGCTCTTTGGCACTCTCTCCGCCACGCAAAAGGCCATCATCAACGATGTCGAGAGCAAAAACATTGTCGTTGCCGCTGGCCCTGGCAGTGGCAAAACCATGCTCCTTGTCCACAAGCTGGCCTCGCTTTTGCTTCTGGAGGACGTGAAGGCAGAGCAGTTGCTGATGCTGACATTCTCGCGGGCTGCTGCAACGGAATTCAAAAAGCGCCTTGTCGGCCTCATAGGCAATGCCGCCCATTTCGTGGAGATCACAACCTTCCACTCCTACAGCTTTGATCTGCTTGGCAGGATCGGCAGCCTGGAAGGCGTGGAAAACATTGTGCAGAAGGCCGCGGACAGGATTAGCCAGGGCGAGGTCGAACAGGGCAAAATCACAAAGAGCGTTCTTGTCATAGACGAGGCCCAGGACATGGCCTGCGACGAATTCAACCTTGTCCTTGCGCTGATGAATCACAATGAGGGCATGCGTCTCATTGCCGTAGGCGATGACGATCAGAACATCTTTGCCTTCAGGGGCGCGGATTCGGGCTTTTTGCGCTCGCTTGTGACAGAACATGGCGCTACCCAGTACGAAATGTCGGACAACTTCAGAAGCAGCACAGCTGTCGTGTCCCTTGCCAACGCCTTTGCCGCAACCATACGCCAGCGCATGAAAAAGGAGCCCATCCGGGCAGTGCATACGGATCCGGGCAAGGTCTGCATCACAAGGCACTACTGCGGACATATGGAAGAGCCTATTGTGAGGCAGATTCTCGCAACGTCTGGCGGGGAGCGGTGCTGCCTGCTCACGACTACCAACGACGAGGCCCTGCAGCTCACGGGGCTTTTGCTGAAAAAGGGTGTTCGAGCAAGCCTGATACAGTCCATGGAGCACTTCAGGCTCTACGATCTGCTCGAAATTCGCCATTTCCTCAAATGGCTCGACACCATGCAAAAGTCCCCAATCATCTCCGACGAGGCATGGGAAACTGCAAGAACACGGCTTGAGAGGCAGTACGCCACAAGTTCCTGCCTTGAGAACTGCAAACGACTTTTGCGCGACTTTGAGGTCACCCACAAGGAGAAGTACCGCAGCGATCTGGAAAACTTCATCAGGGAGTCCGCATACAACGATTTCTCAGCTGTGGAGGGCGCACCTGTCACTGTGTCCACCATCCACAAGGCCAAGGGACGCGAGTTTGATAAAGTCTACATGCTGCTGAACGGCACCAATGCGGCCACAGACGATGACAGACGCACGCTCTATGTGGGCATGACCAGGGCCAAAAAGGAGCTCTACATCCACTGCAACACCGCTCTCTTCGCCTCCCCTGCCATAAGAAACGTCGAGGGCCTCGCCTATGTCGAGGACAGGAACACATATGCAGAGCCCGAAGAAATTGCCTTGCAGCTGACGCACCGGGACGTGGTCCTGGACTTTTTCAAGGGCAAGAAGGGGTACATCTTTGGCTTGCGCGCAGGCGAGCCCCTCTGTTTCACGCCAGGAGACAGGGAGCTGCACGCACGGGTGAATGGCAAGGCCATGCCTGTTGTCAGATATTCGAAGGCTTTTCGCGAAAGACTCAAAAGACTGACAGACAGGAGATACAGGCCATATTCATCCAAAATCCGCTTCATCCTGGCCTGGAAGGGAAAGGAAGATGCGGAGGAAACGGCTATTGTCCTACCGGATGTCGTCCTGCGTCGAGACTGAAATTGGATTGTTTCACGTGAAACAATGCATTGGTCGCTGTCAGAAGGAACGAGAAGAGGTAGCATTGGCTCCTCATACTGCCGCTCTCCTTGGGGTTCTGAACTACAACGTTGCACAGTTCTTGCCCTACTGGCAACGTAGACAACAGCAATGGCAACAAGGGATGTCTACGCAGACGCCTGGCTTCACGGACAACCAGGTTGTCTCTCCCCGTCTCTGCCCCTGAACTCTTGCAATAAGTTCTCACACAAGTCTGAACATGTTCCTTTCAGGGGACACAGTCGAGCAGGCACACAAGAAGTTGGTGCACCTTCGCTGAACGAAACTTGCGCCTCATGGAAAGCAATATCTTGTGTGTCCCGCACATTGTCTCAAAAGAGACTGTACAGAGTCCCAAAATATATCTACATGAAAGGGGAGCCCTGGCCTGCTGATAACAGGAACCGGGGCTGGACGGCGCGTTACAGCACCCTGCACGGCTGCCAAGTGAGTTATGTGTAGTTTTCGCCCCCGGACCCACCGCGAATGGGCCGGGGTTATCTGTTAGATGGCGTCAGACGCCGAGATCAGTACCAAAGCCGACGCGACAAGCAGGGGGAAAACAAAACTCCTCATGGCCGCCTCCTTTCCTGGCTTGCGCCGCTCCAAGCGCAGGCTTGGAACGAAAAAAGACACTGCTCTAGCCACACTATTCCAGTGATTGTTTCACGTGAAACAATACCTGCTCAACATTTTTAGCTCAAGAAAAAAAGCTGTGTCTGCGCTAGGTGTTCGTACTGTTCGCACACGCCCACGGCTTCCACTGCCGCGTGTCCCACTGTGCACAGACCATGCTGACGCATGAAAACTGCCTTTATGGCTGGATCCGCAAAGCCTTCCGCAGTGGAGTTGGCAAGCTCTTCCGTGCCAGGTTCACAGGCATCGGCTATTGCCAGAGTTGCTCTCCATGTCTCTGCTTCAAAGAGAGGCATGCGCAGAAAATCCTGTTCCGCGACGCGCAGGGAGAGTGCCAGCATGGCCGCAGGGTGCACATGGAGCACGTAGCGGACATCCGGACGCTTTTTGTAGATGGCCACATGCATGGCCGTTTCGCTTGAAATAGCCGGTCCATGGAGCCCCCTCCCCTCTTCGTCAGCAAGAGCCACATCACAGGGCTTCAAATGACCTTTTGCCACACAGGTTCCGGTCACGAGCAATGCGTAGCCATCTTCCCTGTCCAGGCGAACACTCATGTTGCCGTTGAAGCCCCGCATGAAGCCGCACTGCCAGGCGTCGCGACACGCTGCATGCATGTCCTTGAGCGCCCTTGCGCAGGCCTTTGCGTCAATGCCCATGGCAGACAGATCGCTTTTGCTCAAGCCTGCTGCCTCAAGCCAACCTTTGAGAAGATGTTTCACGCGCCCCTCCAAAAAGCTTAGACGGAAAAGTGGTCAAAGCCCTGCAGATTGTCTATGGGCTCCCTGTTGCAGAAAATTGTCTCGCCAGAGGTCACAACGCCGATTTCCCAAAAGTCGGGAATGGCTGCGTGCAGGGCTGCCAGCATGTCCGGCGCGCAACTCCCAAGCAGGGCATAATCGTCCCCGCCAAGAAGGGCCTCATGCACAGGATTCTTTCCATTGGCCCTGCACCAGGCGATCAGCTCCCGATGGAGCAGGCCTGCGGGAATGATGAGTTCCGCACCCAGGGCCTGACCCTCTTCGTCCCACACACCAGTCTCGCCGCTGAGGCCAAGAAGACGCGGCAGATCGCGCACAATGCCGTCGGAGAGATCCATGAGCGCAGGCGGTCTTGCGTTCATGCCTGCGCGCGCAAGCATGAGTCCCGCGTCCACCCTGGGTTCTGGCTTGAGCAGGGCCTGGCAGGCCTTGGGGTAGTCCTCGAAGGCGCTACGTCCTCTTTTTTCAAGCTCAAAGAGCCCTGCCCTCGCAAGGCCCAGGGCACCCACGACGAAGATGGCATCGCCCGGCAGGGACCCTGCCCTGGAGAGAAAGCCCCCTACCCCCACCACTTCGCCAAAGACCGTGACGGACACAAGCAGCTTCTCGGTCCTTGAGAGATCGCCGCCTATGAGCGCCATGCCGTACCTGGACGCAAGGGAACCCATGCCGGCAAAAAAGTTGTTGAGCCAGGTGGGGTCAATGTTCTTTGGCAGGCCCAGGTTCAGGGTAAAGGCAAGGGGTCTCGAACCGCAGGCTGCAAGGTCGCTGATATTGCAGGCCAAGGCCTTGTGGCCGATCTCCTCAGCTGTCGCGTAGGAGGTGCGAAAGTGCACGTCCTCCAAAAAGAGGTCGCTGCTGATGGAAAGGGGTTTGCCTGCGGGCAACAGAGCACAATCGTCTCCGCGCCCGACAAGAACGCCCGGCTTTCTCAAGGGAAAGTAGCGTCCCAGGGTGTCGAGAATGTCGTCTTCAGAAGCGAATGGCCCTGCTGGCATAGTTTTCTCCGATGCAATCCGCAAAGGGTGCGAGAGGTCGGTTGATAGCTCCACGGCGGAAGATGAATTTACTAATCTAAAACAGCTTTGAGCAATAATGGGTACGGCAAAAAATACTTACCGGGGAGCGATTCTACGGCTATTCATAGTAACGAAAAAATATATCCGTCAAGGGGGAGGATAACCAGCCAACCAGATGGCTAACCTGTCCCTTGAGCGGATACGATGCACGTCTACAATGACTTAGCTTGCGTCAGCGTTGCTTCTTTTTCAATAGGGCGTCATTATCAAAGGCGCTGATAATCCACACCAGCGGCCTGCATGGCTTCCTTGTCGAAAAATCCTTTGATATCGAAGACAAATGCGTCCTCAGGTGTCCTGAAGAAAGCTTTCAGCTGTTCTGGATCAAGTGACTGGTAGACTCTGTGGGGTACGGCCAATACAATGGCATCAAGCTCCTTCAGCTCGGACAGGGGCACGAGCTTTTGCCCGTAAAAACGCATGGCCTCCTCCGGGTAGGCCTCTGCGTCCGTCACGATGGGCTCGATGCCGAATTCCTTGAGCTCTGCAATTATGTCCACCACGCGGGTGTTGCGCAAATCTGGCACGTTTTCCTTGAAGGTCAGACCGAGCATGCCCACGCGCGCTCCACGAACAACCTTGCCCCTGCAGATCATGGCCTTCACTATGCGCTGCGCAGCTATGCGCCCCATGCTGTCGTTTATGCGGCGACCCGAAAGAATGACGTCTGGGTGGTAACCCAGCTCCTCTGCCTTGAAGGTAAGACCGACATTGAGCAGTTACTTTCCAGCAATTTCTGATAGCCGATTATCTCCATAGGTTTGAGGTAAGTAATAGCGGAGCCAGTGCGCTCCCATTGCTAGGAAGATATTGAATAATGTATTGTTAACATTGAATATTCGCACCTCTCCAGATCCATTTTTGTAAAGCGTAATGTGCTGATTGACTACATAGGCGATCAGCCGTGTAATCGTAGGTCTGGCAGCTGGGGCTTCATTGGCAACAGGAGGCAGCTCGAGAGAGTTCTTCTCCATGCCCTCGCACAGTATGATTTCAGCCACCTTCAGACACAATACTATGAGGTAGAGGATACACATGAGTGCTTCTATGCGCTCAGGCTTTTCAAGGTAGATGGACTCCAGCATAAGTCGTTTATCCTTGAGCAACTTCCAGCCACTTTCAATATGTTTTTGCCCACGATACATTGCCAAAAGGTCTGCCATTGTCCAGGAGGTTGCCAGATCAGAGGTTACTATCACATATCTAATTGATAATTCAGTTTTTTTTGCAATCAACTCTTCGTCGGCAACTATAGTTGCCGTAACTTTGATACCGACAAGCTTCTTCTCTGGCTCTTTATCATTGCGCGGTCTTCCAACCTTGCAATTTTTCCACTGTTCCTCATGGGATATGGATTCCATACGACAGAGCTTGAGATTTTTCTGCACTTTGTCTGCAGCAGCTTTTGCTTCCTCCATGTTTGTGCAGTTCCTGGTCAGAGAAGAGAGCTCCTTCATGGCCTTCTCTGCTTCCTTCTTCGCCTCACGCTCGTATCTTTTCCTGTTTTTTTCGCGCAGTGCAGGATTCTCTACCAACAGCGTCTTAACTTCACAGGAGCCAATTTTAAGATTTGGACACCACTGTCCCCGTTCACTCTTCGTGTTCTCAGATCCGTAAATATCCGTAAACTTTTCCGGATCTGCTTCAGCTATGTACTGCCTGGCCACGCTGTTTGTCAGCGGCATTTTTGTTATGAGATGCACGTCTGCCCGGGATGCAGCTTCGAAGATGTTCGCCGTACAGAGTGCAGAGTCCCCCACAACTATCTTTACATCCGGGAATTCCTTCTTGAATTCATCGGCATCCTTCTCAAGGAGCGTCAGAAAAGACTGCTTGTCATTCTCGTTGCCAGAAACGCCCTTGAAGCTGACTGGCAATCCCGTTTCATGATCAGCCAGCCCCAGCACTATTATTTGGGGCAGCTCTGGATGTCCATCTCTGCTGTAGCCAAATGTAATGGCTAT
>NZ_NFJC01000036.1 GCF_002159665.1 Desulfovibrio sp. An276
AACATACACTTCCAAGCGGGAATAATTCAGCGGTAGAATGCTAGCTTCCCAAGCTGGAAGTCGCGGGTTCGAATCCCGTTTCCCGCTCCATATTTGAAACCCCTTTCCTGACATGCAGGCGAGGGGTTTTTTCATGCCCGCAAAAAAGCGTCACCCCTCATGGGCGAACATATTATGATATGAGTCTGAGCCAGTGTTTGCTGGTTGAACGTTCAATGAGTATATGGGTGGCATAAAGTTTCTGCTTTTCCCTTGCCTGCACGCTTTTTGCATGCAGGCGCATGAATTGAATGTTCAATCAATCGAAATTGAGTGCATGCACAATCATTGTAATCGATGCATCACTCTGAAAAAGCTGTGTGTAATGATTTTTTTGCGGCAAAAGTGAAATTTTTGGTTGATCCAATGGAGCGTTCTCCCGTATAAGTAAATTGCATCTTATGTCGCAGATTTTGCCAGATTCTCCGTCAAAATAAGGATCGGGTTGCCACAAGGCAGAAGACGCTTTTTCGAGACGAGGGAATTTCATAGCAAGAAGAGCTACTTTGTGTTCATCTATCGAGGAGGATGATTTCATGGCTTGGACTCAGGTGTACACACCCATTGCCGACAGCGTAGGCCTATCCGCCCTGTGCGCTGCAATCCCGCTCTTTATTCTGTTCTACATGCTGGCAGTCAAGCAGGCCAAAGGCCATGTGGCTGCCCTGCTCGGCCTTGCCGGCGCCCTGGTTGTTGCAATTTTCCTCTGGGGCATGCCCGTAGGCCTTGCTGTGAGCTCCACCCTGAACGGTGCAGCCTTTGGTCTGTTCCCAATTGTGTGGATCATCATCACGGCCGTGTGGATCTACAACATGACCGTGGAATCCGGCGAATTTGAAATCATCAAGTATTCCCTCTCCAGTGTGACGAACGACCGTCGCCTGCAGGCGCTCTTCATCGCCTTTGCCTTCTCCTGTTTCATCGAAGGTACAGCCGGATTTGGTACGCCTGCGGCCATCGCTGCAGCCATGCTCATGGGCCTTGGCTTCAAGCCCCTGTGGGCAGGCGGCATTGCCCTGATCGCCAACACCGCCCCCGTGGCCTTCGGCGCCATCGGCGTTCCGATCATCGTGGCAGCCCAGGTTTCCAACCTTGACGTCTTGCAGGTCAGCTCCATTGCCGGCCGTCAGCTCTCTCTCCTTGCCATCATCGTGCCCCTGTGGGTGTGCGTCGTGATGTGCGGCTTCAAGCGTTCCATGGAAGTTCTGCCCGCCATTCTGGTGTCCGGCGTTTCCTTCGCTGCTGCCCAGTTCCTGCTCTCCAACCTGCACGGCCCGACCCTGTGTGACGTTGCCTCCGCAGCAGCCAGCATCGTGTCCCTCATTGCCCTGCTCAAGGTGTGGAAGCCCAAGAACGTCTTCGTTTTCGAGGGTGAGGAAGTTGCCGAAGTGGAGGCCAGCAAGTACACTGGCGGTCAGATCCTGAAGGCATGGGCTGCCTACCTCATCCTTGCAGTGTTCGTGTTTTTCTGGGGCCTCGGCTTCTGGAAGAGCATGCTCAACTCCATTCCCGGCGCTGCCTTCAACTTCCCCTGGCCCGGTCTGCACGGCGAAGTGCTGAAGGCCGCCCCCATTGCTCCCGACGGCACAGTCTACGGCGCAATGTTCAGCTTCAACTGGCTCTCCGCTGGCGGTACGGCAATCTTCCTGTCCGGTCTCGTGTCCATTCCGTTCATGAGCAACTACTCCTTCGGCAAGGGCATTTCCTGCTTCTTCCGCACCCTTGGCCAGCTGAAGCTGCCCATTCTGACAGTGTCCACCATTCTCGGTCTGGCCTATGTCATGAACTACTCCGGCATGAGCTCCACGCTCGGTATTGCCTTCACCCATACCGGTTCCTTCTTCCCCTTCTTTGCTCCCATCCTTGGCTGGCTCGGCGTGTTCCTGACCGGTTCCGACACCTCCTCCTGCGCCCTGTTCTGCGGCATGCAGAAGGATACGGCCCTGGCAGTGGGCATGTCCCCCGAACTGGCAGTTGCCTCCAACGCCTCCGGTGGCGTCACCGCCAAGATGGTGTCCCCGCAGTCCCTGGCAGTGGCAACCGCTGCTACCAACTCCGCAGGCATGGAAGGCCAGCTCTTCCGCTTCTGTGTGTTCCACAGCATTGGCATGACCCTCTTCCTGAGTGTTCTCGCCTATCTCCAGGCTGGTCCCTTGAGCTTCATGCTCCCCTAGTGTACTGCTAACGTGATGTTCGGGCCCCGGTGTTTCAAGCACCGGGGCCCTTGTTTTATGGGGGTGTGCAGGCCTGGCATTCGGCCTCAAAAGGCCGGCTTGCCTTGCCATGAGTGAAAAAGACTGGCCCTGGTCCCCCTCACTCTCTTGTCGCAGGGGAGGCTTTTTTTATGTCTTCTTGTATTATGCGAAAAAAAGAGTTGAAAAAACAGTGAAATTCGCAAAATACAAATAAGATTTTTATGTATATTTTGTGAAAAACATGTTTTAATTATCTATATCAAAGGGAAAAAGAATGGATTTTTAATTGGTTTAACCAATTTTTGCGGCAAAGCTAGATACTGTTTGGTTATTCAATCAGCGTAGAAGGCATGGAAAAGCCTGAAAATAAGTGACGATTTCCGCTTTTTTCTTTGACATTAAACGACCATTGTGCTACGCAATTCCCCTGTACCGATTTGCTTGTCTGCTCACGAACGACAGGGTTTGTTAGAAACGCTGACGACCGTCCGCACGTCAAGGAAACCTTGATCCTCAACAATTTATCCGGAGAGAAGTATGGAAGTTTGGCATCAAGTTTACGCGCCGCTGGGGGGAACAGTCACTTCCGCCCTGGTGGCCAGCATCCCGCTGATTGCACTGTTCTACATGCTCGCATTCCGCAAATCCAAGGGCCATCACGCAGCCATCGTGGCCGTGATCTGTGCTTTCCTGTGCGCTGTCCTTGGCTGGGGCATGCCCGTGGGCATTGCCGCGAGCTCCTTTGTCTACGGCGCAGCCTTTGGTCTGTTCCCCATCATCTGGATCGTTATCACGGCCGTGTGGGTCTACAACATGACCGTTGACAGCGGCGACTTTGAACACATCAAATCGTCCATTGCACAGCTGACCGACGACCGTCGCCTGCAGGCCATCTTCATCGCCTTCGCCTTCGGTTCCTTCCTTGAAGGTACCGCCGGCTTCGGCACCCCGGTGGCCATCACCGCAGCCATGCTCGCAGGCCTTGGCTTCACCCCCATCTACGCTGCAGGCATGTGCCTCATCGCCAACACCGCCCCCGTGGCCTTCGGTGCCATCGGTGTCCCGGTTATCGTGGCCGGTCAGGTTTCCGGTATCTCCGACCTCCACATTTCCGCCTATGTGGGCCACCAGCTGCCGCTTCTGTCCGTCTTCGTGCCCATGTGGCTGTGCTGTGCCATGTGCGGCTTCAAGCGCGCCCTTGAAGTTCTGCCCGCCATCGCCGTGGCAGGCCTGTGCTTCGCTGGTTCCCAGTTCTTCTTCTCCACCTATCATGGCCCGACCCTGCCCGACATCATGTCGGCCCTGTGCGCCATCATCGGTCTCATGATCCTCCTGCGCGTGTGGAAGCCCCGCGCCATCTTCCGCTTCGAGGGCGAAGCTCCCGCAAAGGCCAACGATGGTCCCCTGCCCAGCACCGGTGAAGTCGTCCGCGCCTGGAGCCCCTTCATCATCCTCGCCATCATGGTTTTCCTCTGGGGCCTGCCCCAGTTCAAGAGCCTGCTCAACTCCGTGCCCGGTGCTGTGATCACCTTTGCCTGGCCTGGCGTTGACGGCCTTGTCATGCGTACTGCCCCCATCGTTGCCGAACCTTCCGTCTACGGCGCAAAGTTCACCTTCAACTGGCTGTCCGCCGGCGGCACAGCCATCCTCATCGGTGGCTTCCTGGCAGTGCCCTTCATGCCGAAGTACTCCTTTGGCCGCGCCTTTGGTTGCCTTATCAAGACAACCTACGTGCTCCGCTTCCCCATCCTGACCATCTCCCTCATCCTTGGTCTGGCCTACCTTATGAACTACTCCGGCATGAGCTCCACGCTCGGTATTGCCTTCACCATGACTGGCGCTGCCTACCCCTTCTTTGCGCCTCTGCTTGGCTGGCTCGGCGTGTTCCTGACCGGTTCCGACACCTCCTCCAACGCCCTGTTCTGCGGCATGCAGCGCTCCACTGCTGAAGTCGTCGGCATGGATCCCACCCTGGCAGTTGCCTCCAACTCCTCCGGTGGTGTTACCGGCAAGATGATTTCGCCCCAGTCCATCAGTGTGGCAACCGCAGCTACCGGCATGGTCGGCCAAGAAGGCAACCTCTTCCGCTTTGCCCTGCCTCACTCCATTGCCATGACGCTGATCGTCTGCGCCCTTACCTACCTGCAGTCCGGTCCGCTGAAGTGGATGCTGCCTTCTTTCTAAGGCTGAAGCAGGCGTAAATCCGGGATTCTGATCCCAATCCTTTCGGGGCCCGCCTTCGTGCTATGCGAAGACGGGCCCCGACTTTTTTCATATTTCCTGCAACCGACAGGCTGCCAAATCAGGACGAGCGCAAAATTTTGTGCCTGTGCCAGAGCGACACGGATTCTTGACTTTGTTATGTGGTTTTTCTATTTAATCAGTTTATAATTATATATTGATATATTTGATTCAAGGGAAGGAGGTACCATGCTCATCCTCGAAGAACCATATATTTCCCGCGAGCTTGCGGAATTTGCCGCAAGGAGCGGGGAGGCAGTCCTGGACAATGCCTCGGCAAGGGAAGCAGAGAAAAATTTCAATGTTTCCTTCAACCTTTTGGACAATGCAGCCTTTGCCGAACGCTGCTCAAGGGGCGAGCGCCTCTACACCAATTCCGAAAACGCCCTGGACTGGCTTTACACGTATTCCAAAAATCAGGAACTCATAGCACAGGTGGAACGGCTCAAGGACAAGGCCAGCATGCGCAGAGCCCTGGCACCCCTGTATCCTGACTATTCTTTCCGCGAACTCACCCTGGAAGAGGTTCTTGCACTCGACGCAAATGACCTTGTACTGCCCTGTGTCCTGAAGCCAAGCGTAGGCTTTTGCAGCCTTGGCGTGTACTGCATCGAAAACGAGGGCCAATGGCAGCACGCGAAGGACGACATCGCTGCCAATGTGGCGGACTGGTGCAGACAGTACCCCGCAGCTGTCCTTGGCGACAACAAATGGATTGTGGAAAGCCTCATTCAGGGAACGGAATATGCAGTCGACGTGTATTTCGACGACAAGGGCAAGGCTGTGGTCTGCAACATCCTGAGGCACGATTTTGCCTCGGCACAGGACGTGAGCGACAGGCTCTACTATACAGGCGCCGACATCATCCGCGACATGCTCGCTCCCCTGGAAGATTGGTTCAATACGGTGAACAACTACCTTGGCCTCAGGAATTTCCCGACCCACGTGGAGCTGCGCTGTGACAATACGGGACGCATTACTCCCATAGAGTTCAATCCGCTGCGCTTTGCCGGGCTTTCCTGCACGGATATAAGCCTCTTTGCCTGGGGCTTTGCCACCTACGAGTGTTTTTTGGACAACAAAAGGCCCGACTGGGAATCCATCCTGCGGGGCAGGGACGATCGTGTCTACACCCTCATGGTCCTCAACAAGCCTGAAAACTGTCCTCCTGTGACAAGCTTCGATTACGATGGCTTGTGTCGCCTCTTCCGCAAGGTCATCTGCCTGCGCAAGGGCTTCTACGACAAGTATTCCCATTTTGGCATTCTCTTTACCGAAACATTGCGCAGCGACTGGAAGGAACTCACGGACTTTGCCACGAACGATCTCACGGATTTCATCAACAAATAGCTTGAGCACAAGCCTTGCGTGAAAACAAGAACCGCAAGAGCCGACAATGGAGTGTGTTTCCAGTGGTCAGACTTTCTTTTGGTCTGTCGTAAGGGAACCTATTTCAAGGTCGCAAAAAAAAGGGGGAGCATCGCAATTGATGCTCCCCTTCGGGAAACTGTCCTGTTGATCTTGTCGGAAATGGCTTGTCTTATCCAGGCCCCGACACTTCGCCACTGTGGTCTAGTGCTTTTGCTGCAGTCTGTCGCGCACGACCAGGGCTATCATGTTCATGCCGAGCACAAGAACGATCAGCACAATGGCTGTACCGAACTGCAGGGGCCTTGTCTTGTCGATTTCGGTGCCGGCAGTGCAGAGAACATAGATGTGGTAGGGCAGGCACATGACGGAATCGAGAATCGAGGAGGGATTCTTGGGGGTGAAGAACACTGCAGCCGTGAACATGATGGCTGCGGTTTCACCAGCGGCACGGGCTACACCGAGAATGGCACCGGTGAGCATGCCGGGCAGGGCGCTGGGAATGACAACGCGGGCAATAGTCTGAGCCTTGCCAGCGCCAAGGGCCAGGGAGGCTTCCCTGTAGGTGTCGGGCACGCTGCGCAGGGCTTCTTCGGCCGTACTGATGATGACCGGGAGGGTGAGCACGGCAAGTGTCAGAACGCCGGAGAGAATGCTCACGCCAAAGCCCAGGAAGGTCACGAAGAAGGAGAGGCCGAACAGGCCGAAGACAACCGAGGGCACGCCTGCGAGGTTGTTCACGCCAAGGCGGATGATGCCGGCCATCTTGGTCTTGCCTGCGTACTCATTGAGATAGATGGCAGAGGCAACGCCAAGCGGGAAGGCTATGAGCAGTGCGCCAAGGGCCAGGATGGCAGTACCCACAATACAGGGAAGAATGCCACCCTCGGTCATCATGTTGCGCGGGGCCTCGGTGAGAAATTCAAGTGAAATGACAGGCAGACCATTATAGCAGAGATAGAGACACACTGCGGCCAGCACTGCCACGTTGAACCAGGCCGAGAGGCGCAGGAAGGCAAACATGCCCTTTTCCTGCATTTTGCGGCTGTAGGCTGTATCGGGTGCTATTGCTTGTGCTTGTGACATGTTCGCTCCCTGCTAGAGGCTGGAGGTACCCACCTGCCTGTGCTTGGCAGCAATGCGGTAGGCAATGACGTTGAAGATGAAGGTGAAGACGAAGAGCACGATGCCTATGGCAAACAGGGCGTGGTAGTGATCCGAGCCAAAGGGCGCTTCGGCCATTTCCGCTGCGATGGAGGCGGGCATGGGCCTGATGGGCGTAAAGAGGGAGTCGGGGATGATGCCTGCGCCGCCTGCGCACATGAGAACGACCATGGTTTCGCCAATGGCTCTGGACATGCCGAGCATGATGGCCGTGCCTATGCCGGAGATGGCTGCGGGAACCACAACGCGCACAATGGTCTGCCATTTGGTGGCGCCAAGGGCTAGGGAGCCTTCACGCAGGGAGTTGGGCACTGAGTGCAGGGCGTCTTCGGAAATGGAGCAGATGGTGGGCACTGTCATGACAGTGAGCACGAGGGCCGCGTTGAGGAGGTTAAGGCCAGTGTCTGCACCAAAGACATCCTGGATGAATGGAGCAAGCACAACCATGCCGAGGAAACCAAGGACAACCGAAGGCAGTGCAGCAAGAAGTTCGATAAAGGGCTTCAGGATGCGGCGCGTGTTGGAATGGGCGATTTCGTTCAGGTAGATGGCTGTGAAAACGCCGAGCGGAATGGCGAGCACCGAGGAGAGCAGGGTCACTGCAAGGGAGCCTGTGATGAGGGGCAGGATGCCGAAGACACCCGGATCTTCTGCCGGATACCAGAGGTCTCCGAAGAAGAATTCTCCAAGGGAGTAGTGGGCAAAGAGAGGCATGCCTTCCATGAAGAGGAAAATGACTATGCCTGCAAGAGCCAGGAGGGAGACCAGGGCTGTGAAGTAGAGGCCCTTTTCAACCAGTTTTTCCTTCAAAAGTCTGTTGGACATGAGATTTCCCGAAAAAAGAGTGATGCCTGACCAGGGGGCAAATGCCCCCATGGTCAGGCTTTGGAAGGGTATTTTGCCTACTTTTTCACGGGCATGGGAACGTAGCCTGCAGCGACAACGTCCTTCTGACCCTTGGTAGGATCAAGCATGTAGTCCATGAACATCTTCACATTGCCCTGGGGCTGGCCGTTGGTGTAGAGGAGAAGTTCACGGGAGATAGGCCAGGTGCGGGACACTGCGTTTTCGGGAGTGGCCTTGATGCCGTCAACGGTCATGCCGTGCACGGTCTTGTCCAGATAGCCGAGGCCGATGTAGCCGATGGCGTTGGGGTTCTTGGCAACAGCCTGCACCACAGCGCCGTTGGAGGCCTGCATCAGGGCAGCGGGCATCACGCGGGTCTTGTGCATGATGAGTTCGTTCCAGCACTCGAAGGTACCAGAGGAGGTGTCACGGCTGATGACGACGATCTTGCCGTCCTTGCCGCCAACTTCCTTCCAGTTCTTGATCTTGCCGGCGTAGATGTCGCGCAGCTGGGCGGAGGTCAGGGCCTTGACAGGGTTGGTGGTGTGGACCACGGGCACGATGGCGTCAAAGGCGATGGCGGTTGCAACAGGGTTCACCTTCTTGGCAGCAGCGGCCTTGGATTCCTTGTCGGCAATCACGCGGGAGCTCATGGCGATGTCGCACTGTCCTTCGATGAGAGCCTTGATGCCGTTACCGGAACCACCGCCGGAGATGGACAGGGCAACGTTGGGATGGGCAGCCATGAAGGACTCGGAGGCCTTCTGCACAACGGGCAGAACGGTGGTGGAGCCATTGATGACAACCTGGGAGGAAGCCTGAACGGTTGCGGGGGACAGGGGAGCAAGAAGGGCGGAACCGAGAACGGCCACGCCAAGAACTTTACCGAGAGACATAAAAACTCCTTCATTGTGCCCCCAGAGCATCCTTTCCCTGACATTGGGTAAAGGAGAGGGAGCAATGTGCTTCATGCTTCCGAAAAACTCGGAAGAGCTGATTGTTGGCATCTTTCAGGGCGGGTTGAACCATTGGCTCTCAAAAGGGCCCGCCTTTTTCTTGGCGGCAAAGTCCTTCCCTTCTGTTACATGTCCATGACAGACATGTGGAAAATTGGTGAAACATGGTTGTCACGTTTTTAAGTATATGGAATTACAAAATATACTTTGCATAAAGCGAAAAAATATTTTGCCTGGACTCTGGTTTTGCGCCACTCTTGTCACAGAATTGTCATACGTGCATCATGCTTTTGTGACTGTACGGGGATTGGATGAACAACCACAAAAATGGGGAACAAGCGAGAGTTTCCCCGGAGACTTTCTGGCCCCATGGACGGAGGACCCATGTCTGAAGGAACCATTCTCGTCATTGAGGACGATGCCGATATACGCGAGCTTTTGCACTTCAATCTGGCCGGCGAGGGCTTTCACCCCCTGGAAGCCGCAGACGGCGTAACAGGTTTGGCACTGGCAAGGGAGCATCTGCCCTGCTGCATCCTTCTGGATCTCATGCTGCCCGGCATGGACGGCCTTGAGGTGTGCCGCAGGCTGGCTGCAAATCCCCAGACCCAGGACATCCCCATCCTTATACTGACCGCCAGGGGCGAGGAAATGGATCGCGTAGTTGGCCTGTCCCTTGGTGCAGACGACTATGTGGTCAAACCCTTCAGTGTCCGCGAGCTCATGCTGCGCATACGCGCAATCCTGCGTCGCAGGACGCGTCCCGTGACCTCGGCTGTGGAAGCCCACGATATCCGCCTGGACCCCCAGGCCCACAGGGTTATGGTCTGCGGCAAGGAAGTCGTGCTCACTGCAACGGAATTTCGTCTCCTTGAAGACCTTATGCGCCACGCAGGATCTGTCCGCACCCGTGAACAGCTTTTGGACAAGGTGTGGGGCTACAGCTTCGACGGCTACGCAAGGACAGTGGATACGCACATGAGGCGCCTGCGTTCCAAGCTGGGCGATCAGCAGAAATTCCTTGAGACCGTGCGCGGCGTAGGCTACCGCTTCAGCGCCTGAAAACACCCTTGCGACGTTTCCTCAAATTTCGCGCCGTAAACGAAGCCCGTACAGTAAGTCCACAGTATCGGAGTAGGCTGTGCTCAAGTCCTTTACCCTGAAAGTTTTTGTCAGCGTCCTGTCCGCTGCCTTTTTGGCCATTGCTATTACGGTCTTTTTTGGCATCCGCACCATTGGCGATGGCCAGGAGCTCGACATACGCAACCGAATGCTGAGCGAGGCCTCGCTTGCAGCAAGGCTCTACACCCTGAACGGCAACAATGCCGTGGCCGTGCTGAACGCCCTGCAGCACTCCAATGCTGAAGAGGGTTCGGTTCCCCTGCGTCTCACCATCACCGACGCGAGCGGCAGGGTTACCTACGACAGCTCCGGTACCCCAAATGCGGAAAATTTCGACAACCACCTGGACAGGCCGGAAATCCAGCAGGCCATAAAGTCCGGCTTCGGCTACAGCATGCGCGACAGCGGCTCCCTTGACACCCGCTATGTCTACGCTGCCGTTACCCTGGAAGGGGGCGGCGTTTTGCGCCTTGCCGTGCCCATGGAAAGTGTGAAGCACGACATATGGAACAGGTCCGGCATTCTTTTGCAGGTGGGTTTCATAACAGTCATCATATCCTTCATCATAGCAGTGCTGGTCTCGCTTTCCTTGAAAAACTCCTTTTTGCCCATGATCGGCATAGTGAAGGAAATAGCCCAGGGCCAGCTGCATCGCCGCATTTTACAGATTCCCGGGCGCGAGTTCGCGCCCCTTGCCACGGCTGTCAATTCCATGGCCACCAGCATCGAGGAGCAGGTCCATTCCTATGCGGACAAGACTGCCCAGCTTGAAACCGTGCTGAACAGCATGAGCGACGGCGTTCTTGTCATGGATCCCAAGGGCCAGATTCGCCGCTGCAACAAGGCCATGGAACGCTACTTTCCGGAAATGGCCAAATCGGTTGGCCGCCAGGTGGTGGAAGTCATGCCTGCCCCACAGGTACAAATCGCCATAGAGGGCCTTTTGAACGAGGCAAGAAGCAAGAACGGCACAAACCAGTCCGTATCCATGCACCTTGGCCTTGCCACGGGCCAGGTTTTCTCGGTCTTTTTGTCAAAGCCTGCCAAGCCGGACCGCCGCTGCGGCCTTGTGGCGGTTTTCCATGATGTGACGGACATCATGCGCCTCGAACAGGTGCGCCGCGACTTTGTTGCCAACGTAAGCCACGAGCTGCGCACGCCGCTCACGGCCATCTGCGGCTACGCGGAAACAATCCTTTCCGTGAAGGACAAGGACAAGTGCCGCAAGTTTGCCGAAGTCATCTTGCGCAACGCCTACGGCCTTGAGCGCATGATCAAGGACCTTCTGGATCTGTCCACCCTGGAAAAGGAAGGAAGTTCGAAAAAGCTTGAGCCCGTCTATGTGCTCGACAGCGCCAACGAGGCCCTGGATATATGTGCCAGCGCCCTGAAAGAGCGCAACTTGAGCGTGGAATGCACCATCCCCGAGGACTGCGAGGTCATGGCCGACAACATCTACCTGAGCCAGGTCTTCCGCAATCTCATAGAGAATGCCTCCCGCTATGCGGACAAGGGCAGCACAGTGCACATCACGCACCGCTACGACAATGGGCAGGTTTTCCTGCGGGTCCAGAACAGGGGACCGCTTATTCCTCCGCAGGATCTGGAGCGCATTTTCGAGCGCTTCTACAGCGTTGAGCGCCACAGGGGACAGGCAGGCACCACAGGCCTTGGCCTTTCCATCTGCCGCCACATTCTCGAACGCTATCATGGTCGCATCTGGGCAGAGAGCCCGGACAGCCAGGGGTGCACGTCCTTTGTCTTTGCCCTGGAACGAGTCAAGAGAGCGCACGACAATGCTCCAGACAGTGAAGAGGCATGAGTCAGTCAGGACGTGGTCGTACATGACACACAGCTGACACATTTGTGGCATGGAAACGACAAGCCAATGGTGCACTTCACCGCACAACAAAGGATCATCCCCCACAAGGGGCAAAATTACCAATCCGGGCAGGACTTCTGCCTACCTTAAAGAGGATATTATGGACCTGAGTATGCAAGCCAAGAAAGTCTGCGTGTATTACGGCAGCAAGAAAGCCCTGAACGATGTGAGCATGGATTTCCCGAAAGGGGCCGTGACAGCACTCATCGGGCCTTCCGGATGTGGCAAGTCCACGTTTTTGCGCTGCCTGAACCGCATGAACGATCTTATTCCTGTCTGTCGCGTCGAGGGTGAAATCACCCTGGAAGGACAGGATATCATGGCAAAGTCCATGGACGTTGTTGATCTGCGCCGCAAGGTGGGCATGGTTTTCCAGAAGCCCAATCCCTTCCCGAAGTCCATCTTCGAGAACGTGGCCTACGGCCTGCGCGTCAACGGCGTGCGTGACGAGGCCCTCATTGCCGGCCGCGTGGAAGAAGCCCTGCGCAGGGCAGCCATTTTCAACGAGGTCAAGGATCGTCTGAACGACAGCGCCCTGGGACTTTCCGGTGGCCAGCAGCAGCGTCTGTGCATTGCAAGGGCCCTTGCAGTTGAGCCCGAAGTCCTGCTCATGGACGAACCCGCAAGCGCCCTGGACCCCATTGCGACCCAGAAGATCGAGGAAAGCATCCGCGAACTCGCAGGCGGTCTCACCATCATTATCGTGACCCACAACATGCAGCAGGCAGCCCGCGTTTCCGACTACACTGCCTTCTTCTACATGGGCAATCTCATCGAAACCGACAAGACGGACACCATCTTCACAAGGCCTGCCAAGAAGGAAACCGAAGACTACATCACCGGCCGCTTCGGTTAGAAAAGGGTGCCTTTGGCACTCTTTGTTCTGCAGTTTTGCTACTCAAGGTCACATATTTCAGACAAGGACAACGAGGATACCATGAACCTGAATCAGCAGGAATACTATATCGAGCAGATGATAGTTAGTCTGCGCACAAGGCTGCTTGTGATGGGCGCCTCTGTGGAAATCGCAGTGGACAACATGCACAAGGCCGTCAAGGAACTCAATGTGGGCACAGCCCAGGCAGTCATCGAGAACGACGATGACATTGACGATCTTGAAAACGAAATCGACGAAAGCTCCCTGACCCTTCTTGCAAAATCCCAGCCTGTGGCCAAGGATCTGCGCTTTGTCATCAGCTGCCTGCGCATGGTGACCGACATGGAGCGCATTGGCGACGAGGCAGCCGCCATTTGCTCCCAGGTCATCCTCATGGACGGTGCGGACAAAAACCAGGTCCTGGGGCTTCTTGGCAGGCATCTCGAGGCTGCAACTACAGCCTTTGCCAACGCCATGAATATCGTGCGCGACATGGATGCCACCAAGGCACGTGAAATGAACGAGCACACGGACGATGACGCAGTGCAGAGTGAAGTGGCTGTCATGGACACGCTCATGCGCAGGCTGGACAAAAACAGCGAGGATCACATCGATCCCCTGCTGGCCATGCATCTTATCCTCATGACCCATTCCCTGACCCGTATCTGGAGGCGTTCCGCCAATATGGTGGGCCATGTCTGCTTCGCCTGCATGGGCCAGAGCGTCAAGCACGCAAACAAGAAGAGCAAGTAGGAAGAGCAAGCAGGACAAGCATTTCGCAACCGATTTTCCAGACTCCCTCCCAGGGAAAACAAAAAGCCCGAGCATGAAGCCCGGGCTTTTTGTATGGGAAGGAAAGAGAAACTCTACTGCACAAGATTGTACTTTTGCAGGGTTGCGACAAGCTTTGCGCGCTGTTCTGCGGAGAGGGGGAAGAGCGGCAGACGCATTTCCTCTTCCACCTTGCCCATGAGCGCAAGCGCTGTCTTCACCGGAATGGGGTTGGTGACAGAGAACATGGAGTGGTGCAGAGCAAAGAGCGCGTGGTGCTGCCTGCGGGCCTCTGCAAGATCACCGCTCTCAAAGGCCTTCCACATGGAGGCCATGGCCTTCGGAGCAATGTTGGAGGTCACGGAGATGATGCCGCAGCCGCCCAGTGCCCAGAGGGGGAAGGCCGTGAAATCGTCGCCGGAGAGCACGCAGAAATCCTCGGGGCAGGCCGCGATGACTTCGGCGCCCTGGATCATGTTGCCAGTGGCCTCCTTGATACCGGCAAAGTTGGAAAATTCCCTGGCAAGCCTGCCCACCACAGGGGGGAGCATGTTGCAGCCGGTGCGGCCTGGCACGTTGTAGGCGACAATGGGAATGTCCACGGATCTGCATACTGCCGCGTAGTGGTAGTAGAGGCCTTCCTGGGTAGGCTTGTTGTAGTAGGGGGTGATGAGCAGGGCGCCGTCGGCGCCGGCTTCCTGGGCAAAGAGGGTCAGGCTGATGGCTTCGGTGGTGTTGTTGGAACCGGATCCAGCCAGAACCTTGACGCGGCCCTTGACCTGGTCCACGCAGATTTCGATGACACGTTTGTGCTCGTCGTGGGAAAGGGTGGCGGATTCGCCTGTGGTTCCGCAAGGAACAAGACCCTGAACGCCTTCCTCTATCTGCCAGTCGATAAGGGCACGGAAGGCTTCTTCATCCACATTGCCATTCTTGAAGGGCGTGACAATGGCTGTGAAAACTCCTGAAAACTGCATATAAACTCCTTGAGCTCAGACCCGGCAAAAGGGCGTGAACATTGCGACTTTCGAATAGTTGCACAATGGCAGGGGAAAAGCAAGCAAGCGCTGTTGCCAAAATTGGCGCCAAAAGGGCGAATCAGGGGCATGTTCCCTGCTTCGCCAAAAGGTGCTGTAGCCTTTGGCATGAAAAAAGCCCCGCAAGGTTGGGCGGGGCTTCAAGTGAGGAATCTATTTGGGGTGGCTGCCCCATGGATTTTGTTACGACACCATGCGCAGGCCTATGATGCCGGTCACGATGAGGGCCAGGCAGACAAGGCGTTGAACGCTTGCGCTTTCACCGAGGAAGAAGATGCCGACAAGGACAGCGCCCACTGCACCTATGCCTGTCCAGACCGTGTAGGCAGTGCCAAGGGGGAGTTTGCGCATGGCAAGGGAAAGCAGCGCAAAGCTTGCCACCATGAGCACTATGGTCGCGACAGAAGGCCACAGGCGGCTAAATCCGTGGGAAAGTTTCATGGAGCCAGCCCAGGCTGTTTCCAGAAGGCCGGCGATCACAAGATAGACCCAGTCCATACTGATATACTCTCTTGGTCTTGTGAGGTCGTCCCCGTTTGCTTTTGAGACTACAGGGTCGTCCCCGCAGCCTTGGAAAAATTCGTTGTTCCCCTGCTTGTAGACGGAGGAAGTCTTGGAGGCAAGCCCCTTGAAAGGCCATTCATATTATGTTGGGTTGAGCCAAAGGGCAGGTCTGGAGTGCCAGGGATGGGGATGATGGGCTCTCAAGCCGAAGTTTTTCTGCCACCTTGCAAAACCAGGAAGGCGAATATGTGTATCTCGCACAACACCCGCCACGGAAAAGGGCAACCTCCCTGTAGGAGGGACCGCTGTTGTCCAGGACAAGGACAGAATCGAAGACTTTAGTTGCCTGTACAAGATTGGCAAGGGAGCGCTCGTACCTTCGACAAATGTCCTCGGCGGGAACGTTGTGTCCGCCATTGCGCACCCTGCTTCGTACCCTTGCAAGGGCCAGCGCAGCACTTTGCAGGCCAATGTAGATCAGCGTGAGCGTGAAACCTGCGTCCTTCGCTCTTGCGGCAATGGAGAAATCGAATTTTGATGTGAGTGTTGATTCCTTTATGAAGGGTGTCCCTTGGGCAATGTATTCCCGTACTCGTCTGGACACTTCCCTGCCAGCTGTGACAGCCGTCAGGTGTTCTTCCAGGGAAATCCTGTCTGGATCAAGGAGGGCGTATCCCTTCTCCATGCAGTGTGCCGCACGCGTGAGCGTGCTTTTGCCGGCCCCGTTGCAGCCGCAGACGAAGATCAGTTCAGGCTTTTGCCGCATGACGTCTCTTCCTGTTCTGCTGGCTCAATGTATTCGAAGGTGCCGTCGGGATTTTCCTGAAAAAGGCGTCCTTTTTCGTCAGCCATGACAAGGGGGATGCCCTTGCGCAGCTGTTCTTCCAGGATGGCTCTCTGGCCTATGAGGCCGTTGCGCAAAATTTTCCCGGCCAGACTGTCTTCCTGAACCATGGGGTTGTTCAGCCTCCTGGACAAAGTCTCCTTTCGCTTTGTCTCAAAGTATTCCTTGCTCAATGTTTGGGGCATTGCCTGTCTCCTCCTTTGGGGAATGGGGGCCTTAGGCCTGTTCCCCATGACCTGAAACTCTTTTTTGGGACTGTGCAAACACGACTGTGAACACATTGCCCTCATCCCACAGGCTGTGGCTCACCTGCCAGCCCATGCGTTCGCACCCCCGTTGCACAAGGGAAAGCCCAAGGCCGCTGCCGGGAGTCTTGTCATTGCCGCGCATGCCGCGCTCGAACATCCTTTTTCGCACTGCCTCGTCTATGTGGGGGGCAGTGTCGCGCACAGTAAAGCCCTGCGCATTCAGGGTGAGGACAATGGAGCCTGTGCTTGTGTAGCGGCAGGCGTTGTCCAGAAGATTGTGCAGGACAAGGGCTGCCAGATCCGGGTTACCGCGGATCATGAGGTGGTCTGCAAGATGCGCCTCGTAGACAATGGGACGATCCTTGAGAAGGTCCGATACAAATTCCTCCTCGTTTCTGGCAAGTGCGCTCATGTCAAAATGGTGCTGTTCCAGCTGTTCCGGCTTTCTTGCCAAAAGAAGCATGGTCGCAACCGTGCCCGTCATGGTGGCGAGCGTTTTTTGCATGCGCGAAAGCACAGGCGTTATGCTTGCGTCCCGTACCCTGAGCTCCAGAATTTCCGTGCAGCCCTGCAGGACAGTGAGGGGGGTGCGCAGTTCGTGGCTCACGTCCCCGGTAAAGAGCTGTTCGCGCACAAGGAAGGCCTTGAGACTTTGCTCGCGGCTGGCAAAAGCCCGGGCCAGGCGTCCCACCTCGTCCTTGCGGGAGCACAGTTCGCTCTCTTCAAGGGAAGCGTTGTCGCGCACCCTGTCTGTGAGTTGCACCACAGGGGTCACAAGTCTTCTCGAAAGCCAGAAGGAAAGAAGCAGCGAGGCCAGAAGGCTTGCCGCACCGCAGGCCATGGCTGCAGTGAACATGGCTTCCTCTATGTCGTCCAGATCCTCCACCTTCACCACAACCGCATACACATGGCCGTCCATGTCGGCACTGACAAGGACGTAGCGCTCATCTCCTATGCGGTTGAGTTCCTCCTTGCCTGGCGCTGGACGAAACTCGTCAGGGATGTCCCCGTCCGTGTACCAGAGAACGCGCAGATCAGCAGCCAGAGAGTGGATCTTGGCTTTTTCGCCATCCTTCGAGGCCGCAACCAGCATGTGCAAAATGGGATCCATGTGCCAGCGCACAATATGGGAAATTGTGAAATTGTAGGCGACAAGACCGCAGAGGGAGAGCACGAAAAAACAGGCGAGGGAGAGACCGGCAAGGCTCAAGGCAATGCGGGTCCGCATGCTGTGCCTGGCATGTTCCCTGAAGGCCAGAAGAGTCTTTATCCCCCAAGGGCGCATTTTCCCTTCTCTCTTGCGCACAAAGCGCAGGAAATGCTCTGTCAGGTTTCCAACCCCCTGGAGTATCCATTGTCGTTTGCCCATGCCAAAACCTCCCTGGCCCTGAAAATCGGAAATTCCGAAACACCGGAAATCCGGATTTTCGGAAAATGTTTCGCAAGGGGAACCTATGCGTCAGACATGTTTTTTCTTGGCACATCCGGCTTTGCCAAAACAAAGCCCACATGAGGCACGGTCTTGAGCAGGGGAATGGTGAAGGGCTTGTCGAGCTTGCTTCTAAGCTCATGAATGTGGGTGCGCAACACATCGCTGTCCGGAGGATTGTCACCCCAGAGCATCTGTTCAAGGTCCTGGCGGCTGACAACGGCTGGCGCTGCCCGCATAAGTTCCTCCAGGATGGAGAAGGCGGCAGGCCCAAGGCGTATGGGCAGGCCGCTGCGCGTGACCTTGTGGGTTGCGGGATCAAGTTCTACATCCTCGAAGCGCAAAATGCTCGCCACCTGCTCGCCCCTGGCCCTGCGCACAAGAGCCCGCAGCCGTGCGTCCAGTTCCTTCATGGAAAAGGGCTTCACAAGATAGTCGTCCGCCCCGCAGTCAAGGCCGCTCACCCTGTCCGCCACAGTGTCTCTGGCTGTAAGCATGAGGATGGGCAAGGCCCTTGCGTGGCGCTCGCGCAAGCTTTTGCATACGGCAAGGCCGTCCATGCCGGGGAGCATGATGTCGAGCACCATGACGTCGTAGCTATTCTTTATGGCAAGCTTCAGGCCAGCCAGGCCGTTGGCTGCGCAGTCAATCTGGTAGCCCAGGGGTTCAAGGAAGGCGTAGAGGTTGGCGGTAATGTCTTGGTTGTCTTCCACTATCAGCACGCGGATGGCTTTTGCTGGCATGTGGCCTCCTGCAAGCGAGACGGGCCACGACGGGATGCGCCATGGCCCTGTTTTTTGGGGGGATTTGCAGACAGTCCTAGCGGAGGACTTCCAGGTAGTCCACGTCCACTTCCTTGTTGCCGTGGTCGTAGTCCACTTCGCCTACAATGCGAATCTGTGTTTCGGGAGTCACGGTCTGGCCGCGGAACTTCCTCTGGTCTATGTCCACCACAACGGATCCAGTCTCGTCACGGAAGGTATACTTGTAGGGGCCAAGCTGTTCCACAAGGCGACCCGTGAGGCTGACCTGCGTGTCGTCGTGGGCTTTTGCCACCTGGCTTGCCTTGGTGACGCCCTGGCTCTTCGGTCCCTTGAAACCGCCCTGGGTCTGGGGAGCCGGTTCTGTGCCGGGTCCCTTGAAAGCTGCCATGGCAGGGGTGGCAAGGGCAAGAACGAGAAGGGCAGTGAGAAGTACGCGCATGATTTGGCTCCTGTCTTGGCCGTCTTTTTTTGGGGGAGCGGCCAGTTTTGTTGTATTGTGTAGTCCGAATGTATAGTCCGAATTTCCGTGCCTGGGGAGGCTGCCATTGATGGAAAGACTTCTAGCCTGGCAGGCGTTAGGAAAATGTGAAGACAGGGAGCACCACGCCAAAAATCTGCATTTTTTTGCAAAAAAGGGGCCCCGATGTGGCGGCCCCAATGGTTTGTCCTATTGCTGCACAGGGTTTTTCCTGCGCAGGGTCAGGCAGGGAGAAAGCATTCCTTCTGTCATCATTTTCCTGCGCAGGCTCTTGAGCTTCTTTGCCAGGGCAGCAATGTCCTGGGAGGCAGGTGCCTCGGGTGAAAGGCGCAGGAGGGGTACTCTGCGGCACACCGCCTCCTGCAGGGCAGGGTCGTGGCGTATGGAGCCAAGGATCTTGGGCGTTATCTGCAAAAATTTCCTGCTTGCACCAACAAGGCGCGTTCTTGTGAGCGCTACCTCGTCCTCGCCAAAGACATTGTTCACCACAATTTGGAAATTGCTCATGTTGTGGCTCTTGTTCAATACCTTTATGAGCGCGTAGGCATCGGCTATGGCCGTAGGCTCGGGCGTTGTGACGACAAGGGGAACCGCGCAGGCCCTTGCAAGCAGGCGCACCGTATCCGAAAGTCCTGCGCCAAGGTCAAGCAGCACAAAGTCGTGCTTCTCTGCCAATGGCCGCACGCTCTTGATGAGCTGCTGGCAGGATTTTGCGTCGAGCTGGGCCTGATTGCCTGTACCAGAGGCAGCAGGCAGTACATTCAGCCCCGAAACGTCCGTGTGCAAGACGCTTGCAAGATCCGTTCTTCCCTGCAGGACATCCCACAGTGTTCCCCCAGGCGTAAAGCCCATGAGCACGTCCACATTGGCAAGGCCCAGGTCACCGTCCAGGACCAGCACTCTTGCACCTGCGTTTTGCAGGGCAAGGCCCAGGTTCAAGGTTACGTTGCTCTTGCCGACACCGCCCTTGCCGCTTAAGACAGCAATACTCAGGGTCTGGCCCTGGGTACGAGCCTCCTGGCGGGCAGCGCCCTGGGCGCCGGTTTTTGCCACCACCCTCCTGGGGGAAGCAGAGCTCTGGCTTTTTGTGGCACCCCTTTGCCCGGTTCCTGCCCCTGGCAGGCCTTTGTTCGCTACTGGCATATCACTACTCCTGTCGAGAACATTCAGCAGGAAAACAGGAAATTCTTTTCTTCCACGCTGACCCTGGCCGCATCCTCGTCGCTGCGTTCACTTCCCGGAAGGCTGATCGTTTGGACCTTGTCCTCCGCAGACGCCTTGGAAAGGGCCTTCTCGAAGAACGAGAGGACGCGCTGTGCCCCCCCGGAAAGCAGGACAGAATCCGGAACGCTGCACAGCAAAAGAGCGCAGGGGCAACCCGCAAATCTCAAGACATTGTCCCCGGCCCTGCGCGCAGCCTCCTCGTCCTGCCTTGGCTGCACAAGCACGGCAGACCTCGTGTCCAGGACAAAGATTCTGTCGCATGCCTTGGCTACGCTTGCAAAATGTCCGCAGACAGAGCCGCCACTCTCGCCAAAAAGGCGCAAGCCAAGAAGCTGCGTTGCAGCAAAGCCCCTT
Source organism: Desulfovibrio sp. An276 (assembly GCF_002159665.1). Lineage (GTDB taxonomy): Bacteria > Desulfobacterota > Desulfovibrionia > Desulfovibrionales > Desulfovibrionaceae > Desulfovibrio > Desulfovibrio faecigallinarum. Next base: position 20,344 of record NZ_NFJC01000036.1, read on the forward strand.
TGGCAGCGTACTTCCTCGGCCTCAAGTGCGAGAGCAAGTTCTTCTGCCTCGTGGCAATCAATTCTTCTGAGAACTGTTTTGCTCATGTCTGTAGAGCAGGTAGGCGTGGGTAAAGCCGTCTATGTCGCCGTCGAGCACAGCGTCCACGTCCGTGGACTCGAAGTTTGTGCGGTGATCCTTCACGAGCCTGAAGGGCTGCAGGGTATAGGTGCGGATTTGGCTGCCAAAGGCAATGGCCTCCTTGCTGGCGTAATTGGCCTGGCGCTCCGCATCCCTCTTTTCCAGTTCCAGGTTGTAGAGCCTGCCCATGAGGATGCGCATGGCGCTGTCCTTGTTGTGGTGCTGGCTGCGCTCGTTCTGGCACTGGGCAGTGATGCCCGTGGGAAGGTGGGTGATGCGCACTGCCGAGGTTGTGGTGTTCACGCCCTGGCCGCCGGGACCGGAGGAGCGGAAGGTGTCTATGCGCAGATCCGATTCCTTGATGTCCAGCTTTATGTCGTTGCCGATGTCCGGAATGACGTCCAGAGAGGCAAAGGAGGTGTGGCGCCTGCCGGAGGCGTCAAAAGGCGAGATGCGGATAAGGCGGTGTATGCCGCGCTCGGATCTGAGCTGCCCGAAGGCATAGGGGCCCACTATGCGCAGCGTCACGCGCTTGATGCCTGCCTCTTCGCCTGGCAGATAGTCCAGTTCCTCCACCTTGAATCCGTGGCGGGCTGCCCAGCGCAAATACATGCGCTCGAGCATTTCCGCCCAGTCCTGGGCCTCTGTGCCGCCTGCGCCGGAATGGATTTCAATGATGGCGTTTTGCTTGTCTTCCTCGCCGCCAAGGAGGGTGACCATTTCCGTCTCGTCCAGCCTTTTTTCCAGTTCGTCGCACTGTGTTTTCAGACTGTCCAGCATTTCTTCGAGCTCGTCGCCCTCGGCTTCACCGCACAGTTCAAGCAAGGCTTCCTGATCCTCCCAGCAGGATTTTAGGGCTGAAGAGCGCTCTATGTCTTCCTCCAGCCTACTCTTTTCCTGCAGTATGGGGCGCAATTCCTCGTGATTGCTCCAGGCGTCGGGGTCAGCCAGCCTTTTTTCTATGTCCTTGAGCTTGAGTTTTCCTTTTTCAACGTCAAAGGCGCCCCCAGAGGGTCTGGAAGCGGTTTGTCAGTTCCTGACAGCGGGGGCGGAGTTCACTGAGCTGTTGCATATCTTGTATCCTTTCTTATGCCTTTTTGGATGGAATGTTGGCCCTTTTTCCCGCAAGTGCGAAAAATGCAAGAAGAAGTGCGAGTACTATGCCGCATGCCGCGGGGATGTACATGTAGTATCTGTGGAAGAGGCTGTTTTCGGATATGGTTGCTGCCTCGGCCCACAAGGCTTCTGCCTGAAACTGTGGTCCCTGGAACACCAGGCGTCCGCGGTTGTCGAATATGGCGGAAATACCGGAATTTGTGCAGCGCACAAGGTAGCGGTTCTGTTCAAGGGCCCTTAGCCCCGTCAAGGCCAGATGCTGCCAGGGGGCAGAGGTGTCGCCAAACCAGGCGTCGTTGCTCACGTCCACAAGAACGTTTGCACCCCTTGCCACGCGCTCCTGGGCAAGCCAGGGAAAGACTGCTTCGTAGCAGACAAGGGGCCCCAGGGAAAGAGAGCCCAGGCGCAGGGGATTTGTGCGTGTGCCCTCGGAATAGGCGCCTATTTCCTGCAAGAGACCTTCCAGAAACTTCCAGCGGAAGAACGAGGGCACGTATTCCCCAAAGGGGACCAGATGTTCCTTGTCGTAGCTTCCGGCAGGATAGCCGTTGGCGTCAAGGAGCCAGACGCGGTTGTAAACCTGTCTTGTACGGCCAGGGCCTGCCTCCTGGCCCGGAGCTCCGGTCAGAAGGGGCATTTTTGCCTCTATGACCATGGTCATGAGGCTGCGGGTATGGTGCGAGCGCGCAAGATCGAAGGGCATGGCCGTTTCAGGCCAGAGGATGAGCCCGCGGGAAAGATAGCTTTCAAGCGCAAGCCTTTCCTCGTCGTTCCTTGCCCTTTGCCTGGCCTTTTGTACTGCAAAAAGGCTCAAGTCCACATAGGTCTTCACTGTGGAGGTACGGAAGGATTCCACCCACTTCTGGTTCTGGTCAATGTTGCCCTCGACCAATAGGACAGGAAAGACTGTCTTGTCCTCCGAGAGCTTTGGCAGCTGGAAGGCAGCCTCCTCCGGGCCCACAAGCTGGGCCTTCTCCGGAAGGCGATACATCCCGTAGCCGCCAATGAGAAGAGCGCAGACAAGGCCAGCGACAAGGCCCTGCCATCTTTGGGCAAAGATGGCGCCACCTATGACCATGGCGCAGCCGGCCCAAAGTGCACCCGCAAGGGTGGCACCCAGGGTGTCCGCAATCTGCAGACTCCAGGGAAGGGGGGCAAGGGCGCCCGAGAGGGGCAGCCAGGGAAAGCCTGCGACAAGTGCGTAGCCCAGTTCCAGAAAGTACCAGACAAGGGCCATGGCAAGCGATGTCAGAGGCACCTCTTCCTTCCAGAAGTAGCGGCTTGCAAGGGCAAAGAGCCCTGCCTGGGTTGCCAGAATCACGCACACCAAAAGGGCGCAGGGGATGGCAGCGGCAAGGGGCAGGCCGCCCACGTTTGTCATGGGCACGTAGAGCCAGTAGAGGGCAAGAACGTGTCCAAGACTTCCTGCAAGCCAGGCTGCAAGAAAGGCTTTTTTAGGGGTGGGCTCTGTTTTCCCAAGAAGAGCCAGGCCCAAAGGATAGAAGAGGACCAGGAAGGGCAGGGAAACGAGCTTGTTGGGGAAGCCGAGCCAAAGGCCAAGGACAACGAAGGTCAGAGCCAGGAAGCGTGCTTTGGGATGTGCTATCATGTATGATGGGGCTTGCGTCAAAAAAGACCCGTGTCAGGCAGGCCTGGCAGGGTCTGAAGTATTTGAAGGCACCAGGGCCAGGGGATGGGAAGAGCACAAGCCCGGGGCTCAGGCAGCGGGCTCTTCTTCCTTTTCCTCGGCCCTTGTCATGCGCAGGCGCTTGACGTGCTTCTTGTCCGCATCAAGGACAGTGAAGATCCAGCCATCCAGGGTCATGGTCTCCCCGACAGCCGGCACGTGCCCGAATTCCATGGACAGATAGCCGCCAATGGTGTCCACGTCCTCGGACGTGATTGTGGGGCCAACCTCTGCCAGATCCTCGAGGTACACCCTGGCGGACATTTCGAAGACATTGTTGCCAAGGTCCGTGATGGTGTCCTTGGCAGGCTTGTCGTGCTCGTCCTCGATGTCGCCGAAAATCTCTTCCAGGACGTCTTCCATGGACACAAGGCCGCTTGTGCCGCCGTATTCGTCCAGGGCAACGGCAATATGCTGCTTGCGCAGGCGAAATTCCTGCAGGAGCGAGGGAAGGCTCTTTGTTTCCGGCACGAAGAATGCGTCGCGCATGATGCTGGAGACGGGGTTGTTCAGGGAAGCTGTGTCGTTCAGGCAGGCGAGCAGATCCTTGGCGTGGACAACGCCGACGATATTGTCCCTGTTGTCCCTGTACACCGGCAGGCGGGAGTGCCCCGAACTCATGACAGCCGCTGCCACTTCGCTCAGGGTGGCGTCGTCCGCAACACAGTCTATGTCCGCCCTCGGCGTCATGGTATCCTGCACCTGCAGTTTGTTGAAACGAAGTATGGCCAGGAGCATTGCCTCCTGGTCAGGCGCCACTTCCCCGTCTGCGCGGGCGTCAATAATGGCTTGTTCCAGACTTTCTTCCGGATCGTGGCCGAAAAAGTGTCCCAGCCGGCTCCAGAATCCGGGACTATGGCCAGAATTGTCGCTGTCCAAGGTCAGCTCCTTTGTTGAGGGTTGCTTCGCCTGCCCCAAGTGTTTTCAAGGGCAAGCTGCGGGAAGGGGTCCCGCAAAAAAATCTTTACTCTTCTTAACTTGTTCGGGCGGATCGGGTCAACAGACAAAAAATCCCGGAAAGTCCGGATATCCGGACCCCGGGATCGATTGCACTGGGTGTGCTACCGCATCTTGCCAAGGCGCAAGAGCCCAAGCTTGTGCAAATGTATCTCAAGGCAGTCCACCGCTGCGGGCGTGACACCGGAGATGCGGCCTGCCTGTCCAAGGCTTGCCGGCCTGACCCTGCAGAGCTTTTCCACCACCTCTCCGGATAGACCCGCCACTGCCGTGTAGTCGAGATCTTCCGGAAGAGGGGTCTCCTCAAGGCGCAGGCTGCGCGCAACAAGGGCCCTTTGTCGCTCGATATAGCCCTTGTACTTCACATCTGCCTGTATGGTGCCCAGGGTAAAGTCGTCGACATCCTCCAAAAGTGCGGAAAGCTCAGTATCCTTGCCTGCAAGCTCGCAAAGCTCCACCTCGGGCCTGCGCAGCACATCTGCCAGGGTCATGCCTGCCACGGAAACTCCCCTGACCTCTGTGCCTGAGCCTAGGCGCCTTGTTTCCAGATAGCTGTCAGCCTTGGCGCATAGTTCGCGCCGTCTTTCGAAGGCCTCCCACTGCTTATCCCCCACAAGGCCAAGCTCGCGACCCCTGGGGGTTAGGCGCATGTCCGCAGTGTCCTCGCGCAAGAGCAGTCTGTGCTCTGCCCTTGAGGTGAACATGCGGTAGGGTTCGAGTGTGCCCAATGTGACAAGATCGTCCACAAGGACAGCCATGTAGGCCTCGTCGCGGCGCGGCATAAAGGGCGGAAGATCGCGCAGGCGGCAGGAGATGTTGAGCGCAGCCCACATGCCCTGGGCCGCAGCCTCCTCGTAGCCGGAGGTTCCGTTGATCTGGCCAGCAAACCACAGGTTTGGCACAGCCTTGGTCTCAAGGGTCTTCTGAACCTGCAGGGGATTTGCGTAGTCGTACTCTATGGCGTAGCCGGGGCGCACCATGACCGCGTGTTCAAGGCCATGGATGGAGTGGATCATGCGCTCCTGTATGTCCAGGGGCAGGGAGGTGCTGATACCGTTGCAGTAGACCTCTGCCCAGTCCAGGCCCTCTGGCTCAAGGAATACGTGGTGGCGCTCCCTTTGCGGGAAGCGGGCAACCTTGTCCTCTATGGATGGGCAGTAGCGCGCACCAGTGCCCTGGATGACGCCCGTAAAGAGCGGGGATCTGTCAAAGCCCTCGCGGATGATGTCGTGCGTGGTCTCGTTGGTCCAGGAGACGTAGCAGGGGATCTGGGGCAGGGAGGGTCTGGGACCGTGGAAGCTGAAGCAGGGCAAAGGATCGTCCGAATACTGGGCTTCCAAAACGTCGTAGTCTATGCTTGTGCCAAGAAGGCGCGGCGTTGTCCCTGTCTTCAGGCGGCCAAGCTGTATGCCAAGCGCTGTCAGGGAGGAACTGAGTTCGGTTGCAGGCTCGTCACCAAGGCGCCCTGCCGGCATGTTGATAAGGCCTATGTGGATGCGGCCGGAAAGGAAGGTTCCTGTTGTGAGCAGCATGTGGCTTGCATAAAAGCGCAGGCCAGCCCTTGTTGTCACACCCGTCACCCTTTTGTCGTCTGCCACAAGGCCTGTCACCTGATCCTGCCAGATACGCAGATTTGGGAGAAAGAACAGGGTCTTGCGCACATTTGCCATATAGGCTTGTCTGTCCATCTGGCCGCGGGTGGCCCGTACGGCCGGCCCCTTGCTCATATTGAGGACGCGCATCTGTATGGCCGAAGCGTCTGCCCAAAGGCCCATCATGCCGCCAAGGGCGTCGATTTCCCGCACCATGTGGGTCTTGGCAAGGCCGCCTATGGCAGGATTGCAGGAAAGATGCCCTAATCTGTCCAGATTGCCTGTGACAAGCAGGGTCTTGTGTCCAAGGCGGGCGAGGGCAGCGGCTGCCTCGCAGCCGGCATGGCCTCCGCCAACGACTATGCAGTCAAAGAAGGGAGTTGAGAGGTTTGCGTTCACGCATGCTCTCCAAGGACTATTCTGGCAAAGACTGCTGCGTCACGCAGGGTGGCACTGATGGAGGAGTGCTCGTTTGGCTCGTGGCAGGTGTTGAGGATGGTGGACCAGGCGCAGGCGCACAGCCCCGTCTTGCGCAGCAGGCAGGCCACAGTGCTGCCGCCAATGCCGATGAGCCTGGGCTCAATCCCCTCTTCCCCAAGGGCATGGGAGAGGGCCTGTACCACCTTTGCGTCCTTCGGAGTCTCGGACGCTTCCGTGAGGCTGTCGAGTTCCACGCGCACTGTTGCGCCTACGAAGGCGGCTGCACTTTCGGCAAGAACCCTGGCCTGTTCGTACACCTTTTGGGGGTCTACGCCGGGAAGGGCGCGGCAGTCCATCCAGAAGATGTCCTGACCGGGCAGGATGTTGGTGGCAGACACGTTCTTTTCGTGCATGGTAGGGGTAAAGGTACAGGTTGAAGGCTCGAAGAGCGGGTTTTCTTCAGGGAAGAAGCCGTAGAGTTTGTCCATGGCCATAACCACATTTGCCATGGCCTGCAGGGAGTTGACACCCTTGCCGGGAGTCGAGGCGTGGCACTGGCTACCTGTCACCGTGAATTTCATGCGGAATACGCCCTTTTCGGCTATCTCGATAAGACTTCCATCAGGCGAGCCACTGTCCGGGATGATGTACAGATCGTCCTTTTTGAAAAGATCCGGGCGCTCTTCCAAAAGATGCGCCATGCCCATGGTGTTGCCGCACTCCTCGTCGCTTATAAAGACAAGCTTCAGGGTGAGGTTGGGGGTGACATTGCCTTTATTGAGGGCATGAGCGAGGACAAGCATGGATGTGAGGGCCTGCTGATTGTCCTCGACACCGCGCCCGTACAAGAGATCCCCCTTTTGCACCACATCCCAGGGATTGGTCTTCCAGAGGCTTGCCTCGCCCTCGGGCACTACGTCCATGTGGGCAAAGAGCCAGAGTGCACGCTTGCTCTTTCCGGGGATGGTGGCCACAAGGTTGGGGCGAAGTCCTCCTTCAACCCTTGTGTCCTTCGCGTCCACGTGGAGAATATCGCCTACACCCTGGGCGCACAAAAACTCTTCCACATAGCGGGCCTTGGCTGCCTCGCCGGGGCCTGCGTTTTCCGGACCCACTGCGCGAAAGGCAGTGAGCTTTTTTTGTATGTCGCAAACAAGGTCCGAACTCTTGCGAACAGTGTCCAGAATTTCGTCCAGGCTTGTCTGTACTTTCTTGACCATAAAGTCCTCGCATATGGCATGTGGGAAAAAACTGCTGCAGGACATAGCGCAAAAGGGCCTGGCGGACAATGCCCGGGGCCCTGACTGTCCATGCCCGGACGGGCCCGGCATGGGACAAAAAGAAAGAGGAGGCCAAAACCTCCTCTTTCCATATGTGGCAAATGCCTTGAATTTTGCCTAGCGGCCCTTGGCTGCACGCTTGGATGCCTTCAGGGGGTTGACCTTGGCAGCGGCAGTGACTTCGAGCTTCACATGGGTGGCAAAGTTGCAGCGACCGCCGCTCCACTTGGAAGTGGGGTTGGGGTAGCTGGAACAGAAGGTCTCGCCCTCAAATTCGCGCAGGCGATCACAGCCCTCGCACTTGTCAATGGCAGGAGACAGGGTGAAACCGTTCATGACGACGCCTTCGGGCGTCCTGGTAGCATTTTGCAGAGCCTGCATATGTCCCTCCCGGCGCTGGGCGCCGTACGTATTTTTTTGAGCTTTGTGTGCCAGGCCAGCGCGAATGACGGCAAGAAAGGGGCGCGGCATGGCGGAAAATTGGAATGGCACTGTAAGTCCCACCCTCTTCCCTGTCAAGTTCATTTTTTCGCCATTTTTGCAAATCCGGCCTTTGGCCAGGCTTTTTCTTTCCCTTCCTCTCTGAGCAGCAAGCCCTGCGGAAGCTCTTTTCTTGCCGGCCGGCCTGCGCTATGACACCAAATTGTCACACTGCACAGATAGGTCTTGACCCTTCTTTGCAAGCCCCATGTTTCGGCGGATCCCGCCTGCATCATAATATTTGACATCCTCCCCCGCCTAAAGGCGGAGGATTCCCAGCGGAAACAAGCTAGCTTGATCCCTGGGCGGGTTCCGCTTCAACGAGGCAAGGAGCCTCTCCACAGGCT
>NZ_NFJC01000037.1 GCF_002159665.1 Desulfovibrio sp. An276
GAGTGTATCCAGATTTTTGAGTCATTGCAGTGAATCCCCTCCCAAAAAGATATTGGGTGCCCTACCACACCCACCGTTTTTGGGCTACAAAAAATACCTCAACCTATCTACTCAATGTCGGTGGATCATTTCATCAAGCACACGTTGCGCGTCAGGGGGTATATTCGCTACATGGATGACTTGCTCCTGCTCGGCCCGGAACCGGAAGTTCTGTTCCGGCTGCGTGATGCCATCGCCTCCTATCTCCACACGAATCTCGGACTGTTCCTGCATCCGGGCAAAGAACACCTTGCCAAGGCCCGTCAGGGCATCTCCTATCTGGGATACCGGGTATATCCGCAGTATCTTCATGTCTCGGCACGAAACGTCAGAACCTTGAAAGCCCGTCTGGACTTCTTCAAACATCTTTTCTGGCCCAGGTGTTTTCCCCTCTGTCAGAAACCCGTGCGCGGCATATGGCAGAATCTTGCGGAAAACGGCCTTGCACCCCCGGTACGGCCTGACTGGGTACTCCTCAAACGCATGGAAGCCACCATTAACAGCTACTACGGCATAATGGGGCACGCCCAGTCCCACACCCTGCGCAAAAGGCTGTACCATGAGCATTTCGGGCCGTTGCGTTCATTTTTTCTGCCTGCGGATGCCGATTATTCGGCAGTCCATGTTGCCCGCAGGCATCTGTATCAATAAAGGAGGGAGCGGAGGCCAGCGTTACCCTCAACGGCGACACACGGCCACTGGGACGTCGTTGTCCTGGTTGTTGCCATTGACGTTGCCGTTGTTCAGGTTGACAATCTTTGCGCTGACGGAGCCGTTGAGCTCGCCGGTCCAGTAGTTGAACCAGCCGTTGCAGCATTGCGCTTCCTCTTGCGGGAACAGCCACGGCTTCCGGCAAGGATGGCCGCGTGCCTGTTCGCCTCCGGTCTTCGACGTTTCCGCCTGGACCCCTCGGTACCGTTCCGCCTGTTTCCGTCCTTTCCGTTGGGTGAAGGACGATCAGTTTCGGAATGGGGGAAGCGCCGGTAACGCTTCATGACCACATGTGGAAGCCGTAACCGCCACATCCTCCGGCCCTTTCCGGCAAAAGCCGGAAAGCAAGCGTCCTGCCTTCCTTTATGGCAGGGCGGCAGAATCATAGCCGCCGCCTCTCCGCCCCCTCCCGCCGCTGCCGCGAAAGTTTTCGCGGCAGCGGCGCATGTCATTTGCGCAGAGCCTCCTGCCACGACGCTATGGCGTTCATGGCCTGCATCGGCGTGTGCGCGGCAAGATTGAAGCCTGTCAGCTCCTCCAGAACGGAAGCCTGCACATCGGCTTGCTTCCCGGATTCCGGCTTTTGGGCCGCTGCGACAATCTCGTTTCGCCATGTTTCAAAGTCCGGCGCGGCTTCTGTGTCGTCAGGCGGTGCGGGCTGCGCCGCATGAGGCCAGCGCCAGCCATACTCCATTTTTTCCGCCTGCCTTGGCGTTCCTTGGGCGACAAGCCGCTCGAAAACCTGTATGGGCATTCCGCCATACACGATCTTCCCTCCGCCTTTCACCCGTTCCAGCATGGGCTTGAGAGGTCGCGCCGTGCGATTGAAGTGGTACAAGCTCCGCTCAAAGAAGCGGACAAAGACGCCCTGTACGAAACAGCAGCCCCATGCCTCGTCATTGCTGAGGTGCAACTTTTCCTGACGATCCATTTATTGATAATCCCTCCTGATAAGGCGAAAATTTGCGCCGACCCGCTTCGCGGGTAAGAGAAAAGGCAAAATTTAAAGAAGAAAGCCTGAAGCGGAGCCGCCTCCCCTGCGGGGAGTGACGGCCCCTCATAAACTACCCTCACGGCGACACACGGCCACTGGGACGTCGAAGTCATAGGGGTAGCCATCGACGCCGCCGTTGCCCAGGAGGACAATCTCTGCGGTGACGGAGCTGTGGAGCTCGGCGGTCCAGTAGCAGAACCAGCCGAGGCCGCGGTCATCAGGCCACTTGGCGGCAAAGGCCGCACCATAGCCGCCGTTGTCTGGCCCTGACACCGCTTGCAGCTCCTCTTTGCGCGGAAGGTTCGTTTCACCATGGTAACCCGGGGAGAAATCAGAGAAACTACCACACTTCTGCGCCGCTTCCTTCCAAGTCATGTAGTAGCTCAAGGGCTTTTCAAACATCGACAGCGGGCCGTCGCCGAACGTCACCCTCTTTTCTTCCGCCGTATACGACTGCCCATTATATTCGACCGTCGCCGTTACCGTCACCTCCCGTTCTCCCACAATGTCCGTCAGATATGCCTCTGCGCCGGTGGGGGCAGTGCCTGCCGGCGTGTCCGTGTCGTTCTCGGCGGCAGTAAGGCTGAGGGGCGTCTGCCCCCACGTCAGGCCGTTGTACGCGCCGGCGCTCCGCATCCACGCCTCACTGGTGACTTTGGAAGAAATCACACTCCACTTCACGTCGCCGTCATTAAGCGTTATCTTCGTACCGTTAGCGTCTGTCAGCTCCGCCGTCAGGGTGATGGTCTGCTTGTTCTTGTCAAACGCCGTGTCACCGCTGGTAGTCAGGCCAAAAGTCGCCTTGCCGACACGCAAGTCGACCGTCACCGTGTCCGTCCCCACCGTGGCCGTGATCGTCCGCGTCGCCGTGCTGGTGCCCGTGGCTGTCAGCCCGGCGCTGAACGTTCCATTGCTACCTGTCGTGGTGTCGGCCGGATTGATGGTAACGTCCTTCCCGCTAAGCTCCACCGGGGTATTTGCCAACACATCCTCGTTGCGTGTCAGCGTAAACGTCACTTTTGTGTCCATACCGAGCGTCAGCGTGTCTGGACTGGCGTCAAGGCTGTATTTCGCCGCCGTGACCTGTAACTTCACTGTGGCCGTTGCCCCGCCGTCCACTGTGGCGGTGATGGAAGCATCCGTCCGGGAAACAATCACCTTCGCCGTTATGGCGCCTCTGGCATCCTCCGTGACGCAGGTGTATTGCGCTTTCCCGTCAAAGGTAACGCCCGTGCCGGACAGCGTGATTTTCGTGCCTTGCGGCACCGGAATCCCTCCCTGCGTCAGCGTGAAGGTGATTTCCATTTCCCTGTGCTGCGACAGGCTGCCCGGCTCGGCAGTCAGCGCATACTTTCCGGGCGTCACAGTAAAGGACTGCGTCAGCGTCTGCCCGTCCGCTTCCACGCTGATCGTCTGACTCGTATCGTTGGTCAGCGCGGTCAGCTCAAGCGTCACCCTGCCGTCGCTGCCGGTCTTGTCTGTTACCGCCCCCTGCGCCAGTTCCCTGAAAGCCGCATTAGACGCAAAGCGCACTTCAAGGCCGGATTGCGCCACGCCGTTGCGCGTAAAGGTAAATGTCACATGCTGCGTTGTTCCCTGCGTCAGCGCCGCGGACAAGACGTTCATTTTCAGTGTGCCATTGGCGACGACATTGACCGTAAAACTCTGCTCGTTTTCCCCGGCGCGGACATGCAGCGTCACCGGCCCGGCAACGGGACTTGTCACCCGCACCGTGAAACAGCCCTGACTGTCTGTGACATAGCTGTGCGACGCGGTCGCCGCATGGGCCTCGCGCGCGCCGAACAGTCCGCCCAGCACGTCCCCGGCCAGCGCAAGAAGACTGCGGGAAGGCTGCGGCGCAACGGCGAGCGTCACGTTGTCGGCGCGCACCCACACGGTTTTGCCCGCCCACGCCCTGCCGAGCCCGTCCGTCACACGGAAGGCAAAGGCGTTGGTCTGACCGGACACCGGGCCGAGATATTCAATACGCCCGGCGTTTTTCGCCCGGTATTCCAGTATGATCCTGTTCTCGCGATCCACAAACTCATGCCGGGAGCCGGACACGGTGCGCAGTTCCGCCACCTTGGCATGGCTGGTCTGTTCCTCCCACGGCATATCGAAATGCCAGGTGAATTGCAGGCCGAATTCCGTATCCGCCTTGCCGCGTTCCGTGCTGCGCTGCCGCGCAAAGGCCGACAGCAGCGGAATGGGCGTATATTCCACGCCGTAAGACCACACGCGCGGGTCCTTCTCCAGATCGTCCGAAGAACCGTACATGGCCACGTTATCGCCGTACCACTGGCTGAAGGAGCCGGTCAGCGCCACATTGCGATAAAAGGGCAGATAGGCTTTCGCCCGCGCATCCCAGCCCCGCGCCGGGCGTTCTTCCACAAAATCGCCGTCAAAGTCGCGCGAATTTTTCCAGCCGGAGAGCGGCGTATAATAGTTGGCCGCCAGATGGAACCAGTCGTACCGCGCTTCCACACCCGCGCCGCCGCGCTGATGCGAGCGGCTGAAATCATTGTCGAAAAAGACGTTCCAGCCCAGCATGAGGTTGCCCGCCTCCTCCATGCTTTCCGCAAAGGGGAACCAGCGGTGCCCAAGGCCGAAGTTACCGATCCAGCGTTGCGATCCGTCTTCCTCGCCGCCGGAAACATCCATGCTGCGCGCCCCGATCTGGGTGAACAGCGTATGCTGCGGCGCATCCCAGAACGGCAGCAGCACGTCTCCTTCCCCGGAGAAGCGCCCGTCCCGGTCGAGCTGGAAATTAAGCCGCGCGCGACCGTTGTCCACAAGGCCGGACAGCGCGGCCTCCCCGGCGGAATTGAGCATGCCCATGCCGTAGTTCAGGCCGCGATCCAGCGCCATGTCCATAAGATTGAAATTCTCAAAGCCGCGGGAAGCGTAGTCCCGGCGGCGGCCGCTGTACTCGTCGCCCAACCGACGGGGAAGGAGCGTCCCGTCAGGCGACGAAAACGCCCCGTCGCCCATGAGGCCCGCGCCCATGTAGGCCCGCGCCTGCCGTCCGTCAAAGGCGTCGGCGCTGCCCGCCCGGCGCGCCGTGCCGTCCTGATGATAGCCCAGCCCCTCGTCCCGCGCGCCGGTTGACGGCGCAAGGCCCGGCAGGCCCATGAACGTGGCCGCCACATTGAACAGGGCCGCATCCAGCCCGCGCGGCCGTTCCCGGTCGGCGTCCCCAGCCCGGTCGGCGTCCTTCTCCGGCCCGACGGCGGCAACGTCCGCGCGCGACGCACTCGCGGCGCGGTCGGACGACGCGCCGGAGACAAAGCCGACGCCGTCCTGTTTTCGGGCCACACAGCCGCCCAGCGGCACGGGCAATATCAGGGCCACAATCAGCGACCAGACAAGCAGGACGCGGCACGGCAGCAGACGATCAGACATCATGACGGCAGACCTCCGGGCAACAAAAAAGGCCCTGTCCCCCGTGGGGGGACAAGGCCATGTCTCCTGAATGCGAAAAAACACGGAACGCCGCGCGGCGCACAAACGCGGGCACGTTTTCCAACAAATGGGCTAGGTAGGTAGGTAGGTAGGTAGGTAGGTAGGTAGGTAGGTGCAAGAATCATGCTAAAGCACGTCCCAGAGCCGACGCCTGCCGTCCCTTTGCCTGCCTTTTCCTCCATGAATACTCCTCCCGGTAGTACAATAGACGAATTTGACCGATATGTAAAGAACTTGTGAGCCTGCCCCGCGCCTCGCCACGGGAGACGGGCGGGGTGTTTTTTTCGTGGGGGGAAGGTCCCCTTTGTGGCAGATTGTAAAAAGGGAGGCTACTGCCGCTGGTTGCCGAATGCGGCATGCAATCTGCTAAAAAAACTTTCCAGGGAATTGCTTCGATATACCGCCAAGGTCAATTCCATGAGCTGGTCGGCATCGTCCAGCACATGGACGGCGCTTTCCACCTCCTGCGGCAGCGCGCCGAAACGATCCCGCAAAAGGGCAAGAAGCACCGCCCGCCCCCTCTTGAGTTCGCCACTAGCCTCGCCAAGCACCAATCCCTGTCTGATGTATTCGTCCTTCCATTGCGCGGCTCTTTCTTCCAGCATGGCGTCCACCTCGTCCAAGTCTCGAAATTCGGGAATTTCGTCTGTCATTCCGGAACGTTTGAAAACCACCCGCCCCAACCATACCTGAAACGTCCGACGCAAAGCAATATAGGCGGGATCGCGCAGACGTTCCTTCAAAATCTTCACGATGGGCCGGACTTCTTCCAGCGTCCGCGCCCGCTCCAGCTTCACAAGCTGCGCCGCAAGTCCCTCGCTTTGCTCCAGCGTCTCCTCCGGCAAATGCCCCTCGTCAAGCAGAAAGTATCTCGCTTCGGGACAGTAGGGCAAAAGGCTTTTGGGCATGGATGCAAAGAGTTTCCTCAATTCTTGCGGGCCGCTCCATCTCTTTTCTCCCCTGTACAGCACAATGGGAAACACCGGCGGCAGCCCCTCCCGCCCGCGTATCTCCTTCGACTTCACAAGGTCAAGCAGCAAAAGCGCGGTATAGGAGGCGATACGCAGCGCCATCCAGTAGTCGGGCGTACTCTGGAACTCCATGATGATCAGGGCGTAGCACCATGATCCCCGCTTCCAGCGCACACGCCAGACCACATCGTCGTGCCGTTCACGCAAATCATCGGTCACATAGGAACCTGAACAACGCTCCAGTGTGGTGAAATCCAGTTCCGTTACAAACTCTTCCGGCACAAAGTCCCGCAGCAGCGATTCCACCATTTCGGGATTGCTGAAAAAACTCTTGTAGCCGGTATCATGGGGCGGTTGTTCCCTGTTCATACGGTCATCCTAGACAACAACGAATCACGATGCAAGGCGGACGCTCCTCCTTACCTCCCCATCCGAAAGGACGGCGACAGTTTCCTGTCTTCCATACTTTCCACTGTTCGCCACAAATCCCGGTAGCGCCCGTTACGCATCAAATCCCTGTCTCCGGCGGGGCCGAAAGCGTAATCCGATGTTCTTTCGGCATATCGCTGCCAGTTGCGCCCGGTCTGCTTTTCCCGGATGGTCGGGGCGCAGGCCCGGATGGTTTCCTCCACGGCCTCCCGGCTGTGCCCATTGGCACGCATTCGCAAAGCAATCATGGCATCCACACGGGAGTAGTCCTCAATGGTCAGGTGCCTGCGTATATTCTCAAGATGGGCATAATAGGCCGCTGCCGGGTCGCCCGGTCGGAAATTCGGCATCTGGAACGTCCGACGCTCAGCCAGCCGCTTCTCGGCGGCCTCCGCATACTCGCGGTCAATCCTTCTGGTCAGAGCGAGCGCCTTGCCGCACTCCCGATGCTCCGCAAACAACAGCTTCACCTGAGGATAACCGCCATCTTCCCGCCGATGCTTGGGTTTGCGGTTTTCAAAGCCCGGTGCACGGTGGGGATGGATGCAGCCACACAGCTTTTTGTCGCCGTACTCCCGATTCAGGCGTTCCGTGATGCGGTTACCCACATCCCGGTCATGCTCTGTTCCCAATTTGGGAATAGTCAGCAGGCATTGAAAATTTCCTGGCGAGCTTTCCAGAACTACGGCGGGACGAAAGCCGTCCTCCTGCAATCGTTGCAAGCTGTCGCGGGTCAGATCATCTATAAGGATGTGATGCCGATCATCCGATAGCGGCGTGTAGTAAATATTTTCACCTCGCTTCTGGAAACGCAGCATTTCCGGCATATGAGCCTCCAGTTCGTCTGGGGAAAAGCCTCTGCTCATGCCGCCTTTCTTGTCGAGGATGAAAGTTTTTTTGCCGCCGTCTCCCTCCATCCTGATACAGGTCACACGGTAACGATCAGCATTGACCGCGTTCGCATACTTCCTGAAATCCTCAAGTTCGCGCATGATATTCGCTCCCTTTTCCAATTGTTGCACAGGCGGCGGGGCGTGTCTTTTTTCTTCCACAGATGCCCGATACCTCCAGCGGTCGCCTCCTTTTGCATACCTCGCGCTCGCAACCAATTTTCAAAACGCGGTTTGCTCCCGCGCGTTCTTTTTCGACCTGACCGCAGAGAGAACCGTTCCGCTCTCTGCTGCGCCATCAGGCAATGACGGGCGATGTTCAACACAGGCAGACCGTATTTCGCCAAGCGGGAAAGCGCCTTTTTTCGTTCCTGCCTGTGTCGATCCTTCATCTGGGCAAGCTCGATACTGCCGCCCGCCGTCTCCACCTTTTCCAAACTTTCAGTGAACGCCCGTCGATACTCTTTCCATGCGTCAAAATTGACGGAACTTACCGGTTCCGGGGTAATCTTCTCCAAATTTTCCGGGTAGTTTCCCTCTTCAAAGATACCCAGTTTTTTCACAGGGTAGTGCAAGCCTTTCTGCAAATCTGCCGGCAACCATGCTCCACTCCTGCTATGAAGCGTGCTTTCTGTTGGCAGTTTGGACTGAAGAACTGCTCCAACTCGCTTGTGCAATAAGCCCGGTCTATGCTCCAAAATTCTGCCAGAAAACATGCAACAAGACTATCTTCCAAAAGAATCTGCCCGGCTCGTCATCCCTGTTCCCGGGATAGTCACATGCACAGGATCTGCTTCCGATCAGCGATCTTGAGATCTACTTCTTCACAAAAACGTACGAGGGCATGATGGTCTTTGTGCCAAGTACGGGGAAGGTGATTACAAGGTTGCCGTTCTCCTGCACGCTCACTATGCGCCCCTCGCCAAAGATGCGGTGCTGGCATTTGGTAATCTTTCGGGCACGTATCTCCGTCATGGCATCCATGGCAGGCACAAGGTCGCCTTGCGAACTCTCCTCTCGAACAGAGGGTTCTTCCGCCCTTCCCTGCGTGACCTCTGCTTCCCTTGTCCTGGTCTGGAGCTCTGGCCTGCTCCTGGAGCTTACGTAGAGATTGCCATTGGGCAGGACCCTGGCCTCGTCGGCGTCGTCAGCGTCCAGTTCCTGCAGGAAGGTGCTCATGGTGCAGTAGGCATCTCCCCCATAGGATGCCTGGGATTCGGAGCGAACGTACCAGTAGAGTTCCAGCCTGTCCTTGGCCCTAGTACAGGCAACGTACATGAGCCTGCGCTCTTCCTCCATGGCCTCCTCTCGCGCGAGAGCAAAGCGCGAGGGAAGCTTTCCGTCCACAAGATCTAGGACAAAGACGTGCTTCCACTCAAGCCCCTTGGCGGAATGGATGGTGGAGAGGACGACAGCGTCTTCGTTCTCCTCTTCCCTGTCCACACTGTCGAGCAGAACTTCGGCAAGGAAGAGATCAAGCTCGGGCGTCGTGGTCGCCATGGTGTGCAGCTCCATGAGCCCCATGCGCCTTGTCTGACAGTCTGCGGGGTACTGTTCCTCAAGGTGAGGCTCGTACAGGTCAATGACCCTTTCCACAATGTCCGCAGCATCGAGTTTTTGCGCGCGCAGTTCAGTCAGCTGATCGAGCTCGGCAAAAAGGGCGGGATAGTTCTTGCGGTATCTTGCCTCGCCCTTCTCTCCCAGGGCATGAAATATCTTTTCCGCTGTCTTTATGCCTATCTTGGGCTGCATGCAGGCTATGCGGGTGAAGCCAGGCAGATCCATGGGGTTCACAATGAAGTACAGATAAGCCATGAGATCCTTGACATGGGCTGCTTCCTGGTAGCGCAACCCCCCGTACTTCTTGTAGGCTATACCCTTTGCAGCAAGATTTGCCTCAAGCTGGTAGGACTGGTAGCCGGAACGAAAGAGTACGGCAATCTCGTTTGCAGGCTCTGTTTCAAGCAGGTCGGCTATCCTCTCTGCCACACAGCGTGCCTGCTCAATGTCGCTTCTGCACTCAACCTCCAGGACAGGTTCCCTGCCCTCTCTTTTGGCTGTCAGGGTCTTTTCGTAGCCTTCCCTGGCGTAGCTCATCACCCTGTTTGCCACCTGCAAAATGGGCTGAAGGGATCTGTAGTTCTCCTCAAGGGCCACAATGCTTGTGCCGGGAAAAATCTTCGGGAAGTCAAGGATATTGCGCACGGTTGCGCCGCGGAAGGCGTAGATGGACTGCGCCTCGTCGCCCACGGCCATGACAGAACGCTCATCCTCCAGGCTTCCTGCCAAAAGCTTGAGAATCCGGGCCTGCACGAGGTTGGTGTCCTGGTATTCGTCCACGAGGATGTGGCGATAGGTTGCCCTCAGCACATTGAGGGCCTCCCTGTCGGTTCTCAAAATATCCTCTAGTTCGAAGAGCAGATCGTCGTAGTCAAGCAGGGCATTTTCCCGCTTGTAGGTTGCATAGGCCCTGCCCAGTTTTTCCAGATCGTCGGCGTAGGGCAAAACATTGGGAGATTCCCTTGCTATTATCTGCCCTATGCCTTCTTCCTTGTTCCTGGCCTTGCTGAAAAATCCGATCACAGTCTGAACATTGGGAAAGCCGCGCATGCCCTTGCCGATGTTCGCCTCTTCCTTGCAGCGGCGAATGATGCCCTGCTGGTCCGTGGCGTCGAGAACGCTGAAAGGGCGTTCTTCAAGCCAGGCAGGCTTGAACTGGCGCAGGACCCTGTAGGCAAAGGCGTGGAAGGTGCCGCCGTAGAGGCCGTGCAGCTCGGCTCCGAGCAGATCGGTTGCCCTGTCGAGCATCTCCTTCGCCGCCTTGCGGGTAAAGGTCAGAAGGACAATGTTGTAGGGAGCCACACCGTGTTCCACAAGCCAGGCCAGGCGGTACACAATGGTACGCGTCTTGCCAGTGCCTGCGCCGGCAATGACAAGCATGGGCCCATAGGGAGCCGAAACCACCCTGTACTGTGCCGTGTTGAGCAAATCCCTGTACGCCAGCATGTCCTTCCTCCTGCCTTTTTCCCTTGTTACTCGCCCTGCTCTTCCGGGGCGTTCAGGGAACGGGCCCTGTCACGCAAAAGATCAAACCAGCCGCGCGAGGACTTCAGGAGAAAGAACACCACAGCTGCAATGTCCATGAGCAGAGACAGAAGACGGCTTACGGCAAGACCTTGGGAAAAGGCAAAAACCTCTGCACCGTACACGGCAAGAAAGCCGGCGTTTACGGCAGTCAGAAGGTAGACAAGAAAGAGGGGCCAGCGTTGACAGCGGCTCAAGAGAAAGGCGCAGGCACCTTCAATAAGGGCCGCTACAGCCATCTGGATGAGCACGATGCGCAGATGGGACTGACCGCTTGTCCCTGCCTCCTGCCACTGCACGTCACCGGTTATGATGAGAAAGACCAGGGCAACTGCGCTTGCCGCGTACAGAAAGACTATGCCAAAGCGCACGTTCTCGGGCTTTTCCGGCAGGGGTGGGAGCACCACGCCCTGATCCTGCTTGTCCCTGTATTTGCGCGCCCTCTGAAAACTAGCTGCCATGTTCTCTCCCTGATCCTTCTCACCTGTATGCAGTGTCTGTTTTGTCTTTTGAAGCCCCGGGCCTAGTGCTCGTGGCGCTTCAGTTCGGCCTTCAGTTCCTCGCGGATCTCCGTAGCCTGCTCTGTCGCGCACCACTGTGCAAAGGCGTTCTGCCAGTCGGCAAAGTCGAGGAAGTTTTGCTCAAGACTCTGCTCGTAGGCCTGAACCCAGATGTTGAAAAGCTGCAGGCCGATCTGGAAGGCATAGGTGTCGAAATAGGCGGACAGGGACCCTTGCGGAATGAGCTCGCCCTCGTAGGTGTCCCTGATAAAATTGCACACGGCACTTCTGGAAACGTCAAGGGAGAGCTCCCTGCCGTTCAGTTCCTCGGCCATGGGGTAGAACTCAAAGAACCTCTCGCGTATGCGGTCCATCGCCTTTTCGGGAATGGCAATGGAGAGCACGTACTTGCCCTCACTTACCTCGTCTTCCCTGAGAAAATAAAAGCGCAGCCAGTTCTCGAACATAACCGAATTCAGCATGGCTGCCACAGCATTGTGAAAGCGTTCCTGCTCTTCAGGCATGATTACTCCTTGTCTTTGCTGCTGCCATCATAGGCAGCAAGGATTGCACGTGCGTCCGACTCCATTTCCACGGGCAAAAGCGCCAGCCTGCAGAAATCGTCTGCGGTATCTATGTCCAGCTTGACCTCGGGACGCTTAAGCCAGTCTTCCTCGGGATCAAAGGTCCCGATGGAAAACCTGTCCCTGTTGTCCCAGATGTAGTTCAGGCAATGCTCGCGCTGCGAGGGCTGATCAGCCTTCTTGCCTATATCCTCCAGAAGATCTCTGGAGAGTATTTCCGCGCCCAGGCCGTCCGGCCAGAGGTTGTTGCGGGGAATGTGGTTGTATGCGTAGTCGAGGTTTGAAGCATTGTAAAAATCCACTAGTCTGTCTATGGCCTCGCCCCAGACAAAGGGATTGTCCGCGCAGATGCGCACAATACGATCTGCGTGGGTTTCCCTGGCTGCCAGAAGAAAGCGGGACAAGACGTCCTGCTCGGAACCGCGCACAACAGCTACGCCACAGTCGTCGAGGTGGGCCTGCAAAACCCTGTCCCTTTCCGTGTCCGGCATGGCGACCACGACCCCGTCGAGCCTTTCCGCCTCGGATACGCGGTTGACCACCCAGTCGATAAGCGCGTGCCCGCGCAAACAGAGCAGGGATTTCATGGGCAGGCGGGAAGAACCCACTCGTGCCTGAATGATGGCTACAGTACTCATCAAAAATTCCGGCGCGTTCTTTCACAGGAAAGCCGCACCGCCTCCTGTTGGTTTGATTGGGACTGAAAGAGATCAGGCCTCTTCCCTGGCCTTTTCGGACTCGGTTCCTTCGGGCAAAAGCCCAAGGATGCGGTGTATGACCTTGTCCTTGTTGGGGGTAAAGTCCTGGGCTGCCATGCGGTCAAAGAAGAGCTTTCTTAAGCGATTCCCAAGCATGGCGGAAAAGGCCCGGGTTATCTGCTGATCCGTCACCCTGTCCATGAGGCCAAGGAATACAAAGCCGTACCTTGGCCTTGCAAAGCTGTGCTTGGCCTCGCGCTCGTGGGTTGCAAGCACAATGGCAGGCACACGCATGTGGGCAAGCTCGTAGGTGGTGCGGCCAGCGGAGCAGATGCACAGATCCGCCCCCTCCATCATGCGGCTCATGACGTTCGTGGCCCAGGTGAAGGAAATGAGGCTGTTGGTCTCGCTGGCCTCCTTCACGCGCCGCTCCATTTCGTAGCGGTGCATGTAGCCCGGCCCTGCGACTATGCGGATGGCAATACCCCGTTCCTTACAAATGGGCTCAATGACCTCGAAGACCCTGCGGGTGAAGTTGCGCTGATCCGTGCCCCCGAAGGTTATGAGCACTGTCTTCACATCCTCGCGAAAGACATTGCGTGTCGCGTTGACGAACTCGTCGCGCAGGCAAAACCAGGCAGGTCCGCACAACCTTTTTTCGCTGCTTGAGGACACGTCGTAGACTGCGTTGATCACAAGATCCGCAAGGTCCGCACCCTCGCCCTCGTCCTCGAAGTTGACCGTGCGCACACCTGCCTTTGCAAGAGCTCCCATGTACTCGGCATCCGTGTTCAGGATGTCGTTCACCACAAGATCCGGGCGAAGCTTCAGGACTGTGTCCTCCAGCTTTTCCTCGCCCTGCCTTGTGGAATGGTAGTCGCGCTCGGCTATGCTTTGCACGGCAAGTTCGGATTCGCGCGTGCACACAAAGGATATCTTGTGATCCACGATCTCGTGGGCAAGCATGAGGGCGCGGTAGATGTGGCCCATGCCAATGGCAGGCCAGCCTGCCACCACAAAGACGATGTGCCTTCTGCGCAGAAGGTGTTCGCAGATCCACCAGTCCTGGTAGGACTGTATTTCGATGGCCCTGTCGTTGAGAAAGTAGGGAACCACGTTGTCCATGTGGGCAGCGTAGCCTTCGGACAGGGCCTTCAAAAGCGCCTTGGAACGCAGGATGATGAGGGCACGGCTCTCGACCACAACCTCGAACTGCCCGACTTCCTCGTCGAGGAGCTGTTCGAGATTCTGGCCCTGCACGCTCCACACGCGCTGGTGCACGCTCTTCACTGTGACAAGGCTGTCGCAGTCTGTGGCAAGGTACTTGTGCCAGGCGTCTTCTACGTCCACCCAGGTGATGAGTGGGCAGGAGGCGCGCAGCACAATGCAGTGCTCGTACTTTTGGGCAAGCTCGCCAAGAACGTCCCGCATTTCTGCAACAATGTTCAGGGTGCGGAAATGCAGATCCTTGTTGCGCCGAAACTGCACGCCTGCCCGCTCGCAGATGAGGGAGATCTCCTGGCTGTCCGTGAGAACATAGATATCCTCCCCGCCCACAACGCCTCTGGCGGTGTTGATGCCGCGCTCTATGAGGGTCACGCCCGCAAGCTTTTTCACCAGCTGATCGGGGATGACTGCGTTTTTCTTGATGGCGGGTATGACAATGCAGCGCTTGCGCATACTACCCCCTGAGAGAAGTCAGGACCTCCCTTGTCGAGGCAAGCATGTACTCGAAGTCTTCGTCGCTCATCCATGCCTGGAAGGGGAAGGAAACCATGGTGTCGTAGAAGAGATCGCCATTGGGGCAGGATGCTTCCCCAAGGCCCTGGCGAACATAGTAGTCGTAGCGGTTGAGCGGGATGTACTGCACAACACACTTGATACCCTTTTCCTCGTACATGGCGCGCATGAAGGCATCACGCTTCTCGGTCCCGCTTGTCATGCGGCCAACCAGAAGGTGGTAGTTGTGCCTGCGGGTTTCCTCGCGCAGGAACTCCAGTTCAGGGAAGTCGGAAAGTGCGTCGATAAAGGCCAGGGCACGCTTGCGCTTGGCGTCGTTGATGGCGTCTATGCGTTCCAGAAGCTTTGTTCCGAGTGCGCATTCCACTTCGCCAAGGCTGTAGTTGTTCGGCTGCAGCATCATGCCGTCGAGCATGGGGATGTCCACATTGCCCATGGCCGGCTTCCAGTAGTCCGGACGCTCATACTTGTAGGCACAGTGGCCGTTGTGGCGCAGCATGGGAAGGATTTCCTGGTACTTCTTGTCCTTCACCCAGATCATGCCGCCCTCGCCCAGGGTGGTGAGATTCTTGTGGGAGTGGAAGGAGAAGGTTGCCATATCGCCAAAGGTTCCGGCCTTCTGTCCCTTGTATTCGGCACCTATGCACTGGGCAGCGTCCTCGATGAGAAGCACTCCGCGCTCCCTGCACAGTGCCGCGATCTCGTCCATGGCAGCCACATAGCCGTAGAGGTGGACAACCACGACGGCCTTCGTCTTCGGGGTCATGGCCTTTTCAATGGTCTCGGCCGTGACAACGTGAGTGTGCAAATCAACATCGCACCAGCGTAGACGAGCGCCCTTCTTGAGGTAGGGGTAGGCTGAGGCCGTAAAGGTGTGCGAGGGTATGACCAGCTCGTCGCCCTCCTTGAAGCAGCACAGCTGGGCGCTGAGCTCAAGGGCGGAGGCACCGTTCATCACGGCAAAGCAGCTTCCTTCCTCCACACCCTGGTAGGCCGCAAAGGCCTTTTCGAATTCCTGCAGGTATTTGCCCTGGGTCAGGGGCTCTGCGTTGCGCATGACCTCTGCCACAAGGGCTATTTCTTCTTCTGTATAGCGGATGGAACGTCCGCTGAAATTGATGCGCAGATCCATTGTGAAAAACTCCGTGGCGCGAAGGGATGTCCCCCTCGCGCCTTCACTTTCTTGAACGCTCCCTGGAAAACTACATGCGCTTGAAGCGGGCAATGACGTTTTCAGGAGTCAGCACCTTGCGGAAATCGGGCCCAAGGGCATTGGTCAGGGGCTTTTCGTGGACAATGCTTGCGTCATAAAGCTGCTGATACTGCTCGTCCGTGAGATTTGAGCAAATGCCCTTTGTGAGGCTCACGCCCTGCCTTTGCATCATGTCCATCATTTCTGCGTACTGCTTGGGGTAGATGTCCTCAAGGACGGACAGGGCGTAGCAGTTGGCAATGCCGTGATGCATGTGCAAAACCATGGAAAGACCTGCGCTCAAGGGATGCACAACACCCACAAAGCCTGCGGCAAGACCGCCGAGATAGGAGGCGATCATGAGCTTTTCGCGGTTTTCCACTGCCATCATGTCGGAAGAAAGGAAGACCTGGCGGGAAAGGTCAATGGCCTTTTCGGCAAGGGCGTCCACAACCACGTTGCGGTAGGAGCCGGACAGGGACTCGAAGCAGTGCATGTAGGTGTCGATGCCGGTGAAGAAATACTGTTCTCTCGGCACTGTCACGGACAGATCGGGATCCAGGATGAGCTGCTCGAACATCGTGAAATCGCTGTTCATGCCGAGCTTCAGGTTCTTCACCTCGTTGCACAGAACACCTGTGCGGGAGGATTCGGAGCCTGTACCGGACAGGGTGGGACAACCGATCTTGTAGGGGGCGGGGTTTTTCACCAGTTCCCAGCCCTGGTAGTCCTCGGCCTTGCCGGGGTTGGTGAGAAGGTTGCCTACGCACTTGCAGGTATCCATCGTGGCACCGCCGCCAAAGGCAAGCAGGGCGCAGGGGGTTGCCCCCGCAAGGTCCTTTTTCACCTGCCCTGTGTAGGCATCAATGCCGTCCGTTGTGGGCTCCTCGCTTGTATCCACAAAGACCACCACATCGCCTTCCGCAACAGGGAGGCGTTTGGGCAGATCGTTGTGGGTAAAGAAGTGGTCAAAGAACCACACTGCCGGGCCGCCCTTGGCACGCAGGGGAGCAAGCACTTCCTCAAGCTGGGCAATGGCGCCCTGGCCTATCATGACATGACCGACATTCTTGGCATTCCTGTACGATGGCGTTGCCATAACTTCTCCGTTTAGACCCCTGCCGTGCAAGAAACGTCGCAAGGCAGGGAAAGATTGGTGTGGGACAGCGCCGCTATTTGGCGCACTGGTCCCATTGCTGGCCTTCAAAAAAGGCAGAGGATTGCGCGCAAAAGGCGCGCAAGGGGCTTTCTAGCGTATGCTAAACTAAGGGACAAGCCCCGCAAAACGCCGGAAAGCAAGGGAAGATATTGAAATTTCTTGAATTTGCAGGGTCTTCTAGAGGCCGAGACGAGCCCGCCAGGACTGCAGGGTATTGGCAAGGAGCATGGCTATGGTCATGGGGCCGACACCGCCGGGAACGGGCGTTATGGCTTTTGCCTTCTTGCTCACTTCCTCAAAGTCCACGTCGCCGCAAAGGCCATTGTCCGTGCGGTTGATGCCCACATCGATGACGACTGCCCCTTCCTTCACCATATCTGCGGTGATGAACTTTGGGCTTCCTATGGCCGCAAAGACAAAGTCCGCCTCGCGGCACACCTGGGCCAGATTGGCTGTCCTTGAATGGCACACTGTGACAGTGGCGTTGCCGAATTTTCCGGGACGCATGAGAAGGGAGGCCAAGGGCTTTCCCACAATGTTGGATCTGCCGACCACCACAGCGCGCTTGCCCTCGGTTGGCAAATCGTAGCGGCGCAAAAGTTCAATGACGCCTGCAGGAGTACAGGACACAAAGCCCGGGAGCCCCAGAACCAGGCGACCCACACTTACGGGATGGAAGCCGTCCACATCCTTGTCGGGATCTATGGCCAGAAGACATTTGTCCGCATCAAGGCCCTTTGGCAGGGGCAGCTGCAGGAGAATGCCGTCCACTTCGGGATCGTTGTTGAGACTTTCTATGAGCGCCAAAAGCTCTTCCTGACTTGTGGTGGCAGGAAGGCGGTGGGGGATGGAGCGTATGCCTGTCTCATCGCAGGCTCTTTCCTTGTTGCGCACATAGACCTGGGAGGCAGGGTCCTCTCCCACCAGTATCACTGCAAGGCCAGGGGCACGCACGCCCCGCTCAACGGCAGAGGCTATCTCGGCTGCGATTTCCCCGCGGATATCCGCGGCCGTTTTCTTGCCATCTATAAGTATCATCTGCCCTCCCTGTTTTGAGATGAACGGGCAGCCCGGGGTATCCCGGGCTGCCGCCAGGCAGGGGAGAAGGCTCTCCCCTGTTCCAGACTGTGTAATGCAGGGACGTTCCTATTCCTCGTCCTCATGCTCATCCTCGGTCACGGGAGCGACCTGATTCAGAAGGGCAGCGCCGCAGTACTCGGCTGCGTCTTCCAGCTCTTCCTCGATGCGCAGAAGCTGGTTGTACTTTGCCATTCTTTCGGAGCGGCACAGGGATCCTGTCTTGATCTGGCCGGCGTTCACGCCCACTGCGAGGTCGGCAATGAAGCTGTCCTCGGTTTCACCGGATCTGTGGGAAATGACCGTAGCGTAGCCATTGTTCTTGGCGAGCTCGATTGCGTCCATGGTTTCGGTCACGGTGCCGATCTGGTTCAGTTTGATGAGAATGGCATTGGCAACGTTGTTGCAAATACCTTCCCAGAGGATGGAGGAATTGGTGACAAAGAGGTCGTCGCCCACAAGCTGCACATCGTCGCCAAGGCGATTGGTGAGCATCTTCCATCCGTCCCAGTCGGATTCGGCCATGCCGTCCTCAATGGAGTAAATGGGGTAGCGCTTGCAGAAATCGGCCAGCCATTCGCACATCTCCGTATTGTTGAATTCCTTGTTCTCGCCGGCAATGACGTATTTGCCGTCCTTGTAGAACTCGGAAGAGGCCACGTCGATGGCGAGCATCACCTCGGAGCCGGGATTGTAGCCGGTCTCCTCGATAGCCTTGGTGATATAGGCAAAGGCTTCCTCGTGACTGTTCAGATTGGGAGCGTAGCCGCCCTCGTCGCCCACCGTGGCGGAAAGGCCGTCCTTCTTCAGGATGGAGCCCAGGGTGTGGAAGATTTCGGCACCCATGCGCAGGGCATCGGCAAAGGTCTTGGCGCCCACGGGCATGATCATGAATTCCTGGATGTCCAGATTGTTGGGGGCGTGTGCACCACCGTTCAGGATGTTCATGAGCGGCACAGGCAAAACCTTGGCGTTGATGCCGCCAAGGTAGTTGTACAAAGGCTGGCCCACGAAGTTTGCGGCTGCCCTGGCTGTGGCCATGGACACGCCGAGAATGGCGTTGGCGCCAAGGCGGGACTTGTTGTCCGTGCCGTCGAGGTCGATGAGGGCGTTGTCGAGAGCCACCTGGTTCAGGGCATTCATGCCCATGATGGCAGGGGCAATTTCGTTGTTCACGTGCTCGACTGCCTGGAGCACGCCCTTGCCCTGATAGCGCTTTTCATCCTTGTCGCGAAGCTCGAGCGCCTCGCGGCTTCCCGTGGAGGCACCGGAAGGCACTGCGGCGCGGGCGGAAATGCCGCTTTCGAGTGTCACTTCCACTTCAACTGTGGGGTTACCGCGGGAATCGAGAATTTCACGGCCATAAACGGATACAATGGAACTCACGGGAATGTCCTCCGAAACAGCCAGAGAGGCTGTCCTTAAAGAAAGTGGCTTTTCGTTTCGGCAGCTGATGCTGCCTGCCAAAAACGGATATTGGGCCAGTATTGTTTGCTGTATTTGTTATGGTTATGGTTCGATGCCAGAGTCCGACTCTCGTTGGGCGTACAAAATCTTCAGCCCCTGCAAGAGCAGATCCGGGGTGACCTCGTGCAGGGAGGGTGCTATGCGCGCTATGCTCTGGGCAAAGCCGCCTGTGCCTACCACCTTCACAGGGCCTTTCAGCTGTGCGGAAAGCTTTGCGACAAGCCCGTCCACAAGGCTTGCAAAGCCGAACAAGATGCCGTGGCGTATGCTTGTGGACGTGTCCCTGCCCGGTGTGGGCTCAAGATCCTCGCAGTCGAGATTGACGCCTGGAAGCTTTGCCGTAGCCCCGGCAAGGGCATTCAGGGCAGTCATGGGCCCGGGGAAGATGAGGCCCCCAAGGTAGGAATTGTCCTGCACGCAGTCAAAGGTGACGGCAGTGCCGAAGTCCACAACAACAAGGGCCGGCGTTTCGGGGTGGAGCACACGGGCGGCATAGGCCGCAACCAGCCTGTCCGCTCCCACCTGTTCCGCCCTGTGGTAGCGGTTTTCCAGGGGCACGGGCAGATCCCTTGGCGCAAAGAATATGGGACAGCCCACAAAGCGGGCAATGGCTGCCCTGAAAAGGGGGTCCATGGCTGGCACCACGGAACAGACAACGCAGGCTGAAAACGTTTCCTTCTCGCAGCCTGCGTGGCGCAGAAGTTCCACAAGGGAAAGTCCCAGGGTGTCGCTTGTCTGGCCGCTGTTGGTCTGCAGGCTGTAGACCTCGCGCAGGCCATCGTGCACGACGCCGATCTTCATCGTTGTGTTGCCCACATCGACCAGAATGAGATTGTACGACTTGTCGCTCGGCATGGCTTTTGGCTCCGCTGTTGCCCCCGGGTTATGGTTGTTCGGGATTTGGGTGGCATATGGGGATGTCCCCTAAGGGAGAGCCCATCGCCAAAATACGCGTCATTTTGCCAGAGAGCGCAGGCATGTGCAAGAAGCGCAAAAGGACGGATCCGGCTCTTTTGGAAAGGACAGGTATGCCTGCCCTTTCCCCCCTACCTGTCTGCGGTTTTCCCCATGGTTTTCACAAAAAATCCCTTCGCGCATCCTGACTTGCAATATCGCTGCAACCGCTGCGCCAACATATTCAAACATTCAAAGCACTTGTCCTGCATTGTCCGCAAGAAGGGCCTTGCCCGACATCTTGACTTCTTGGGCTTTTTGTCGGAACTAAACCTTTTCAAACGGCCCTGTTTTGCTCTTTCCTTCGTGTCCCGTCCCAAGGCCAACCCATCCAAGGCTTTTCAGAGATTGGGCAAGGCGGCCGAGCTCGCAGCGTCATCGCTAGATTTGTGAGGCATATTCAAGCACATGTCCAGATTTTTGGATTCCATACTCGGTGTTTTTTCCAATGACCTTGCCATAGACCTCGGCACTGCCAACACCTGCGTCTATTTGAAGGGCAAGGGCCTTGTCCTGCGCGAGCCCTCCGTTGTCGCAGTCAAGCAGGACAACAGGGGCAACAAGGTCGTCCTCGCCGTAGGCCACGACGCAAAGCGCATGCTCGGTCGCGTTCCCGGCAACATCGAGGCCATACGCCCCATGAAGGACGGCGTCATTGCCGACTTCGAGGTCACCGAGGCCATGCTCAGGCACTTTATTGCCAAGGCCCTCAATACCCGCCGCATCGTGCGCCCCCGCATCATGATTTGTGTGCCCACAGGGATCACGCAGGTGGAAAAGCGCGCAGTGCGCGAGTCTGCCGAATCCGCGGGTGCCAGGGAAGTGTACCTCATCGAGGAACCCATGGCCGCAGCCATTGGCGCGGATCTGCCCATTCAGGAACCCATTTCCAACATGGTTGTGGACATCGGCGGCGGCACCACCGAGGTGGCTGTCATCTCCCTGTCCGGCATTGTGTACTCCCGTTCCGTGCGCGTTGGTGGCGACAAGATGGACGAAGCCATCATGACCCACGTGAAGCGCAAGTACAACATGCTCATTGGCGAAACCAGCGCCGAAAACATCAAGATCAAGATAGCCTCTGCCTACCCCCTCGAACCCGAGGAGGAAATGCAGGTCAAGGGCCGCGATCTTGTCACCGGCATTCCCCAGAACATCACCATCACCTCCACAGAGGTGCGCAAGGCCATTTCCGAACAGGTGGAAAGCATAGTGCAGGCTGTCCGCTTTGCGCTCGAGCAGACTCCCCCGGAACTTGCTGCCGACATCGTCGATCGCGGCATCGTGCTCACTGGCGGCGGAGCGCTTTTGAAGGGCCTCGATCAGCTCCTTCGCGAGGAAACAAGCCTGCCCATCACCGTTGTCGAGGATCCCCTCTCCACAGTGGTTCTTGGCACCGGCAAGGCCCTGGACAACATCAATATCCTCAAGGAAGTGTGCATCGACTAGGGTTTTCTCCGGGATACGCTCTTTTCCTGAACAGGGAGGCGCCTTCCTGGTCCGACCGGGGCGCCTCCCTGTTTTTGCATGGGCCCTCCTCTCTTCCTTAGCGGCAAACGGGAACATTTTGTGAATTTTCGCCATGCCCTCATCACGACAGGCCTTCTGCTGGTTCTCTTCCTGGCCCTGTACACGCTCAACCGCACGACAGGCGTGCTGGATCGCGTAACGACCAATATCGGCCTTGAGGTGACGGGCGTTGTGCTCAACCCCGTGCGCCAGCTGGAGGCAACCGTGGCGGATCTCTGGAACGGCTACATAGACCTTGTCCACGTGCGCGAGGAAAACGTCGCCCTTCAAAAGCGCATCCAGGTGCTCGAGGCCCAGGTCCTGGCCCAGAGCGAAGACATGGCAGAGCTGCGCAGGCTGCGCGAGCTTTTGAAAATGCCCCTGGACGTGTCCTGGACGCCGCTCGGAGCCCGCATCCTGGCTGGCCGCATAGGTCCCAACTCCCAGCTCGAATCCTTTACCATCAACCGCGGCTACACCACGGGTGCTGCGCCAGGAACCCCCATAGTCACGAACCAGGGCCTTATCGGCAAGGTCCTGAGAGCTGCCCCGCACACGGCAACAGCCATTTTGCTCACCCACCCCACAAGCCGCATTGCCATCTTCACGCAAAAAAGCAGGACGCCAGGCATCCTCACTGGCCTTGGTCCCAACAGGCCCATGGAAGTGCGCTACATGGACAAGGCCACCAAAGCCGAACCAGGCGAGCTTCTGGTCACCTCTGGCCTCGACGGCAAATACCCCAAGGGCATTCCTGTCGCGCGCATCCTCTCCATGCGCCCCTCAAGCTCAAGCGAGTTCATGACCATACTGGCAGAGCCATTGGCAGACATGAGCCACACAGAGGAAGTGCTGCTTTTGGAGCCTACGGGCATTGTGCGCCCGCCAGAGCCAGCCTCCCCTGCACCCGCGTTCGTAGGGCCGCCCCTTCCGGACTTTCTCAAAACGAGGGACGAGAAGGAAGGCGCAGAAAAAAGCACGCGCTAGGTTGGGGTTTGGGCCATGCGTCTTTTGCAAAACATCTTCTGGTGGCTCGCCTTCCTCTTTGGCGGCATCATCCTGCAGCTCTACGTGCCAGGCCTTGACGCACTCATTGTCGGCATCATCCTTGTGAGCCTTGAGCGGGACTACAAGACCATGGTCTGGCTTGTGCCCGCTGTGGTCATCCTGCAGGAAGGCATGGGAAGCCTCTCCTTCGGCTTTTCCATGTTCTACATAGGCTCCTTTTTTCTCATCAACAAACTGTTCCAGGGTGTTGCCCTGGCCGCAAAAGGCGCCTTTTTTCTTCTGGTGTCCCTTTGCATGGGCCTTTTGCACGGCTTCTACTCCTGGTTTTTCGCTACCCTGCAAAACGTGCCCTTTGACATGAACGTCATTGTGCACGACGGCGTGCTTCAGACCTTCTATATCCTTGTTGCCTGGCCCATGCTTGGGCGCTTGAGACGGCTTGTTGTCCATGACGAAAAGAAAGCAGAATCCTGATGCGCAGGGAACATCCCTGCAGGGCAGAAACGAGCCGAAAATACGCATTGCCAAGGAGAACAACGAGGCCTACCAGCCCCCGCGGCGCGGCGTCATCCTGCTGGAACTTCTGATCCTGACCTTCTTTGTTGTCTTTACCTCGCGCTTCTGGATCCTGCAGGTCCATCAGGGCGCGGACTTTGCCATTCAGGCGCAGAACAATCACTGGCGCGAGGAAAAGGTCTCTGCCCCGCGCGGCCGCATCTTTGACGTGAACAGCAATGTCCTCGCGGACAATCGCACAACCTTCGGATTGTCACTTATCCGCGACGACGTGCGCGATCTCACGGCAACCCTTGCCCGCGTGAGTGTCTGGACCGGTCTTCCCCTGGAGCAAATCGAGGAGCGCTACCGCCAAAGCCGCTTCAAGGTCAAATCCTTCGAGCCCCTTTTGCTTGCCCAGGACCTGGACTTTGCCCTTATGGCCCGCATTGAGAGCGAGCTCTACGCCTGGCCCGGCCTTGAAATCGTTGTGCTCACGCGCAGAAGCTATCCCGAAAAGGACCTCTTTGCCCACATCCTGGGCTATGTTGCCGAGGCCAACGAAAGGGAACTGGACAAGGACGAGGATCTTGCCATGGGGGATCTTGTGGGCAAGGCAGGCCTTGAGCTCACCATGGAAAAGCGTTTGCGCGGCACAAAGGGCCTCTACGACATCGAGGTGGACGCCTCGGGCCACATGATAGACAGGGTCCTTCGCGAGGAACCCATAGGCGGGACCAACATGCACCTTGCCATTGACAGGGATCTGCAAAAGGCCTGCTGGGACGCTCTGGGCAGCCAGGCGGGCTCCATCGTCGTCATGGAGCCGGATTCCGGCAAGGTACGTGCCATGGTCACTGCCCCTGCCTACGACAACAACCTCTTTGCCAAGGGCATTTCCCACCGCGACTGGGACGCCTTGCGCACCTCGCCGCGATTCCCCCTGCAAAACCGCAGCATACAAAGCGTCTATCCGCCAGGATCGGTCTGGAAGCTCGTCATGGCAGGCTGCCTCATCGAAAAGGGCATCTCCCCGAACGAGTCCGTCAACTGTCCGGGCTACGCCAAGCTCGGCAACCAGATCTTCCGCTGCTGGAAGCACAGCGGCCACGGCAGACAAAACCTCGAACAGGCGCTCTTCAATTCCTGCGACGTCTACTTCTACGTCATGGCCGAACGCATAGGCATCAACGCCATCGAGGCCTTTGCCAGGGCCAGCGGCTTTGGCTCGCGCACAGGCATAGATCTTCCCCACGAAAAATCGGGCCTCGTGCCCTCCAGGGACTGGAAGAAGCGCCGCCACAAGATATCCTGGACCAGGGGAGACACCTACAACACCTCCATTGGTCAGGGCTACACGCTCATCACTCCCATACAGATAGCCGTCTACGTCTCTGGCCTGCTCAACGGCGGAGACATCTTGAAGCCCCTCCTTGTGGACGACGAGGAGCGGACAGTGCGCATGCGCATTCCGGCAAGCAAGGAAACGCTGGACTTTATCGTGCGGGCCATGCAGCGCACGGCAAGCGGCGGCACTGCCAAGGTTGTGGGCCGCAAGGACGCCATCATGGGCGGCAAGACAGGCACGGCCCAGGTGGTCAAGCTTGGCAAGAACAGGCGCAAGTCCAGCGAAATGGCCTGGCGCGAGCGCGATCACGCCTGGATCGCCACCTTTGGCAAGAAGAACGGCAAAACCTACGTGGTCGTTGTCATGGTCGAACACGGAGGTGGCGGATCCTCGGTGGCAGGCCCTGTGGCTGCCAAAGTCTACGATCACCTCTTTGGCCCTAAGGACGCTCCCAAATAGAGCCTTGCGGCACGCTACGCTATGCATTCGAAGAATTGAGGGAAGAACATCATGGAAATCAAGGGCATTGAAAAGCGTCAGCCTTTGCTGCGCCACCTCAACTGGGCCCTTCTGGTCTGCGCCCTGGCGCTCTTTGCCGTAGGCGAGATGAACCTCGTTTCTGCCAGCGGCACCAGGGTCGAGTCAGGCCTTACCCTGGCAAGCTTTTACCAGAGGCAGTTTCTCTGGGGGCTTTTGGGGCTTTGCTGCATGACCATGACAATGTCCTTCGACTACCGCAGGCTCTACTCCATTGCCTGGCATCTGTACGCTGTGACCCTGGTGCTTCTTTGCCTTGTGCCATTGATAGGAACAACGGTCTATGGGGCAAAACGCTGGATTTCCTTGGGCCTTTTCAGCATACAGCCATCGGAGCTTGCCAAATTTGCCGTGCTTTTGGTCACAGCCAAGCTCATGGCAAACGAAAACGAGACACTTGGCTGGAAATCCTTTTTGAAGATTCTTTTGGCTGCTGCTCCGCTCATAGCCCTCATTGTCAAACAGCCGGACCTTGGCACCACCCTCATGCTGCTCTTCATTGTGGCAGGCATGGTCCTTTTCCACGGCCTCAAACTGGCGGTTTTGCGCGTGTGCGTACTCATCATCCCCTGCGCCGCAGCCTTCATGTGGTTTGTGGGCATGCACGACTACCAGCGCCAGCGCATACTGACCTTCCTGAACCCGGACGCGGACCCGCTTGGAGCCGGCTACCATATTTTGCAGTCGCGCATAGCCATAGGCTCCGGGCAGTTCTGGGGCAAGGGCTTTGCACAGGGCACGCAGTCGCAGCTGCGCTTTTTGCCAGAACGGCACTCGGACTTTGCCGTGGCAGTCTTCGGCGAAGAATGGGGCTTTGTGGGCTGCCTTGCCCTTGTGACGCTCTTTGCCATCTTCCTTTTCACCATCCTGACTACGGTCATTCAGGCAAAGGATCGCTTCGGAAGCCTTTTGTGTGTTGGTGTCTTCTTCTATTTCATCCTGGAAATCGCCATCAACATGGGCATGGTGGTAGGCCTCATGCCCGTTGTGGGCATCCCCCTGCCCTTCATAAGCTATGGTGGCTCTGCCACAATCGTAAACTTTATCTTTGTGGGTCTTGTCCTCAATATTTCCATGCGACGCTATGCCGTGCGCAAATAGCCAGTTTTGTCCCAAAAACGAAAAACAGGCCTTGTTGACGCACTTTTTCGCCTCGTATAGTATTGCGGACACTGAGAGAAAGTTTTTCTGCGGTCCTCGTCATCGCAGCATTTCTTTGCATGCATCCCGTCCCTTTCCTGCATGGCGGCACAATCATGGCAGCCGATGTCCGGAAAAAGAGAATTTTCCGCGCCAGCGGCCGCAGCCTTCATGCCCCAACATTCAAATACTTAGCGAGGTACTACTCCAATGGCTAAAGTTCGCGTTGGCATCAATGGTTTCGGTCGTATTGGCAGACAGGTTTTCCGCGCTCTTCATCAGAGCTACCGCGATCGCGTGGAAGTCGTTGCCCTCAACGATCTCTATGATGCAAAGACAAACTTTGAACTGGCCGAATACGACTCCTGCTACGGCCGCGCCCATCTGGACGCCCAGGTGGACGGCCAGGAAGCAAAGGTCGGCGACTGGAACATCCACTGCTTTGCAGAACGTGATCCCAAGAACCTGAAGTGGGGCGACTACGGCGTCGACATCGTCATCGAGAGCACCGGTCTTTTCCGCGAAGGCCCCAAGGCCCATGTGCACATCGAAAACGGCGCCAAGAAGGTCATCATTTCCGCTCCTGCCAAGAACGAGGATCTGACCCTCGTCATGGGCGTGAACGACCAGAACTACGACCCCGCAAAGCACCACATTGTTTCCAACGCTTCCTGCACCACCAACTGCCTTGCTCCCCTTGCTCTCGTTCTGCACAAGAACTTTGACATCAAGCTCGGCAATATGGTGACCGTGCACTCCTACACCAACGATCAGCGCATTCTGGACATGGCCCACAAGGACATGCGCCGTGCCCGTGCGGCTGCCTGCAACATCATTCCCACCAGCACTGGCGCAGCCCAGGCTGTGGCAAAGGTCATCCCCGAACTGCAGGGCCGCTTCTCCGGTTACTCCCTGCGCGTGCCCACCCCCACAGTGTCCGTGGTCGACTTCACGGCCATCGTGGGCAAGGCCACTTCCGCCGAGGAAGTGAACGCAGCCCTGAAGGAAGCCGAACAGACCTATCTGAAGGGCATCCTCGGCACCAACGAACTGCCCCTGGTCTCCATGGACTTCAAGGGCGACCCCCGCTCCTCCATTGTGGAACTTGAGTACACCGCAGTGCAGGAAGGCACCCTGGTCAAGGCTGTCTCCTGGTACGACAACGAGTGGGGTTACTCCAACCGCGTCTGCGACGTGTGCTGCATGATGGCTGACCGCGGCCTCTAAGCCGTACAACTTCTCTCATAGGACGAGGGGCAGCTCGCTTTTTGGCGGACTGCCCCTTCTTTTTTTGTGCCATTTCACATATTAGCTAATAATATTTCCCAATAAGCAATACTTATAACATTCCTAAGACAGTGATTTCAATACATTATTCTCCAAATCATTGATATTATAAATTGTTTCCAGTATATCAAAAGTTTCTTTTAGATTGTGTTTTGCATCAAACCATCCTTGTCCATCTGTAATCCAAATAAATGTTAAATTAGGTATTTTTTCTACTTGTTGTGCTATGTTTTTATAGCTTCTTGCTACCTCATTCAGTTTCGAACCAGAAGAAGCATAAAAATTGCACTCAACTGCATATGTAAAATTTTTTTCCATAAATAACAAAATCAAATCTTTTTGTTGAATCACCCTGATTACTTAATGATGACAAATCCAATCCTGTTCTTGATTCTATATCTTCTATATACTCTTCTTTTTTATATGGAAGACCAGTTATTTTAATAAAATTCTCACACAGATTCTCCATCAAATGCCCTCCTCTATTTTTTCGAGCATTTGAATCAAGACCTGTATTTACACCTAAAACGTAATCATACAAATTTGATATTATATGATTCTCAATGAGATCAAATAATCCCGTCTCCTTCATGAAATAAACATAATCATCTATTGAATAATTTATATTTTTAAAGCTGAAATTAAAAGTTCCTTTTTCATCCATGCAATAAATTTCATATTCACGTTTGGCAAGCAGAATGGGAATTGCCTTAAGACAAGAAGGATATTTTTCTAAGAGATTTTTGAAATCAGTTTCTATTTCCTTACTTGCAATCAAACTATTAAGAATGTTTAATTCAACTTTATACCCTAAGAGTTGGGTAAAAGTAGAACCATACGGTTATTGTGTCAACGAAATTATAATTTTTTCAAGCAATTACTTTACTCCCATTGCCGTAAATGCTATAGAAAATATGG
>NZ_NFJC01000038.1 GCF_002159665.1 Desulfovibrio sp. An276
GTATGTCCTGGCCGACAAGGGGTACGACTCGGATGCCATTGTTGAATACGTGCTCAGCCAGAACGCAATCCCGGTTATACCGCCCAGAAGCAACCGTAAAGTTCAAAGAGATTATGACAAATATCTCTATAAGTTACGTCACCTGGTGGAAAACTATTTTCAAAAAGCTAAAAGATGGCGTGGCCTTGCAACACGATATGTGAAGACCACTCTGTCATTCTCCTCTTATTTCCATATTTTCAATACGTTAATGTGGGCGAAGGTTGTGTAGTAGGTACTCCTGCTGGAACACTCCCATGAATTTGTCAACACGACCTAACACGTTTTGCTTGTCGTTTTAGAAAATGAAAACCAAATTCTTTTTCTTTTCAAGGAGAAAAGAAGCATGGATACCCTGATACATGCTGTACTGCAGGCCACGATTGTCTCCAAATGTGTCCTTGTTCTGCTTTTGTTCATGTCACTTGCCAGCTGGGCATTCATGTTCGCCAAGCACCTGGCCCTCAGGTCCGCCAAGGTACGTGTGCTTTCCGGACTGCACGGAGCGGAACGGGCACAGGAGCTCAGGGACATCCTGCGTCTTGTAGCCAGGGATTCCTCTTCTCCCCTGTACAATATTACCAGTGGAGCCATAGACGAATTCAACCGTCTGAGCAGGACAGGTGACATTGAGCGTCTTGCCAGCGAAAACGTGCGCAGAGCCCTGCACTTTGGCATAGCCGGAGAAATTGCCAGGCTGAAATCCTCGCTGGCGCTCCTTGCCACAGCAGCCAATACGGCGCCCTTCATAGGGCTTTTCGGAACGGTGTGGGGTATCATGCAATCCTTCACGGCCATTGCCCAGATGAAAAGCGTTTCCCTTGCCACTGTTGCCCCGGGCATAGCAGAAGCCCTTGTTGCCACAGCGGTAGGCCTTTTCGTGGCTATCCCTGCTGTGTGCGGCTACAACGTCTTCAGGGCCAGGCTTTCCGAAATCGAGGGGCTTTGTATCAACTACGGGGGACATCTGCTCAATCGCCTGCAGCAGGAAAGCAACCGTCATCCCGAAGGCCTGAACTTTGCGCAGGGGGAATAGGCCATGGCAGCTTCCGATGACGATTTTGTTGCCGACATCAATGTCACTCCCTTTGTCGATGTCATGCTTGTGCTTTTGGTCATCTTCATGGTGACCGCGCCCATGATGACCGAAGGCCTGGATGTTGCCCTCCCTAAGGTGGAAAGCTCCGAGGTTTTGCCAACCGAAGACGATCACGCCATCCTTACCATCAAGGCCGAAGGAGTGCTCTATCTCGACGAATACGAAACCGGCCTGGATGACCTTGTGAGCGTTGTGACAGCGCAGGTCAAGGAACAGGGCAAGCAGCTCTTTGTGCGGGCAGACAAGTCCGTACCCTACGGGATTGTCATGAGCGTCATGGACAGGCTGCGTGGAGCAGGCATCACGGATGTGGGTCTTGTCACCACCTCGGCCTTTGACGCGGATGAGGAGGAACCATCTCCCTCGACAAGGCCTGCAGCAGGGCAGTCCGCAACTCAGGCTGTACAGACGACAACGGCCGGGGCAGGAGAGTGACATGGCGCTCTCAAGATGCACTCAGGCCATTATCTTTTCTGTGGCCGTGCATGGCATGATTTTTGGCGGCAGCATGCTCATGGCCCGCGAAGAGGTCAGACAGACCGAGCGTGTCTACCGCGTGGCCCTGGCGGATTTTGCCCAGCCGGTCAGGCAACAGCCGCCTGTTCCGCCCGCTCCTGAACCGCCAAAACCGGAAACGCCACCGCCACCCGAACCGCCGAAGCCCATGCCCCCAAAGCCTGAACCTCAAAAACCGGAGCCAGTGAGGGAGCAAGTCAGGAAAATCAGCCCCAAAAAAAGCAACAGGAAGCCTGCCAAACCCCGGCCTGTACAACCTGCACCGCAGCCGACTCCCCCTGTGGCCGCAGGCCCCCAGGCCCGCACCATTGGCGGCTTGAGTGCGTACGACTGTGACAAGCTCGATCAAAGGCCAGGCATTACCAAAAGGGTCATGCCCGAATATCCGACCAGGGCCAGGCGCATGAACGTGGAAGGCCAGGTCATGGTGCAGGTTGTGGTGGACAAGCAGGGCATGCCCCGCAATGGCCAGATTGTGCGCGCAACGCCCAGCGGCTATTTCGAAGATGCGGCCCTCAAGGCTGTCCGACGCATGCGCTTTACTCCCGGCAGGCTCAAGGGACAGGTTGTGAACACTGTTGTCATGATCCCCTTTGCCTTCAGGCTGCGATAGCTTGCCGCTGTGCAAACCCTGTCCCCCG
This sequence comes from Desulfovibrio sp. An276, assembly GCF_002159665.1. Classification (GTDB taxonomy): domain Bacteria; phylum Desulfobacterota; class Desulfovibrionia; order Desulfovibrionales; family Desulfovibrionaceae; genus Desulfovibrio; species Desulfovibrio faecigallinarum. The sequence continues at coordinate 2,296 of NZ_NFJC01000038.1, forward strand.
AATGGCGATGGGACAAACTGCAGCTCAGGGGGAAAAGGCAAGGCCCATCAGCGCTTAAGCTCCCTGAGGGCTTCCTCCACATCGGTATAGCGCTTCACAGAAGGGTCTCTTGCCATGCGTTCAGCCTCCAGCATGGCGGCAATGGTATCCCTGTTGGGCAGTTCCTGCCTTTCTGAAAGCTCTCCGTGTGTTTTGCATGGGGCTTTGCCGTCACTGTCCATGCCAATTTGGGATTTTGCCCTGTTCTCCATCGGTTCTTGCTCCTGTCTGCCTGCAAAATCTCTCTTTACCGATTTGCTGCGCCTGCACAATATGCACCCCTTGCGTCGCGGAATCAATGCAAAATGCGCCCTGCCCCTTCCAATCACGGAAGAGACAGGGCGCATTCTGTCCCGGACGGGTACCAAACAGCTCAGAGCCTTGCTGCGTATATGGTCTCTATCTCGCCTTTGGAAAGGGGCACATAGTTGTTGCCCAAAAGTCTCTGCTGGGTGGCAAGGACATTGCTCGCAAAATGAGCCACATCCTCCTGCGTCATGCCGTACTCGTGCAGACGCTTGAGCGACAGGATATTGGAGAGCAGATCGCCAAGGGCCTCTATGGCCATATCCTCAGTGCATTCAAGGATGGAGGCAAGGATTGCCTGCAATTCCTGAAGCCTGCCACTGACACCCTTCTTCTGGTACATTTTCAATACTTCAACGAAGACGGAGTAGTTCGCCTCCCCATGGGGCACATGGTAGGTGCCGCCCAGGGGGTAGCTTAGCGCATGCACGGCAGCGCAGCCGGCTGTGCCAAAGGCAAGGCCAGCGAAATTGCTTGCAAGAAGGAAGTCCTGGAGGAGATTCTGGCGGGCCTCCTTCCCCTCCCTGGCCATGGTCTTGTAGCCCTGCAAAATCATTTCCATGGCTCTTTTGCTGAAGAGGCGAGTGAAGGCAGTGGATTTGGGAGAGAGCCAGGATTCGACAGCGTGCACAAGGGCGTCAATGGAACTTGTGGCAAAGACCCCGTAGGGGAGCTTCGAGAGGAGTTCGGGCACAAGCACAGCCTTCTTCGCAAACATGGCAGGGGACACAAGGCCCATCTTGGTGCCAAGGCTTGTCCTGTTCAGGATGGAGATGCTTGTGACCTCGCTTCCTGTGCCACAGGTGGTGGGCAGGATCACAAGCTCGCAGTGCGCGGAGAGATTTCCCATGTCCGCGTAGAGGTCGTCCACCCTCTTGCCTGGGCCTGCCACAGCCAGAACCTTGGCAATGTCTATGACAGTGCCTCCGCCCATGGCAAAGAGCCTGCGGCAGGGCAGGTTTTCCATGGTTTCGAGAATGGCGTTCACCATCACGTCCGTGGGCTCGCCGCTGCCGTACTCTTCCTGGTAGATGCGGCGGGCTGGCAGATCCATGTCCCCGAAGAAGGGCTCATAGATGTATTTGTTGGTCAGGATGATGTCCTCTGGGCCTGGTTTGAAGACCTCTGCGAACTCCCTGCAGGTGGCAAGGGAATGGATTTCCGGTTTGCACTGTATCTCAAGCATTGGATATTCCTCGTTTTGCAGGCTGATTTCCGGCCATTCCCTTACAGAAGTCCTTCAAGGCCAAGGAGGCGTGCGCCGTTTTCGTAGTAGAGCTTGCGGCGGCATTCTTCCGTGAAATCGATCTTCTCGTAGTTTTTGACAGCCTTTGCGACCTCCACAAAGGGATTGGCGCTGGCAAAGACGACCTTGTCCGTGATGTACTCGTTGGCAGCGCGGATGTACTGATCACCCATGAGCTTTTTTTCGCAGGTGGAGATGTCCATGTAGACATTGGTGTGGCGCAGGACAAGGGAGATGGTCTCAAGCACCCAGGGGTAGCCCCCGTGGCTTAAGATAATCTTCAGTTCCGGAAAGTCCGTTGCCACCTGATCCACGTGGGCCGGGTTGGTGGACTCAAGCACAACCTTGGGCATGTAGGGAGAAAGGCCTGCAGTCATGATGACGGGAATGTCGAATTCGCAGCACATGGCGTAGAGAGGATAGAATTTGGCATCGCTCACAGCGCAGTGCGCCATGGCTGCGTCGATGGCAGCACCGCGTATGCCTTCCTCTGTCACGGCTTTTCTGAATCTGCGCACTGCCTGCATGCCCTTGTGGGGATCGTAGGCCCAAAAGCCGATGAAAAGGTCTGGGTCCCTTGCCATGCATTCAAGAACGCTCTCGTTGGTAGAACCTATGGTGTAGGTGGACTCTATGTCCCTGCCGGAGACAACGGCCTTCACAACATCGAGGCTGCGCAGCTCCGTTACGCATTCGTCAAGGCTCTTTTCAGGGCGCGTGCAAAAGTCCGTTCTCTTGATGTACTCCGCGTACACGGGGTTTTTGATGACGCTGTCGAGAGATGCTCTGGTGCTTGGACGGTAGCGGAAATCTATGATTTTCATATGTTTTTCTTCTCTAGGGAAAGATGTATGTGCTTCTGGGCAAGGCCCAGGGCAAGGAAGAAGACAAGAAGGAGCGTGCACACGTACATGCCTATGCCGAAGTTCGAGTAGACAAGTATGGGAAGCCATGTGCCGAGTGCGCTCAAGGAATAGTAGACGGAGAGGTAGACGCTGTTTGTCATGTTCTTGGGGGAGAGGCTTACGCGATTCACCACTCCGGGAAGGGTTGTGTAGACAAGGACAAAGCCGGCAGTCATGAAGAAGATGGAGATAAAGAGAGCAAGGGGTGTATCAAAGAGGAGAAAGAGCACACTGCCGATGAAGATGAAAACGCCCATTCGTATGGTTTGCATTTCGCCGTGCAGAACTTTCAGGACACGCTTTGAGAAAACGCCAAGCATGGTGCAGACAAAGGCCGGCGCGTAGAGAAGCCCTGTTATGAAGGTACCTGCATCGGGAAGCAGTTCGCGAAGATGGAAGGGCGCCATGTTGAGGACTGATGCGTGGGCGAAGATGCACAAGGGGCCTATGCTCATGAGTGCCAGAAGATGCGGCTGGCGCACGACCTTGAGGACGTGTTTGGGCGAGAAGATGTCGCGCTGCAGGGTCGGACTCTCGGGCAGGCGACACACGAAGGGCAGTGTCGTGAGCAAAAGGACAGCGTGCACGACAAGGACAGCATCAAGGTCAAGGGCGTTTGCCACAAGGCCCGAGCCTATGCGGCCACCGAAGGCACCGAACATCGTGACCGTTGTGTAGACGGTCATGGTGCGCTGCATTTTCTCCGCGCTTTCGAAGGTGGCTATATGGGTCATGACGCCAAGGACTATGGCGGGAATCATGAGTGCTGCGAGGGCCCTTAAACCAAGAAAGACCGCAAAGGAGGTGGCGAAAAGCGAAACAAGGATGCTTGCAGCGCAAAGAGAGGTGCTTGCGACAATCAGGGTGCGCGTTGTGCAAAGGTTCAGGATGTAGCCGTAGCACACGGGAGCAAGGCCCAGGGGGAGGATGCCCAGGGTCATGATGAGGCTTGCAGCCTGATTGCTCACATGGAAGGCCTGCCCGAAGGCAGGCAGAAGCGGCTGCAGCCCGTACAGGACCACATAGGCAGCAAACACGGTCCACAAGAGGACCAGGAATTCACCCTTTTTCAGAATAAGGTCATTTGTCATACGCGTACCTCCGGGCCATGCGCCGATCATACGCCGGTCACGTGCCGGCCATGCGCCTGAAAGTCCTCAAGCAAGAACAGTGCCGCAAAGGGCAAGTTTGAAGGAAAATGTTGGCAACCACACTGAATCAATGGCAAAGTTTTGACGTTGTGCTCATGACAATCCATCCTGTGCGCCACCCGTCCTTTCCCTGCGACTCAAGGGGTATTTGCAATTATGCATTGCATATTTGCAATAAAAAATTTTTTCCTGCGGGCTAGGCAAACATTGTTCTTTTGCAGTATACAGTTTTGCAATACAGACCATGCAAAGGGCCATGCGAGCCTGCTTTTCAGCCAGCACCCTTTCCACACCAAAGCCAGCCTTTTTTTCGGGATATGCCATGAGTTCCGATGTCCTGCACCTGTCCCCACAGCAGCTTGTGCCGCTCATGCCCGTTCTGGACGCCCTGAACGACGGCATGCTCATAGTCGATGCAAGCGGCAGCGTCATTGCCGTCAACAAGGCCATGCGCCGCCTCTACCATGGCGGCGAGGTCCCCTACCCCGGCTACCCCCTCTCGGACTTCAACGCCGCGGACTGGGTCGAGGCCAAGAGGGTCCTGACTTCAGGCAAGCCCCTTTTGGGCCAGATCATGCATCTGCCTGCAGCAACGGTCGTGGCAAGCCATTTGCCCATTGTGCACCAGGGCACTGTCACTGGTGTTGTCTGTGCCATGCAGGAAATAGCCTCCCTGGACGACATTGTGCACAAGCTTCAGGCCTACAGGGAACTGGACGCCCAGCTGAACGGCCTTCTGGAGGCTTTGCCCCAGGGGGTCATAGTCTGTGACGCAAAGGAACACATCCTGCGCGCCAACACGGCCGGCTGCAGACTGTGCGGCAGGGAATACGGGGTTGTACAGGGCGGAAGCCTTGAGGATCTTTCCGCAGATTTCAAGGAACTGGCCGAAGGAATGCGCGCTTGCCTTTCCTCTGGGCTCCCTTCGCAAAGCCTTGTCCGCCACGGGGAACAGAGCCTCTTTCTCTGGATTGTCCCCATCCTTGGCGAGAGCAAGAGCCCGGACCTTGTCGCAGCCACTCTCGTGGAACTCGACAGATTCGACGCCTTGCGCGTGCAACTGGAGGCGCCCGAAAGGCCGGCCGAAGAACAGGTGGCAGGCATAGACGACGGTGATATGGTGCAGAGCGTCGCAGCCGAGGTCGGCATGGTGGTGCGCAGTGCAAGCATACGTCGCGTGGTCTCCCGTGCCATCAAGGTGAGCCAGACCGACAGTTCGGTCCTCTTGCAGGGGGAATCCGGCACTGGCAAGAGCATGCTTGCCTCCATCATCCACAAACTCTCGCCGCGCAAGAACGCGCCCTTCGTGTCCATCAACTGCGGCGCCATCCCCGAACAGCTCATGGAAAGCGAGCTCTTCGGCTACGAGCGGGGCGCCTTCACAGGCGCAAGCCCCAAGGGCAAGACAGGCCTTCTCGAGGCAGCCCAGGGCGGAACAGTCTTCTTTGACGAGATAGGCGAACTCCCTCTAACCATGCAGGTAAAGCTGCTGGAAGTGCTGGACCGCCACGCCTTTTTGCGCATAGGCGGCATAAAGCCGGTGGCAGTGGATGTGCGTATCGTGGCAGCGACCAACAGAAACCTGGAAGAGGAAGTGGAAAAAGGCAGCTTTCGCAGGGATCTTTTCTACAGGCTCAACGTCATCCCCATCCACATTCCCCCCTTGCGCGAGCGAAAGGAAGACATCTACGCCCTGGCTTTAAGCATGCTGGACAGGCACAATGCCCAAAACCACTGCCACAAGCGCCTTTCCCCCGAGGTCATAGACCTTCTGCTCTCGCACCCCTTTCCGGGCAACGCCAGGGAGCTCAGCAACATCATGGAATGGATGCTGGTCATGTCCGAAGGCTCCCTCCTGCGCCCCGAAGACTTGCCGCTTTCCATGCGTACGTGTCAGGAAAGTGCGCCTGCAGGGGAAGGGGAAGCATCCGCTCCCCTTGGGGTCTATCAGCCTGGTACCCCCTTGAAGGACATTCTCTTTTCCGTGGAGGAGGCCTGTTTGCGCGAGGCCCTTGCCTCCTCTTCCACCATGAACGAGGCTGCACAGTCCCTGGGCATGCATCCGACAACTCTATGGCGCAAGCTTGTGCAGCACAACATGGGTCAGGAAGAAAAAATACAGGCTGACTGCACCGAAGCGAAAAGCTGTGCAACCGGTGCGAGAACCGGTGCGAACAAGACCCGCAAGGGTCGGGAGGCCAGGGGCAAATGAGCAGGAAGAACGAATCAAGACCCCTGCAGTCGGTCAGGGACACGGTCCTTGTCTCTGCCATCCAGAGGGGGTCCATCAAGGACGGTCCGGGCCTGCGCACTGTCGTCTATCTGAAGGGCTGCCCTTTGCGCTGCCCCTGGTGCTACAATGCGGAAAGCCTGCACTTTCAAAGGGAGCTGCGCTTTGTGCCGGAGTTTTGCCTGGGTATTTCCTCTTGCGGGCGCTGCCTTGAGGCCTGCCCGGAAAAGACAATAGTCGCAGCAAGGGACAGGAAAACAATACTTGTCTTGCGCGATGCCTGCCGTGTCTGTCCTTCCTGCAGTTCGGCCTGCCCCTCCCAGGCCCTGACGCTTGTGGGCACATACATGACAGCAGAGCAGATAGTCGACGAGGCTGTGCTCGACAGGGCCTTTTACGCGACGTCCGGCGGAGGGATAACCTTGAGCGGCGGAGAGCCATTGGTGCGCCCTGCCCTTGCAGCAGCCATAGTCCGTCTTGCAAAAAAAAGGGGCCTGCACACGGCCATAGACACCTGCGGCTGGTTCGACATGGACGATCCCGAGGCGCGGGAAGCGCTTGCAAACAGCGATCTGCTTCTTTTCGATTTGAAGCACATGGAAAGTGCCAAACACAAGGCCTGCACGCGCATGGACAATGCCCGCATTCTGGAAAACCTTGACCGCATTGCCCGCGAGTTCCCCAATCTTCCCATTTGGATACGCACACCCATTGTGCGCGGCTTCAACGACAGCGAGCAGGAGGTGCTGGCACTTGCAAGGCACGCTGCCCAGTACCCCAATGTTCAGCGCCACGAGCTCTTGCCCTGCCTCGACATTGGCGAGGACAAGTACGCACAGTTTGGCATGGCGCGGCCACAGTTCGCGAGCATTGGCCCGGATCCTGAACAGCTTGCAAGACTGCAGGCGCTGGTCGCACAGTGCAGGAACGAGATGCGCATGGACGAGGGAGGGAGCAGAGGATGAGCGCACTGTATACCCCAAGAGAGCGCACAGCCCGCATTCTTGCACGGTTTGCAGGCAAGAACCCGCGCATGAGTGTGGAAAGGGCAAGGTATTTTACACAGTATTTTCGCAGCCACGACCACATGCCCATGACCTTGCGCTGGGCAGGGGCCATGTGCCACGTCATGGCAAACATCGAGGTGGACATCCAGCCGGACGAGCTCATCGTGGGCAGGGTTGGCCCCAGGGGCAGGTATGGCCTTTTCTATCCCGAACTTGAGGGCGCCTACTTTGCCACTGTGGAGAAAAACCGCATGCAGAGTGCGGATCTGCCCCACGAAATCTCCGAGGAAGACCGCAGGGTCATCATGGAGGAACTCCTTCCCTACTGGTACGGCAGGACCTTCAGGGAAAGCCTTGCCAATGCCGTGCCCAATGATGTGCGCGAGCTTCTCTACAGGGATGGAGACATGTATGTGCCCTCCTTCATCATCCACGAGACAGCCACGGTGCGCCATTCGCTGCAGTGGGTCATGGATTTCGAAAAGGTCTTGCAGCGCGGCTTCAGGGGCATATACGACGAGGCGGCAAGGCGCCTTGACTCGCTCGACATCAACGATCCCGAAAACAACTGGGACAAGGCCCCCTTCTATAAGGCGGTCATGAAACTGTGTCTTGGCATACGCGACTTTGCGGGACGCTACGCTGACCTTGCCCAAAAGATGGCTGAAAAATGCCAGGAAGAGGAAAGAAAAAAGGAGCTATTGACCATAGCGTCCAACTGCGCCCGCGTGCCCTGGCTGCCTGCCCGAACCTTTCACGAGGCTTTGCAGTCCTTGTGGTTTGTGCAGCTTGTCTCGCATATCGAGGAGCTGCACGGCGGCATCATGAGCATTGGCCGCATGGATCAGTACCTTCTGCCCTTTTACGAACAAGACTGTGCAAGGGGCCTTGTCGACGAGGAAAGGGCCCTTGAGCTTCTGGATTGCCTGTGGCTCAACATGGCGCAATACGTGCGCGTCCAGCCCACGGCAGCAGGCATACAGATCTACGAGGGGCACGCCCACTGGGAGCACACAACCATTGGGGGACAGCTCAAGGACGGGAGTGATGCCACCAACGCCATGTCCTGGCTGCTCTTGCGTTCAAGACGGGAATTTCCCCTGGACTATCCCGATTTGAGCCTGCGCGTTCACAAAGGAACACCGCAGGACTTTCTCCTTGCAGTGTGCGAGGCCATTCGGGAAGGCCGTGGCCCCAAGCTCATGAACGACGAGGAGATCATTGACCTCTTTTTGCGCAAGGGTGCCAACTTGACCGAAGCCCGCGACTACGCGGGGTCCGGCAGCAGCGAGGTGCGCCTGCCAAACCGTACCACCTATCTCACTGGCACCACCTGGTTCAATCTGGCAGCGGTGCTGGAAATGACCCTTTACAACGGCCACTGCAGCATGGAGGGAAAAAGGCCCCTGGGCCTTGCCACAGGGGATCCAGCCTCCTTTGCAACCTATGAGGAGCTGGAAAAGGCCTTTTTCGCACAGCTCGCCAATATACTGAAACAGGTTCTCATACAGCAGTACATAGCGGACACATTGCGGCCAAGCCACCTTGCAGCCCCCCTTGTCTCCTGCCTGCACGATCTGTGCATGGATGAGGGCCGCGACATAAGCGAGGGCCGCATCAAAAACGCCCTGATTCTTGGCGGGCAGATAGGGCCTACGGGCTTTGCCACTGTGGTCGATTCCCTGGCAGCCATCCGCCTTCTGGTCTATGAAAAGAAGAGCCTTGCCATGCCACGCCTCATCTCGGCTTTGAAAAGCAACTTCGAGGAGCACGCACTCGAGCGCCAGTTTTGCCTGACTGCCCCGAAGTTTGGCAACGGCGACCCACAAGTGGACGACATAGCAAAACGCCTTGAAGCCTTTATGGTGGATTTTTGTGCAAAACACGTGAACTACTATGGAGGATTGCCGGAAATCTTCTTTGTGCCTGTCACAACCCATCGCGCTATGGGCTCCGTGACAGGTGCCACCCCGGACGGACGCAGGGCTGGCGATGCCCTTTCCTCGGGCATATCGCCTGGAAGCGGCAATGCCAGAAAGGGGCCCACTGCAATCCTGCAGTCCGTGGCCTTTTGCAAGGCAGAACACGGCCTTGCGCGCGCGGCCCGCATGCTTGAGATTACCCTCCCCCCGCTTGCGACAGCAGGCGAGGACGGCCTTGTCAACATGGCAGCCTTCATCCGCACCTGGAGCAGACAGAAGCACTGGCAGCTTGTCATACACATGGACAACAGGCTGAATATCCTTGCTGCGCGCAATGACAGGCGCAAGTACTACGCGCAGGTGATGCCCTTTGCGGGCTTTACCCCGCTCCCCACACCCTGGCGCAAGCAAACCCAGGATCTGCTCCTTGAAAGCCCGAATACGGGAGATCGGTTGGAAGAAAGACCAAGCCCTGTGGAAGCCCCGCAACCTGTGTCCAAAGCGACACAAAAGAAGGCTTTGTCTGCAAGCGGCATGGACCAGGAAGCAGGGGAAGGCAGTACGAACAGGCAGGCTTTGGAGGATAGTGTAGGCAAGGCAAGCCCCGTGACTGAAGCTGCGGCAAAAAAGGCTGGCGCAACAGACACAGACGGAAAAAGCTCCGTTGCGCCTGTGCAGCACGCAAGGCGCTCGCGGCTCCCGAGGGGCCGCGGTACAAGGGCCGGCACAAGGCCCAGACGTGTCTAAGGCAAGGCCCTGGCGACAAAAAGGGACGTGTTTTCTCCTCGAAGAGAAAATGCGTCCCTTTTTGTCTCAAGGCAGCGCTTGTGACACTTTTCGCTTTTTCTGCATCCTTGCAAGAGAGCAATGCGGGAAGGAAACGACTGAAACCCCTGCTGCAAACTGGGGGCGTTTTCTGTCAACACATTGATAGAACGTGCAAAAATGCTCCCCCAAAGAGCCAGTGTCCTTGCAGCCCGGAACAGGGCAAGGGGTAATTGCAAAAATGCAATAGAAATATACAACTATTTTAAATTGTTTATTAAATTTTGCATATTGCTTGTTTTGCTGCAATATTGCAATAGAAGCAGCCCGCGGACAAGCGGTATTCCTGCAATTCTGCAATGCAAACGGATTTACAATGCTGTATTCCGCAGAGAATAAACTTTATCTTATTGAAATCAAAAGGAAATATGTTTTGTGGCACGGAGATTGCAATTTTCTTCACACAATCTTCACATGCACCCAAAGCACTCAATCCAAACACAGTCAATCGGGATCAATCTATCCGGAACATTTCTATTCCCACTCAGGAGTTAGCCCATGTCGCATACCACGGTCACCATCCTGTACGAAGGAACCATCCTCACCATGGACAGTTCCTGCCCCACGGTCGAGGCCCTGGCCTTTGCCGATGGCCGCATCCTTGCCACAGGATCCCTTGCGGATGTCACCCGCGCCGCAGGCGCAGCCGAGAAGAAGTTTGTCTCCCTGGAAGGCAAAACCCTTCTGCCTGGCTTTATTGATGGCCACAGCCACTTCTGCAGTGGCGGCATGAACCGTCTCTTTGCTGCAGACTGCTGTGTCAGGAACATGGACGAGCTCAAGGCCTCCCTGACCCGCAAGCTGAACGAAAAGCGTCCCTCCGAATGGCTCATAGGTCACAGCTTCGACGAAAAGGGCATGGAAGAGCAGTGCTATCCCACAAAGGCTCTTCTGGACGAGGTCTCGAAGGACGTCCCCATCTTCTTCCGCCATGTGACAGGCCACACAGGCATTGCCAACTCGAAGGCCCTTGAAATAGCCGGCATCACCCGCGATACCCCGGCCCCTGCAGGTGGCATCATTGGTCATGACGCAAACGGCGAGCCCAACGGCATCCTCGAAGGCATCCCGGCCCAGACACTTGTCCGCAGCCACATCCCCGGCTACACCCTGGACGAGATGCGCGAGGCCCTTGCCGAAGACTGCGCACGCTACGCATCATGCGGAATAACCACAGCCCAGGGCGGTCCTGCCTTCTCTCCCATGGACACAGAACTGGGCCACAAGGTCACGGAACTTGTCCTCGACTGCGCACGTGACGGCACGCTCACCATCCGCACTGTCCTTTTCATCCGCGCAAACAGGCTGGAAAACCTTGCCCCCTACCCGAACCACGTGCCAGGCACCGATTTGAGCGGCAATGGCAAGGTCATCATGGGCGCAGCAAAGCTCTGGGCAGACGGCGACCCCAGGGGCCACACGGGCTACTTCCTTGAACCCTATCCCTTTGTGGATCCCGCAAAGGGCCCGGACTACCGCGGCGAGTACCTCTACACTGTGGACGAGCTTGTGGAAAAGCTCCTCCCCATCCACACCATGGGCTGGCAGATAGCCATACACGCCAACGGCGACGGCGGCATCGAGACCGTTGTCCAGGCCTACGAGCGTTTGCAGCAGCTGCACCCCCTGCCAAATGCCCGCCACCTTGTCATCCACTGCCAGTACCCGAGCTACACGCAGCTTCAGCGCATGAAGGCTGCCCACGCCTACCCCTGCTTCTTCATAAGCCCCCTCTACCACTGGGCGGAAATCCACGCTGGCTACGTCGGCAAGAAGCGCGTTGACCGCTTCTGCCCCTGCCACGACGCAGACGAGATAGGCCTTCCCTACAATCTGCACACGGATGCACCCATCACCCCCGTAGACCCCCTAACCCAGGTCTGCACTGCAGTCACAAGGACAAGCAGGAAGGGCAATCTCTATGGGCCAGACCAGCGTGTGAGCGTCCTCTCAGGCCTAAAGGCAGTCACCTGCCACGCGGCCTTCCTGAACTTCGAAGAACACGTGAAGGGCACCCTCACCCCCGGCAAGCTGGCAGACATGGTCGTTCTCGACGAAAACCCGCTCGAAGTCGTCCCCTCCCACATCAAGGACATCGCGGTTTTGCGCACCATCGTGGGTGGTGAGACCGTCTATATGAAGTAGGCACGCCAATTTTTGCATGCAAAGCCCCATTTCTCGCATACACTGGAGAATCTCATGAATACCCAGCTCATCCAGCAGGAAGCCAACTGCCTCTCCCGCTTTGACAGACTCCCTGTCAAGAACGAGATGCTGAAAATCATCGCAGTCCTCGCGGCAGTCAGCGTTGTGGAGGCCTTCGACCTCGGCCTCATAGGCCAGACAGTGCTTATCCTGAAGCAAATCTGGAACCTCGGCCCCGCAGAGACCGGCCTTCTTGCCACCTGCTCGACCATTGGCGTTGTCATAGGCACCTTTGCCTGCGGTTTTCTCTCCGACCGCTTTGGCCGCAAGCGCGTCCTCTTCTGGGCAGTCTTCATCTTCACCATCTTTACCTTTGCAGGGCCGCTTTTCGACAACCTCTACTGGGTGGTTGCCCTGCGCTTTTTAAGCGGCCTTGGCTCTGGCGCAGTCTTCCCAATCCCCTACCTCTACATCTCCGAACTTGTGGGCGCAAAGCACCGCGGCGTGACCTTTGCCTACTGCAACTCCATCCTGGTGCTCTCCTACGTTCTGCCCTCCTCCTTCGGTGCCTGGGCCATGGCAAACTTCCCGCTTGAGATAGCCTGGAAGCTGCCCTTCCTGGTTGGTGGCCTGCCCATCGTGATGCTCTACTTCATCCACAAGTACATGCCCGAATCCCCCCGCTGGCTTCTGCGCCACAACAGGCATTCCGAGGCCGTGGCCCTTGTGGAACACCTTGAGAGCAGCATGAACATTGCCCACGATCCCGACTACGTGGATCCCGCAATCCTCGCAGCAGTGAAGGAATCCCGCTCCGAGTCCAAGCCCAGGGCCCACTGGACCATGCTCTTCAAGCCTCCGTACCTTTCCCGCACCATCGTTTCCTACACAATGTTCTCGGCAGCCCTGGTCTTCTGGTACGTTGTCATGGTCTACGCTCCCACCATCCTCACTGCCAAGGGCTTCCAGATGTCCAGTTCGGTGCTCATGGGCGGCCTCATGATGGCCATTGGCGCCATAGCAGGCATGGTCTGCGGACATCTGATTGAAAAGTACGGTCGCAAGCCCATGTACATCCTCTTTGCCCTGCTCACCGCAGCGGCAAGCATAGGCCTCACCCTGGTGGAAAGCCTCGAAAGCTGGCTTGTCATCGGCACAATCCTGGCCTTCTGCGGCAACGCCCTCTTCTCCATCTGCAAGCTCTACATAGCCGAGCAGTATCCCACCGAACTGCGTGGCACAGGCGCAGGCCTTGGCGAAGCCACCTCCCGCATCTGCGGCGGTGTCCTCGCAGCCTACTTCATCGCCTTCCTCATCGCCTCCGGCAACCAGCACGCAGTCTTCTGGTTCCTGGCCATCTGCTACTTCATCTCCACAGCCCTTCTGGCCATCTGGGGTCAGGAAACCATGGGCAAGAGCGTTGACACCACGGGAAGCACGGCTGCCACAAGCGAGAGCGCTTCCCCTGCAAGCCCCGTGACTGCCGAAAACTGCTAGTCTGAAATCTCTCTCCTTTAGGGCGGAAGGGACAGAAAGCCTTTCCGCCCCTCACAAAGAAGCAAAAAAATAAAGATCATACACTATCGGAGGAATTTTCCCATGATGTGCGACTGCACCCTTTCCGAACAGGAACAGCTCATTCTCGACGGCATTGCCGGCAAGCCCAATCCCTACGCCGAAAAGCATCCCCGCCTCTATCGCCTTGTGGCAGCCTTTGAGGGCAAAAAGCCCCACATCGACGTGGAAAGAGCCCTGCTCTTCACTGAATCCATGCGCGAGACCGAAGGCGAGCTCCTTGTCCTTCGCTGGGCAAAGGCTCTGAAGCACATTGGCGAGAACATGACCGTCTACATCGACGACGATCAGCTCCTTGCCGGACGCTGCGGCAAGCAGGGTTCGAGGTACGGCATCCTCTATCCCGAACTCGACGGCGACTACCAGGCAGCTGCCCTGAAGGAACTTCCCGGCCACGAGGCCTCCCCCTTCATCGTCAGCGCCGAAGACGCCAAGGCAGTGGAAGACGTCATCACCCCCTACTGGAAGGACAAGACCTTCCACCAGGATCTGAACAAGAGGATGGATCCAGCCTCCCACCGCATAGCCTACGCGGACGAGGGCGGCTACATCTCAAGGTACATCTGCTGCGAGACCGCCTCCAACCGTTCGAGCCTGCAGTGGTGCCTGGACTGGGAGCGCCTCTTCAAGATGGGCTTCAAGGGTATTAAGGAAGAAGCCGAAGCAAAGCTTGCAGCCCTCGATCCCGACAATCCCCTGGATCAGAGCGAAAAGCGCCCCTACCTCGAAGCCATTGTCACCCTTTGCGAAGGCATAGTCATCTGGGCGCACCGCCACGCAAACCTTGCCAGGGAAAAGGCAGCGAAGGAAGAAAATCCCCAGCGCAAGGCAGAGCTTCTCGCCATTGCCGCCAACTGCGACTGGGTTCCGGAAAACCCGCCCCGTACCTTCTACGAGGCCATTCAGGCCCACTGGCTCACCCAGGCCTTTGCAAGGCTTGAGCAGAAGATCAGCTCCAATCCCACCAACGGCCGCATGGACCAGATTTTCTGGCCCTACTACCAGAAGGATCTGGCCGAAGGCCGCATAGACGAGGAAAAGGCCATCGAACTTTTCCAGTGCATGTGGGCCAGCATGGCACAGTGCCTGGATCTTGCCATCACCCCCTACAACAAGGCCACCCACGAGGGCTATTCCCACTGGGAAGCCGTGACCATTGGCGGACAGACCCGCGACGGCCGTGATGCCACAAACGACCTCTCCTACATCATCCTGCGCTCCAAGCGCGAGTGCCCCCTGCACTATCCCGATCTCGCTGCCCGCGTGCACAGCAGATCTCCCGAACGCTTCCTCACCGCAGTGGCAGAGACCATCAAGCAGGGCTGCGGCTATCCCAAGCTTCTGAACGACGACGAAATCATTCCCCTGCACCTTGCCAAGGGCGCTCCCATGGAGGACATCCTGGACTACGCAGCCTCCGGTTGCGCAGAAATCCGCATGCCCAGGGTGGACACCTACACGAGCGGCCACGCCCAGATGAACTTCGGCGCAGCTGTTGAGCTTGTTCTCTACAACGGTCGCATGAAGAAGTTTGGCAACGAGCTGCTCACAGTGGAGACCGGCGATGTGCGCACCTTCAAGACCTGGGAAGAGTTCTGGAACGCCTACGCCATCCAGCAGAACTACCTTATGCGCCACGCCTTCATGCAGCAGTACCACATCATCAAGACAAGGGCCCAGCACTTTGCAACGCCCTTGTCCGATTCCCTGCACGTGCTTGCCATGAAGGAATGTGTTGACCTGCATCAGGACCACCACTACGAAGGCGGTCTTGACCTTGGCTTCTTCGAATGCCTTGGCTACAGCACTGCCATCGACTCCCTCTCCGCAGTGAAGAAGCTGGTCTTCGAGGACAAGAAGCTCACAATGCAGGAACTTCTGGACGCCCTTGCCTGCGACTTCGAGGGCAAGGAAGACGTGCGCCGCATGCTGCAGAGCGCTCCCTGCTACGGCAACAACGACGATTTCGCGGACAGCATCGGCCTTGCCATAGACAAGCTGGCAGAGGATTTCAGCAAGAAGTACTCCCCCTCCCTTGGCATAAAGTGCGATTTCCGCATGGTGCCCTTCACCTCCCACGTGCCCTTCGGCCGCGTGGTGTCCGCAACCCCCAACGGTCGCAAGGCCTGGACGCCGCTCTCCGACGGTTCCTCCGCCTCCCACGGCGCTGACATCAACGGTCCCACGGCAGTGCTTCTCTCCAACTTCAACACCAAGAACTACAACATGTTCCAACGCGCTGCCCGCCTTCTGAACATTAAGTTCACCCCCAGCTGCCTTGCCGGCAAGGAAGGCACACGCAAGCTCGTCAGCTTCATCCGCACCTTTGTGGACTTAAGGCTGTGGCACGTGCAGTTCAACGTCATCAACAGGCAGACCCTCATCAACGCCCAGAAGGATCCCCAGAAGTACCGCGGCCTCATAGTCCGCATCGCAGGCTACAGCGCCTACTTCACGGAACTCTCCAAGGATCTGCAGGACGACCTCATTGCCCGTACCCAGCACGAGCAGGTGTAGTTTTCCATTCTGACTCCTGACCTCCGGGCCATGGGATGCCATCGGTATCCCATGGCCCAACGTTCCGAGCCCTGTCTCAAGGAAGCCCAAATGTCTGAGCAAACAAGCGGCACAGTCTTCAACATACAGCACTATTCGGTCCACGACGGTCCGGGCATACGCACCCTGATCTTCCTCAAGGGCTGTCCCCTGCGCTGCCTGTGGTGCAGCAATCCGGAATCCCAGACAAGGCTTTCGCAGCTGGCCTACAACGCGACCAAATGCGTGGGCTGCGCCCGCTGCGTGGCAGCCTGTCCCCAAAAGGCCCTTGAGCTTGGCGAGGACGGCATACACATCGACCGCAAGCTCTGCCCGCCCTCCTGTCGCATCTGCAGCGAGACCTGTCCCGGACAGGCGCTGACACACTACGGAAAGCCCATGACCGTGAAGGAGGTCCTGGACAAGGTGGAGGCGGACGAGCCCTTCTACGCCAGATCCGGTGGCGGGCTTACTTTAAGCGGCGGCGAACCCCTCATGCAGGCGGAGTTCACGCTTGCCATCCTGGAAGCAGCCGAGCACAGGGCCATCCATACTGCCATGGAAAGCTGCGGCCAGGCAGACGAGGAGACCATTCTCGCAATCTGCGCAAAACTGGACTACCTGCTTTTCGACATAAAGCACCTGGACAGCGATGCCCACAGGAAGGCCACCGGTGTTGGCAACGAGCGCATCCTGCGCAATCTCGAGGCTGTGCGCTCCGCCTACCCGCGCCTGCCCATACATCTGCGCACACCCATCATTCCCGGCATCAACGACGACGAGAATCTGATCCGCCGCATACTCTCCCTGGCCCAGTCCCTGGATGCGGTCAATTACGAAATTTTGCCCTACCACCGCATGGGCGAACAGAAGTATCACTACCTTGGCAGGCAATACCTGTACGAGGGGCCGGAACAGGTGGATCCGCAAAAGCTCGAAAGGCTACAGTCCCTCGTTGTGTCCGTCTATCCCAATGCTCTTGCGACGCAAAAGGGGTAGTCCTGCCAGAAAACGCACATCCGCAAAAACAAAAAAACAGGCAATGGAGCCCAGGGTACGGGACTCTGTTGCCTGTTTTGCGTTTGCTGGTGAAGTCTTTCGACAAAGGCTTACACGTCCGAGGGGGCCTTTGCCACAAGGGCCCTTGCTGTGCAGCCCCATTTGCTCACGGCTACGCTCCAGTGCAAAACTGTTCGGATGGCCGGTTTGGCGAGAAGCCGGGCATCAAAGCGATTTGTTGCGATATGCCGAAGGCCCTCATCGGCAAGATGTTCAAGGTCGTCCGTGTACCTGGTCGCGCGTCTCACTTCCAGGATGAAGGCCTTGTCCCTGTCGGTGACCTGGATGTCGAAGACATCCTTGCCTGCATCGAGATGAACACAGCTCTTGCGAAAGCTGGCAAGAAGGCAGCCCAGCAGAAGAGCAAGACAGCAGTTTTCCCGCAAGGGCCTCTCTGCCCCGCTGTTGTCGTCTGCAGTATCCGGTTCCTTCGTGCCTCTGCCTTGCTGAATCTCCTCCAAAACCCTGACAAGGTCTGTAGCATCCCCCTTCCAGAGGGCGGAGCAGAGCTCATTGTGCTGTTCAACACTCACTGTGGCCTGAAACCAGCTTACAAGCATGTCGGCAAGGATGGTGTGCATTTCCCTGTTGGGAATGACAAGGCCTGTTCCGTCGTACTCAGGTTTTCCGGAACACAGCTTGAGCTTTCCTTTCGAGGCGCGTGTGAGACACCCTGACTGATAGAGCATAGCCCACACAAAGCTGAACGACGGATCACGGTATTCGGGGTTTGGGAACCTATCTGCCTGTCGCACAAGGCAGCCGCCGCACAAAAGGACAGCCAGATCCTCCGCAATGTTCGGGGCGTTTGCCGGGATGAATCTTTTGGCAAGGGCGCTTTTCGAACTGCGCGTCCAGTAGGGCCTGGGAGATGCTGCGGGATTGTCCAAAAGGGCGTTCACATGGTTCAGAACGCTCGAGGGGCAGTACATTTCCTGCTTCCCGCCGAAGAGATAGCCGCCATACCATGCCCTGATGGTCCGTTTCTTGCGAAGAAGGCCTGTTGCAGCCAGAAGATTGTCCACATCGGCTTTGGTGAAACCAATGGTGTCCGCAAACCTGAAATTTGCAAGAGTGTAGCTTTTTACAAGGAGGTCACTGGCAACGTGTGGAGGTCTGTTCAGGCAGCAGGTGAGAAGCCCGAATTTCAGGTTGCCCCAAACAGTACTCAGGCAATGGGAGAGAAATCTCCGCATGAAGGATGCCATCTGCTCAAGGTATCCGTTGCTCTTTGCCGGGGCGAGGGGATAGTTGTAGTCATCGATCAAAACTATGACCCGCCTCTGGTAATGACAGTACAGGGCGCGTGTCAGGACACTCAGGGAATGCTTGAGCGCGAAACAGTCGGCACTGCCGTGAATGAGCCTTTCGAGCTCCTTTTTGTAGCGATCACTGACCCCTTCGCTTTCGATAAGGTACTTGTGGCACGCAACAACGTGGCCGATCTGTCTTTGTACCGCCTGCAGGGCGTCATCAAAGGTCTTCCCCTCGACCTCCCTAAGGCTTAAGAAAATCACCGGGTATTGATTCATCCACTCTTTGCACAGTTCCCTGTTGGTGGACACTGCAAGGCCTTCAAAAAGAGCGCGGCTGTCTTTTGTGATGTCCAGAAACTCCGTCATCATGGACAAAAGCAGCGTCTTTCCAAAGCGCCTTGGACGAGCAAGGATGTTCACGTCCGCACGTGAGCCAAGAAAAAAGTCTTCAAGAAAGCCCGTCTTGTCTGCGTAATAGAGGTTTCCCTCACGTATTTTGGCAAAGGATGGCGTATGCCTGGCAGGAACATCTTTCATATCGCATTTTCCTTCAACGTATCATGACAACAAATTGTGACAACATATCTGCCTGACTGTACAGAACAGTTTTCTCTTGCGTACAAGGAATCAGCCGGTGGAAATATGCTGCTATTGGCAGATGCATCTTCCTACAGACAGTTTTCTGTGCTGCCTACACAATCGACTGCCAGAGCGCAACGCGTTGGAACAGACACAGTGAGCAACTTCATAATCCTGCGCACAGACCAAATAGGTTTAGCTGAATGGAAAGCGGGAGCGGCCGATTCTTTGAGTCAGAATACATAAGAAAAACACAAAAGACAAGTGAAATCCTGTTAGAATTCATGCAACCAGCAGGGCATGTCCGGCCATTATGAAGGACCTTTTTGTGCGAAAACAGGGCTACTGCAGATACTTCTTGTGCAAATCAAGCGCGTATCCTAGAGCCATTGTGAAACCCTGCAGGGAAAAGGTCGTTTGAAGCGGCTTCCCCTTCACAATGGAGATGACGGCAACCTTTCTGCCCTTCACAAAGTCTTCCAGTATGGCGTCCGAGAGCCCAGGGTAGATGGCAAGCCCCTTCTTTCCCTTGCGATAGACGTCCAGGACCATGTTCCTGTAGTGCTTTCGCCCGTCTATGACCATATCACAGGTATACTTCGAAGAGCTGAGATGTTTCAGGGATGCGTGGTTCGTGAAGGTGAGAACTATGACGCCGCCAGCGTTCCTGTCGATGCAGACGGCCAATGTGGATCCATCCCCGCTCGTTGTCTGCGCTACCACTGTCTTTTCCATGGTCTCGGAATAGAAGGCCTTCCAGTCCTCAAAGACGCGCGCGTCCTTCTCCCTGGCAAGGGATGGAGCAGCCAGGACAAGAAGAGCCGCAAGGGCTGACAGGAGAGCAAGAGCGCGCAGATGGGACGTTTTGACCATATTCCTTCCCCGGCCCGCAGGCGCTCTCAACCTCGAAAACTGGCGCCCTGGGGCCTCACCGTCAAAAGAGTAGACGTTCTTCCCAAGTGGCGTCAACAGCGTTTTTGCTCGCGAGACCAGAAGAAAGGGCCGAATTTTCCAAATCTCAAGACAATTCTTGACAGTGAGGGCAAAAGGTCTTCTATTCGCCCATCCCAAGCATCTTTTCAGGGCCGCGAAGGCCCGTCTCGCGAGGCACCATGGTTTTTCTCAACGCACTGCAGAGCATGCTGAGCATTACCCTGCTCAGTCTCATTGGATACATGCTGGCCTGGAAGGGCTGGATCTCCAAGGAAGTGGAGATCTTCATCCCCAGATTCGTCACCCAGATAGTGGTTCCTCCCTATCTTATGGTCTCGGTTGTCGAGCACTTCAACCACGACCAGTTTGTCCAGCTCATTATCGAGTCTGCCATACCCTTCGCGAGCATGCTGGTCTCCTTCTTTGCCTTCTTCGCTCTCGGGCGCCTCATGGGCATGGACCGAAAGCACCTTGGTCTCGCTGCCACGGGGGCTGCCACATCGAACACCATCTTCATCGGCATTCCGGTGAACAACGCCCTTTTTGGCCCAGATGGACTCTCGCCGCTTCTGCTCTACTTTCTTGCCAACACCACCTTCTTCTGGACCTTCGGCAACTGGGCAATAGCAAGGGAAGGCACACACGAAGGCCACAGATTGAGCACAAAGGAAATCCTGGGCCACATCTTCTCGCCGCCGCTCATGGGAACCCTCACGGGCATCTTTCTGCTCATGACGGGTATTCCCCTGCCAAAGTTCATTACCAACACCTGCGATATGCTGGGCTCCCTGGGCTCTCCCCTGGCACTCATCTTCGTGGGCGTCATCTTGCGCAGGGTGGACTGGAAGGCAGCGCACATGGGCAAGGACATCATGCTGACCCTGTTCGGAAGAATACTGCTCACCCCGCTGGTCACCATCGGCGTCATCCTGCTCATGCCCATAGACATCTCGGTGCTCACGACTCAGGTCTATGTCATCCAGGCAGGCCTTCCCAGCATGACCAACATAGCCCTCATCTCTGCCTTCTACGGTGCGGACAAGGAATTCGGCAGCGTCTTTGTCTGCGCGTCAAGCATCGTGGGACTCATAAGCGTGCCCCTGTGGATGACCGCCATCTCCCTGGTCATGTAGACACACTAAAAAAAGGGAGAAGGTGCCTTGACGGGGGCCTTCACGGGCACAACTGTGAAAGTAGTCCTTTATGTTTCTTCAAGTAGTTCATTAAGTAAAATCCCGAGATTTTGGCTATTCGGGCTGTTCATGCGAAGAGGTCGAGAAGAACTGTCCGGGAATTCCAATTGCATGTTCCTAGGACAATAACGTGCCTTCAGGTTCTGTCAGCATGTGTCAAAAGCAACATAACCTGTGCAAAAGCGTCACAAAGCGGCACCCTTGGGCTCCTGGTGTGCCCTCTCTGACAACACATGTTGCAAAAACCACTGTTTTGTGGTCTGCGTGTTCATTCTTTCACTATTCAAGTTATTGAAATCTGTTGCAATTGCGCTTGCAAAAAGAATGCGTCTCCCTGCAGGATTTGTCGCACGCAAGATGCCGCCTGTCCCAACAGGGGGGAGGCGGCACCTCCGCGCAATCCATCAGGGAGGTCGATGCCCTTGCGCGCGAAAACACTTCTTCTCAGACACGTCTTTCCGGGCCTTGCGGCCTCGGACGCCATTACGCTCTTGCAGGTCTGGCTTGGCAGCACCCTTGCCCTTGGCTGCATAGCCCTTCTGGACAAGTATCTTGGAAGCCCGGTGGGTTTGCCTCTCATCATAGGGTCCTTCGGTGCCTCGGCAGTGCTGGTCTTCGGCGCTCCGCAAAGCCCCCTGGCCCGCCCCCGCAACGTCCTTGGCGGGCACGTGATCTCGGCCCTTGCAGGCGTCTTCTTTGCACAGCTCTTCCCGGATTCCGTAGGGCTTGCGGCAGGCCTTGCTGTAGGCTCTGCCATTGTGCTCATGCTTGTGACAGGCACCCTGCATCCTCCGGGAGGCGCCACTGCCCTTATCGCTGTCACTGGCGGCCCTGCCATCCTGGCCCTTGGCTACCTTTATGTCCTTGTTCCCTGCCTCACCGGTGCCCTCATATTGCTGGGCTTCTCCTGCCTCACCCAGGCTGTCGGACTCAACGCACGGCTTTGCGGCGCCTGCGTTGTCCGCAAACCCTGCCTTGTATGGCACCCACAGGCCATACGGCGCAGATTGGGCACACTCCGCGCCCTGCACAAGGCCCTGGCAGGCAACAGATAGCCCTGTTGGGCAATACAAGACTCCCCGGCAAGGTCCTAAAACGGGCCTGGCCGGGGAGTTTTGCTGCCAGCCTCTTGCGATTGGAGCTCTTCCATCGTCGGGAGAAAACGGGTAGTTCCATAGGGCGGAGGGGATGAAATTTTCCCGTGCCCCCTCCCAGAAAACGTATTCGCCTGACGCTGTCGGCAAGGAGGAAAGCATGCCTCGGCCCCAGATGCTTCGATGTCGCATATTGGCTCCAAAAACACGAAAGCCCACATGAAGTGGGCCTCGGAATTGATAGCAGGGCCACCCAAATCAGTGGGAGATCATGCCGTCGATACATATATATGCCTTTGATGAGAATTGGTAAAGATAGAGTTTGTCTTGGAGAGTTGTGTTCTTTGGGTATTTTTTTGAGACTTCCAATCTCCTTCATATGCTTTCTCTCTGTCGCTAAAGGCCAAAAATGCTGGACTTGCACTGGCAGGGACAGTATGCCTAACAAATAGAAAGGGGGGGGGGCCATGGCCTTGCTGCAAATTCGCGTAGACGACGACCTTGCCTGCCGGGCCCGAGAGGTCGCAAGGGGCATGGGGCTTGAGCTTTCTTCCGCAGTGCGACTCTTTCTGCGCCAAATGGTCGCGGAAAACGGCCTTCCCTTCCGCCCTTCATGTGATCCCTTCTACTCCCAAAGCAATATGGATGCCCTCAAGCACTCTCTTGCCCCTTGAGGCAGGGAACGTCGTTTCCCACGAGGAGCTGGAACGCAGACAGCGTTTTTGAGGCCAACCCGGCTTTTTTCCCAAAACACCTTTCGGCAGAGGCTATTCATGAATCTGAAAAAGGCGCTTCTCACCCATGTCTTTCCAGGACTTAAAGGGGCAAATCTTGCCACCCTGCTCCAGGTCTGGCTTGGCAGCGCCCTGACACTCGGCACCATAGCCCTGCTCGACAGGACCTTTGGCAGCCCCATGGGTCTGCCGCTCATCATAGCCCCCTTCGGGGCCTCGGCAGTGCTGGTCTTTGGCGCACCCATGAGTCCCCTTGCCCGTCCCCGCAACGTCATCGGCGGCCACACGCTCTCAGCCCTTGTGGGCGTGTTCTTTGCCCACACCTTCACAACTGACGTGGCCCTCGCGGCTGCCTGTGCAGTGGCAACGGCCATTGTGCTCATGATTCTGACAGGAACCCTTCATCCCCCGGGAGGCGCCACTGCCCTCATAGCAGTGATTGGAGGCCCGAGCATAGAGCATCTCGGCTACCTCTATGTGTTTGTGCCCTGCTTTTCCGGCTCCCTGGTCGTCATGACATTCGCCGTACTCTTCAATGCTGCCGGCCTGCGCTGCAGGCTCATAGGGGCCCTTGTGTCCCGCGACCACAGTATGATCAAAAAGCCACGGCTTCTCAAACGCTGCCTGCATCTTCTCTGTCGCCTGCACAAGCAATAGACGCTTGCTGACTGTTCCGCCCTCGGGCTGTGAATATCGTCTCCGCCTGAACAAAAGGACAAGACAAGGTCTATCCGGAAACTTCATCGGCAACATCCGAGCCTCTGCGCCTGAAGCCCCATGTTCCAGACAGCGTATCCGGTTGCAGCACAACGAAGATCTGAGATTGCATTTATACCTTTTCAGGTATAATTTTTCTCAAAAAACCATTTCTATACCCTTTAGGGTATAATGTTTTTTCGCCCTCGTTTCGTTGCATATGGAGCAGACTATGCCCGCAAAGACCAAACTGGCACAAACCGTAAAAGAGTTGAGAAAGCGGCATGGCCTGACACAAGTGCAGGCAGCCGAATATGCAGGAGTAGGTTTGCGATTTGTCAGGGATCTCGAAACCGGTAAAAAGACATTGCGCATGGACAAGGTAAACAGCCTTCTCTATCTTTTTGGCCTTGAACTGGGCCCTGTTCCCGTTGATCGCAAGTCTGACAACGAAATAGAGAAATAGCAGTGAGTGAAGCAACAAGAAGCTACAGGCCCTAGCCCACAACCTCTTCCTTGAGGCCTCAGAGGCAAGGGCAGAGACAATGCTTGCCAGGGTAGGCACTGCCAGGGCGGATCGTTTGCCCGAGCTTGGGGCTGTGGCAAACGAGGGCTCCCGCATGGTGACCGAAGGCGACAAGGACATGCACCACTACCCCTCGCGCTGGCAGGACAGCTACAGGGAGACCGTGAGCCTGCACTTCAATCTGGACATCTGGGGCAAGTACATGCGCCTGCACTCATCGGCAAAGGCAAGGGCCAGGGCTGCCGAGGCTGCCACGGACGACATGCGCGTGACAACTGCTGCCGCCACTGCCATAACGTGGTTCAGGCTTTTGCAGCTCAAAGAAACCCTTGCCATAAATCAGGCCATGTACGAGAGCTACAGCAGGACCTGCAGGATCTACGAAAACAGGGTCAAGGCAGGGCTCACCCCTGAGCTGCATTTGCGCCGCTTCATGGCAGCGCAGATCGAGGAAGTGCAAAAGCAGATAACAGCCTGCCAGGGAAATCTTGCCCTGCTCCTTGGCTGGGATCCGGCACGCCTTGTAGCCGAGGCAAATTCCCTCGGGGCAGAGCACGCGAGCCTTGGCTTTGCAAGGCCCATCCCCGCCCAGGTTCCGGCCAACGTGCCCTCAAGCCTCATGCGCAGAAGGCCTGACATACAGGGCGCCGAGGAGCTGCTCAAGGCAGCCAACGAGAACGTGGGTGCAGCCATTGTGGACTTCTTCCCCACCATCTCGCTTACAGCAGACGAGGGCTTTTCCTCTGCCCATCTTGAAAAGGTGACAGCCCCCTTCTTCCTCGTTCTGGGATGTTTTGCTCTCGCCTGCCATGAGCCTCTTTTCCGGCGGAAGACACATGGCCGCAAAGGAAGAGGCGGATGCGCAGTACAGGGAGGCTCTTGCGGACTACAAGAGGACCGTGAGCGACGCCTTCAGGGCCATGCGCGAGGCTCTGGACAACAACAGGCGCAGCCGCGAGGTGTATGCGAGCAAGCGCAGGCAGGTGGAGGACCTTGCCCGAAGCAACGACATCCTGGAAAAGCAGTACCAGGTGGGCGTCACAAGCGTCATGGATCTGTTGGACGTCAGAAGGCAGCTGCAGGCGGCCCAGCAGGAGGAGGCACAGGCGCGCTTCGAGGTCTACTCCGCAGTCATCTCCATCTGCAGGGAGCTTGGAGGCGGCTGGGAGAATGGCGAGGAAGCCGGAAAGGAAGGCTCCGGTGCGTCCGGAAAGGCGGACTAAAGAGGCGTCCCCCTGCAGGGGCTTAGGCCGTGTTGACAAATTCATGGGAGTGTTCCAGCAGGAGTACCTACTACACAACTTTCGCCCACATTAACGTATTGAAAATATGGAAATAAGAGGAGAATGACAGAGTGGTCTTCACATATCGTGTTGCAGGGCCACGCCATCTTTTAGCTTTTTGAAAATAGTTTTCCACCAGGTGACGTAACTTATAGAGATATTTGTCATAATTTCTTTGAACTTTACGGTTGCTTCTGGGCGGTATAACCGGGATTGCGTTCTGGCTGAGCACGTATTCAACAATGGCATCCGAGTCGTACCCCTTGTCGGCCAGGACATAC
>NZ_NFJC01000039.1 GCF_002159665.1 Desulfovibrio sp. An276
TGTCGAATGATGATTGCTCCTACACAGGCTTAGTGTAGTTTTCTGATAAGGAATCCTTTTGAGCACTCCAGAAAATATGGTTCTACTTTTGCTCAACTCTTAGGTTATATCCATTTTGAGGTCCCTACGGCTTAATGAACATGGCGTCCCCGTAGGAGAAGAAACGATAGCGCTCCCGCACTGCTTCCTTGTAGGCAGAAAGTATACGCTCCCTGCCCATGAGGGCAGCCACGAGCATGACAAGGGTCGAGCCAGGGAGATGGAAGTTGGTCACAAGGCCGTCTATCACGTTCACGGGCTTTCCGGGGTAGAGGAAAATGTCCGTCACCCCCTTGAAGGGAGCAAGCCTTCCTTGCGCAAGATAGGCTCCTTCAAGGGCCCTTGCCGTAGTGGTGCCAACGGCTATGACCTTGCGCCCTTCCCTCTTGGCTTCTAGCACTGCCTCGACCGTATCCTCTGGCACGTCCACGAGCTCCCCGTGCATCTTGTGGCTGCGTATGTCCTCGCAGCGCACGGGACTGAAGGTCCCGTAGCCCACGTAGAGGGTCAGCTCCTTCCAGCCAATGCCGGCTGCGGCAAGTCTTTCGCGCAGTTCGGGAGTAAAGTGCAGGCCTGCCGTAGGCGCAGCGACAGATCCGGTCTTGTCTCTTCGCGCATACACGGTCTGGTAGCGCTCCCTGTCTCCCTCGCCGGCGGCCCTGCGTATGTAGGGAGGAAGGGGCATGGAGCCCTTTTCCTCGAAATCCAGAGCCAGATCGCCCTGCCATTCAAGAATCACCTTCCAGCGCCCGAACTCGCCCTGGCTCACAAGCGAGACCGTGATTCTCTCTCCAAAATGGATTTTCTCGCCAGAGGCAGGGTGTCCTCCACAGCGCAAAAGGCCCTCGGCCTTTGCCTGCCATCTGTCCTCGCCAATCAGCGTGGCGCAGGAGAGGATTGCAGGCAGGGGGGAGAGCAGAAGAAATTCTACCTTGCCGCCAGTGTGGCGCTGGCCCAAAAGACGGGCTGGAAGCACGCGGCTGTTGTTTGCCACAAGCAGCGCCCCTTTGGGCAACTCTTCCACAAGATCCGCAAAGTGCCTGTGCCTTGGGGAAAGATCGCCTCTTCGCGGCACAACCATGAGGCGGGAGGTGCCGCGCTCCTTCGGCGGCGTCTGGGCTATGAGCTCTTCCGGAAGGTCATAGTTGTAGCTTGAGAGCAAAAGGTCAGCGTTATCAAACTTTGCGGGATCAGCAGTGTTTGCAGGGATATTTTGATGGCTTGTTTCGGACATGTAGTACGGACTCCAGCGAAATTTGGGCCTCTTGCCACCGGCATGACACTAATATACGTTGCTTGGCACACGCTGCGAAGCCTTCCGGCAAACGGAAGACTTCACAGAAGTTTTTCACTGATGGCTGCGAGGAAATTGCACGTTTTTTTGCCGGAGGAGACATACCCCATGCACCGCCTGCTTGTCACCATTAGCCTGTTGCTGCTCCCGCTCATTGCCGGCTGCGCCGGATTTACCAACCCCCTCACGGGAACTACCGTGGGAGGCGGCGTTGTCGCGAACACAAGCAGGCTGCTCGGAACCCCGCTTCCAGCGGGCATGGAATTCTACGCTGAACACAGCCGCATCGAGGGACAGGACGGCATGGAGACATTGCGCGGCACGGCAAGCCCTGCCATGTGCGCGCGCACTGTTTGTGATGCCCTGCAGGCTGACGGCTGGGCCATACGCCTTGGGTACGCCACGGAAACCCGCGCCCTTTATGTCTTTGAAAAGCAGGGACGCCTGGCTGCCGTCAACATTCTGCCCCAGGCAAGCCTGACCCTCATGACGCTCTACACAAGCTCCGTGCCTCCGGCGAGCATCCCCATTCCCTTTACCAAGAAACCCGACTACAGCTTCGGCTTCGGAAGCTCGTCTTCGAGCAACACGCCGAGCAATGAATCTGCTTCCGACATTCCTGCCCAGGAAGAGGGCACAGGCGGCCTTTCCACTGCTCCCGAAGGCCAGCAGGGCTCATCCGGACCTATTCAGGAGAGGGATCTGTGATAGACGCAATCTACCTTTTGCGCACGCTCACGCGCCTTCAAAACAGACGCCTGCACCTGGGTGTCTCGGGCTCCATTGCCTGCTACAAGGCAGCGGATCTCTTGCGCCATCTGCTCAGCGCCAAAATCAATGTCTCGGCAACACTAACCTCCGGCGCGCAGCACTTTGTTAAACCCCTGCTCTTCTCTTCCCTTGGTGCAAGCCCGGTGTATCCGGAAATGTTCACAGGCGAGGAAACCTTCGCACATCTTGAGCCAGGACAAAGCTGCCATGCC
Source organism: Desulfovibrio sp. An276 (assembly GCF_002159665.1). GTDB lineage: Bacteria > Desulfobacterota > Desulfovibrionia > Desulfovibrionales > Desulfovibrionaceae > Desulfovibrio > Desulfovibrio faecigallinarum. Next base: position 2,317 of record NZ_NFJC01000039.1, read on the forward strand.
CTGCTTGTTGCGCCTGCCTCGGCAAACCTCATTGCCCGCATGGCAGCCGGCCTTGCCCAGGACATGCTGAGTACACAGCTTCTTGCCTTTGCAGGACCAGTGGGCATAGCCCCTGCCATGAACACCCTCATGTGGCAAAATGCGGCTACCCAGGCCAACATTGCCACCCTGAAGTCCCGCTCGGTTACCATCATCGGCCCGGACACAGGAGAGCTTGCCTGCGGAAGCAAGGGACAGGGGCGCCTTGCCCCCATGCCCTGCCTTTTTGCCGAAGCCCTGCGGCTTCTCGCACCCAAGGACATGGCTGGCGAGACTGTGCTTGTCACCCTTGGCCCCACAAGGGAGCCCTGGGACGGGGTCCGCTTCTGGTCCAATCCCTCGACAGGAGCCATGGGCGCAAGCCTTGCCCTCTCGTCCTGGCTGCGCGGAGCAAGGGTCTATGCCATTGCAGGCCCGGGCATAGACTCGGATCTTGTGCCGCCCCTGCCAGGCCTGGAGCTTTGCAAAGTCAAGACAGCAAAGGAGATGCTCTTCAAAGCCGAGGGCTTTTGGCCCGAAGTCACCATGGGCATGTTCACGGCCGCAGTGGCGGACTTTGCCCCTGTTCCCTATGGGTCTGGCAAGTTCAAGAAGGCCACGTCTCCGGACGGCATCAACGTTTCCTTTACTCCGAATCCGGATATCCTCGCTACCCTGTCCGCCAGAAGGGACGGCAAGCGCATTTTGGGCTTTGCTGCGGAAACAGCTTCCGACGACGCGGAGCTCATGGCGCTTGCAAGGCTCAAGCTTGAAAGAAAGGGCGTCAACGTCCTTGCGGCCAACAACGTGATGCAGGCCGGCTCCGGTTTTGGCACCGGCACCAACGCCATGGCCGTTGTAGACAGGTCCGGCAGGGAAGAGCACTGGCCCCTGCAAAGCAAGATGGACGTAGCCTGGGATTTGTGCACATGGCTTTTGAATTCGTAAATGCCTGGGCAAGGATACGCGAGCTTGCTGGGCTAAGCTGCATTCTCTACCCCCATCCTGTGGAGCACAGCGCCAAGGATGCGGAGAAGAAGCCTGCACCCGAGGCACGTTTGGGAGCTTCCCAAAGCCAAGGAAGACCCTGGCAAGGCAGGGCCGCCGCTATGGGAGACAGGTCTGCCGGCACATCCGGCTCCACACCCGTCTCCAGACCCGTACCCGGGCCCAGGTTCGGATCAGGCTCAGGTGCAGTTTCCAGCCAGGCACAGACAAGGCCTTCCATGCGTCCCGGTCCCGCGTCCGCGCCTGTCAGGCAGGCGCCTGCACAGGCCACCGCAAGACCGCAGCCTGCCCCACGCCCTGCCCCTGTTGCCGAGACGCGCCAGGAACTTGTCGCAACCTGGCCCGAGGGCTGGCAAAAACTTTTTGCGCGCACAAGGCCGGGCAAGGTGGCCTGGACCTATTATGGCCTTGGGCACGACTTGTGCGGCCAGGCCAACAAGGCGCGCAGCAAGAAGCTCTCGGAGCTTATCGCCTATCTTGCCATGCCCAGGGGCACGCACACCTTCTGGCCCATAGGCTTGCCCGCCCTGGACGAGGACGGCAACACCATACTCGCAATCGACAGGGAAATATTCTGGCAGGGCCTGCAGCTTCTCAATGCCCGCATGCTCATCATCATGGGCAGCCCGGCTGCCAGGGCAGTTGGTATCCAGGGCCCCATAAGCCCTACCATGCCCATGCGCCCCATAAACGGCATGCTCACGCTTCTCACCTGGGACATAGACGATCTGGACAATGAGGACCACTTCTCAAGGACCAGAAACTATTTGCGTCAAACACTAACACCTCTAGTCTGCTGACTTTTTTCTTTTTTCCCATGTTTGCCCTTGCCTTCATGTTTGCCGGCATGCTGATTGGCTTTCTCTTGCGAAAGACCGTATTGCCAGGCCTTGTTTCCAGACTTCTTTTGCCCATCATCTGCGCCCTGCTCTTTGCCATGGGCGTGCTCATTGGCGCCAACCCCATGGTCATGGACAATCTGCACACCTTGGGACTGCACGGGCTTGTCCTTGCCCTGGCAACAACTGCGGCAAGCGCACTTTGCGTTGCCCTCATCTGCCGGCTCTTTCCCGACAGAGCAAGGGACACGGGGGCAAAGAAGTGAAAACAAGCCTTCTCATCCTGGCCTGCTTTTGCCTTGGCATACTTTGCGGACGCTTCGGCCTTCTGCCGGAGAGCCTTGACGGAGAAAACGTCACCCTTATCCTGCTCTTTGTGCTCATGAGCTGTGTGGGCATATCCGTTGGCTCGGACAGGCGCCTTGGCGAAATCCTGCGCTCCCTGCGCCCGAAGATCCTCCTCTATCCCCTGGGAACAACCATCGGCACCTTTCTTGCTGCAGGTCTTTGCTCGCTTTTTCTTGCCTATCCGCTCTCCCATTGCCTGGCTGTGGGTGCAGGCTTTGCCTACTACTCCCTTTCTTCCATTCTCATCACCCAGGCCGTGGGCACGGAACTCGGGACCGTTGCCCTCATCTGCAATTTGGCAAGGGAAGCCCTGACCCTGCTGCTCGTGCCCCTTGTTGCGCGCTTTGCGCCAGAGCCTGCGGTCATTGCCATGGGCGGAGCCACGACCATGGATTCGACCCTGCCCATCATGGCAAGGACTTTGGGCACGCAATGGGTCTTTGTTGCCCTTGTCCATGCCATTGTGCTAGATTTCAGCGTACCCTTCTGGGTCATCTTCTTCTGTTCACTCTGATGTGAATACCCTGGCGCCTGTTTGAAAAAAAAACGTGCGCCCCATATCCAAACGACAAAAAAATCCTCCGGGAATGCCCGGAGGAATGAGACCGATACAGACGGTCAGGGAGGTTTCCCTTGCCCCGCTTTCGTACACAGAAATTCCAGGTTCGCGCCCAGCTCGAATCCCCTGAGTGGCGCAATCATCTGGAGGCCATAGCCGAGGAAGGCATCAGTTCCGTAGGCCCGCTCATGAGTCTGCTCACCTTTGAGCCCGTGCTCAGACTGCGCGCGGCCATAGCCCTTGGGCATACCACAAACAGAATCTACGAAAAAAAGCCCGACGCAGCCCGCGATGTCATGCGCAGACTCAACTGGCGCATGTCCGAGGAGAGCGGCAACATTGGCTGGGGTGTGCCCGAGGCCATAGGCGAGGTGCTCTCGCACTGTCCGCCCCTTGCCAAGGACTTTTACCGGATCTTCTTTACCACCATCATCGACCTGGGCTTTGACGACAACTACGTGGACAACGACGTCCTGCGCAGATCCTGCTACTTTGCCATTGGCCGCTTCATAAAGGCCTGCCCAAAATATGGCGAGGAGGCAAGGCCCCTTCTGCGCAAGGGGCTGCAGGACAGCGATGCCGTGTGCGCAGGCCTTGCTGCCTGGGCTTTGGGCATGCTTGCCCCGGACCTGAACGATCAGCCTTCACTGCGCAAGCTTGCGGAAAGCGGGCTTGACGGCTCCTGTCTTGTCACGGACGGAGACCTGGTTGTGGTGTGCACGCCAGCAGAACTTGCCAGGGACACCCTGCAAGGCAAGCCCAAGCTGACAATCTAAGCTGGCAATCTGAGTCGACAATCTGGCTAAATTGCCGCATCAAGCAGCATGTTGTCCCTGTGTATGACCTCGGGGTAGTGGGCATCGCCAAGGATGGCCGCTACCTCGATGCGTTTCAGGCCCTTGATGCGCCTGATATCGTCCGCAGTATAGTTCGAGACCCCCACCCCAAGGCTTGCGCCCTGGTGGACAATGCGGATCAGGTCTCCCTTGTCGAAAGAGCCTTCCACTTCCAGGATGCCTCCGGGAAGAAGGCTCTTTCCTCTTTGGGTGAGAGCTTGTGCTGCGCCATCGTCCACAAGGACCCTGCCCACAGGCGCAGCCTTGTAGGCAAGCCAGAACTTGCGCATGGGTATGGCCTTGAGGCTCGGGCGCACCCATGTTCCCACTTCCTCGCCGGCAAAGGCCCGAAGGATAATGTCCTTTGAGCGGCCAGGCAAAATGAGGGTGGGGATGCCGCGCTGGGCAGCACGCCTTGCGGACAATAGCTTCGAGTACATGCCGCCTGTGCCAACGGTTGTCTTGCCGCCGCACATGGCGTCGAGGTTCAGGGCAGAGGCGTCCTCGATGCAGGGCAGAACCTCTCCTGGCACACCGTCAACCGGGGGCTTTTTGAAAACACCCGGGGACGAGGTGAGGTTGATGAGCAAATCCGCGCCGACCAAGGTCACAAGGAGGCTTGCCAGACTGTCGTTGTCGCCGAACTTGAGCCCTTCGGTGGAGACTGTGTCGTTTTCGTTGACAATGGGCACAGCCCCCCAGGAGAGGATTTCCGTAAAGGTGTTGCGCGCGTTGAGAAGCCTCTGGCGTACGCGAAAGTCGTCCTGGGTCAGGAGCACCTGGGCTGTGGGAAGATTCTGGCAGTGGAAGGCGTCGTCCCAAGCACGCATGAGCCTGCCCTGGCCTATGGCTGCTGCTCCCTGACGGGCCGCAAGGCCTGCCGTGTCTGCCTTGACACCGTTTTCGGCCAAAACAGCGCGCCCGGCTGCGACTGCCGCAGAACTCACAACCAGTATCTTGCGCTCCCCGCCCCCCATGCGCTGGATTTGGGCAAGCTGCGCTGCCAGGGAATGCAAGACGTCTGCCCTCAAGCCCTGACTGTCCGTCAAAACTGCGCTGCCAATCTTGACCACCAGGCATTTTGCATCGCAAAGGGCCCTTTCCCGCTCGCTTTTCCAGTCCGACATAAAAGGCTCCTATTCCTTGGTCCAGATGAACTGCGGGCCATCGTCCTCGTCGTATTCTTCCTCGTCCTCGTCCATGTCCGTGTCGGCATCGGGGAGAATTTCCGGGGCGCGGGTACGCACCAGGGGAGCGTGCATGTCCATGCTGGTCTGCATGCGCCACAATTCCTGCATCAGCTCCTCAAGGCCCGTGCCCTGCAGGGCAGAGATGAAGAAGATCTTCAATCCGTCTTCTTGGGCGCGCTTGCGCAATTCGGCGATCCTCTCCTCGTCCACAAGATCGATCTTGTTGACTACACGGATCTGGGGATGGGTGGAGAGCTCCTCGTCAAAGGAACGCAACTCCTCGTCGATGAGCTCGAAGCCTGCCCAGGGATTTTCGCCTCCGGTGTCTTCCACGCTTAAGATGTGCACAAGAAAGCGCGTGCGCTCGACGTGCTTCAAAAAGCGCATGCCCAGTCCCTGGCCCTGGCTTGCGCCCTCGATAAGGCCCGGGATGTCCGCGATGACAAGGCGCTGGCCGGGATCGTATTCATCGATGACAACGCCAAGGTTGGGAACAAGGGTTGTGAAGGGATAGGGCGCAATCTTGGGCCTTGCGGCAGAGACAGCGGACAGGAAGGTGGACTTTCCGGCATTGGGAAGGCCAAGAAGGCCAGCGTCTGCCAGTATCTTGAGTTCAAGGCGCAATGTCTTGTACTCGCCCTTTGAGCCCGGCTGGGCAAAGGTGGGCGCGCGCATGGTCGAGCTCTTGAAGTGGATGTTGCCCTTGCCGCCGTGGCCGCCCCTTGCGATGACAACTTCCTGGTCTGCCTCGGCAAGATCGCACAAAAGGCGCTCCTCGCCGTCCTCTTCCACAAAAATCATGGTGCCGACCGGCAGGTGGAGGACAAGGTCCTCGCCCTTGCGGCCGTACATCTGCCGCCCCATGCCATGCTGCCCGTTGGGGGCCGTGTAATGCCTCTTGAGACGAAAGTCGTAGAGTGTCAGGAGCCTTGAGTCGGCGCGCAGGATGACAGAGCCGCCGTCACCGCCGTCTCCTCCGTCCGGGCCGCCCTTGGGAATGAATTTCTCTCTGCGGAAATGGACAGAGCCGTTTCCGCCGTCACCGGCCTTAACGCTGATGCGGGCCTCGTCGACAAAACGCATACATACCTCGAAAAAAGTAGACACCAAAAGGGAAGGAACCCTGAAACAAGGCCCCTTCCCTCAAGAAAATATCTTTGCTTTTATGCCTACTCGGCAATGTCCACGTGCACGCGAGTGAGCACGCGGCGCTTGCGAGCAAAGTGCTCGAAACGAACCTTGCCTGGCCTGGTGGCATAGAGGGTGTAGTCTCTGCCCATACCAACATTCTGACCAGGATAGATACGGGTTCCGAGCTGACGGACTATGATGCAGCCAGGAATGACGTTCTGGCCGCCAAAGACTTTGACGCCGCGACGCTGACCAGCACTGTCACGACCGTTGCGGGACGATCCGCCTGCTTTTTTATGAGCCATGATCTTCTCCCAGAAGAAATTTCCAAAAACTAGTTAGCGGCAGAGCCAGCGTTGATGCTCTTGATCTTCAGCGTGGTGTAATCCTGACGATGACCGCGCAGCTTGCGGCTGTCATTGCGGCGCCAACGCTTGAACACAAGCACCTTGGGTCCACGGGACTGAGCCACAACTTCTGCGGTCACGGACGCATTCTCAACGACAGGGGCGCCAATCTGCAGATTTTCGCCGCCCAGCATGAGAACCCTGTCCAAAGTGACTTCTGTACCAGCTTCGGCACTGAGCTTCTCCACACGAATCTGAGAGCCTTCTTCGATGCGATACTGCTTGCCGCCGGTTTCGATGATTGCGTACATTGTGTTGGGTACCTCCAAAAACGGAAAGTCACCTTTGCCCCAACAATTTCGTTTTGTCAAGCGTTTTGGGGGCAATTTTGTTGCCAAGCCCTCTTTTTGGCTCATTTTGGCACAAATTTTTCCGGGCTCAAAGCCCTATTTTGCCTGACATTGATGCAGTTTTGCGCAAGGGAAGGAATGTTTCCGACAGTCTTTCGCCCAAAATGAACGCATTTTCAGACTTTTCGCCCCTCCCTTGCGCTTGCATCGGACATTTCGACAAAATTCTGCCTATTCCTCGACCTTCCTGAACAGATACACGCTTCTTTGCGGATTGGTAAGAACAAAACAGGTAGAGCGTATCAGGGCAAGGCCGTGGCGTATGCCAAGGGCTCGCATCTCTTCTCTGTCCAGCCGTATCTTGTACTCGGAAGGCCTTCTCTGCTCGACCGGCAGCTTCTGATCGTTTGTGTGATACTGATTGCCCGGGACCTTGTCGTATCTGCGGGTGACCATATCGCAGGCAAGGTAGCCCCCGACCTTCAGCGCACGGCTGTAGGTCTCAAGGAAGGAGCTGAAGCTTGCGCCGGGGATGTGGTAGAGCCAGTTCACGGACAAGATGCCATCCAGATTTTCCGGAAGCCTTGCGGGCTTGATACCGTCGTCCTGCCACAAGTCCAGATTCATGTTCAGATGGGAAGCAAGTCTCCTTCCAAGCTCGAGGGCTTCCAAGTCGATGTCGGATCCGTAGAGCTTCGAAAAGCCCTTTTGGCCAAACCACAGGAGGTTGGCTGCGCTGCCGCATCCGGGCTCAAAAATGGAAGCATCCCTTGGCAGGGCTTCGTCAAGCCAGCGGCAGGCCGTGCAGGCATGCCTTCTCCACTTGCGGCTCAAGATTGCGAAACTGTGCCACGAAGGGGCATTGGTTTCGCGCATAAGTCTTTCTATGAGCTTCTTCGAAACACCATCAAGAGAATTGCCAAAGGGCAATCTGTCCAGCACGTATGACAGGGGGGGGGGCAAGAGAACATTTGCAACTACCTGTAATCAGTTTTGTTTTTTTGTTGTGGCACAATGACAAGCGATTGCTGTCGCCCGTTTTTCGTCCCTGTCGAACAAGGCTTGCCAAATATGAAGCGACATGCAACCCGCGTGTGAGTAGCACCAATGGCAAACGTTGCAAAGAACCTTTTGCGACAGGGGGCACTGCCCGGGCTTCACATGCCAGCCAATCTGGCATAGTCACTGATTGCGCCTGCTCAAACAGGCCGCCACATTCCCCTCGATCCCAAGGACAGACATCATGCCCATATTTACCATAAACGCGCTGAGCATGGACGGCCGTGGCATAGTCCGGCACGGAGAAAACGGAAAGACCACCTTTGTGAGCGGTGCCCTGCCCGGCGACAGGGTCGAAGTCACCATCACAAGGGAACACAGGGGCTATTGCGAAGGAAGGGTCACGACCCTCATTGAAAAGGCTCCAGATACCATCGAGCCTGCCTGCCCCCACGCCCACACATGTGGCGGATGTTCCCTGCAGCGCCTGCCCTACGATGCCCAGCTTGCGGCCAAGGAACAGTTTGTCCTTGAGGCTCTCACCCGCATAGGAAAGATTGCCAATCCCCCCTTGCGTCCCATTGTCGCCTCTCCCGACGTCCTTGGCTACCGCAACCGCGTGCAGCTTGCCTTTGCCCGCAATGAAGAAGGCAAGATACACCTTGGCATGCGCATGCCCCAAAGCCATCTTGTGGTTCCAGCCAAGGGCTGTCGCCTGCTTGCCAGCGGGGCAGAAGAGATTGTGCAGAAGGTGGAGGAGTTGGCAAACAGGGCAGATTTGAGCGTCTACGAACCGGACTTTTCGAAGGCACCTGCCAGGAATGGCAGGAACAGGGGACGCGCTGCCGGCACAAAAAAGGGTTTTCTTCGCTTTTGCCAGATACGAGAGGGACGTGTGCCAGACGATGCGTCTCTCGCAAGCGCCAGGCATATTCCAGAGCATCAGGCCTTCTGGCTTGTCTTTTTGACCTCGCCTGGATCAAGGCTGGAAAGGGCAGCCCTTGCCAGGGTAGCAACCGAGATTCTTCTTGCCTGTCCCACGGTCCATGCCGTCCTCCATGAGGAGAGGGCAAGCGAGGACATGCTTGTGCGCGGGGAAAGGAGAATCTTCGCCATGGCAAGACCAGATTTCCCGCTCGATCCGGCCCTCATGGTCATGCCCTTGTGTGGCACAGGCTTTTTGGTGGACGCTGCAGACTTCTTCCAGGTCAATACAAAAGCGGCAGACCTTCTTGCACAGGAAGCGGCAAACCTTGTGCAAAAGGGACCTCTTTTCGATCTCTACTGCGGGGTCGGAGCCCCTGGCCTTCTTTTTGGCGAAGGCGAGATCACGGGCATTGAGTACTCTGCATCCTCCATTGCCATGGCCAAGAGGAACGCTGCACGCATGGGACAGAAGGCCAGCTACCATGCTGGAGACGCTGCAAGGATTTTGCAGACAGCGCTTTTCAAGAGCGCAAAGCCAGTCCAGGTCCTTTGCGATCCGCCAAGGGCCGGTCTCGACAGCAGGGTCGTCTCCTGGCTTCTGGAAAAAAGACCAGAGCATATCATATATATATCCTGCAATCCGGCAACTCTTGCGCGAGACATCCTAGCCCTGCAAAAGGCCTACAGGCTTGAACAGACGACATCTGTTGACATGTTCCCCCAGACTCCGCACGTGGAGACAGTGTCTCTTCTGACCCTCGAAAACTGTGCTCGAAGCTAGGCCGGGGAAAATGCGCCTGGTGCGAATGCAAAGCAATCCAGGGTTTGCATCACAAGAGCTCAAAGCTGTTCTTTTCGAAGTTCAGCATGCCCTCGTCACGCATTCTGGCGAGCTCCTTGCACATGGCGCTCCTGTCCACGGACAAAAAGTCCGCCAGCTGCTGTCGATTGAAGGGAATGACAATCTTTGTGCTGCCCTGCAGCTGTGCCTCTTCGGACAGGTAGGAAATGAGCTTTTCCCTGGTGGAGCGCCTTGAGACGTGGTCGAGCTTGTGCATAAGGCGCCTGTTCTTTTCGGATATGGAGAAGACCAGATTCTGAATCACTCGGGTATGAAAGCGGCAAAGCGATGAACAGACTGTCAGAACCCGCATGGCATCAAGGGTAACAATCACGCTGTCCTCAAGAGCCATCACGTCATTGAGAAGGACAGAGCTCTGTGGCGCCACATATTCCTCGCCGAACATATCGCCAACGCCCACGGTGCCCACGATGGTCCTGTTTCCCCAGCTGTCGTCCTTCTGAATCTGCAGCTTGCCAGCCACGAGAATGGAGAGCCGATCCACCCTCTCGCCCTGTCTGTAGACATAATTGCCCTTTTTGCAGCTGCCTGTTCCAGCCTTGAGACAGGAAAGCATGGCTGCGAGATCGTCCTCGGCAACTCCGGCAAAAAGTCTGGTCTTTTTCAGCACTGGAACATAATTTTTCATAAAATACTCCTCATATGTTGCAAAAGACACGGAAATGTTGCAATTTCTATACTATCGTTTGCATCGAAGAGCAAGACACCCTGAGCGGCCCAACTTGTCCGCAAAAAGCCTGCCTTGTCCTTGCATCCCCAGTGACACATCAAGTAAAATCAATGGAGTATAAAATATGGAACGCAAAATGTTCTGCTTTCAGTGTGAACAGACAGCCGGGTGCACCGGCTGTACGGCCAGTGCCGGTGTCTGTGGCAAAAAGGCCGATACCGCACTCCTTCAGGACCAGTTGACAGGCGCCCTCATCGGCCTGGCCCAGGCTGCGGCCGCAAACAGGGAACAAGTCACCCAGGAAACGGACAGCCTCTTTATTAACGGGCTGTTCAGCACCCTGACCAACGTAAACTTCGACAACACAAATATCCTTGAACAGATAGCCAGGGTCGGAGAGGAGAAATCCCGTCTCGCCCAGGGAGCAAACTTTTCCGACTACGACATGCGCAGGCTCTGGGAAGCAGACGAGGATATCCGCTCTCTCAAGTCTCTGATTCTTCTGGGTATACGTGGGGTCTCGGCCTACGCCTATCATGCGAAGCTTCTTGGCTACACAAGTTCCAGGGTCAATGAATTTGTCTGTACGGCCCTGTGCGCCGTAGGAACGGACGACTGGGGCATGGATCAGCTTCTGCCTGTTGTCCTGAAGGTTGGCGAAATCAACCTTGAGTGCATGGAACTCCTGGACAGGGCCAACACGGAGACCTACGGGAATCCGATACCCACAAAGGTTGATCTCGCTGTTGAAAAGGGCCCCTTCATTGTCATCACCGGACACGATCTCCACGATCTGAAGCTGCTTCTCGAACAGACCAGGGACAAGGGCATCAATATCTACACCCACGGAGAAATGCTCCCAGCGCATGCTTACCCGGAACTCAAAAAGTACAGCCATCTCAAGGGGAATTTCGGCACTGCCTGGCAAAACCAGCAAAAGGAATTTGCGGACCTGCCAGCGCCTGTCCTGTTTACCACCAACTGTCTCATGCCTCCGAAGGCTGCGTACGCAGACCGTGTGTTCACAACAGGCGTTGTTGCCTATCCTGGAACAGTCCATATTGACGACAGAAAGGATTTCACCCCAGTCATCGAAAAGGCTCTTGCCCTTGGTGGCTATCCCGAAGACCGACACTTTACCGGCATCAACGGCGGTGACACTGTCATGACCGGTTTTGCCCACAATGCCGTCCTCTCTGCTGCGGACAAGATTGTCGCTGCAGTGAAGGCTGGCGCTGTCCGCCACATCTTCCTTGTTGGCGGCTGTGACGGGGCAAGACCAGGCCGCAGCTACTTCACGGATTTTGTCAAGCAGACTCCGGCAGACACACTCGTCCTCACGCTTGCCTGCGGCAAATACCGCTTCAACGATCTCAATCTTGGTTCAATCGGGGAATTTCCCCGTATCATGGACATGGGACAGTGCAACGATGCCTACAGCGCCATCAAGGTGGCATCGGCCCTCGCCGAGGTCTTTGGCTGCGGCGTGAACGATCTGCCCCTCTCCCTGGTCCTCTCCTGGTATGAGCAAAAGGCAGTGTGCATTCTCCTGACACTCCTGTATCTCGGTATCAAGAACATCCGCCTCGGCCCCTCCCTACCGGCCTTTGTCTCCCCCAACGTGCTCAATTTCCTTGTTGAAAACTTTGGTATTGCCCCGATAAGCACACCAGAAAGGGACCTGCAGGAGCTCCTTGCCTAAGACAGATCCCGAGACAGTGGAAAACAGTTGTTCCATGCACCGAATGCATGGAACAACATACCTACAAGGCATTTGCCATTCCGGGGCTTTTGTACTGTACTTGCCTGCAGAACATGGGCAAGTCCCATGTTCTGCACAAATTAACCACCTTTCTTTTTTGCCTGCACTACATGCCCCTCCCTGAAAAGGACAGTTACGCTACTCTTTTCCTCCTGAAGGAGAGGCCTCAAACCACAAGGGACTTTTTCATGAGCAAGAAGCTGATTGCCTATTTCAGCGCCCAGGGCACGACAGCAGCCGTTGCGAAGAAGCTGGCCGAAGCCTGCGGTGGCGACCTGTACGAAATCAAGCCCCAGGTTCCCTACAGCAGGGCGGACCTGAACTGGAACGACAAGACATCCCGTACATCCGTGGAAATGCGGGACACGTCCTTCAGGCCCGCCATTGCCGACAACAATGCCCATGTGGAAGACTACGACGTCATTTTCCTAGGTTTCCCGATCTGGTGGTACATTGCTCCCACCATCATCAATACCTTCCTCGAAGCCTACGATTTCTCGGGCAAAACCATAGTCCTTTTCGCCACATCCGGCGGCAGCGGCTTTGGCAAGACCGTACGGGGAATCAAGGGCAGCGTGGCTCCGTCCTGCACCATCATCCAGGGCAAGCTTCTGAATGCTCCCCAGAGTACCGCTTCCCTGAAGGCCTGGGTCGAAAGCCTCAACGTCTAGGCTTTTCCCAAAAAATCCGTTCAGTCACTTTTCCAGGGCAGAAGGCATGCGTGCTTTCTGCCCTTTTCTTGCTGCAGGACGCTTCATCCTGGGACGCAGCTTTTCCTCCACAAGGCAAGCAAAGTCCGGCAACCGTGTTGACACGATCGTTCCTCCAAAGTATTTTTTGTGCATTGGCGTCTACCCGAGACTCCCAGGAGGAATATGTCTTTTTTCGACATTCTGAAGGTTCAGAAAGAGGGACTTGAGGGCCTTGCCTCTGTGGGCACCATAGGCCTGCACATGGTCAGCGGCCCTCTGGTCGGCGTTGTCATCGGCTACTTTTTGGACAGGTGGCTGGAAACAAGCCCCTGGTTCAAGCTGATTTTTCTCTTTATTGGCATTGGGGCCGGCTTTCTCAATGTCTACATGGATTCCAAGATACTCATTGCCCGCATGAATCGGGACAGAAAGCTTTCCCGATCCAATGAAGCTGTTCCAGAAGAGGAGCAAACCTCGCACCATGCGGATCCGAAGTAGAACAGGCCCCAGGTCAGCACATCCTTCCCATTGTCTTAGGATAGCAACAACAGAGACTAGTATGGCTAAAATCGCCCTGACAGGTGGACTTGACGACTTTCTGCGCCGACGCGGCATTACCCACCCACTCATTGTTCCCATCCTCCGCAACCAGCTCCTTATATTGCTCGTCCTTTTTTTCATCTCCTCTGCCTTTGCCACGGAAAGCCTGACAGGAATCTGGTTTTGCTCAGGTTTTGCTGTTATTACCTATATCCTGTACAGCTGGGCAAATTTCTTTTCCCGTTCCAGGCTTGACAATTTTGGCTCGGCATTTTTCGGCGCAGTCATAGTTCGCTTCACACTCAGGCTTTTCATCCTGGGGGCCGGCATCTATGCGCTGCTGATTCTGGCCAAGGCAAATCCAATGCTTTTTCTTGCAGGAGTAGTCGTCGGAACTTTCGCACCACTCTTGACATGGGCCGTGAAAAGAGGCACTAAGTGATAGATTTTCACAAATGAGATTGACCTAAACGAGGGAGGCTTCTCATGGCAGGTTTGGCTCATCCGGTCCTTATCTCGACCCTGTGCAACATGGACACCATCGAGATAGGTGGCAAAACAATCGAATTCCAGCATGTTTTCTATTCCTGGATATGCATGGCCATACTTTTCCTTGTGGCTTGGCTTGTGAGAAGACGCCTAACTATGGTGCCAGGCTCACTGCAGAATTTCTGGGAAGCCATTGTTGAAACACTAGAGAACTATATCTGTACTACCATGGGAGAAAAGTACGGACGTATCTTTACTCCCTTCCTGGCAGGTTTGTTCATCTACATTCTTGGTTCAAACCTGATGGGCCTCATCCCGGGCTTCAACGCTCCGACTGCCAATCTGAACACCACGGTCAGCATGGCTCTGTTTGTGTTCGTCATGTACCACATTGTCGGTATCTATGTTTGGCATCATCACTACATCAAGCAGTTCCTTGGCGTATCCAAGTGGCTTGTGCCCCTGATGTTCCCGCTTGAAATCGTGTCACACTGTTCCCGCCCGGTCTCTCTTTCTCTCCGTCTATTCGGTAACATCCGCGGCGAAGAAATTGTGCTGATTCTCTTTTTCATCATGGCACCAGTTATTGCCACAATACCGATTTACGCCCTCTTCCTGCTGGCAAAGTTCATGCAGGCCCTGGTCTTCTTCCTGCTGACTACCTTCTACATCAACAGCGCCATTGCAGGTGTCGAACACTAATATTCTGCGGGGAATGGCCGTCGTTTACGGCCCAACCATATAAACCTTCGCAAGGAGACTTCCATGCGCAAAATTCTTCTCGTTGCCCTGAATCTGATCGCCATGCTGGCAATGGCCTCCGTCGCCTTTGCTGCTCCCGCAACCCTTGATGCTGCTGCTCTTGGCAACACCTGCCTCGCTGCTGCTCTCGGCATCGGTATCGCTGCATTTGGCTGCGGCATTGGTATGGGCCTTGGTCTGCGCGGCGCCTGCGACGGCGTAGCCCGTAATCCTGAAGTGAGCGGCAAAATCACCGGTACCCTGATTCTTGCTTACGCATTTATCGAATCTCTGGCCATTTACGCTCTGGTTATCAGCTTCATTCTGCTGTACGCCAATCCCTTTGTGGCCGCCTAGTATTCACAACAGACGAAAGTCTGTCTGAAAATGCCCGGAGGGCGGGACAGGTTTTACCTGTCCCGCCCTTTTTGCTGTATCAAGTAAAAAAGTCCGAGAAACAACAGACCAGTCTGCAGCGAACTGCTGAATATTTTTCCACACCGGCCCTAAACTGCTTGGAAGAGCGGCAAAGCAAGAGTACAAGGGCAAAGAGCGCTTTTTTCATGCAGACTTGTGAAAAAGTGGTCCGGGACACAAACGAAACATGCGGCACATCTTGCCATGATTTTCACATATTCTGACGGGACATGACTTTGCAAGAGTCGAGAAATTCTCTCTTTTTGTGGCCATGACATCGTCAAAAAAGCTGATTTTTTTCACAAGCTCTCTTTCTTTTTTCTGTCTGCTCAAATTTGCTTGTGAAGGCATTGTGTTTCAAACGGTTATGTCGTATCTTCTTTTCTACCTTTTTTCACAAACTATTTTTCACTTGTTCTCCCCAAGAAGGTACGTCGGTCAATTGCCCAGATCTGCAAGCCTCGGCTTGCAAAATCCTGGTTGACCAGCTTCAGGCTGTCGAAAGACTGGTTTTGGTTGGGTTGGTTGGGAAAATTCAGGCACCCTGGGGTAAAACTCCAAGCCCCTGCTCTGCGGTCTGTTGTCCAACGCCCTGATGAATCAAGGGCAGTGCGACAGATGCCAGGCCTTCGGCTTTGGCGAAGAAGTAACTTTCGGCTCAAGCCGCGATTGGGGGCCGACAAGTCACCCAAACAAAACTCAAAAATAGGAGAAAGGCGCTTTCGCCTGCGTGGGGGCCGCGCCTGATATTTGTAATATGGAAACACCTCCCAAAACAGCTCGCATCCCCAGAGCAACCATTCAGCGCCTTGCTACCTATATCCAGGTTCTTGAAAATCTCGCCAGAGACGGAACCGAAATCATATCCTCCACTCCACTGGCCGAGGCCTGCGGCGTCAATGGCTCCCAAATCCGCAAGGATCTGGCCTATTTTGGCGAATTTGGCATACGTGGCGTGGGCTACAATGTCACCTCGCTCATTGAGGCCATCACTTCTGCCCTGGATGTGAATCGCGAATGGCGCATGGCTCTCATTGGCGTGGGCAATCTCGGCAAGGCCCTGCTGAACCACTCGGACTTCAAGGAACGCGGTTTCAATATCATAGCCATATTCGACTGCGATCCCTTCAAGATCGGCGAGGTTGTGCATGGGCTCGAAGTGCATTGCACAAAGGAAATGCCCTCCATTGTGGCCGAAAACAATATCGAGATTGGCATTATCACAACACCTCCGGAAAGAGCCCAGAGGGCTGCCACCCATCTGATGAACGCGGGCATCACCTCCATCCTGAATTTCGCCTCCGCGCGCATCAAGGTGCCCGAACACGTCAATGTGGAGTACGTGGATTTCTTCCACCACCTCTACTCCCTTGCCTTCAACCAGAACAGGATTTTTGCCAAAAACTAGACGGCATCTCACTTCACACAGCATGCCAGCCCCCTGGCTGGCTTTCCAATTTCGGGTCCCGGCTCTCCAAGGGCAGGGACCCTCTTTTGTCCCTGGAAAATCCCATGTCCCCAGCAAAACGCTTTTTGGATGCCTTGAGCTTCTTTACCTCGCTTGTGCCAGCAAGGCTTGTCTTAAATTCTACCCTTGGCGAATGCGCACCATGGATATTTCCCTGTGGCCTTGTCATTGGCGCTTTGTGCACGCTGGCAAGCCTGGCGGCGAGCATACTTTTAACCAAGGCTGCCACCTGTCCGGACGTAATTGCCCTGCTGCTTGCTGCCCTGGCCTGGATTCTCGCGGAATTGCGCATCACCCGAGCCCTGCACTGGGACGGCCTTGCAGACCTTGCGGACGCCATAGGCTCCTACAAAGAGGGAGAGGCCTTCAGGGCAGTGCTCAAGGACAGCCGCATAGGCACCTTTGGTGTTTTGGCACTCATTTGTGCCTTTGCCTGCGAACTTCTCGCAGTTGCAGCCCATCTGCACATCCTGTCCCTTACTTCTGTGGCAGCCCTGGTTTTAGCTCCCGCCTGGGGAAGGGGCATGGCTGTCCCGCTTTTTTGTCTGGCATCCCCTCACGACACAACGGGCCTTGGAGGCCAATTTGCCTGCGCGGGAACAAGGGACAATCTTGCTCTGAGCATTATCCTGGCAGCGCTCACACTCGGTTTTCTCGCGCTTGCAGGCGTGCATCCTCTAAATCTTTGCGCGCTGCTTCTCCTGCAGATGGGGCTTCTCTGGAAATTTGTCGCACTCAGCAGGCAGTACGATGGCTACTCGGGCGATTTTTGCGGCTGCCTCATGCAGACAGGACAAATTCTCTTTTTGCTTGTGACCATCTGATTTGGGACTTGCGCCCTACAGCCCTGTCTGGCCACGGCTGTGTACGAGAACAAAGATCTGCATCATGAGAGCCTCAAGGACGCGCACAGGTGACACTTGGCCCGAGATACGCTCGCGCGCCTCGCTCAGCCATTGCGAGACATTGCAAAGCTCGTTTGCACCAAGCCTTGAAAGCTCACTGTCTATGCCGCCGCTCCTTGGCCTGCCTGCCAGTATGCGCAATATCGCCTTTTCGAGAAGGCTCAAGACTGCCGTGGCCTCTGCCGCAGAAAAGCCCTTCTTTTGCGTGCGCAGGAAAAGTGTCCTGCCGGTGGCAAGAAAGTCCGCCACATCTGCAGCAAGTGCCATTCCGTCTTCTGTCAGGCTCTCGGCCTCGGGATCCGGCCAGGGCAAGAGCAGGCAATAGGATCTGGACACAAGCGTTGGCAAAAGCTGCTCGCGCTGTGCAGTCAAAAGCACAAAGACTGTCGTGGGCGAGGGCTCTTCCAGGGCCTTCAAAAGGGCGTTGGCAGCTTCGGATCTGTGGTTGTCCATCCCGAGCAGCATAACCACACGCAAGCCCTCCCCATGGGGCGGATCCTGGATGATTCTTTTGAGCTCGCGCACGTTTTCCATGTTCAGGGCCCTGATGGGCCCGGGCTCGTCGCGATCCTTGGTGTTGGAAATGCGCCCGTCAAAGGCCAGAACGTCCATGTTCTCCTGGCTCGCTATCTGCTGGCACACGGAGCAGGAAAGGCAGGGGCTGCCCTCTTCCCTGGCGCTTGGACAGTTGCAGCGGCAGGCCCAGTATCTGGCAGCAGCAAGACGCTGTTCCTCGCTTCCCCCATCCAGAAGGATCACCTGGGGCGGAGCGTCGCCCAAATGGTCAAGCCTGGCCCTCAGGCCGTCAAAGGTTTGGTCCTCGATAGCGGGAAATAGCGACAAGGGAAGGCCTCCGAAAAAAAGCAAACAAAAAAGCCCTGCCCCGGACACGAATGGTACAAGGCAGGGCTTGTCAAAAAAACTAGCGGACGATGGTCTGTTCGCGGTCCGGCCCCACGGAGACGTAGGAGATGCGGACCTGGGTCAAGGCCTCGAGGCGCTGGATGTACTTTTGTACGTTGTAGGGCAGGCCGTCAAAGTGCTTGCAGGTGGAAATGTCCTCGCTGAAGCCGGGCATTTCCTCGTAAATGGGCTCCACCTCTGCCAGGGCGTTTTCACCCTGCGGAGGATATTCGATGCGCTGTCCCTTGTACCTGTAGTCCACGCAAATCTTGAGCACAGGCAGATTGCGCAGAACGTCGATCTTTGTGAGAGCAATCTCTGTCAGGCCGCACAGCCTTGCCGATTCGCGCAAAATGACAGCGTCCAGCCAGCCGCAGCGGCGGGGACGACCGGTGGTTGCACCAAACTCATGACCCTGCTCGCGCAAAAAGTCGCCTGTGGGGTCGTCCAGCTCTGTGGGGAAGGGACCGGCACCCACTCTGGTCGTGTAGGCCTTGGCAATGCCAATGACGCGGTCGAGGGTGTTCGGGCCAATGCCCGTGCCTGTGGATGCGCAGCCGGACACGGTGTTGGAGGAGGTGACAAAGGGATAGGTCCCGTGGTCCACGTCCAGATGCACGCCCTGGGCGCCTTCCCAGAGAATCTTCTTGCCCATGCGCATGGATTCCTGGATGACGCCGGAAACGTCCGTGAGGTAGGGCGTCACGCGGTCGGCTATGCCAAGGATCTTCTCTATGACCATTTCTGGGTCAATGGGCTCTGCATTGTACAGGCTCTGCAAAAGGACGTTCTTTTCAAGAAGGGCCTGACGCACCTTGGTGCGCACAAGGTCGGGATTGGTCAGATCGCTTGCGCGCAGGCCAATGCGGCTGACCTTGTCCTCGTAGCAGGGACCAATGCCGCGGCCGGTGGTGCCAATCTTGCCTCCGGCCTTGTAGGCTTCCCTCGCCTGATCAAGAGCCACATGGTAGGGCAGGATAAGATGGGTTTTGTGGCTGATACCGAGGCGCCTCGGGGAAACATCCACGCCGTTTTCCGCCAGACCGTCCGTTTCCTGCAGGAAGACAAAGGGGTCCAGCACAACACCGTTGCCAATGAGGCAGGTTTTACCTTCATGGAGTATGCCAGAGGGAATGGTGTGCAAAATGGTCTGCTTGCCATTGACGGCAATGGTGTGCCCGGCATTGTTGCCGCCCTGAAAACGCACAACAACATCACTTGTGGCAGCGAGCATGTCGACGATCTTGCCCTTGCCTTCATCCCCCCACTGGGAGCCAATAATAACAGTATTTGCCATTGTTCCACCTTATTGAAAAAGACGGCTATGCGGGCATAGGACAAACTCTGCCCACCGTCGTTATGCGCAAAACCTACTTCACCTTGTCATCTGGCAAGGGTCTGAACTGTGACACCGTGCAGGGAGTCTCGCGCCGCACAATCCCCGCCTCGGCAGAGCGCCTCGCAACTTCCAGCCCATCGTCTTCTTCCTGCATTTCCTCGGGCATGTCCCTGCGTATGCAGTAGTTGAAGAGCTGGTTTTTCATGTGCTTGGCCTGAATGAGGCAGAACACCAGAGTGTCCAGCTCCCATTGCCTGGACAGGCGCACAGAGTAGGTTTTCTGCGCGTACTTGCCCCACAAGCGCATGAGCGATTGCTCGTCAAGGCTGTCCAGCTGTTCGGCGAGCTTGTAAAGTAGTCTTTCCATGTGAAGGCAACACTCCCGATGCCACAGACAAAGCAGGATGATGGCGTTGGCTGTCTTCCTGCTGCAATGACAAGTATGGGAACAGAAAAACATCCTGTCCCTCAAGCCTGAATTTCGATATTCCCAAAGCCCAGACTTTTGCAAAATACTTGCATTTGCCAGTGCTGACAAGTCCGAAAAAAAGCCTCAACCCAGCGGCTGCTTGTCCTGCACGTTTCACAGGGCATGGCCTTGTCCCCCCAGGCAAAAAACGCAGCTCAAAAAACTGCTCAAAGGGGCTTTTCAAAACCCTTCCGCACAGTGGAAGCCCAGGGGAAACACTAGAAGAAAGGCGCCTTGTATGGTAGCAAGGGGGCCTGAAACAACCGCTTTCGAGGAGGGCGCATATGGCTGATCTGAAAAACATGTACAAAACCATCGTCAAGGAAACCTTTCCGGACACCATGACCATTACACTGGGCGACCAGAAGCTTGTCTACCACAAGCGCACCTGGGAGCTCGACGGCGAAACAAAGGGCTTAAGGTATGGCGAAAACCCGGACCAGCCCGCTGCCCTCTACCAGCTGGCAGAAGGCGAGCTCACCCTTGGCGGCATCACCTGGCGCGGTCCGCAACACAGCATTGTCTCGAGCCTGAGCGAAAAGCAGATGATCCAGGCAGGCAAGCATCCCGGCAAGACCAACCTCACGGACGTGGACAACGCTGCCAACATTCTGCAGTACCTGACAGACAAGCCCGCTGCACTCATCATCAAACACAACAATCCCTGCGGAGCAGCCTGGTCCGACGAGGGCGTTGCAACCGCCCTTGAAAAGGCCTTCTGGTGCGATCGCATCGCTGCCTTTGGCGGTGCTGTCGTTGTCAACGCTCCCTTCACTCGCGAGGCAGCAGAACTTGTGGCCGCAAACTACTTCGAGGTTGTGGCTGCACCCTCCTTCGAGGAGGGTGTTGTCGAAATCCTGAAGAGCCGCAAGAATCTGCGCATCATGGAACTTCCCGGCCTTGCCATGCTGGAAGAGCTCACCAAATCCGCCTTCCTGGACATCAAGTGCCTCGCAGACGGCGGTCTTGTGGTGCAAAAATCCTTCCAGAACCGCATCTTGAAGAACACGGACTTCATTCCCGCCCAGGCCACGGACAAGAACGGCACAACCTTCATTGCCCGCGCACCCTCTGCAAAGGAGATGGACGATCTGCGCTTTGCCTGGGCAGTGGAAGCAGGTGTTACCTCCAACTCTGTCATCTTTGCCCGCGACGGAGCCACCACTGCCATCGGCACAGGCGAGCAGGACAGGGTCGGCTGCGTGGAGCTTGCCATCTACAAGGCCTACCACAAGCACGAGGACGTGCTGGCCTTCAAGGGCCTTGGCCTCACCCTCTACGAACTCAAGGAAAAGGCCAAGACGGACGCCGAGATGGCCAAAAAGCTCGCCGAAATCGAGGAGCAGGCAAAGGCTGAACACGGCGGCCTCGAAGGCTCCGTGCTCATCTCCGACGGCTTCTTCCCCTTCCGCGACGGCGTGGACGTTGCCATGGCCGAGGGTGTCACTGCCATTGGTCAGCCCGGCGGCTCTTTGCGCGACTGGGAAGTGATCAAGGCTGTCAACGAACACAGCCCCCAGGTTGCCATGGTCTTCACAGGCCAGAGGTCCTTCAAGCACTAGGCCCTGGATGCGCACATGTCCTGCAACGAGACAAGTACACGCCTGCATCTGCCGCGCGTTGTGATCTCCTCCACCTGCGGGGGAGGCGGAAAGACGCTTCTGAGCCTTGGCCTTGCGCGCTTTTTGCGCAACAGGGGCTGGAACGTTCTCCCCTTCAAGAAGGGGCCGGACTACATTGACGCGGCCTGGCTCACGCAGGCTGCAGGGCGGCAGTCCTCGAATCTGGACCCCTATTTCCTGGACGGAGACGGGCTGAGAGCCCAGATGGCCCACGCGGCCCGAAAGCTCCTAGACCTATCGGAAATGGACAGGGCCCTTGGCATTGTCGAGGGAAACAGGGGGCTCTACGACGGGCTGGATGTGGAAGGGTCCTGTTCGACAGCGGCCCTTGCGCGGGAACTCAAGGCTCCGGTCATCGTCACCATCAACGTGACCAAGATGACGCGCACAACCGCGGCCCTTTTGCAGGGGCTGCAGAACTTCGAGTCCGTGACCTTCGCAGGGGTTGTCCTCAACTGCACTGGATCCCCAAGGCATGCCTCCTATCTGCGCGCGTCCATAGAGCACTACACGGACTTCAAGGTTTTGGGAGAGCTGCCAAGGCTTGCCCACAACCCCCTGCCAGAACGGCACATGGGCATAGCATCCCTCAAGGGGGACGATCTTTCGGACTCCGCCCAGGAAGGCCTTGAAGCCATGGCTGCCTATGTTGGCGCACACGTGGACGTACAGGCCATAGTCCGCAGCGCAAGTGCTGCCCCGGATCTCGACTGCGAGCCCTTGTGGAAGGACGAGGCCAAAAGGACAGGGGACGGCCCTGTCATAGGCTATGTGCGCGACCGGTGCCTGTGGTTCTACTACCACGAGAATCTGGAGGCTCTCGAGCGGGCAGGAGCCCGTCTTGTGCGGCTCTCGCTCTTTGACGACTCCTGGCCCCTCGAGGGTGAAGGAAGTCTCGATGCCATCTATCTTGGCGGCGGCTTTCCGGAAGATTCCCTGAACAGGCTTGCGAACAATCCAAGGCTCAAGGATCTGGCAGACCTTGCGGCCAAGGGCTTTCCCATCTATGCGGAATGCGGCGGCCTCATGATCCTTGCCCGCAGCGTGCGCCGCAAGGATCAGGTAACCGCCATGGCTGGCGTGCTCCCCCTGGACATAGAAATAGGCCCGCGTCCCTGCGGCCTTGGCTACGTTCAGGGAGAAATCGTGCGTGACAATCCCTTCTATGCCAAGGGGACAGTCCTTTTCGGGCACGAGTTCCACTACAGCCGCGCCCTTTCCTGCGAAAAAAGCCTCACCCATCTGGCCCTCACAAGGGGCACGGGGCTTGGGGACAACCTGGACGGCCTTGTGGTCAACAACACCTGGGCTTCCTACACCCACATCTTTGCGCCTAGCCAAGGCTCGTGGGCGCCCACCCTGTGCAGGCTTGCCATGGAGTGGAAGAGGCGCAAGGCCCTCGCCTGATTTCTCGCCTGACCAACAAAGACGCCGCAAAAACACCAGGGGCGCGCTTTCATCACAGAAAGCGCGCCCCTTTTGTCTGGCAAAACCTTTTGCTCAGTTCTTCTTCCAGAGATAGCCGTACTTGACCGAAAGCCCGTCCGTCTTTTCCACAACGCGGGCCACAAGGGCGTCTATGTCCTCCATGGACACTGTGCCCACTTCATGGCCGAGGAGCATGGGCAGATAGTTTGCCTTCTGGGAATAGACCCAGATGATGGAGTAGACGGAACCTACCTGGGGACGGGTAGGAAATTCCGGACTTGTGCTCACAAGCAAAACGAGTTTGGGCTCGTTGTCGGAACCAAGACGAAACAGGCTCGAGGTGTTGAACTTTTCCTTGAGGGCTGTGGAAAGGCGTGCCCCGGTGCTGTCCGTTCCCTCGCTTTGGACATCAACAGCCGTGACCCTGGCGTCCACCTTGGCAGGAGAATTCGGGACTGCGGCGGGCGCCGTTGCAGGTGCCGCCATGGCCTGGCTCCCCAAGGCGCCTGCAAGAAGCAGGACAAGGAAGGTACGCGCAAAAAATTTTCCGATAGTGTGTTCGTTTTTGCCTGTCATAGCTGTATCGGCGCAGGACTCCCTGCGTGCAGGGTGTGCGCGCCGCCTCCTTTGCTTTTTTCGTGCGGGCAGCGAGGGTGTGGAAGCCCTGTCGCTGCCAAAAACAATGCTTTGACATCCTCCCCCGCCTAAAGGCGGAGGATTCCCAGCGGAAACAAGCTAGCTTGATCCCTGGGCGGGTTCCGCTTCAACGAGGCAAGGAGCCTCTCCACAGGCTG
>NZ_NFJC01000004.1 GCF_002159665.1 Desulfovibrio sp. An276
TATCAAAGTGTCTGGCAAGGACAGAGACCAATGGTGAGTCAAACCTTATGGAGGAGATTGCCGACTGGGAAAACGTGTACAAGGCGTTTCTCAAGGTCAGAGCCAACAAGGGCTGTCCTGGTGTAGACCGGATGACCATTGAAGAAGCTGGCCTGCTTATAAGGGAACAATGGGAGTTCTTTAGAACTCTTCTGCGAAAAGGACTCTATCGTCCACTACCGGTACTGGGAGTATCCATTCCCAAACCGGATGGAGGCACAAGACAGCTTGGGATTCCAACTGTTATAGATAGAGTCATTCAGCAGGCCATTGTCCAGAAGATAGAACGCCGATTTGATGTCGAGTTCTCGGAAAGAAGCTATGGCTTCCGAAAAGGACGCAATGCTCATCAAGCGCTTCAACAAGCCCGTGAATACGTGGCAGAAGGAAGACGATGGGTAGTGGACATCGACATAGCCAAGTTCTTTGACAGGGTAAACCATGACATACTGATGGCCAGGGTAGCCAGGAAAGTACATGACAAAAGAGTTCTCAAACTCATAAGACTGTACCTTCAGGCTGGCCTTATGACAGGGGGACTAATATCCCCAAGGACAGAGGGATGCCCACAAGGCGGACCTCTTTCACCCTTGTTATCAAATATTATGCTGGATACACTCGATAAAGAACTGGAGCGCAGAGGGCATTGCTTTTGCAGATATGCAGATGACTGCAATATCTATGTCAAGAGCAAGAAGGCCGCCGAAAGAGTATTCGTTTCTGTAACCTCGTTCCTTGAAACCAGGCTCAAGCTGAAAATCAACCAGACAAAAAGTATGGTTGCCAGACCGTGGAAAGCAAAGTTTCTGGGATACACCATGACAATCGACCGGAAGCCTAAACTTAAGCCGTCGCCAGTGGCGATTAAACGCTTTAAGAATAACATGCGGAAGGTATTTCACATGGCAAGAGGCTGGTCTTTCCAGGATACAGTAAGAACGCTAAAGCCAAAAATCAATGGGTTCGCTGCATATTTCTATCTATCCGGAACAAAGGGTATATGGGAAGAGCTGGACAAATGGTTAAGGCACAAAATGCGATGTCTTATCTGGCAACGATGGAAGAAACCCAAGACCAGATACAAGAATCTGATTCGATGGGGAGTTGACCCGGAGACTGCTCGGAAGGCGGCAGGCAATGGCAGGGGAGCGTGGTGGAATAGCCATCAACCCCACATGCATATAGCCTTTCCAAATGCGTGGCTAAGAAAACACGGACTCCTGTCGCTTCTCGAAATAACGGAGTGCCTCAGAGCCAGGAAAGCCTTGTTTAGTTGAACCGCCGTGATACGTGACCCGTACGTCCGGTGGTGTGGGAGGTTGGGGCGAAATCGCCCCCGCCTACCCGATCATGGTTTGAGAGAAGATCAGTTTGATGCGTCAACAGCCTGCTTTGCAAGTCTTCTTCCCGATTCCTGGTAATGTTCTCTCAAAGTGTATTCTATGAGCTGCACATCCCTGCTCTTTACTGCATCCACAATAATCTTGTGGCGGTTGTAGAATTCTTCTGGAGTAAACAGGGTATCCCAAGCCTTGTAGTACAAAAACTTGGAAATATGCGAACAGGATTTTCTTGCCACATCAACCATCAATGAATTGTGGCATTTGCGCATCAGGGCATCATGGAAATTTTCATCTATCTCGCTCATGGAAGACAGAACTTTTGCATCTCTGCTCTGACGCTTCATTTCAGCCAGAATTTCGTCAAATTCAGCCAAATCCGCCTTGGTAATCTGAGGAAGCGCCAGGACTATGCAAACGCCTTCGAGAGTTCCCCCCAAAAAGTAGCTCTCTTCTATTTCCTTGGCTGTCATGGCCCGGATGCGCCTGCATTTTTGTGGCGATCCCATAACCAGTCCTTCCTGTTGCAAAGTCATGAGAGCATCTCTGACAGGACCTCGACTTATACCTAGAGTCTCGGCTATCTGGCTTTCCTTGATCGGATCTCCGGGATGAAGAGTGCCATTTAGCAGACACTCCTTGATGTATTCGCGCGCCTGTTCGCTGAAGGTTGTGCATTTGGCAGGAATCATTGCCACTCCCCCAAAAAATAGATTTGTACACACTGTCAAAGGCCAACAGGGGAGTCTCCGGCAATGTGACGTATGAAGCTGCAGTGGCAAAAAAGATGGAAATCAAGGGTCGTGCCAATGGCTTTTGCAGAAGAACAACAAAAGTGCAGAATATTGATGGCACCTGCCACATGGTCATGGCTTCAAGACAATACAGCTGTAATTATTGGTCGGCGTGACAAAATGTCAAGAATGTGTCGGCAAAACTGTCAAAAACATCCAAAACGCTGGCATCCAGCTAGTCATTCTATAACAAAAAGAAACTCTTTATATTTATTGTATTTTGTTTTTTATTTCAATTATAAGCAAAAAGCATCGCCATTAAGACGATGCTTTTAAAATACAAATAATTAAATCTACCAATAATAAATCAAAATAAACAATTTAAATTGATTTTTATCAATTTATTAATATCATGATTCAGCGTAGCGACGATTCCAGCCTGTGATTGCTGAAAAAATAATCACGGCAAGAAGTGTCCATGAATAGGGATTAAGCAAGGCAGTAGCAACTGATGGCACCGGAATATTCCATGCCTGGGCAGCGCTTACCAATGCTCCATACCATGCAGCTACGGCAATATGCCAGGGAAGAATGAAGAAGATTGTGCAAACAGCACAGTCCATAAGATTTGCCCTTCTTGCTGGAGCCAAGTTAAAGCGTTCTCCCATGGGTCTTACCAGACTTGGACCAACAAGAAGTTCTGCTGGTGCATTTGCAGATATCGGGATAGAGGCCAAAACAGTAGATCCAATAATAAACAATTCTGCCTGGCGTACTGTATGCACCATCTTTTCATGGGCAAAGTTGAGAATGCGCCGCATGACGCCACAATCTACCAGAATTTGAGTTACAGCCAGGATAAGTATGGCAAAGACAATTGCTCCGACAACACTTTCGACTCCTGCCTGAACAAGGCCGGTACTTCCACCCGCCTTTTCGGGAATACAAAAGATGTCCGAGAACTTGATATTGCCAATACAGATTCCAACCAGTGCTGCCGAGACATTGCCGTAAATCAGGGCTTCAATGATGTGCCTTCCGCAAAGCGCTGCAACCACGACAACTACCAGGGCAATAAGCATGAAAATGCCACTGGGATCCAGGGTTGCTTCCATTTGGGGAGCTACGCGAATCTCGCCACCTCCGCCAAACAAAAGGAAGATGACGCCCGCGATGGCTGCTGCCGTAAGCGAAAGCGGCGCTCTGCTGCGCACAACATCCTTCATCTCTGCCCCTTGAGTATATGCGGACACGATAGTCGTGTCGGAAATGGGAGCGAGATTGTCGCCAAAGGCGGCACCCGAAAGTATGGCCGTCCCAAGCAGGGCAGGATCTGAGCCCAGATAGACACCGGCAGGATAGAGAACGGGGGTAAGGGCGATACAGGTGCCAGTGCTTGTTCCTGTACCAAGGGAAAACGTCATGGCTGCAAGGAACACCAAGAAGGTAAAGGTTGCTTCAGAAGCACCCGTAGACATCCCCATCCAGAGAAGTCCCTGAACCAACCCGCCTGCTGCCATCAGCTTTCCAAAAACACCGGCAAAGAGCCATGCAGTGACAATAACGATACCGTTCTTGTCGCCAATACCGTGCATGGCAGATTCACAATACCTCTTTTTGTCTCTTGCCAAAAAGAGTCCAATGCTCAAGGCCAGCCAGGCGCATGCCCAGAAAGGCTTTGTTCCTCCTCTTTCTGCAATTGAAAGGGCAATGAGTCCAATAACAAGTATAGCCAGTGGTACAAGGCCTCCCCATATACCACCATACATTGGCAATGAATTCTTGTCTTCCATAACAAGCTCCCGGAATGCGCAAACGTTCTTTACAAGGTTACTCAGTATGATGAAAAGCAGATAATGGAGTTTGCATGAAGCCGATTTGTGAATGGCAGAATTTCCCATTCACACAGGAAATTCTGCCATTGCAGCAAGGAAAGAGGAGGAGTGTTTTATGGCTGAGGACTAGAAGTTCTTGTCTTTGCGGAATGTATCAAGATAGGCAAACAGTGCCGGCGAGCCACCAGTGTGGAGGAAGAGGATATTGCTGCCAGGCTTGAAGTAGTCCTTGCGAACAAGATCAATGAGACCAGACATAGCTTTGCCCGAATACACCGGATCCAGCAGGATGCTTTCGGTGCGAGCCAGCATGATGACTGCTTCAACCATTGCATCCGTAGGCAGGGAATAGCCGGGGCCAACATAATCGTCGTAGGCTTCGACTGCGTCTCTAGGGATGTCGATCTTTGCACCAATAAGGTCGGCAGTCTGCTGGGCAAGAGTGTAGACGGCTTCTTCCTGAACAGGCTTCTTGCGGTTCACGCCAATTCCTGTAATCGGAATGTTCATATTGCAGCCAAGCATACCAAGCAGGAATCCGGCATGGGTACCGGCACTACCGCTGGGCACGATGATGTGGTCGAAATTCAGACCCATTTCGAACATCTGCTGCATGGTTTCCTGGCCACACTGCACATAGCCGAGAGCACCGACGGGGTTGGATGCGCCACCAGGGACGATATAGGGCTTCTTGCCCTGTGCAGCGAGCTTGTCAGCAACCTTCTGCATCTCTTCGGCCATGTTGCTGCCACCCTTGACCACGGTGATGCTCTTTACGCCAAGGAGCTGGTACAGGAAGTTGTTACCGGAAGACTGGGGGTTGTAGCTGTTGGCAACGCGCTCTTCCAGAACAAGGTGGCAATCTAGACCTTCCTTGACAGACCACGCCAGGGTAAGACGGCAGTGGTTGGACTGGACAGCACCGCAGGTGATGATGGAATCAGCGCCCTTGGAAAGAGCATCTGCAATGGAGAAGTCCAGCTTGCGAGTCTTGTTGCCTCCACCCGTTCCGGGGAGGAGGTCGTCACGTTTTATGTAGATATTTACCTTGCCACCAAGAGCTTTGGAGAAACTGGGCAAATACTCAATAGGAGTAGGCTCTTTGACATAACCACGACGAGGAAACTGCGCAAGATTCATTATAGACTCCTTGTTTTTTGGATAGGAGAATGGATAGAGAAAGATATTTGTCTTCTCTATCTTGTGGGTAATGGAAGTGTTCCCTTGGCAATGCCGACAATGGCCTTTGCCAAAGCGTCTGCTGCGTCAACCACCGGGCGTGGATATTTTGCATCATGCAAAATGCCAAGCTCGGTACATGCTATTGCAAATGCGTCCGCACCCTGTTCACAGACATCAGCTATTACCTCATGATAGCTGTCATAGACGGCCTTGCTGGTGTCACCGGTTTTTATCTTTTTGATAACAGAAAGAAGTTGCTGTTCTTTGTCCGGTGTTGCATAAACAGGCTCTATACCCAAACGACGACAAGGCTCTTCATAAAGCTTTGTTAAACGTACTGCAGGTGAAGCTAAAATTCCTGCCTTCTTTGCATCTGGGCACAAGGCATGAATAGCAGCTACAGTAAGTTCTATCATGTTCAAAACTGGAATAGAGACTGCATCGCACACATCCTTGTAGTAGTTGTGTGCCGTATTGCAGGGGATGCACAGAAAATCAACGCCCCATTGTTCCAGTTTTTTGCCCATCTCGGCCATGCATGGCCCGGGAGACACACCTCCTCCCTCGAGAAGAGCCTTTATGCGCGAAGGTACTTGCGGGTTGTTGTCAACAACACAGTGAACGTGGTCAATATCGTCTTTTGCCTTGGTGAAATGGATCACGCGCTGCATGAGATCCACAGTAGCTTCAGGACCCATTCCACCAATGATACCGGCAATTTTTTCAGCCATAAATCAAGCCTGCCCTATCCCTCTATCTTGGCCCCTCTTTCAGGGTCGAGGTCATTTTCAAGACGGGAGACAAAGACTGCGCCTGTTGCATCGCCAAGGACGTTGATGGTTGTACGAGCCATATCCATGATACGGTCAACACCAGCGACCAATGCAATTGCCTCAAGCGGAATGCCAACCTGGGTAAAGACCATGGTTATCATGATGAGTGCTGCGCCAGGCACACCCATGGAGCCGATGGAAGCCAGAATTGCCATGATGACAATGGTAATCTGCTTGTCAAGCGGCATGGGGATGCCATAAACCTGTGCTGCAAATATGGATGCGATGCCCATATAGATAGCTGCACCGTCCATATTGATGGTGTTGCCAAGCGGGATAGAGAAAGTTGAAACCTGCTTGGAGGCACCAAGCTTCTGCACACCAATAAGGTTGGCAGAAAGAGCTGCTGCAGAAGAACAAGTCGTGAAGGCAATCATCAAGGGTGCAGACAGGACCTTGAAGAAGGTCGTAAACTTGATTTTTGAATAACGTACACATGGCAGATATATGAATAGTATCTGACATATACTTGCCACGTACATGATTGCTACGAGCTTGATGAGAGGAAGTAGAACAGCAATACCGTGATTGGTAACTGTGACTGCCATCAGGGCAAAGACACCAATGGGTGCATACAGCATGACAATGGTTGTTACCTTGATCATGATTTCAGACATACCGTCGAAAAATGAGGATACAACCTTTGTCTTTTCACTGCACATATTGATGCAAAGTCCAACAAGCACAGCAAAGAAGATGATTTGCAGCATATTACCCTTGGCAAGGGCATCCATTGGGTTGATAGGAATAATGCCAAGAAGAACTGCTGAAAGCGCTGGAGGAGTGACATTAACTGCCTTCAGATTGTCCTTTGAAAGGTCAAGTCCCACGCCAGGCTGGAAAATGTTTGCCAAAATCAAACCAATGACAATGGCAATTGCTGTTGTCAAAAAGTAATAAATCAACGTTTTTGTTGCAATTCGGCCAAGACTGCGAACATCACCAACACTGGCTGCACCTGCAACAAGAGTCACAAAGACGAGAGGTACAACAACCATACGGATCAGATTGATGAACAACTGCCCCAATGGCTGGAAGTAACTTGCCGACCATCCCATATTGGATGCCAGCAATCCGACGAGAATACCCAAGACCATGCCAATGCCCATTTGCATGGGCAGTCCCATTTTCTTCATGGAGCCCTCCAGAAGAGTTTGGAGTGTTATGGCAATGCACCGCCTCGTAGCTATGTTTGAAGTTAGAAATCAAATGTTAACATTTAACCGCTGTAATTCTTCTGTACAAGACGTCAACTTTCGCTGTCAATAAGTTTGAGGAACAAACATGAAAAATTTTTCACAAGTGTGTCTAAAAGCACTCTCCACCATCTTGTACTATTCTATAATTACGTTACTTTTACTCTTTTCTGAAGATCCGGTTCGCAACTCGTACCCTGCCTCATACTTGTTGACACTGGACTAAGCCACAAAAAAAGCCACCCGTTCGTAGTCCTGTTCTTGGCAAAGAACGACAAAGGATAGAGTGGCTCTGTGATGCAGAAAATTTGTGGTTTTATTCACTTTCTCTGTTTTTCAGGATTTTTTTGAGGTATACAACCCCTTCCAGGGGATTGTGGTAATAGGGTTCGCAGGGCCTGAAACCTAACTTTTCGTAGAGATGCCGGGCTGCCTTCATGCCTTCCAGGGTGTCGAGCACCATCTCCTGCCCTCCGGCTTTTTGGGCACTCTCGATGATGGCGTAAACGAGTGTCTCTGCGATACCGAGGCCGCGTGCCTCGGGCAGAACAAAAAGACGCTTCATCTCGCATACTCCCTCGCCTATCCAGTGCCAGGCGACCATGCCGAAAACCTTGCCGTCCTGTACGGCAACAAGGATTGCACCATGGGGCGGTGCGTATTTTTGAGCCGGATTTTCCAGCTCGCTTGCAAGATTTTGAAAGGCAAGGTCCAGCCCAAGCCAATTGGTATAGGTCTCTATGAGGGTGCGCACATCTTCCATGTAGTCCACGCCGTCACGTATCTCTATTGCCATGCCCTTTCCCCGTATTGTCCTGTGGCAGAATGATTTTGCCCGAACCATTTGTCTATTTTTCTGCTGCCGATTTGATTGTCCTTCAAGCCTTTGAGGTATCCCCATGAACGCCTTTTTCTTCCCAAGGCTGCACAAAGTCGAGGCTCTAGCCCCCTACAACTTCGCACATGGAGTACAGGGGAAGTGCTGGACGTGGATGTGGAAAGCGCCCTGCGCTCCAATCCTGCACTTTGCGACATCCTTGCGCCTTCAGTCTTTGCCCTTGTCCATATAGACTTTGGGGGCTGTACCATCGAGTGGAAGGACAGCGAGTTCGGCGCAGACAACGTCTATACCTGGGGCAAGGAGCAGAAGGGTGAAGCGAGTCATCAAATGTTTTGCGACTGGATGCAGCGCAACAACCTCTCGCAAGATGCGGCTGCCACAGCCCTTGGGATATCCCCTCGCACTGTGCGTCGCTACGCTACGGCACAAAGCTCCATCCCCCGCCGTATCTGGCTTGCCTGCCTTGGCCGGGAGGCCATAGGCGGACTTCCTCGCAGACCTCTTCCTCTCGCTCTCCCCACTCAAGCCGGAAGACAATAAGGCAATGGGTGTGCACGGGGCTGCAGATCAAAAAAAGGTTCTGCAATGTCTTGCGACAAAGAGAACCTTTGAACAGTCATTATCTGGTGGGCGGTACAAGACTTGAACTTGTGGCATCTGCCTTGTAAGGGCAGCGCTCTACCAACTGAGCTAACCGCCCACAATTTTGGATTTATACTAGCGTCCCTTTGCGTCTGTCAAGAACAAAAAATTCTCGATTCTCGAACAGTGCCATTCTCTGGGCGAAAATCTTCAGATACGGTCCACGTAGCAGTTGTCGAGAAAGTCTTCCATGGCCTTGTCGGCCTTGGGGATGTATTGCTCTATGGGATAGGTCTTCCCGCATTCCTTGCAGCGCATGTAGACCTGATGGCAGGAACGCTCGATGGTCATGGGTTTCTCGCACTGCGGGCAGGGAACAGTTGTCTGGGCTTGGCGTGCAGCAAAAAGGGGCATGACTGGCCTCGCGAAAAAAGAGTGAAAAAGAATCAGGAGGCCCTCCCCAAAGGACCTCCCGGCGGGCATTTCAGAACCAGAGGAATGGTCCTGAAAATGGGATTTTGCCAAACGTGCGCAAAAGCCCAAGGGGCCTTTGCGTAAGGTAGGCAGAAACTAGTCTATCTTGTTGCGGATGAAGGTGGGCACATCCAGGATGGGATCGCTTGAGTCCTCAACCTTCATGTTGTACTCGCCGTGCTCCCCTCTGGGGAAGGAGCCCTTCTCCTGCTCCCAGCGCACACGCGCATCGTTCAGAAATTCCTTGCTCATCTGCGAGGTGGATTTCCTGGGTTGCGGACGCAGGAAATCGGGCTCTGTGTTGTCCTGGCCAGGAGCTGCAGGCCTTGTGACATTGTTCATGTCCAGATGCCTGACATTGTCCTCGCCCGGATCCACAAAGGGAGGCCTGCGGTTTGCCTGGGCAGCAGTATAGGACTGCTGCTGTGCAAAGGGCTGCCTTGCGGGATTTGCTGCAGGGGCGGGCTTTGCCATACTTCTCTGATCGAGGCGCGGCTCTGCCTCGATGCCGGTGGCAACCAGGGTGACGCGAATCTCGTCTTCCAGGGTGTCGTCGAAGACAACGCCTGCAAAGATGTTGGCGTCTTCCGGAGCGGCCTCGTAGATCTTTTCGCCAATGCGGGCCATTTCGTCGCTGGAAATGTCTTCCGGAGCAGTAACGTTGTAGAGAACTGCCTTGGCTGTGGCCAGGGTGATATCTTCGAGCAGGGGGCTGGAAATGGCCTTGGACACTGCGTCGTCCGCACGGTTTTCGCCCTTGCCGGAACCCATGCCCATGAGGGCAAGGCCTGCCTCGGACATGCAGGCGCGCACGTCTGCAAAGTCGAGGTTGATGTAGCCTGGACGGGTGATGACGTCGGAAATGCCCTTCACGCCGTAGTAGAGCACATCGTTGGCCATGGCCATGACTTCGCGTACAGGCGTTTTCTTGGGCGCAAGGGTCATTATGCGATCATTGGGAATGATGATGAGACAGTCCACATGCTTGCTCAGCTCGTCTATGCCTGCCTGTGCGCTTGCTGCGCGCTTCTTGCCCTCGAAGCTGAAGGGACGGGTCACAACGCCCACAGTGAGCGCACCGTTCTTCTTGGCTGTCTCTGCCACAATGGGAGCAGCACCGGTTCCGGTTCCGCCGCCCATGCCAGCGGTCACAAAGACCATGTCTGCCTGGGCTATGGCTTCCTGGATAAGCTGAATGCTTTCCGTGGCAGCCTCGCGGCCCACTTCAGGATTGGAACCTGCGCCAAGGCCCCTGGTGAGCTTTTCCCCAAGCTGAATGTGCACGGGTGCGGGGTTGGAATTGAGTGCCTGCAGGTCCGTGTTGGCGCAGATGAACTCAACACCGGTCAGCCCAAGCTCAATCATGTTCTTGACGGCATTGCCGCCGCCACCGCCGACACCCACGACCAGTATGCGTGCGCCGCTTGCCATATGCCCGTCGTCAATGAAATCCATTATGGAGTCTTGCATGGACTCTTCCTCTCAGTATTTGAAATACCCGCTTGATTTTCTGCCTGCTTGAAAGGCCCTCCACTTTTCCGGGAAATTGGGGTTTTCCGAAAAATCTGCCTGGAAGGCCCCGCGAACCTCAAAGCCCTGTTAGCTTATGTCCTGGAACCAGCTGCGCATCTTGCGCAAGAGCCTCTTGAAGGGGCCCTCGTCGCTGGGTGTCAGTTCACTCACAATCTTTGTTTCCGGCTTGGCCTCGGTTTCCAGGGAAACCCTTGAAATCTGTCTTGCCAGCACCTTGTCTGCACCAAAATGCAGAAGACCAACCGCAGTCGAGAACTTGGGGTTGTTCACGACATCGGTCAGGCCCTTCACATTGGCAGGGTAGCCTATGCGCGTGGGGACACCGAAGATCTGCTCGCCCAGCTCCACACAACCCTCGATAAGGGCTGCACCGCCGGTGAGCACGACGCCAGAGCGTATCCTGTCCTTGCACCCGGAATTGACCAGGGTCCTGTCCACAAAGGTGAGGATCTCCTCCATGCGCGGCTCACAGATATCCGCCAGAACCTGACGGGAGAGCTTTTGCGGAGGACGTCCGCCAACAGAGGGCACCTCGATGGTCTCGTCTTCCTGCACAAGATCGCGCAGGGCACAGCCATACTTGACCTTGATGCGCTCTGCAGCCTTGGTGGGCGTGCGCAGGCCAAAGGCTATGTCGTTGGTCAGGGTGGATCCGCCAAGGGGAACAACGGCAGTGTGCTTTATGGCATTGTTCTCGAAGATGGCGATATCGCTCGTGCCGCCGCCAAGATCCACCAGGGCGACACCTATCTCGCGTTCCTCGTCCGTGAGCACAGCCTTGGCGGAAGCCAGGGATTCGAGAACGATGTCCTCGACGTGCAGGCCGGCACGGTTGGAGGAGCGCACAAGATTCTGTGCACTGGACACGGCAGCGGTCACGATGTGCACGTTTACCTCAAGGCGCACGCCGGCCATGCCAATGGGATCCACGATGCCGCGCTGATTGTCCACAATGTATTCCTGGGGCAGGATGTGGATCACCTCGCGGTCCGAGGGGATCGCCACTGTGCGGGCAGCCTCGAGCACGCGTGTCACGTCCGTGGACATGACCTCGTTGCCCTGCACGGCAATGACACCGTGGCTGTTGATGCCCATGATGTGCCCGCCGGCAATGCCCACAAAGACGGACTTGATATTGCATCCGGCCATCTGGCCGGCCACATCAACGGCTTGGCGTATGGAACGCACGGTGTCCTCGATATTGACAACCATGCCCTTGCGCAGCCCTCTGGACTCGCAGTCCCCAATGCCTATGATCTTCAGCTGCCGGTCCTGCATGAGTTCGGCAACCACGGCACAGACCTTGGTTGTTCCGATATCAAGACCAACAATGAGTTCAACTCCTGCTTTGTCCACGCGCCCTCCGGAAATCTGAACAGAAAGAGAAAGGTACTCCGACTTCAGAACAGGTCCGCATCCATCCGGAAACCCCGAAAAATCCGGGAATTACTGTTGCTCCACCGGTCTGCGGAGAACAACCCAGACACTGTTCTGCGAGGCTCTAACCTCTTGCACGCTGCTCAGCTCCCGTCTGCGGGCCAGATCACCAATGGTGGCGCCAAGGCGCAGAAGATTTCCGTCCCAATCGTCGGGGGCAAGGGACAAGCGCATTTCTCTATCTTCAAGGTACAATTCTACACCACGGCTGGGAGAAACGTCAACCGTGGCAATGGCTCCGGCCTCGACTGGCAAAATACCGCTGCGAATGTCGCGCATGAGGCGTGAAAGATAGGGAATTGCATCCTCGCATCCGGGTTCTATGCTCAGAATGGGCAGGGACATGAAGTTGCTGCTCTCCACAGGTGCAATGAGTTCACCCTTCTCGTTCGCATAAAAGAGTCGCCCTTCCCTGCGAATCCAGAAGCTCGGCATGCGTTCCTGCAAACGGATGACAAAGCGGTCCGGCAGGATGCGCTTGACCGACACATCTTCCACCCAGGGTGTTTGCCTCAACCTGTGCTCCACTG
The DNA here is from genome assembly GCF_002159665.1 of Desulfovibrio sp. An276. Classification (GTDB taxonomy): domain Bacteria; phylum Desulfobacterota; class Desulfovibrionia; order Desulfovibrionales; family Desulfovibrionaceae; genus Desulfovibrio; species Desulfovibrio faecigallinarum. Next base: position 12,557 of record NZ_NFJC01000004.1, read on the forward strand.
CAGCGATACTGACGGAAAAGGCGTTGTCGCCCTCGGAAAGACCGCCAAGATGCAGTATCATGTCCCTTTGCAGGCGCACGTTGCCGGTGATATCAATATGCCTTGTGACAAACATGGGCGAGGTGTGCATCCAGGAATAGAGCCAGAGGCTGAACTTGTAGACAGCAAAAAGGGACAAGAGGAAGAAAAAAAGGCCAAGGACAAGGTAGAGAAAGGCGCGCAGCCTGTTTTTCAGGCGCGTGAGAAGACCTGGACGCTTCGGGGCTTCCTGCTCTGACTTTGCCTGCGCTTCGTCCGTCTTGCTCTTGGCGCCATCCGAGCCTTGCAGGGAAGCATTCCTGTCTGCCCTGCCTGCCCTGTTGTCTGCAGGGCCTGTCCCCTGTTCGTCAAAAAGGCGCGTGTTGCCAAAGGCAGATCCTTCCACGGTCTGGGCAGAGACAACGCTTCCGCGCCTGCCTGTGAAGCTGTTGCGGGCATCGGCCGTTGTCTTGTGCACGATGTTCGCAAGCAAAGCCTCATCGGTTACCCTTGCGTGCTCGTGAGCTGCATCGTGCACATTTTCCCTGCCGGATTCCTCCTTTGGGGGCGCTGGACGTTTTCTTACAAAGAATGCCACGGCAGTGTTTTCACCTCAAGGGAAAGCTCTGTGCCATAGAGTTGTGCCACCCTGTCCCTTGCCTCGCACAAAAGACGCACGGCATCCTCTGCCCTGCCCTGCCCCGTGTTGACAAGGAAGTTGGCGTGCACGGCAGAAAAGGCTACGCCGCCAAGACTTTTGCCACGATACCCTGCCTTGTCGAGCAAGACTCCTGCGGACGGGCCTTCCGGGGGATTTTTGAACACACACCCCGCAGATCTGACAGTGACAGGCTGGCGGGCCTTCTTGGTAGCCATGTGTTCTGCCATCCTCTGGCCGACCTCTTCCGGGTGCGCATCTCTTGCAAGGACAAGGGTAGCACCAGTCACAAACCAGGGCTTGCCCAAGGCTTTCTTGGGCGCAAACACACGGTAGGCAAGCTCGATCTGCTCGCGCTCAAAGGTGTGCAGGGCTCCATCGGCCCAGATGTCAACGCGTTCAAGCACATCCCCCATGCACGAGCCGAAGGAACCAGCGTTCATGGCTATGGCGCCACCCACTCGGCCAGGGATACCTGCAAGGCCCTCAAGGCCCGTGAGCCCCTCCCTGCGGCAAAAGGCGAGAAGCTGAGGCAGTGGGGTTCCGGAAGACACGCGCACAGACACCCTCTCCCCCTCGTCCGCCAAAATCTCCGGCCTTGCGGAAAAATCCGGGCACAGGAGGAGAAGCTCGTGTTCTCCGTCCATGGCGAGGATGTTTGAACCCGCCCCAAGGACAAAGACAGGCAGGGAGTACGAGGAAAGCACCCCTGGAAGTCTTTCAAGATCGTCCGGGGTCTCGAGCGTAACTTCAGCCGTGCACGTGCCCCCAAGGCCAAGGGTAGTGCGCTCGGCAAGGCTCACATGGGCTTTTGTGCGCATGCCTTTTCTCCGCTAGGCCTTTTGTTCAGACCCAAGGGCAAGCCAGGCAGGCCCCACCTTCGTGATGCTGCCGGCACCAATGGTGAGCAGCACATCCCCTGGCTCAAGGGCTGCGTCAAGAGCCTTCACCATATCGTCCAGGGTCTCGCAGTAAGTAACGTGGGCTGTGCTCACCTGGCGCATGCCCTGGGCAAGGCTTTGCCCTGAGACACCGGGAATGGGCTTTTCGGATGCTGCGTAGACCTCGGTGAGAAAGACCTCGTCCACACCATCGAAGACCTTGCAGAATTCGCCAAAGTGGGCCTGGGTCCTTGTGAATCTGTGCGGCTGGAAGGCTGCCACAATGCGCCTGCCGGGAAAGACCATGCGGGCAGTGGCAAGGGTTGCAGCGATTTCGTGCGGGTGGTGGCCGTAGTCGTCGTAGACAACAATGCCCCTGCGCGTGCCCTTGTACTCGAAGCGGCGGGCAACGCCGGAGAAGGTGGCAAGGCCCCTTGCAATCTCTTCAAAGGGGATGCGGGCGGACAGGGAAACACCAATGGCAGCAAGGGCATTGCGCACATTGTGCACGCCAGGCTGGGGCAGATGGACCTCGCCCAGGATGCGATCCTTGTACCGCACTCTGAAATGGCTCTCCTTCGAAAGTTCCAGGGGCTCTGCCCTCAAGGCATTTCCCTCGTCGAGGCCGTAGGTCACGACAGGACGCTTGACCCTGGGCAGAAGCCTGCGCACACCCTTGTCGTCGCCGCAGACCACGTTGACGCCGTAGAAGGGCACCTTGTTCATGAACTGTACAAAGGCCTCGTCCAGATTCTCCCTGGTCTTGTAGTGGTCAAGGTGATCCTCGTCCACGTTGGTCACCACATTGAGGATGGGGAAGAGACAGAGGAAGGAGCCGTCGGATTCGTCGGCCTCGGCAATCAGGTAGTCCCCGTGGCCCAAATGGGCGTTTGTGCCGTAGACGTTGAGCCTGCCGCCTATGATGACGGTGGGGTCAAGGCCTGCTGTATCGAAGATGGAGGCCGTAAGCGAGGTGGTGGTCGTCTTGCCGTGGGTGCCGGCAATGGCAATGCCCTGGCGCAGGCGCATGAGCTCTGCGAGCATCTCTGCCCTGGGAATAACGGGGATGCCAAGGCGCCTTGCCTCCACAACCTCGGGATTGTCCTCGCTGATGGCCGTGGATTTCACGAGCACCTGCTCTGTGCCCACGTGGGAGGCGTCGTGGCCTATGTAGACAACGCAGCCCATGTCCCTGAGCCTCTGTATGGTCTGCGATTCGGCCTGATCCGATCCCGTGATGGTGTAGCCAAGGTTGATGAGGACCTCGGCTATGCCGCACATGCCTGCGCCGCCAATGCCCACCATGTGTATGTGCTTGATTCTGCTGTCCATGTTCGCCCTTCTTGTCCTCTAGGCCTTGAGCTTCTTGTTTCTGGAATTCCTTGTGGCCACAGCTTCCTGCATCTGGCGCACAACGTTGCTTGCTGCCTCCGGGCTTGCCAGGCAGAGTGCCGAGCTTGCCATGGCCTTCAAAACATCCTTCGAGCCCATGATGTTGCGGATCTGGTCGCCCAGGACATCGGAGGTCACATCCTTCTGGGCAAAGACCTTGGCAGCGCCGGCCTTTTCCATGGCAAGGGCGTTGTAGGTCTGGTGATCGTGGATGGCATAGGGGAAGGGCACAAGGATGGAGGGAAGAGCTGCAGCGCAAAGCTCAGTCACTGTGCTTGCCCCTGCACGGCACACTGCCAGATCGGCCCAGGAGTAGATCTGGGCCATGTTGTCGAAGAAGGCGGCAACGCGGCAGTTTTCCATGCCTGCCTCTGCGTAGGCAGCCTTGACTGCCTCCTCGTCCCCGTTGCCTGTCTGATGGCAGATCTCGATGCCCAGTTCCTTTAAGCGGGGCAGAAGATCACAGATGTACATATTGATGGCGTGGGCACCCTGGGAGCCGCCCATGACGAGCAGGTGCTTTCCCAGGAAGTCCCTGGGCCTTGTGCCAACCTGCATGATGGCCTTGCGCACGGGATTGCCAGTCTGCACGATGTGGCGCTCGTCAAAGCCCGTGGTGTCCGGAAGCGAGGTGCAGATGCGATCGCAGAATTTGGCAAGAACCCTGTTGCTTGCGCCGGCAACAGCGTTTTGCTCGTGCAAAATGGAGGGCACGCGCAAAAGGCGCGCTGCCAGAAGGGGTGCAAAGGCAGCGTAGGAGCCAAAGCCCGCAGCGCAGTCAGGGGAAAACTCGCGCACAATGCGCAGGGCCTTGGGAAGTGCCATGCCAAGGCGGGCAAGGGCGCTTACTGCACCAAAGCCCTTGCCGAGAACGCCGCGCACGGGAAGGCCAATGTAGTTGATGCCTGCCTTTTCGGCCAGGCGCTTTTCAAGGCCGTTTTGCGAGCCCATGAAAAGAAGTTCTATGCCGTCAAACTGCCTGCGCAGTTCCTCTGCCACGGCCAGGGCGGGAAAGATGTGGCCGCCTGTGCCGCCTGTAGTAAGAAGGACACGTTTCATATCTGGTTGCCTGGCCCCTTGGGGCAGGCCTCTCCTGAAAATGCAAAAAACGGATTTGGGGGAATGCGCGAAAGCGGGCGGGTTCCCGGCTTTTCGCGGAATGTATCAGCCTTGAGTATTGAAATTTGCCTGTCTCAAACTGCGCGCAACGTTGTCAGTGCGGCAGTTTTGCAGTGCGGGAAAAGTTGAGCAAGAGGCCTGCGCATATCATCATGGCCACGAGGTTCGAGCCACCATAGCTCAGGAAGGGCATGGGAACGCCCTTGGGCGGGGCAACGCCCATGACCACGGCAAGGTTCAAAATCACGCCAAGGGCTATGATGCAGCTTAGGGCAAAGGCCGTGTAGCGTGCGCGCAACTCCTCCTGGCCCCTGATGATAAGGTAGCAGCGCCAGAAGAAGAAGAGGAAGAGGAGCATGACCACACTCACGCCCACAAAGCCCATCTCCTCTGCCAGGACTGCCATGATAAAGTCGTTGTGGGCTTCAGGCAGATAGAACATCTTCTGCCTTGAGGCTCCCATGCCCACGCCGAAGAAGGAGCCCGAGCCTATGGCGAGCAGGGACTGCACAAGCTGATAGCCTGTGTCGTGGGCGTCCTTGAAGGGATCGAGAAAGGCCATGAGCCTTCTCATGCGGTAGGGTTCGAAGAGAACCAGGGCCACGATGCCGCCAGAAGCCAGTATCATGGCAAAAAAGATGTAGATGAAGCGCGTGCCCCCTGCTATGCACATGAGCAAAAGCAGAAGGGCCAGCACCACTGCGCTGCCAAAGTCGGGCTGCAAAAGCAGAAGCATTGCAAAGACCACGGTGACGATAAAGGGAGGCAGAACACCGCGGCTGAAGGTTTTGACCAGATCCTGCTTGGTAGCCATGTAATAGGCCAGATAGAGCGCAAGGGCAATTTTCACAAATTCCATGGGCTGGACGCTCATGGGGCCTATGCGAATCCAGCGATGCGCACCGTTGATGGAGGGCGATAGTGGCGAGAGCGTCAAAAGGAGCATGAAGAGCACTATGAAAAGCAAAGGATAGTGGCTCTTGTACAAAAGGCCCCTTGGCAGCATGGCTGCCACCCCCATGAGCACGCCGCCTGCCATGGCAAAGGCCAGCTGCTTTTTGAAAAAATAGTACTTGTCGCCGTAGTCGTTCTCGGCAACGATGCCGCTGGCAGACAAAACCATGACAAGGCCAATGCCCAGGATCATGACAAGCAGCACAAAGAGCCACCAGTCTATGCCGCCCTGCGCAGAGGCTTTTGCCTTAGGCTTACCTGGGTCTGCACCTTGCGCGATATCCTTTTGCGCGTCATGGCCTTCGGCCTGAATTTCCTGTGCGGAAGGATCCACTTTGGAAGAGACGGCATCGGCCACGTGCGAGGCTGTTTCCCTGACTGCAGAAGGATTTGTCACTGCCGCATGGGCATGAGGCTGCTGGGCAACAGACTGATGGGCTACGGACTGTTGGGCCACTGCCCTTGCTGCCACTGCCTGCTGGCGCAGGCCGCGAAACTGCGGGCGCACGCGCTGCACGGGCTCTATGCGATCGGCTGGCACTGGTCTTGGCCCGCCGGACAATGGATCGTTCTGTGCCGCAAGAAGCGCGGACTCAAAGGGCTTGTCCTCGCCCTTGCGCAGGGTATTGCGCACATCCTCCACTTCCCCGCCTTCCCTGTCTGTCCCGGATGAGGGCGCGGGCCCTTCGGCTTTTTGAGCCTCTTTCCCTTTTTTCTTCCACCAGCTCACTGTCAGCTCCCAAACGGGGAAAAATCCCCGTGTATTCCGCCTGCCAATACTGACCTTTTCTGCAAGGGGGCTAGAGCCCGCAGATTTCAGCAACAATTGCCTTGAAGTCGGCCCCTCTGTACGCCATGCCCCTGTAAAGATCAAAGCTTGCCGTACCAGGGGAGAGGAGCATCACATCCCCCTCCCTTGCCTGCCCTTGCAGCCAGAGGACTGCGGGACGCAAGGTCGGGAACCACTGCATGGGCACAATGCCCTCGAAGGCAGGCATGAAAATCTCCTTCGAATCCCCAAAGCCCGCCACAAGGCGCACCCTTTCCCGCACAAGGGGCACAAGCTCCCTGGGGTCTCCGCCCTTGAAATGGCCCCCGCACAAGAGGAGCACGGGTCTTTCAAAGGACTTCAGGGCAATCTCCATGGAGGTAAGGGTCGTGCTCTTGCTGTCATTCACGTAGAGAACGCCGTCCTTCTCGCACACCCGCTCAAGTCTGTGGGGCAGGGGCTTGAAGTTGGCCACAGCCCTTGCCGCATCCTCGAAGGAGACAAAATCGCGCACAGCCTCCCAGGCAATCTCTGCGTTAAGCTCGTTGTGGGGGCCAAGAAGCTGTGTTTCTTCAAAAAGATGCTGCACCCTCACCTCTACCTCGCGGGCTTTGAAGCCTGCAGCATTGTAGGCTGCACTCCACTCCTGAGGTACAATGGCCTTGTCCCTTTCCGTCTGGCAGGCAAAGAGGCGCAGCTTCGCTGCCACATATTCGTCCATATCCCTGTGGTAGTCCAGATGATTGGGCGTAATATTCATGAGCACAGCCACATCCGGACGGAAAAGCAGGCAGGTCTGCAGCTGGAAGCTCGAAATCTCGACCACTATGCAGTCCACCCTTTTCTTTCCGTTTTCCAGCTCCAGAAGATATTCGGAAAGAGGGGTTCCCACATTGCCGGCAAGAGTGGCAGTGCGGCCGCCTGCGCAAAGCATGTCCGCTATCAGATGCACGGTTGTTGTCTTGCCGCTTGTGCCTGTCACGGCAATGATTTTTTCCTTGGGACCGTCCTGCTGACCGTCCTTGGCAAGGTAGCGATAGGCAAGCTCTGTCTCTGCCAAAATGACAGGCCCCTGCCCGCCCTCAAGAGGAGCATCTTCTGGCATACCCATGGTCTGCAAAATGCTTCTCAAGGGCACACCGGGGCTTGGGATCACAAAATCCGCATCCGCGAACTGCTCTTTTGTGTGTGCGCCTGTCTCCACAACACAGCCAAGACTCTCCATTTCGGCCTTGAGCTTTTTGTCCATCTCTTTTGCCTCAAGCAGATGGACTCGTGCTCCCTTGCCTGCCAAAAGCCTGCAGGCAGCCTGGCCGGATTTTCCGCAGCCAATCACAACGACCTTGTCCCCCCTGCCGGGCACCCTGCAAGGGATTGAGACGGAATCTTGTTTATCGTATGTCTCCCTGACCAGGGGACGCAGGGGCATGTGCAGCATGGGAAAAACCTCGCAAGGAAACGAAAAGGGAAGGAAACGAGTGAAATTGCAAAAAGCACGAAAGCCCGGAATGATATCCGGGCGTGATCGTGTCCACAAAGGCACTTTTTTGTGTAAAGCCCCTATCTGAGCTTGATGGTGGAAAGAGCCAGGAGGGCCAGTAGTATGGACGTTATCCAGAAGCGGATGATGATCTTGGATTCGGGAACACCCTTGAGCTCGAAGTGGTGGTGCAATGGCGCCATGCGGAAGATGCGCTTGCCTCCTGTCCAGCGGAAGTAGCTCACCTGCAGGATGACGGAGAGCGTCTCAACGACAAAGAGACCGCCAACCACTGCCAAAAGGCATTCCTGCTTGCAAAGAAGGGCCAGAAAGCCCAGGGTGCCGCCAAGGCTTAAGGAACCCACATCACCCATGAAGACCTGGGCCGGATAGGCGTTGAACCAGAGAAAGCCCAGGGATGCGCCAATGAGCGCTCCGCAAAAGACCGTCACCTCGCCCATGCCCGGGATGTAGGGAAGATACAGGTACTGTGTAAGGCGCACGTTGCCGGTAATGTAGATGAAGATGGCAAAGACCACACCTGCCACTATGGTGGGGCCTATGGCAAGGCCGTCCAGGCCGTCCGTGAGATTCACGGCGTTGGCAGAGGAGACCATGACCAGAATGCCGAAGGGAAAGTAGAGAAGGCCCAAATCCGGAGCCCATTCCTTGGAAAAGGGTATGGACAGATTGGTGGAATAGCAGGGATCCGAATAGAGCAGATACATGGCAACAAGGGAGACCAGCATGAGGCCGCCCATCTTGGCCCTGGGGGATATGCCCTTGTTCTGATGGTGGCGCAGTTTGGTAATATCGTCCCAGAAGCCCACAAGGCCGTAGCCCACAAAGACCAGACTCACCTGCCAGATGTAGCGGTTCGAGAGATCCGCCCAGAGGAGCAGGCTCACAAGGAGGGCTGCGCCAATCATGATGCCGCCCATGGTGGGTGTTCCTGCCTTTTGCTCGTGGGCCTTGACGTCCGAGAGGATGTACTGGCCGCACTTTATGCGATGCAAAAAGTTTATGAACCAGGGACCGAAGACCACCATGATGAGCATGGCAGTCACAAGCGCTCCCATGGAGCGGAAGGTGATGTAGCGAAAGACGTTTAGGGCAGAGATGTCGCCTGCGTAGGGCACAAGAAAATGATAGAGCATGAAGCCGGTCCTTTGCTGATTAGTCCGTTGCCGTGAGCAGGCTTTTTATCGTTTGCGCTGCAGTTTCGAGTCTGTTGGAACGCGATCCCTTGACAAGGACAGTCACGCCCTCATTGGCAGGATCCATTGAGAGCGAGGAAAGCCCCTTGGAAAAGCATTGTGCGCACTCCTCGTCCGTCTCGAAGGACAGAAGGGGAATGTCTGGGCCCAGGCCTTCTCGCACATCTTGCGCGTACGCTCCCTTCCAGAGCACAAAGGCAGGGGCAAGGGATTTGAGCTGCGCGCCAAGGATCTTGTGCGCACTTGCTGCCTCCTCTCCCAACTCCCCCATGGCGCCGAGTACGGGAATGAAGGATCCTTGTCTGCTTTCCGTTGCAGCTGCCTCTACCATACGCCCCATGGAGAGGGGATTTGCGTTGTAGCAATCGTCTATGACAATGCTTTTGCCAATCACCTCTCTTGAGTAGCGATGGTCTGGCACGCTTGCCTCCTCTATGGCCTTTTGCAAGAAGCACAGATCAAGGCGCAAAAGCGAGGCCACGAGGGTCACACAGGCAAGGTTTTCCGCAGCAGCGCGCCCTGCCATGGGCATGGTGACAATGGTTTCCTCTACCCTGTCCCCACGCCTTGCGCACACGTGGCAGAGCCTGGGATTTTGCCTGTCAACAAGGGTCACACAGCCTATGCCGGGTTGCGCGTTTTTGCTTGCAAAATCCCTTGGAGAATCCGCAACCGAGAAAAAATACAGCCCTGAGCCTTTTTCCTCGCAGGCCGAGGTTGCCCATTTCACAAGCTCCGGATAGTCGGACGAGGTGACAGCGCACCCCTTGTCCGCGAGCACAGTGAACATGCGCGTCTTGTGCCAGGCAACACCCATGGCGCCAAGGCCCTCGGTGTGACCAGTGCCGGCGTTCAAAACAACGCCTATGTCCGGGCGCAAAATCCCTGCAAGCTCTTCCATGTCCCCTGCGTGGCTTATGCCTGCCTCGATGACCCAATAGTCCTCGTCGCCGCACGTGTTGCAGATGGTGAGGGGCAGCCCCAGCTGGTTGTTGTGGTTGCCCTCGGTCCTGGCACATCTGTATTCCTGCGAGATGAGGGAATAGAGCCATTCCTTAAGAGTGGTCTTGCCTGCTGTGCCTGTCACGCCAATGACCTTGCCGGCAAAGCGCATGCGCACTGCGTGCGCAATCTTGCTAAGGGCTTTTTCCGGATTTTCGACCACAAAGAGCGGAACAGTGGGGAAGGCCTCGTGCAGGCCTTCTACACCCCTGGAAGCAAGGATTGCGGACGCTCCAGCCTCGCAGGCCCTTGCAGCATAGGCGTGCCCGTCCACCTTCTCGCCCTTCAGGCAGACAAAGAGGTCGCCTTCAGAGACAGTGCGCGAATCTATGGAAGCCCCGCGCACCATGACCCTGGCCAAAGCATCCCGCTCTTCTTCGGAAAGGGCTTTTGAATAGAGTGGCCTTGTCTGAAGAATGTCCGCTATTGCACCAACACTCAGTTGCATGCCTTAGCCCCCGAGCCAGTAGTCCCCGCGCCAAGGAGTTCGCGCACAGTTTCCTGATCGCTGTAGTGGCGCTTTACGCCGTTGACTATCTGATAGTCCTCGTGGCCCTTGCCGGCTATGAGCAGGGCATCGTCAGGACCAAGGAGACTCAAGGCAAGCTCTGTTGCCTTGCGCCTGTCGGGCTCCTGATGCACTTCCCTTGCCTTTGCAAGGCCAGGCACAACGTCCGCCATGATGGCCAAAGGGTCCTCGAAACGGGGATTGTCCGAGGTGAGCACTGCCACGTCGGAATAGGTGGCAACAGCCTCGCCCATAAGGGGGCGCTTTGTCCTGTCCCTGTTGCCGCCGCAGCCAAAGACAGTCACAAGACGTTTGAAGCCTGCGCCGCGCAGGGCCTGCTGCACGTTGACAAGCGCATCCGGGGTGTGGGCGTAGTCCACAAAGACGTGCAGGCCTTTCGCGTTTTCCACCCTCTCGATGCGTCCGGGAACGCCCGCAAAGCCTTCCAGGGCCGCAAAGTCCGTGATCCCCATGGCAAGCCCAAGGGCCTGTACGGTCAAGAGATTGTCCGCATTGAAGCGACCTATGAGCGGAGAGTGCAGCTCCCAGGTTTTGCCCTGGCAAGAGAGCCTCAAGCCAACACCCGATGTTCCGTGCTCAAGAAGCTCTCCCTGCAGGTGATGGTCCGGGTTCACGCCTTCCGGGGCAGGCCCAAAGCCGTAGGTCCAGGAGTTCGGACACATTTTGGCAAGGCGCAGGCCATAGGCATCGTCCGCGTTGGTGGCAACTGCCTTGTCTGCCCTTGGTGTTGCCGTAAAGAGGAGAGCCTTGGCCGCGAAGTAGTCTTCCATGTCCTTGTGGAAGTCCAGGTGATCCTGGGTGAGATTGGTAAAGCAGGCGCCGGCAAAGGGCACGTCGTGCACCCTGCCCTGGGCAAGGGCATGGGAGGACACTTCCATGACGCATACTTGCGCCCCAGCCTCTTCCATGTCGCGCAGGGCCCTGTGCACCTCCAGGGGCCCTGGAGTCGTAAGCGGGGCAGGCAAGCAATAGCCCGGCCAGCGGTAGCTCACTGTGCCGAGAACGCCCACCTTGTGTCCCATGGCTAAAAAGAGCTGTTCCAAAAGATAGGCGCAGGTGGTCTTGCCGTTTGTGCCAGTGACACCAAGGATTTTGAGCTTTCTTTCGGACGTGTGGTAGCGGGCTGCTGCCAGATCCGAGATGGCAGCCCTTGTGCTCTGGCACAAAATGGCCCTTGCTCCCTTCTCGCGTATCAGGGAAAGCAAATCGGAGCTCGCCCTTTGCTCGTCGAGGACAATGCAGCCTGCCCCCTTCTCCAGGGCCTGGGGGACGTAGCGCGTGCCGTCTTCGGCAGCCCCTGTCACAGCCACAAAAACCGACCCCGGGGTCACCTCGCGCGAGTCGGAAAAAACATCGAGCCCAGCCCGGATTTTCTCCCTGAGCTCTGTATAGTCCGTACCTGTCCTCTCCATCACAAAATCCTTGTATGTTGTGGGCCCCTGGGAAGAGGCCCGTTGGTTGCAAATTCTAGCGTTCCGAAAGCCAGAGAATGTAGGGCGTCCTTGTCTCTCCGTCCTTGTCCGGCCAGGGGCTTCCCGGAGCAGGGGACTGACGCACAACCCGCATGCCCTCGCCCTTGAGTTCCGGCACAATGCCTGCCCTGGCAAAGAGTTCCACTGCGTTGCGCAAGGTCTTCCCTGTCACGTCCGGAACCGTGCTCGAAGCCCTTGCAAGGTGTCCGGGAAGGCGCATGGCCTCCTTAGCGTTCAGGGGCTTTCTGGATATGTCCGCGAGCTCGGATACCGGCTTTTTCGCAACCTCGGGCGCAAAGGGCGATTCAAGCCCTGCAGCGCGAAAGCCGCGCACGCGAACACTTTTTTCGCCACCCGCAACACTCTCCTGCTCGTTCTTTCCCGGGGAGCCCAGTATGCCTGCGTAGGCCAGGGAGCGCTCCGCTATGTCCTTGAACACAGGGGCTGCGATAAGGCCGCCGTACTGCGCGCCCTGGGGTTCGTCGATAAAGATAACGATGAGGTATTCGGGCTTTTCCACAGGCATGAAGCCCACAAAGGAGGCCGTACGCCTTGTGCCGTAGGCGCCGGAACGCGTGTCCGCCTTCTGGGCTGTACCGGTCTTGCCGCCCACGCTGATGCCGTCAATGGCTGCGCGCCTGCCCGTACCGTCCTTGGCCTCGACCACCTCGCGCATCATGCTGCGCACTTCCCTGCTCACTGCCTCGGAAAAGATCTGCTTCTTTGTGCCTCTCCTTTCCTGGTCCTGTACAAGGACAAGGTCCTTGCGCACACCGTTGTTGAGAAGCGTAAGATAGGCCTGGGCCATCTGCAGGCCGGTCACGGAAATGCCCTGGCCAAAGCTGATGGACATGTGGTCCACTTCGGTCCATTCCCTGGGCTTTCGCAATATGCCGCGCCCGCTTGCAAGCGGCACGTTGCTGCGCTCGCCAAAGCCCAGCTCGTGCAGATAGTTGTAGAAGGTCTGGTTGGTCATCATGAGACCAATCTTGGCCATGCCTATGTTGGAGGAGTAGCGCAAAACCTTGTGCACAGGGATGATCTCGCGCCTGGAGGTATCGCGCAGGACAGTGTACTTTGTCTGCCAGCGACCGTTTTCACAGTTGATGAGGGTTCCGCGGCTCACCTGGCGCTCCTGCATGGCTGCAGCCAAAACCAGGGGCTTGAAGGTGGAGCCGGGCTCCAGGGCGTCCAGGGCCAGGCGGTTTCTGTAGAGCGAGGCGCGGGATTCGCGGTAGACGTTGGGGTTGAAGAAGGGATACTGGGCCCAGGCAAGGATCTCGCCTGTGGGCACGTGTACCACCAATGCCCCGCCCCAGCGCGCCTTTTGCTCGCGCACGGCCCTTGCAATGGCTTCCTCGGCAAAGAACTGCATCTGCACGTCAATGGTAAGCCGAACGTCCTCGCCGTGCGGATCCTCCTCGCCCTCCTTGCGCAGATAAAAGCGCCTGCCCATGGCGTCGCGCTGAACAATCTGACGCTTGGGCTCTGAGCCAAGGCGCTCGTTCAGGGCAAGCTCAAGGCCCTCGAGGCCCTTGTCGTCGTAGCCCACAAAGCCCAAGAGTTGGCCGCACATGTGCTTGAAGGGATAGACGCGCTCGTACTCCTTGGAAAGGCCAATGCCCGGAAGCGCTGCCTTGCGCACTGCAGCTGCCGTGTAGTCGTCCACCTTGCGCTTGAGCCAGAGGAAGTGCCTTCTTGTACCTTTGAGCTGATCGTAGAGCTTTTGCGGGGCAACGCCGATGATGGGGCCAAGGCTGTTGGCAACGCTCAAGGGATCCACGATTTCCTTGGGGTTTGCGTAGACCGAGAGAGCCTCGACGCTGCGCGCAAGCACCTGGCCGTCGCGATCCAGGATCATGCCGCGCCTGCCTGTGACAAGCTCGGTTGTGATGTGCTGGCGGCGTGCGTATTCTGCCAGTTTCGGGCCCTCGATCATCTGCAGATACCAGGCCCTGCACCAAAGCCCCAAAAAGAGAACCAGAAAGCAGGCAAAGACAAAGGTGATGCGCACCATGCCCCAGTCCGTGTCCGGAAAATGGCGCAGGATAAATCCGGGCTTTTGGGGTTTTGCTTTCGGCTTTTCCTCTGTGGCACTTGCCTTTTCTGCTTCAGGGGACGTTTCCACTGTCTTGCTGTTGCCGTGGGCCGGAAGCTCTTGTCTGGACACGGCTGAAGACCTCTGGCCTGTCCGGAAGAGTCCGGGCTCGGCAGAAGGCACGGATGCGGAAGAGCCCTCGGGCTTGTCAGCCTGACGTGTCTCCGCGCCGCCGGTCTGCGGCATCCTTTTCTTTCTTGAAAAAAGACCCATGGTCACAAATTCCCAAAAACTGCAGGGTATGGGGCAAGGGCCCTGCCTTTTTTATGCGCAAAAAGGGGTCAAAGTCTATCGGGAAGCCTTTTGGGCCGGCCTTGCACGTCCCATGTCGATACGGCGTATCTGGCCAGGCCTTGGCGCCTTCATGCCCAGCTTTTCCGCCTTGATGCGCAGCTCGTAGGGGGAGAGCAGACGCTCCTTTTCCACCATGAGCTTGCCGTGCAGGGACTGTTTTTCGCGCAGCTTCACCCGCTCGATATTGATGAAATAGTTGATGTCCATGCGCTCGATGCTCACCCAGACAAGGGTGAGGGCAAGGACAACGGCCAGAAGGATGTTCACGGAAAGGAGAAAGTACCAGCTCTTGCCCTGCAAAAAGGTGCTTTGGGAGAGCCTGCCTACCCCCTTTGCGATGTTGGCCCCGAGGTGGGCTGCCTCGTGGGCTGCCTGCGAGGCCTTCTGGGCTGCAGTCTGGGCTACCGTGTGGGCTGCTGTCTGTCCGGCAGTCTGTCCGACGTCGTGCGCGGCAGAAGGCTGCCCGGGATGTTGCGCGCCATCCGGGGTGCTTTCGCTCCCCGGGGCCGCGCTTTCGTGCGGCTGCGTCTTCCTTTCCCTGCGCAGGAAGGAAAAGCGCATGTGGCCCTTGCGCGCGGCTTTTGCCGGACGCTTGGAGCGCTGCGCGTGCGAAGGCTCCTCTGGGCTGGTGGAAGCGGACTCAGCGTCCTCAATGCGCCACTGGGGGCAGGTAGAGGTGCGCAGGAGAGTCTCGGGCGCAGAGTGCCCGTTCTCCCTGGCGCTCACCAATGCTGGATCGTTCCTGGTTGTCTCCCCGCCTCGTTCCAGGGGAGCTCCATCCTGTTTGGCCGGTTTTCTGGACTCTTTTTCCTCCCCGTGCCCGGAAGGGGAAAAAGAGGATGCGGACTTTTCCTGGTCCATTTACAGCTCCTGGTCCTGGGCCTCCTGTTCACGTACCCGCTCATCCGTGGTCGGCGGATTTTGCGGGGCAGCGAGCTTTTCGCAGGCCCTGAGCTTTGCCGAACTGGCCCTGGGATTGCGGGCCAGCTCCTCCCTGTCTGCCACAAGCGGTTTTTTGGTCAGAAGCTCCACTTCGGGCAGATGGTGGCAGCGGCACACGGGCGCATGTGGCGGGCAAAGGCACCCGCTTGCCCAGCGCCGCATGGTCCTCTTGACCAGACGATCCTCCAGACTGTGAAAGGTGATGACAGCCAGCCTTCCGCCTGTATTCAGGCGGGCAAGTATGCTGTTCATGAAGGTTTCCAGCTCGCCCAGCTCGTTGTTCACCACCATGCGCAGGGCCTGGAAGGTCCTGGTCGCAGGATGGTGGCGCGATTTGGCGCGCCAGGCCTTGGGATAGGCCATGCTCACAATGTCGGCCAGCACAAGGGTTTCCCGTATGGGCGTGCGAACGCGGGCCTCGCAGATGGCCTTTGCTATGCGCTGCGCCATGGGGTCCTCGCCAAGGGTGGCTATGATCTCGCGCAGCTTTTCGAAGGGCAGCGTATTCACAAGATCCGCTGCCGTGGGCCCATCGTTCTGATCCATGCGCATGTCCAAAGGCCCGTTTGCGTGCAGGCTGAAGCCCCTTACGCCCTCGTCCAGCTGCATGGAGGAAACCCCTATGTCGATGAGGGCAAAGTCCACGCCCTGCCAGCCGAGGCTGTCCAGCGCAGCGCAACAGCCGGAAAAGCGGCTGTGCATGGTGTGCACGCGCAAGCCAAAAGGCGCAAGCCTTGCGCCTGCCAGGGCCAGAGCTTCCCTGTCCCGGTCAAGACCAAGGAGCTCGGCATTGGGGCAGGCCTCAAGCAGGGCCTGGCTGTGGCCGCCAAGACCCAGGGTTGCGTCAAGGATACGCATTTCCCCTTTTCTTGCGCCAAGGGGGCGTGCGAAGTCCACGACTTGCGCGCAGAGTACGGGAATGTGCTTTGCCCTGGCCTTTTCGGCTGCCGAAGGCACATTTGCTGTTCCAGACAAAAGGTCCCCCTTCCTGTCCGTTGTTACCATATCAGAGCACAAGGTCTATGCCCCTGGCTGTCAGTTCCTGGGAAACGTCCTCCACGTCTATGGCGTTGAAACGTTCGAGGTCCCAGATTTCGAAGCGGGAAAACATGCCCACAACCATGACCTCGGCCCTTTGTCCGGAATGCAGGACAATGCCTGCCTCCTTCAGCAGGGTCTGGGGGATGCGCACCCTGCCCTGAGCCGTCCAGGTGAGCTCCTCGGCAAGGCCCACGGTCTTGGCCATGAAGCGCACAAGGGCCGGAGAGGGGGTGGAAATGCCGTTGAGCCTTTCCATGAAGGCCTCCCAGTCCGCTGGCAGACAGGCCACAAGCCTGCCGTAGAGGCAGGTCAGCCAGAAGCTTGTTATCCCCTGTTCCTCGAGGGCCTGCCTGTAGGCGCAGGGCAGCATGAGCCTGCCCTTGTCGTCCAGACTGCGCTGTGAGCTTTTACAAAAAAGCCTTTGCACGGAAAAATTCCCCCGGGAACTCTCAGGGAGGGCATGGGCCTTCCCTGCAACAAAATGCCCTGCTTTGACACGGATTGCCACCTTTTCCCACAGATGCCCGAAAAAGACAAGGAAAAATCCGCAAGTGCGCAAGGCCTACTGGACCCTGATGGATATGGGCGCAAGCTGGAGGGCGCGAAAAAAAGGCCCTGTGCAGAAGGCCGTTTTTTCAACGCACAGGGCCTGTTGCTGTTTGTCCGGATATCCGGACATAGGCACTTGGGCAGAAAAGCCTATCTGGTTTTCAGAAAGGCTGCATTCACGACACTTTTCGGCTTTCCGGAAAGGCAGGATTTGATGTTGTCCGCAAGGATGCGGAGGATGTTCTGTCTTGCCGGCAGGCTCGCCCAGGCAATGTGCGGTGTAATAAAGGTGTTGGGCGCATGAAGAAGGGGATTGTCGCTCGTTATGGGTTCCTTAGAGACCACATCGCAGCCAAGGCCGGCAAGCTTGCCGCATGCAAGAGCCCTTGCCACTGCCTCCTCGTCCAGCAGAGGACCGCGCGCCACGTTGAGCAAAATCGCTCCGTCCTTCATGAGGGCAAGGCTTTTCTCGTTCACTATGCCCCTTGTTGCGTCCGAAAGCGGCGTGTGCAGGGAGATGACATCCGAGGAGGCAAAAAGTCTTTCGCAATCAACATAGGTCACGGGGTAGCCTGGATCTATAGCGGATTTGGCAAGTTCCGCACCACTCTTTCTCGCTGAGGCTGCAAGGATGTTCATGCCAAAGGCGTGGGCAAGGGCGCCTACCTTGCGGCCAATGGTCCCGAAGCCAAGAATGCCCATGGTCTTGCCGCAAAGCTCCATCTGCGTGCCTTCCCAGAAGCAGAAGTCCGGGCACTGTTCCCACCTGCCCTCGCGCACAAGCCTGTCGTGCAGGGCAACACGGCGGCACAGTTCGAGCAAGAGCGCCATGCAGTGCTGGGCCACTGCGTCCGCCCCGTAGTTGACGACGTTGACCACAGGGATGCCGAGGATGCCTGCGTGTTCCACGTCCACCACATCGTACCCCGTAGCCAGTATGCCCACCATGCGAAGATCGGGAAGAGCGTCCAGCGTCTCGGCCCTCAGGGGGGTCTTGTTGGTGATGACTATGTCAGCGCCAAGGCTCCTCGCAACTATGTCGCAGGCGTCCGTCCTCTCGTACACTGTCAGATCCCCAATCTCCTCCAGGGCTGTCCAGGGATTGTCTCCGGGATTGACGGTATAGCCGTCCAGAATGACTATTCTCATTTATGTTTCTCTCCTTGCAGGCATCTGCATGTAGGGTGCGCAAAAGCGTTCCGCTTTTCTATAGACCACATGGCCTTGCGCTTGCAAAGAAATCCCTCTTGCCTGCTTTTTGAGCAAGCCCCCTCCCTGTCACAGTCCAGACAAGAAGGGGCGGCTATTCTGTCACCCAAACAGGGCATGGTCTTCCACCCAGATTCTCACATCATTAATAGTAGCACCCTTTTGTGATCCCACGTTTTTGCCTGCTGGACAGCGCAAAAAAAGCAGGGTAAAGACAAGCGCTCAAAATCCCCCACAAGAAATTCACTTGCCCGGAAAGGTCCGGAGCAAAACATTATTTCAGGCCCATCATGAACAAGACAAAAATCGTTGCCACCCTTGGCCCCTCCTCCAACAGCCCTGACAAAATCAGGGCCCTCGCCAAGGCAGGCGCCTCCATCTTTCGCCTGAACTTTTCCCACGGTTCCGCAAAGGACTTTGTGGAAATCATCAAGAGCATCCGCGACATAGAGCGCGAGCTGCGCATTCCCCTGACCATCATGCAGGATCTTTCTGGCCCCAAGATTCGTCTTGGAGAGATCCGCGAGGACAGCATACACGTGCAGCAGGGCATGAAGCTCCTGCTTGGCACAACCGGACACTATACAAACGAGCTGCCCTATCTGCCCTTTGATCACGAGGAAGTGCTCGACTCCCTTGTCGCTGGCGACAGGCTCGTCCTTGCAGACGGCGGCCTTGAGTTTACTGTGGTTGAGCGCCGCGAGGATCATCTGATCCTCCTCGAAGCGAAGAATTCCGGCCTTGTGACCTCGCGCAAGGGCCTTGCCCTGCCGGGCAAGGCCACCCGCGTGCGCGCCCTGACAGAAAAGGACAAGCGCGATCTCATGGACGGCATCCGCCTTGGCGTGGATGCAGTAGCCATGTCCTACGTGCAGACAGCAGACGATGTGCGCGAAGCCAAGGAGCTCATCAACCAGCACAGCCTGCGCTTTGTGCCTGTGTGCGTGAAACTCGAGCGGGAAAACGCGGTCCACAACCTGCCTGCCATCCTGGCAGAGGCTGACATTGTCATGGTCGCCCGCGGCGATCTTGGCGTGGAATGCCCCCTGCCAAAGCTGCCCAGCATACAAAAGCACATCATCAAGGCCTGCAACAACGCATCGAAGCCAGTCATCGTGGCAACCCAGATGCTCCTCTCCATGGTCAACTCCCCCTCGCCCACGCGCGCGGAGACCACGGACGTTGCCAACGCTGTGTTGGACGGCGCAGACTGCGTCATGCTCTCGGAGGAAACTGCCATGGGGCATTTCCCTGTGGAGACAGTGGCCTACATGCGCCGCATCACCAACGAGGCCGAGGCCATCATGGAGAGCAGGCATGCCCTGGAAGAGCCCAGCGAACAGCGCGGCATCCCCTCCTACCTTGCCTACTCTGCCTGCCTTCTGGCCCAGAAGGCCAGGGCCCAGGCCATAGTCATCCATTCGCTTAGCGGCGCCTCTGCCCGCAAGGTGTCTTCCTGCAGGCCCCCGCAGCCCATCTACGCCCTGACCACGGAAAATTCCTCGGTCAAGTATCTGAACTACTCCTGGGGCGTGACACCCGTCCTTGTGGAAGAGCCCGAAACAGAGCCCAGCCACCTCTACAGGACGGAAAACTTCATCCTGCAAAACGACGCATTCAAAAAGGGCGACTGTGTGGTCATCACTGCAGGGCAGTTCCGGCAATACCAGGCCAGTTCGGCACGCGGCACCAATCTCATCAAGATTTTCTACAAGTAGGGCCAGGCCCCAAAGGGCCTGGCTGCCAATAGTCTCGCAAGGAGAGTCCAATGGCAAACGTCAAAAAAGTTGTTCTTGCCTACAGCGGCGGTCTCGACACCTCTGTCATTCTCAAATGGCTCATCAATACCTACAAGTGCGAGGTTGTCACAGTGACAGCCGACCTTGGCCAGCCCGAGGATCTTACGGGCGTCGAGGAAAAGGCCCTGAAAACCGGTGCAGTCAAGGCCTACGTGCTTGACCTGCGCGAGGAAATGGCCAGGGACTTTGTCTTCCCCATGGTGCGCGCTGCCGGCATCTACGAGAACAAGTATCTGCTCGGCACCTCCATTGCCCGTCCCCTTATCACCAAGGCCCTCATTGACATCGCCCACAAGGAAGGTGCTGATGCCATAGCCCACGGTGCCACAGGCAAGGGCAACGATCAGGTGCGCTTCGAATTTTCTGCCAAGGCTCTTGATCCCGCAATCAGGGTCATAGCTCCCTGGAGGGAATGGGATCTCATGAGCCGTACTGCCCTAAACGCCTTTGCGGAAGCCAATGGCATCCCGATCTCCAAGGGTGCCAAGCGCTACAGCATGGACGCAAACATGCTGCACACAAGCTTCGAGGGCTCCGAGCTCGAAGATCCGGGCCTTGCTCCCGATCCTGTCTGCCACGAGCGCTGCGTGCCAGTAGAAGAAGCTCCCAATGAGCCCGAAATCATCACGGTCGATTTCGAGAA
Source organism: Desulfovibrio sp. An276 (assembly GCF_002159665.1). GTDB lineage: Bacteria > Desulfobacterota > Desulfovibrionia > Desulfovibrionales > Desulfovibrionaceae > Desulfovibrio > Desulfovibrio faecigallinarum. The sequence continues at coordinate 32,623 of NZ_NFJC01000004.1, forward strand.
GGGTAACCCCGTGGCCCTGAACGGCAAGCGCCTCTCCCCCTACGAACTCATCCGCGAGCTCGCAGAAATAGGCGGCCGCCACGGTGTGGGAAGGAGCGACATAGTCGAAAACCGCTATGTGGGCATGAAGTGCCGCGGCGTGTACGAAAACCCCGCAGGCACAATCCTCTACGCCCTGCACCAGGACCTCGAGGGTCTTTGCATGGACAGGAACCTCCTCTCCATCAGGGATCAGCTGGCTGTCCGCTACTCCGAGGCCGTGTACGACGGCTACTGGTACAGCCCGGAGCGCGAGGCCATGCAGGCCTTCATGGACAAGGCACAGGAAAACGTGACCGGCTCCGTGACAGCCAAGCTCTACAAGGGCGGCGTGTGGCCCTTGAGCCGCAAGTCCCCCTACAGCCTCTTCAACGCAGAGCTCGCCACCTTCGAGGCCTCCAACTACGACCACCACGACGCCACGGGCTTCATCCGCCTGAACTCCCTGCGCCTTGGCCAGTACGCAAGGGTCAAGAAGCAGCTGGAGGAAGACGAGGCAAAGTAGTGCCAATGCTTTCGCAAGGAAGGCCCCCTGCCCCCTTGCCTGAGATTCCAAGCCTCGATCCGCTTTGAGGGCATGCGCCCCACGGATCGGGGCTCTTTTTGGGCCCAATCATATGCCTCTTCCATGTTGTTTTCCCAGATACCAGTGACTCCTTCCCTCTTCCCCATGTATTTGCTTCGGGGAATCCTGCATATACCAAGGTCTTGCTCCTGCATCTTTTGCGACCGAGACGAAGAACAAAAGGAAGGATTTTGGGAGAAGATCCCCTTTCAAAGACACATCAAGGGGCTTTGGGGCACAGGGGCAGGGCTTGCACAAGTCATTTCAACTTCTTGACTTTTTTCATACAATATTCCTATGATTAGCTGTTTTAGGGATAGCAGGAGCCGGACAGGTCTTGAGGCTACGTCCAGGGTCTTTTGCACTCGCACCCAAGCGCTTTTTGACCTTTGCCCTTACGCTGGGCAGAACAGCAAAGCATCTTAACCGGAACAGGATACGTCATGCCAAAACGCACTGATCTCCACAAAATCCTTGTCATCGGCGCAGGCCCCATAGTCATAGGCCAGGGCTGCGAATTTGACTATTCGGGTTCACAGGCAGTCAAGGCCCTCAAGGAAGAGGGGTACACTGTCGTTCTTGTGAACTCCAATCCCGCAACCATCATGACCGATCCGCACATGGCAGACGCCACGTACATCGAGCCCATCGAGGCGGACACGCTCGCGGCCATTGTGGAAAAGGAGCGCCCTGACGCCATCCTGCCCACCCTTGGCGGCCAGACAGCCCTGAACGCTGCCCTGCGCCTCTACAAGCGCGGCGTGCTCGAAAAGTACGGTGTCGAGCTCATTGGCGCCAAGGCCGACGTCATCGAGAAGGCCGAGAGCCGCGAGCTCTTCCGCGAAGCCATGGAGCGCATAGGTCTCAAGGTTCCCCAAAGCGGCATTGCCCACAACATGGACGATGTGCGCAGGCTCGGGAAAACCCTGCCCTTCCCGCTCATTGTGCGCCCTGCCTTCACGCTTGGCGGCACAGGCGGCGGCATAGCCTACAACTTCGAGGACCTCGAGGTCGTGGCCCAGAAAGGCCTGACCGCAAGCCCGGTTTCCGAAGTCATGATCGAACAGAGCGTCATAGGCTGGAAGGAAATGGAGATGGAGGTCATGCGCGACAAGAACGACAACGTCGTCATTGTCTGCTCCATCGAAAACCTCGATCCCATGGGCGTGCACACTGGCGATTCCATCACCGTGGCCCCTGTGCAGACCCTCACGGACGTCGAATACCAGCGCATGCGCGACGCAAGCATTGCCATCATGCGCGAAATCGGTGTCGAGACCGGTGGCTCCAACGTTCAGTTCGGCATCAACCCCGCAAACGGCGACATGGTCGTCATCGAAATGAACCCCAGGGTGTCGCGCTCCTCTGCCCTGGCCTCCAAGGCGACCGGTTTCCCCATTGCCAAGATTGCCGCGAAACTCGCCATAGGCTACACCCTGGACGAGCTGCGCAACGATATCACGAGGGAAACGGCAGCGAGCTTCGAGCCTGCCATCGACTACTGTGTAGTCAAGATTCCCCGCTTTACCTTCGAAAAATTCCCTGGCGCAAAGGACGAGCTCACCACCTCCATGAAGAGCGTGGGCGAGGCCATGAGCATTGGCCGCACCTTCAAGGAAGCCCTGCAAAAGGGCCTGCGCTCCATGGAAATCGGAGCCTCCGGCCTTGGCTTCAACTTCAGATCCGAACTTCCGGCAAAAGAAGATGTCGTAAAGAGCCTTCGTACCCCGAACTCCAGGCGCATCTTCAGCATCCGTCACGCCCTGCTCTTGGGCATGAGCGTTGAGGAAATACACGAAAACACAGGCATCGATCCCTGGTTCTTGCGCCAGATCCGCGACATCGTGGATATGGAAAACCAGATCCGCGACTTCGGCCTTGGCAACGACATGACCCCCCTGAACGACGAACTGCCGGGGCTCATGCGCAGGGCCAAGGAATACGGCTTTTCCGACAGGCAGCTGGCGGAAATGTGGAAACGTCCGGAAACGGATGTGCGCAGGCTGCGCGAAACCCTGGGCATTGTGCCCACCTACTACCTTGTGGATACGTGCGCAGGCGAATTCGAGGCCTACACGCCCTACTACTACTCCACCTACGAGACCGGCCAGGAAATCAAGGTCGGCAACGAGCGCAAGGTGGTCATCCTTGGCGGCGGCCCCAACCGCATAGGCCAGGGCATAGAGTTCGACTACTGCTGCTGCCACGCGTCCTTTGCCCTGAGGGCTGAGGGCATCACGGCCATCATGGTCAACTCCAACCCCGAGACAGTATCCACGGACTACGACACCTCGGACAGGCTCTTCTTTGAGCCCCTGACCTTCGAGGATGTGATGAACATCATCGAAAAGGAAAAGCCCGAGGGCATTATTGTCCAGTTCGGCGGCCAGACACCCCTGAACCTCGCAGTGCCCCTCATGCGCGCAGGCGTGCACATCCTTGGCACCTCCCCGGACGCCATTGACCGCGCGGAAGACCGCGAGCGCTTCCAGGCACTCATAGACAAGCTTGGCTTGAAGCAGGCAGCCAACGGCACTGCCATGAGTCTCGACGAGGCCATAGTGGTTGCCGAAAAGGTGGGCTATCCTGTCATGGTGCGCCCGAGCTACGTTCTCGGCGGCAGGGCCATGGCCGTTGTCTACGACAAGAACGAGCTTGTGGAATACTTCCACGAACAGGTTCCGGAACGCCCCGAACACCCCATTCTCATCGACCAGTTCCTGCAGCACGCAACCGAAATCGACGTGGACGTCCTCTCGGACGGCACCGAGGTCTACGTGGCCGGCATCATGGAGCACATCGAGGAAGCGGGCATTCACTCCGGCGACTCTGCCTGCGTGCTTCCGCCCTATTCCCTCTCCTACGATCACGTGGCCCAGATAGCCCTGCAGGCTGAGGCCCTTGCCCGCGAGCTCAAGGTCATAGGCCTTATGAACATACAGTTCGCCTTAAAGGGCGACGAGCTCTACATCATCGAGGTGAACCCCAGGGCCTCGCGCACTGTGCCCTTTGTCTCCAAGGCAACGGGTGTCCCGCTGGCCTTTTTGGCAACCCAGGTCATGCTCGGCAAGACCCTGGACGAGCTTGACCCCTGGTCCATGAAGCGCGGCGGCTTTACCTGCGTGAAGGAAGCTGTCCTGCCCTTCCAGCGCTTCCCCAATGTGGACATCATTCTCGGACCCGAAATGCATTCCACAGGCGAAGTCATGGGCATGGGCGCAAACTTTGCCGACGCCTTTTTGAAGAGCCAGATGGGTGCAGGCGACATTTTGCCCGACAAGGGCATGGTCTTCCTCTCCGTGAACGACAGGGACAAGCCCCTGATCACGGAAATTGCCCACCTGTACGCGGATCTCGGCTTCAACCTCTGCGCAACCCGCGGCACTGCGGCCATGCTCAACAAGCAGGGCCTCAACGTGGAAGTGGTCAACAAGGTGCAGGAAGGCAGGCCCAACATCGTGGACAAGCTCATCAACCACGAGATTGCCCTGGTGGTGAACACTGCTTCCGGCAAGGGCACTGCCCACGCCGGCAAGGCCATCCGCAGGGCGACCCTGCAGTACGGCATCCCCTGCTGCACGACCATTCAGGGAGCACGGGCCACGGCCAGGGCCATCGGAGCAGCCCGCGGCCGCAAGGTCCAGGTCAAGAGCCTGCAGGAATACTACACAAACGGCGCAGACGGCCGCTCTCCGGAAGACGCAGTCTAGAATCCGGGCTGCAGGCAGATGGGATTAACCGACAAGTCTTGAGCCTGACGGCTTAGGAGACACTATATATGAAAGCACTTCTTGCCCTGGAAAACGGCTTTACCCTGGAAGGCAGATCCTTCACCGGCTCCTTCGAGACAGGTGGAGAAGTCATTTTCAACACAGGCATGACAGGCTACCAGGAAGTCCTTACGGATCCTTCCTACTACGGCCAGCTTGTGTGCCTCACCTATCCCCTCATAGGCAACTACGGCATCACTGCCGAGGACATGGAATCCGCCGGCATCCACATGCGCGCCCTGCTCGTGAAGGAATGCTGCAAGGAGCCCTCCAACTGGCGCTCCATCATGAGCCTTCCGGAATTCATGAAAAAGCACAACGTGCCCGGCATGGAAGGCATCGACACCCGTGCCCTGACCATTGCCCTGCGCGAAAACGGCGCCATGCGCTGCATGATCTCCACCGAGGATCTTGACAGGGACAGCCTTGTCGCCAAGGCCAGGGCCCTGCCCACCATGGAAGGCCAGAGCCTTGTGCAGTACGTATGCCCAAAGACACCCTACATCTGGCACAAGAACGCGCCAAAGCCCGTGACAGCCCAGGCAAACGGCCGCCTGCCCTTTGTGGGAGGCGAGAACAATAACGGCAATCGCCCCATACGCCTTCTGGTCTATGATTTCGGCATCAAGTGGAACATTATCCGCGAACTCATTGCAGCGGGATTCTCCCCTGTCATGGTGCCGCCGAGCTTTACTGCCGAAGAGGCCAGGAAGAGCGGTGCCGAGGCAGTCTTCCTCTCCAATGGCCCCGGAGACCCTGCCACGCTTACGGACATCGTGGCAAACGTGCGCGAACTCATGAAGACCTTCCCCATCACCGGCATCTGCCTTGGGCATCAGCTCCTGGGCCTTGCCATGGGAGCAACAACCACAAAGCTCAAGTTCGGGCACCACGGCTGCAACCATCCTGTCAAGGATCTGGCCACAGGGCACATCGAGATCAGCTCCCAAAACCACGGCTTCTGCGTGGTTCCGGACAATCTCGAGGGTGTGGAGACAACCCACATCAATCTGAACGACGGGACACTCGAAGGCATTTGCAGCCCCTCCCGCGGAGTCATGAGCGTCCAGTACCATCCGGAGGCTGCGGCTGGCCCCCACGACAGCCACTACCTCTTTGCCCGCTTCCGCGAGATGATCGCAAAGAGGCTGGGTCTGGCCTAGGGTCCAGAATCATCGGCCTGCATCCTTTGCCTGCTTTGTTGCCTATTTGGTGGCACACAATTTGCTTGTATTTGTTCAGGGCAGGGAAGACTGTCCCTGCCCCGAACACCTTGCGGTCCCCCTTGTCATCCTTCCCTGCTGTTGAGTCCGGGCAAAGCCTCGTGTACCCTTGGCGGGAATTTGCGGCCCCAAAAGCCGCCCGGGACGGAAAAAATCCGGAGGAAAAGACATGAAAAAACTCCTTTCCCTTCTTGTTGTCCTTGTGCTTGCCCTGGCCACACCTGCCATGGCGGCCAATGCCGGGAATGCCGTGCAGGACAAACCGCTTCCGCAAAACCGCATTGAGCAGCTCACGGGTTCCGTGTGGATGGCCTCAAGCCAGGAAGCCAAGCTGGCCCTGCTCTTTGGCATTGAGCTTGCCCTCAATGTGGACAAGATTGGCACAGATATGGCAAATGCCAAAATTGCCAAGAATCCCAAGGCCAAGAAGTCCGACTACCGCAAGATGTCCTACTTTACGGAATCCTGGTACAAGGCCTTTGCCAATGTGCCTCTGCCCGAGATAGCAAGCCAGATCGACGCCTGGTATGCGGCACACCCGGACCAGAAGGATCGCCTTGTTCTGGGAGTTCTCTGGAAGGATATCATGAAGATGCCGGTACCTGCGCAAAAGTAGGATTGCCCGTATCAGCAGGACATAAAAGCCCATTCCCATCAGGACGTTTTCAAGGAGGCAGTGCCCTTTGCCGTTGTTTCGGAAATTTTTCTAAAATTTTCCTGAAGCCGGCATGGACTGACAGTTTATGAAAAAAGCATGCATCTTTCTTGTTCTTGCCATCATGCTTGCCACGGGTTCCGGATGCACAAACATGAGCAATACCTCCCAGGGCGTGGCCAGTGGTACGGTTATCGGTGGCCTTGGCGGCGCTGGCATAGCCGCTGTTTCCGGAGGTTCCGTGGGCTGGGGTGCCCTTGCCGGAGCCGGAGCCGGCGCACTTGTAGGCGGCATCATCGGCCATCAGCAGGACAACTACTACAGATACTGATTTGTCCCAAGATATATTCCGAAAGCTTGCCACAGGGACTTTTTGCGGGCTGCCCAAAGGGCAGTTCTCAAAAGTCCCTGTCTTTTCGTTTTCTGCCAAAGCCCGAATTTGCCAGGGGTTGATGCCTACTGAAGGCTTTGGCAGGGATGGCCGATATGTCTTTTGGGGATAGATGGGGGAAAGTCCAGATGACCCGCGCCCCATGCACAAAAAATGCACAGGGCATACCATGGGGATGCTCAAAATCTGGACAGCAAGCCCTGAAAGACTATTTTTTCCTTGTCTGTCCCTGCTGTCGGATTTCGGGCCAAGTCCCACAAAAAACAGCAAACACGATACACGCACTTTTCCTGCCGGCACTTGCCCCCTTCAAGGGGCAGCAAGGAAACGGCAAGAGATCAGGAGAAACAGTATATGACTCTCGGAAAACAGATCGAAGCGGACTACATTGGCGCCTACAAGGCCAGGGAGAGCCTGAAGGTCTCTGTCCTGCGCATGCTGAAAACCTCCATCAAGAACCGTCTTGTGGAACTGTGCCGTCCCGGCGGCGAGCTTACCGACGAGGAAGTGCTGGACGTCATCATCAAGGAAGCCAAGCAGCGCCGCGACTCCATTGCCGAATACAAGAAGGCAGCAAGGGAAGATCTGGCAGCGAAGGAAGCAGACGAGCTTGCAGTGCTCGAAACCTATCTTCCCAAGGCTCTTACCGACGAAGAGCTTGCCACAGTCATCGAGGAAGCCATTGCAAAGGTGGGCGCCAAGGGGCCGTCCGATATGGGCAAGGTCATGGGACCGCTCATGAAGGCCTACAAGGGCCGCGTTGACGGCGGAAAGCTTTCTTCCGCAGTGAAAGCGCGCCTCGCTGCCCTGCAGGGATAGTTCAAGGTAGAGACAGTGATTCACAAACGCACCCTCCACGCCCTGGAGTTTGACCGCATATTGCAGCGTCTTTCCGCTTTCTGCCAGTCCGACACAGGCAGGGAGCGGGCCCTGCACCTGCTCCCCTTCAACCGCGAGGCGGATGTCCTTCAGGCCCAGCGCCTCTACGACGAGACCCTGACACTTGCCGCAAACGGCAAGGTTTCCCTTTCCTTCGGGAATTTTCCGGATGTGTCCGGGTTCCTGCAGGCCGTGTCCCAGAGGGGTGCTGCCAGGGCCAATCTGGACAGCGATGCCTTCTGGGCCCTGCGCACAGTGCTTGGCCTTGCCATGCAGCTTAGGGACGCCATCTGTGTGCCCGAAGGCGAGAAATCCTGGCCCGGCCTCATGGCACTTGCCACCAATCCGCCCCTGCCCCAGGCCCTGCACAACGCGCTTGTGCGCTGTCTTGGGGACGACGGCAACATCCGCGACGAGGCCTCCCCGGAGCTCTTCCAGATTCGTTCGGAAATCAGGAGCATACACCAGACAGTCTTGCGCAGGGTGCGCTCCTTTGCCGAAAAGTACAACATCCTGGGCTATCTGCAGGACGAGTTCATGACGCTCTCCTCGGACCGCTACGTGCTCCCCTTCAAGGCCACCTACAAGAACAAGCTGCAGGGCATCATACACGACTGGTCCCAGACAGGCGAAACCTGCTATTTCGAGCCCATGTTCCTCATTGAGCTCAACAACCGCGTGCAGGAATTGAAGCGCGAGGAGCGCGAGGAGGAGCGCAAGGTCTTGCTCTTCCTTGGCAACATGCTCGAACAAAGCATTGACGGGGCCGAGGCTGCCATCAATCTGCTCACAGAGCTCGACCTCTTGCAGGCAAAGCAGCGCCTGGCAGAGGCAGTGGAAGGCAGCATGGTTCAGCTGGGAGACGTTTCCGAGGGCATAAGCCTCGCCCAGGCGCGCCATCCGCTCCTGCTTCTTGCAGAACAGGACGCCCTGGCTGCCAGGGGCATCCCCAAAGGGCGCATCCACACGGAAAGCATGAACCGCATACGTCCCCTGGACATTACCTTCCGTCCCGGGGACAGGGTTCTTGTGGTGAGTGGCGGCAACGCCGGCGGCAAGACCGTCTGCCTGAAGACCCTGGGTCTTTGCGCAGCCATGATCCTCACAGGCCTGCCAGTGCCTGCAGGGCCTGCCTCGCATCTGCCCTTTTTGCAGAGGGTAGACGCCTTCATAGGCGACGAGCAGAGCCTTGAGGCCAATGTCTCCACCTTCACGGCCCAGATCGATCACCTTGCCAAAGCCTGGAAGCATTTGGATGGGCGAAGCCTCGTTCTTCTCGACGAATTCGGCTCTGGCACGGATCCGGCCCAGGGCGCTGCCCTTGCCCAGGGACTTCTTGACGAATTGCTGGTCAAGCATACCTTTGTTCTTACTGCTACGCACTTTCCGGCGCTCAAGGGCTATGCCCTGGCAACACCGGGAACGCGCGCAGCCTCCATGCTTTTCGACAACCAGACCCACAAGCCCCGCTACATCCTGGCCTACGATCAGGTTGGCTCAAGCCAGGCCCTGGACGTTGCAAAAGAGCACGGCCTGCCCGAATGCATCCTTGCAAGGGCCAGACACTACCTTTTGCAGGACGGCGAGGACACGGGACACCTTCTTGAACGCCTCAACGCCCTGGCACTGGAAAGGGAGGAGGAGCTCAAAAGTCTCAGAGCAAGGCAAACCCAGGCGGAAAACGCTGCCAAACGCTATCGCGAGCGTCTGGAACAGGACAGGGCAAAGCTCTACGACGAGGTGCGCGCCAAGGCCCAGGAACTCATGCAGGCCTGGAAGGAGGAACGCGTTACCCACAAGCAGGCCTTAAAGCAGATGGCGACCATCAGGGCCGACCTTGCAAAGGACATGGATAAAACCGAGGAAAAGGCTCAAGTCGAGGCCCCGGTCTTTGATCTCGCTGTGGGAGACAGCGTCACCCACACGGTCTTTCGCAAGAAGGGCATTGTGCGGGATGTGGACGAAAAGAAGAAGCGCGTGCGCATAGACATGGGCGGCGTGACTCTCTGGGCGGAGATGAGCGTCCTTGCCTGGACGCCCAAGAACGCAGGCCAGGCCAAGGCAACTCCTGCACAACCCCAGGGCAAGGTCTTTGGGCAGATCCGCGAAAACGCCAAATTCGAGGCCTCGTCCCAGAGCGCAAAACACGCCAGGGAAGCAGCCTTCAGCGTGGATTTGCGGGGACTGCGTTCGGAGGATGCCCTGCAGATGCTGCAGGCAAATCTGGACAAGGCCTACCTTGCAGAACAAAAGGAGCTCGAGGTCATTCACGGCCGAGGCACAGGTGCCCTTCGCAAGGCTGTGCACGCCTACCTTGCCACCTGCTCCCAGGTTTCTTCCTACGTGCTTGCCCCTGCGGATCGCGGCAGCGACGGCATGACCATAGTCACCCTACGCTAATTGATACCCGTTTCCCCTGCAGGAGATCCGCTCCTGCGGGGGGAGAAGAGGAATGGATATGGCAGCAAACGACGCTGTGGAACTCATAAAGCAGCGTATCAGCATAGTGGATCTCATTGGCCGCTACATTCCCCTGCGGCAGATGGGTAACCGCTTTGTGGCGCCCTGTCCCTTCCACCAGGAGACCAAACCCTCCTTCAACGTGACTCCGGACGGGCGCTTCTACTGCTTCGGCTGCCAGAAATCCGGCGACATCTTCACCTTCATGATGGAGTATCACGGCTTGAGCTTTCGCGATGCGCTCGAACAGCTGAGCCAGGAGGCAGGGGTAGATCTCGCAGCCTTTGGTCCGAGAAGGCAGCATCCAGGGGCTGCCAGGCAGAAGAACAGGAAAAAGGATCTTCTGCTCATGTACCGCCTGGCCCAGGGACACTTTGTGGCCAATCTGGAAGGCCCGGACGGGGCTGCCTGCCGCAAATACATGGCCGAACGCGGCATAAGCCCGGAGCTTGCCAGACGTTTCGGCCTTGGCTGGGCAAAAGACGGCTGGCACGATCTTGCATCCTTTTTGCAGGCCAAAGGATGCGATCTGAACCTTGCCATGGAGGGCGGTCTGCTCGGCAAATCCTCCAAGACAGGCAAGCCCTACGACCCCTTTCGTGCACGGCTCATGTTTCCCATCCGCAACACAGGTTCGGAAACCATAGCCTTTGGCGGACGCATCATCGACAAGGCCAGCGACGCAGCCAAATACATCAACAGCCAGGACAGCCCCATCTACAAGAAGGGCGAGCACCTCTACGGCCTGGATCTGGCTGCCAAGGCCATACGGGTGAACAAGAAGGTCTATCTCACAGAAGGCTACATGGATGTGCTCACCCTGCATCAGTACGGCTTTGAAAATTCTGTCGGCGGTCTTGGCACTGCCCTCACGGACCAGCAGGTCCAGCGCATCCTTGGCTACGGCCCGCAGGTGAACCTTCTCTACGACGGGGACAACGCAGGCCGCAAGGCTGCCATGGCAGCGGCTACCAAATTCCTTTCCCGCGGGGCATCCGTCAAGGTCATTCTCCAGCCAGAGGGCGAGGACATAGACACACTTTTGCGCGGCAAGGGACCGGACTTTTTCCGCGAGCTGTGCGACAAGGCCATGCCGGGCCTGCGCTTTTGTGTCGAAACCCTCTATGGGGTAGCCCCCAGGGACGCCCTCGAATGGTGCAGAACCTTCATCCGCGGCATGCAGATCCCGGAGCTTGTGAGCCCGACCATCTCCTACCTTTCCCGCTGGCTCAACTTTGACGAACAGAGCCTGCGCGACGGCCTTGTGCAGGACATGTCGCAGGCCCCAAGGGCAAATCAGGCGCAAGACAAGGCAATTTCGGCTACCCTGCCCCACATTGAGCGCGAAATACTGCGCACTGCCATACGCTACCCGGGACACGCACGGGACATACGCGACATGGGAGCGGACATACTGCTCAAAAGCCCCATGGCCAGTGCCCTGTGGAACAAGATCCTGGAACAGGGGGAAAACGCCGGCTATGAGCTTGAGGGTGAGGCAAGAACTCTCTGGGACAGGCACCGCGGCCTTGAGGCACCGCCGTGCAAAAATCCCGAGGCAGAGCTCGGGGCCCTGAAAAAAATTCTTGACAAATATTTGCACTCCATTCAAAAATCTTCTTTTTCCGCGCTCCTGCGTCAGAGCGATGCACAAGGCGACTACAGCGCCGGCATGCATGTTCTTGACACCCTTCAGGAACCTCTTTCGGAACCTCTTTCGGAGCTGAAAACAAATGACCAAGTTTAAGGAAGTTCAACATTACCAGGCACTTATCGACGATCTCATTGCCAGAGGTAAGGAAAAGGGCTTTCTCACCCATGAAGAAGTCTTGCACGCCCTGCCAGGCGATCATGGCCCCGAGCAGTACGAAGAGATTCTGAGTACCCTCGAGGAAAGAAAGATACTTGTTGTCGACAACGAAAAGGATGCGATGAAGAAGCTCTCGCGTCCGTCCATGGACGAGGATTCGGAAAAGGACAGTCTGGACATCAGCGATGACGACGACGCTGCCGACTACTCCTCCCGCAGCACGGATCCCGTGCGCATGTATTTGCGCGAAATGGGCGCAGTGCCCCTGCTGGACAGGGACGGCGAGGTTGTCATAGCCAAGAAGATCGAGCAGGGAGAGATGGACGTTCTCTACGCCCTGGTGGAAGTGCCGGTGGCCGTGGAAGAGCTCATCAACGTGGGCGACGAACTGCGCCAGAGCCGTATCAAGCTCAAGGATGTGGTCAAGACCATCGAGGAAGACGATCCGAGCGAGGACGAGATGAACCAGCGCTCGCGCGTTCTTCTTCTTCTCGACGAGATCCGCGAAATCTACCGCAAGAAGCGCAAGCTCTACAAGAAGCTCAACGACTCCATGGGGCACGAGGACAAGCGGACCATCAACGTCCAGAAGGAAATCCTTGCCTACAAGGAAGAGGTGGTCAAACGCCTTTCGGACATCAAGCTCGAAAAGACGCTCATCGATCGCGTCATCGAGACTGTGGACGACTACGTGCGCCAGATGCACAACTGTCAGCGCGATCTTTCTGCCTACATCCTGTCTACGGGACGCAAGCAGGACGAGATACAGTCCCTGTTCGACAAACTGGACAACCGCGAGATTCAGCCCATCGAGGTTGCCAGAAGTCTGCACATGAGCGTGGACGAGGTCTTTTCCTTCAAAGAAATGATCGTGGGCAAGATCGAGATCCTGAAGCGTCTGCAGGAAAAGTGCTGCCAGAACGTGGGCGACCTCGAAGAAGTCCTCTGGCGCATCAGGACAGGCAACGATGCTGCCATGAAGGCCAAGCAGGAGCTCATCCGCTCCAATCTGCGCCTTGTGGTCTCCATTGCCAAGAAATACACCAACCGCGGCCTGCAATTCCTGGATCTCATCCAGGAAGGCAACATCGGTCTCATGAAGGCTGTGGACAAATTCGAGTATCAGCGCGGCTACAAGTTCTCCACCTACGCCACGTGGTGGATCCGCCAGGCCATCACCCGCGCCATTGCCGACCAGGCAAGGACCATCCGCATCCCGGTGCACATGATCGAGACCATCAACAAACTCATCCGCACCTCGCGCTACCTTGTCCAGGAGCTCGGCCGCGATCCCACGCCAGAGGAAATTGCCGAACGCATGGACTACCCCGTGGAGAAGGTCAAGAAGGTTTTGAAGATTGCCAAGGAGCCCATTTCCCTGGAAACGCCCATTGGCGACGAGGAAGACTCCAGCCTTGGCGATTTCATCGAGGACAAGAAGGCCGTTGCCCCTGCGGAAGAAGTCATCAACACCAAGCTTTCCGAACAGCTGGCACAGGTCCTCTCGGACCTCACCCCCAGGGAAGAGCAGGTTTTGCGCAAGCGCTTCGGCATTGCCGAAAAGAGCGACCACACCCTCGAGGAAGTGGGCAAGCTCTTCAACGTGACCCGCGAGCGTATCCGTCAGATCGAGGCCAAGGCCTTGAGAAAGCTGCGCCATCCCATCCGCAGCCAACCCTTGCGCTCCTACTACGAGAACTAGCCTATGCTCGGACCCAAGGTCCTTTTGCGAGCCCTTGTCCTTTGTGCCACGCTTGGCAGCACACCTATGGCAATGGCAGCAGAGACGGAAGGAGATATGGTCCTCTCCGCACCTGTACCGGCAAGGGAAGAGACAAGGCTTGTGCTGCCGGACATTCCCGAGCTTGAGTCAAGGCCCAGGGCCATTGTGCTCCAGATTCCGGACGGCGACACCCTGCGCCTCACGGACAGGCGTGTCATACGCCTTGCCTGCATAGACGCTCCGGACCTTGCCCTCTCGCAGCCCACCCTCTTCACCAATCAGGAACTGCGCGAGGAAAACTTCCACGTCGAAAAAGACGAGGAGACTCAGGCAAAGGGCACAAAGAAAGGGCAGCGCTCAAGGCGCCATGTGGAACAGTACTTTGCCGTAGAGGCAAGGGATGCCTTGAGAAAGCTTGCCTTAAAAAGGCACGTGACACTTAGGGCAGAGGCCAGCAGAAAGGATCCCCAGGGACGCCTTCTGGCGGATGTTGTCCTTGAAGACGGGACTTCACTGGCAGCCTTTCTGGTCGAGAACGGCTTTGCCTATGTAGTCCACGATCCGCACTTTCCCCAGGGCTATCTCGACGCATTGTATGCCCTGCAGCAAAAGGCCATGCAGGCAAGAAGGGGTTTTTGGGGAAGGATTCTGGAACTTGAGGCCGCAAGGCTCCCCTGGACCGGCAATACCGAAACAAGGCTCTTCTATTCCGGCAACGATGTGCGCAGCCAACAGATAAAGCCCAGACTGCGCATGTACTTTGGAACGCTTCTCGACGCCTTTTCCTCCGGCTACGCGCCAGCCCGATCCAGGGACTTCTGGCCTGCTGCCGACAAGAAATAGCAGCCTTGTCCGAAGAAACTGACAAAGAACGCAAAACCGGCCCAAATGCCCTGTGAGGCGATTTGGGCCGGTTTTTGTTTTCCTTGTCATATCGGGCCGTGTATTGGGCCCTTGTTAATATTCGTAGAGCCAGTGCAGCATGCGCTTGTAGACACGCAGGCGGTTTTCTGCTTGCAACAACAAGAGTGCGTTCTTGCTGCCAATAACCTCGTTTTCTATGGGAATGGCCTTCATGGGCGCTGTGCCAAGCAAAACATGGGCGTTGTCTTCCGCATGGGACATTATCTCGCGGGTCAGGGACCATCTGTTGATCTGTTCCAGAGAGAGCATGCCGCGACCACTGTTGCCGGCAAAGACGAACTGGCAATTCTTGACCGCCTCCTTTGGCGTCTCAAAAAAGGTAATGTCCGACATGTAGTCGCTTGCGAGAGTCTCGTATATGGGGTTGCGATACATGTCCGGCAGGGCAATCTGCATTGCAAAGGGAAAGAACATGGTCGCTTCCATGAGCGAGAACATGGTTCCTGTAGGTGCCCCAATCCAGGCAATGCGCACCTTGCGCAAATCGTCGTGACAGTAGCGCATCATGCAGGCAATGTCCGCTATGGCATGGGCGGGATGCGCGTCCATGGAACCCACATTCAGGACAGGGAAGTCCACTTCGGGCCCTGGTTGCCACTGGCTTGCACGCATGCCGTACACAATGACTCCGTCCATGTAGTAGCGTATGGAGCCCATGAGCGCAGCCGGGAACTGTGAGACTGTTTCCTCCCACTTTTCCTCTGGCCCCATGTACACTGCATGGCCACGCATCTGGCGTATGGCAGCCGTAACACACAGTCTCTCGGACAAATCCGACTTTGCAAAAAGCAGCACAAAGGTCTTGTCCTCAAGAAAGTCGTCTATGCCCTTGGCCTCGGGAATGCCCCGCGCCTGCTGCAACAGTGTCCAGGCCAGATCCTTGCCGAGATCCTTGAGGTTGGTAATATAGCGCGCCATACTGATTCCTCCTGGGAATGGAAGGCCCTCCGTGCTGTCAAAAACGGAAGCACCTGATTTGTTTTTCCCACAGGGAACAGCAAAATGCAAGGCAGGCGAAAAAGTGACAGCAGCCTACCCTGCCCTTGAGGAACTCTTTTGGACAGTCTTGCCTTTTCGCTCCTTTTTCCTGCCAATGCCGGACAGAAGGCCGCTGACCACAAGGCCGCAGCCAAGCAGGGCCGAGGGTGAGAGCCTCTCGCCAGCGAGATAGCCGAAAATGCCGCCCCAGACAGGCTCGCCCGTATAGATGAGGGTAGCCCTGCTCGGGGGAACTGTTTTCTGTGCCCAGACCATGACGCTCTGGATGAGGGCAGTGCTCAAGCCCAGGCCGCAGGCGGAAAGGAGCACGTACCAGGAAAATTCCGGAATCCCTTCTCCTGCCACGGGCATGAGGGCAAAGGAGAGAAGGGAGGTGACAAAGACCTCCACAAAGGCCAGGCGTCTGGCATTGGATCGCGGAGCAAGGATGCCTGTACAGACAATTTCCATGGCAAAGATGAGGGAGCACAAAAGTGTCAGCATTTCACCCGTGCTCGCCTCGAAGTTCATCTGGAATCCCCCGGAAAGCAGCACAACGCCCACAAAGGCCAGGGCAAGGCTCACAAAGGATCTGGCCGTAGGGCGCCTTTTCATGAAAATCCACTCTATGAGGGGCACAAGGGGCACGTAGAAGGCTGTCAGAAAGGCGGACTTGGCAGCATCAAGCGAGGCAAGGCCCGCTGTCTGCAGGGCAAAGCCTGCAAAGACAATGCAGCCTAGCAAAGACCCGCCCACGATTTCCTCTCTGGTAATATCCCTGATGACGGAGGATGAGAGCGCAAGAAGAATCAGGGCCGCGCATCCAAAGCGCAAGCCAACGAAGAACAGGGGGCCGCAACTCTCCATTGCCATGCGGATGACGATGAAGGTAGCGCCCCATATCATGGTTATAACGCACAGGGCAAGTTCCTGCTTGTATTTCATTGCAAAATCTCTTTTTTGTGCGCGCAAGAAAGCGCTTTTTGTCTCTGATCTAAAGGCATTGCTCCACAAGGTCCGCAATAGAAGCTGTGCTCTTGCCAGCTGCGGCAAGCACATCCCTGTCCGCCCCCTCCATGGCGTAGCCATCATAGGCGGCAAGCATTTCCCTGTCGTTGCCGTCGTCGCCCACAGTCAGGATGTTACCTGGACTCAGGCAAAGCGCATCCAGGGCCCAGGCAATGCCAGTGGCCTTGCCAACTCCCCTTGCCGTCACATCGGCAACGGAAAGCGAGCACTGTACCTGTGCCTTTCCGGCAACATCCGCCTGCAGCCTTTCCCCCCAGGCCATGCTCCTCGTCCTCTCCCTGAAGCCAAAGCTTATCTGCAGGAAATCGATATCCCTGGCCTTTTGGACAGCCAGAGTGGATGGCGTGTAGACGGGGTTGAGCCAGGGGCCCGTCTCCTCAAGGACGTACATGGCAGATCCTGCGAAAAGCGCGCAGCTTGAACAGTGCTCCCGTATCTCGTGGTCCAGAAGGTAGCGGCTCATCTCGATGCCCAGCGGGCGCTCGGCTACAGGATTTGCCCTGCTGTCCAGAAGAAGCGCTCCGTTGTTGCACAAGAGAAAGTCGTATTCCAGAGGAAAGCGGGAAAGGTCCGCAAGGAGCGTCCCAGCGCCACGGCCTGTGACAATGCCAAAGAGGTTGCCCTCGGCACGCCATCTGGCAATGGCCAAAAGATCGCGTTCCGAAATGCTGTGTTTGCAAAAAACGGTGCCGTCAAAATCGCAGGCCAGAAGTCGCACGTTGTCCTTTCCTCCACATGCACGGGAATCAGACAAAACAATTGTCCGGGCCACTCCTCTATAGCCTTTTGCGGGTCTTGGCAACGAAGAGCAAATATGTATAGTCTTGGTTCCTCTCACAATGCGCTGCCCGGGTACTCCCCGCAAGAAAACAGACGCATAGCCAAAAGAGATATCCACACTCTGTTACGCGCAAAAGCCAAGGACAACAGTATGCCTACCAATTCTTCCGCAAATTCCCGGACCCAGCACAAGGCCCTTGTCTTTGACATGGACGGAACCCTGCTCGACACCCTTGCCGATCTGGCCCTTGCCTGCAACACAATGCTTGAAAGGCACAACATGCCCGTACACCCTGTACAAAGCTACAAGATCTTCGTTGGCAACGGCTTCAGAAAACTGGTCGAACGGGCCCTGCGCGGCAATCCTGCACCGGAAACTGCGGAATTCGAGGCCCTCATGCACGAAGCCAAGACCTTCTATACAGGGCACATGCGCGTCAACACCGTGCCCTACGAGGGCATTCTTCCCATGCTGCAGACCCTTAAGGAGCAGGGAAAAATCCTTGCCATCCTTTCCAACAAGCCGGATCCATTGACGCGGAGTCTTGCCGAGGACTTCTTCCCTTCCACCTTCGCCCTTGCGCGCGGCCAAAGGCCGGATGTCCCTCTGAAACCGAACCCCGAGGCACTGCTTGCCATGATAGACGAGCTCGGAGTTGAAAGGGACGAGGTCGCCTACGTGGGCGACACTGCCACAGACATGAAGACCGCACGCAATGCCGGCCTCTTTGCCATAGGCGTCACCTGGGGGTTTCGCGACGAGGCCGAACTTTTGGCAAACGGTGCCAACGCAATCGTTCACCACCCGTCTGAGATCACAACTCTTTGAAAAGGGCGTTTTTTTCATACCCGTTGCTTCGCTGCTTCTTGACCGGCTTAGCCAATTCTTGTAGATAAAGGCTACGCTCTTTTTCCTTGCCCCAAGACCCTGCCCAATGCAATTGCTCGGGTTTGTCTAGCAAGACAATTGTTTTCCTACGCTTTTTAGTCTTGAAGTCGCGCAGACTCATGTGTTGCCTTTCCTTGAGAACACGTGCAGCAAGAGTGGCATTGTACCCCCTACAAAAGACACAAAGGGGGCAACATCCAAAGCCGGTCAAAAAAAAGGAAAAAGAATACGTTTTGTTTTTCCAGTTTTGTCCTATGCCCTGACCTCGGGGCACCCTTTTCCATCCGGTCCCAGTAAAATGCCCATAAACATTCCCTCAGATCTGCCTGCCAAGGCCGCCCTTGAAAAGGAAAACATCTTTGTCATGGGCGAGGAGCGCGCATCCTCGCAGGACATACGTCCGCTCGACATTGTGATCGTCAACCTCATGCCGACCAAGATCACAACAGAAACACAGCTTTTGCGCGTTCTCTCCAACACTCCAATCCAGGTCAATGTGACACTTTTGCGCACAAGGGAGCACGTTTCTCGCAACACGCCCCTTGAGCACCTTGAGCGCTTCTACAAGACCTTTGACGAAATCAGGGACCGGCACTTTGACGGCATGATCGTTACCGGCGCTCCCGTGGAACACCTGGACTTCGAGCAGGTGGACTACTGGGACGAGCTTTTGCGCATCATGACCTATGCGGCCAGCGGCCACGTCTTTTCCTCGCTCTACCTGTGCTGGGCTGCCATGGCCGGCCTCTACCACTTCTACGGCATCCCGAAGCACGATCTGCCTTCCAAGCGCTTCGGTGTCTTCGAGCACGACATTCTCATGCCCACCTGCAGCCTGTTCAGGGGCTTTGACGATGTCTTCTGCGCCCCCCACTCAAGGCACACCGAGGTTTTGCTCAAGGACGTTTTGAAAGTTCCGGAGCTCAACGTTCTTGCCATCTCCAGGGAAGCCGGCCTTGCCCTGGTCGAGAGATATGACCACTCCCAGGTCTTCATGACAGGCCATCTCGAATACGATCGCGAGACCCTGGATCTGGAGTACAAGCGGGATCTGGCCAAGGGACTGCCCATCAACCAGCCCCGCCACTATTATCCCAACGACAATCCGGATGCGAGCCCTGTCATGAACTGGCGCGCCCACGCGCACCTTTTCTTCAGCAACTGGCTCAACTACTACGTCTACCAGGAAACCCCCTATACATTCACCCTCTAGGACCTGCCACAACACCCCGTTTTCCACTCATATCCCTGCCTTTCTGAAAAAAGGCTGCTCTTCCTGCAGCCCGCTGAAGTCTCAAACCGGTGCATGGCAACAGAGCAGAAAGGTCTGTCGGACCAAAGTTCCACGAGGTGCGTATGCATTTTTCGACAAGAACACGTTACGGACTGCGCTTTCTTCTCTGCCTTGCCGAACTTCCCCCTGGGGAACGAATCCAGTTGAGCCAGGTCGGTGAAAAGGAAAACATCTCTTCCGGCTATCTGCAGCAAATCGCACGTGCGCTGCGTCCCCTGAACATCCTTACTGCAGTGCGCGGAGCTGGTGGCGGCTACGGACTGAATCGTCCGCCAGAGGATATCAACCTCGAGGACGTTATTGTGCATCTTGAGGGAGAAATCTCCCCAGTGCGTTGCCTGACCGACAACTGTCCCCGCAAGGACATGTGCAAGACAGTGTCATTTTGGCAGCAGTTTGACGACCATATGCGCAGCTTTTTGCGCTCCAAGACCCTGAGGGATCTTGGCAGCTGCGCGGATCAGAGCTTCATGGACGACGCAAGGGACGAGGAGAGCATTGCCCCCTGCCCCCAGCCCTGCGACGAGGGTTGTCTCAAGCCCTGTTCCCAAATCTGGGAGGAAGATCAGGAAACTCGCAAGGGATAGAAATTTCCCTGCGCACGGAAAAATTTCACGCCTGCATTTCACTGCCTGTCCCGCCCTGCACAAGCTTTCGCGGGGCGGGCCTCTTCTTTTCCGCCATTTGCCCGCCTCAAGGGGGCTTCCCTTTTGCAAAGCGGGACATATATAACAGCAAGAATCGAGCTCATCCGAACTCTCGCCGCAAGTCCTGGCCTTAGTGCCCATCTCTGCTCTTGCGGTACAAGGAGATACATCACATGTGGAACTACTCACAAAAGGTCCAGGACTTCTTCCTCAAACCGCATAACGCCGGTCCCCTGGAAGACGCCAATGCCATAGGCGAAGTGGGAAGCCTTGCCTGCGGTGACGCACTCAAGCTGTACCTCAAGATAAACGACGAGGGTGTCATCGAAAAGGCCACCTTCGAAACCTTCGGCTGCGCCAGCGCCATTGCCTCCAGCTCCATCCTCACCGATATGGTCATTGGCATGAAGGTGGACGATGCGCTGAAGATCACCAATGCAGACATCGCCAAGGCCCTCGACGGCCTGCCCAGGGAAAAGATGCACTGCTCTGTCATGGGCCAGGAAGCCCTTGAGGCAGCCATCCGCAACTGGAAGGGCGAGCCTGCCATGCCCCACGCCCAGGAAGAGGGCAAGCTCGTCTGCAAATGCTTCAACGTGACCGACCAGACCATCATCAAGGCCATCAGGGAAAACAATCTGACCACTCTTGAGGATATCACGGCCTTCACAAAGGCTGGCGGCGCCTGTGGCACCTGCCTCGACGAGATTTCCGAAATTCTCGAAGAGGAGCTGCGCCGTCAGGGCAAGGGCGAGGCAGCTGCAGGCGTTGCCCAAACCATAGCCCAGAACGAGAAGGTCGCAGCCTCCCACACAGAGAAAGCAGCCCCTGCCGGTCTCACCAATATCGAGCGCATGCAAAAGGTCATGGCTGCCATGCAGCTCATCCGTCCCCAGCTGCAGGCTGACGGCGGCGACGTGCGCCTTGTGGACATTTCCGGAAAGGTTGTGAGCGTGGAGCTCACCGGCCATTGCGGCGGCTGCCCCGCCTCCCAGGCAACCCTCCATCAGGTCATCGAATCCATACTGCGCATGCAGGTAGAGCCCGACATCGTTGTCAAAGAGGTGAAGGCCTAATGCAAACCATCTATTTCGACAACAATGCGACCACAATGGTCGCCCCGGAAGTGACCGAGGCAATGCTGCCCTTCTTCACAACCTATTGGGGCAATCCCTCGAGCATGCACACCTTTGGCGGACAGGTCGCAAAGTACGTGGACGAGGCCCGCGAACAGGTGGCGGATCTCTTCAATGCAAAGCCCCAGGAAATCATCTTCACCTCCTGCGGCACGGAAAGTGACAACACTGCCATCTGGACTGCCCTGCAGACAAGGCCCGGCAAGAAGCACATTGTCACAACTGCTGTGGAGCATCCTGCCATTCTCGAGACCTGTGCCTTCTGGGAACGCAACGGCTACACAGTGACCCGCCTTGGTGTTGACGAAAAGGGCAACCTCGATCTCGAAGAATACGCCAATGCCCTCACCCCGGACACGGCCATTGTGTCCATCATGTATGCCAACAACGAGATAGGCAACATCTACCCCATCCCCCAAATGGCGGAAATGGCAAAGGAGCGCGGCATCCTCTTCCACACGGACGCAGTGCAGGCCGCAGGCAAGGTGGACATCGATCTCTCCAAGGTTCCGGTGGACATGCTCTCCATCTCCGGCCACAAGATCCACTGCCCCAAGGGCATAGGCATGCTCTATGTCCGCAAGGGCGTGCTCTTCCGTCCCTTTATCCGTGGCGGACACCAGGAAAGGGGCCGTCGCGGCGGTACGGAAAACGTGCCCTACATCGTGGGCCTCGGCAAGGCCTGCCAGATGGCCAAGGAAGGCATGGCGGACGAGCTGACCCGCGTGGCAGCACTTCGCGACAAGCTTGAGGCCGGCATCCTTGCCAGAGTTCCGGAATGCAAGGTCAATGGCGATCCCGCACACCGCCTGCCCGGCACAACCAACATAGCCTTCAGGAACATCGAGGGCGAGGCAGTGCTGCTCATGCTCGACCGCCTTGGCATCTGCGCAAGCTCCGGTTCTGCCTGCACCTCTGGCTCCCTTGAGTCCTCCCATGTGCTCAAGGCCATGAACGTGCCCTTCAAGTATGCCCACAGCTCCACGCGCTTCTCCCTGTGCCGCTACAACACGGAAGAAGAAGTGGATTTTGCAATCGAGAACATTCCCCCGGTGATCAAGACCCTGCGCGACCTCTCCCCCTTCAAGGACTAGTCGGCAAGCTGCTCACGCTTTTTGAAAAAAACAAGCACAATCTTGTCAGGACGTTCGGCTTTTCCGGGCGTCCTGATTTTTTTTGCGTGCCGTTTTGCAGTGTTTCACTACCTTGAAAAAGGCTGCCCACAGTCGTACCTTGGAGCCCATTGCAATTCGGCAACCCAAGGAAGATGCGGAGCCAATCCATGGAAGCATTTGACGTCATCATCATAGGGGCAGGCCCCGGCGGCCTTGCAGCGGCCAGGATACTGGCCAGGGCAGGCAAGAAGGTCGCATTGGTCGAAAACCGCAGCTGGGGAGGCACATGCCTTAACCGCGGCTGCGTTCCTACCAAGCTTTTGCTCGGAGCAGTGCGCCCCTTAAGCGTCATGGATGATCTTGCCAGGGGCAATATCCTGCATGGGTCAGAGCACGTCAACTTCTCTGCCCTGCGCGAAAAGGTGCGCAACTTCGTGAGCGGCACACGCAAGGCCCTTGCCATAGAGCTCATCAGCCTTGGCGTGCATCTTTTCAAGGGCACGGCCCACTGCCTTACGCCCACGCGCGTACGCATAACGGAACGTGACGCCCATTCCTTCACCATCGAGAGCAGGTACATGATACTGGCCTGCGGTTCCAGGACCTCGACCTATCCGAACCTCACTCCGGACGGACGCATTATCCTTGGTTCCACAACCATCTTGCAGCAGCGTGTCATTCCAGAAAGCCTCATTATTGCAGGCGGCGGCACTGTGGGCGTGGAAATGGCGGACTTTTTCATGCATATGGGCACGCGCGTCATCATTGCCGAGGCAGCGCCCCAGCTGGCACCCACGGAAGACAGCGACATTGCCATGCAGTTGCGCATGCATCTGGAAAAGCGCGGTGTCATCTGCCTGACAGGTGTCAGGGCAGTCTCCCTTGTTCCGGACAAGAACAGGGAAAATGCCGTGCTCACCCTGGCGGACGGGGCAAAGTACATGGCAAAAAAGGGCCTGATTGCCTCCGGACGCATGCCCAATACAGAGGAGCTGGGCGCGGAAAACGCAGGCTGTGCCTTAAACCGCAGGGGCTTTATCACCACCGACTACTATTTGCGCTCTTCCGAGACCACCTGGGCCATAGGCGACGTCAACGGAAAGATCCTGCTCGCACACGCTGCCACCCATCAGGGCGAATACGTTGCCCGCAGCATCCTGGGACTGGAAACCGCTCCCTACGAGCCCGGGCCCTGCCCGTCCTGCTTCCACGGAAGCCAGGAGATCATGCGCGTGGGCATGACAGAAAGGGAGGCAACTGCCCTGAGCAACAATGTTACCGTTTCCAAGGCACACTTTGCCTCCAACGTCATAGCCCAGGCTACGGGCAATCCCTACGGCTTTGTGAAGGTTGTGTGGAGGGGCGACAAGATGGCAGGCATAGCTGCCATTGGAGCCAATGTCTCCCAGCTGACCCTTTCTGCACAGCTTTTGCTCATAGGCCAGTACCACACGGAGAAACTGGATTCACTTATCGTGGCCCACCCCACTCTGGACGAAACCCTCGTGGCAGCCATCAGAGCCAAGCGAAGCCCGTCCAGGGTGTGACAAGGCCTTGTCCATGCTCTCTTTTTCGGATTTTTTTTGCTTTGTGACTCAAAAGTGGCTGGACAGAGTCAGATACAAATCTACAAAGCCCCCCGGTACCTGCTGCGAACAGATATGGGTCGGTGCGGCGCGTTACAGCCCCCCTGAACGATTGCCGTTAGAGCGTTAGAACTGTGACATGGCGTCAGACGCCGTGAACCAAAGCAATGACAGCGGGCATGATGCAAAGTTTGCATCATGCCCGCTGTCATATCTGTCCGGAAACTGTCTCAGGCAGGCAGAAGAACACCTGCCTGCAAAAGCTTTTGCACAACCCAGGTCATGGGCAGTCCCACGACCGTGCTCCAGGAGCCGTCGATTTTCTCGACCAGAAAGGCACCCTTGCCCTGTATGGCGTAGGCTCCGGCCTTGTCGTCGCACTCTCCGGTCCCCACATAGGAACGCAAGATATCCTCGCCAAAGGGGTAGAAGTGCACGTTGCAAACGTCGCACACGGTAATGGTGTTCTGATCCGCAAAGCTCAAGGCGACTGCCGTGATCACCTGATGGTCTCTGCCGCTCAGGCTTTTCAGCATTTCCAAAGCCTCGCTCCTGTCCGAGGGCTTGCCCATGATGCGGCCGTCCAGGGTGACAATGGTGTCTGCAGCCAGAACAACCTCGTTGTCTGCCTTTCTTGCTGCCCACATCTTGAACAGTGCACAGTGCAGGGCAAATTCGCGCGAGTTCTGGCCGGGGATTGCGTCCGGCTCTCCGGACACGGGACGCACGATGTAGGGTATGCCCAAATCGTCCAGAAACTGCTTTCTGCGCGGCGAGCCCGAGGCAAGGACAAGTTGCGTGTTCCCGGCAAGGGTAAAGAGCGGCTTCGTGGACGGTTTCATGGGCTCCTCCTGCAAGGGCATCCGAAAATCCGGAAAATGGGAAAAATCAGACCTTGAGTTCTTCCTTCGCAATGACCGATCCATCAAGGCCAAGGACCGTGAAACAGCCATTGTCGTAGACAGCGTAGCTTTTGGGATAGCCCTGTTTGGGCAGCGTCATGGAACCCGGATTCCAGAAATGGTACCCGTCCACCTCTTCTGCCCTTGGCACATGGGTGTGCCCGCGCAAAAAGACGGTTCCCTTCGCAAAGCCCGGCATGGGCGGAACCTCGGGGATGCGGTGGCCGTGGCTTGCGTATATCTCGAGGCTTCCGTCCACTATCCAGGCGCTTTCCGTCATGGGGAATGGCAGGACAAAGAGATCCACCTCGGCATCGCAATTGCCACGAACGGCGATGAGCGGAACCATTTCCATGAGCCTTGCAAAATTGTCCGGCATGTTGCCAGGGCCATAGGAGGCGGGCAGCCTGTTGCGCGGTCCGTGGTAGAGGATGTCTCCCAAGAGGACCACATGGTCGGGCTTCATCTCTTCGGTCTTTGCAAGCAGAAACTCAAGGCTCTCGCAGGAACCGTGCAAATCGGATGCTATGAGCATGCGCATTGATTGCTACTCCCCTGTGCCAGTCTTGTCCCTGTTCATCCAGGCGTCCCTTGTCAGCGCCTCTTCGGGCAGCATGACGGGAATGCCCTCGCGCACAGGGTACACAAGGGCGCATTTTGCGCAGGCAAGGCCCTCGCAAGTGCCAGCATCCGGCAAAAGCTCAAGCTTGCCCTGGCACACTGGGCAGACCAGAAGGCCCAGAAGTTCCTCTTTGTTCATAAAAACGCTCCTCGGGGCACGGGGCCCTTGTGTGTCCGGCATGAAGCCATGCCGGACACCTACTATAGACAAAATGCTAGGGATGCGCCACAGCCACGTACGGGTCGCCAAAGTAGCGTCTGACCACTTCCCTGATGTCCGCAGGAGTGACCTTCCTGGCCTTTTCCAGCTGCTGCAGGGCAAAGTCTTCGGGCAGACCGAAGAACACTTCCATGGCAGCCTCGCCGCCCCTGGCGGACAGGCTCTGGCGCGAGCGCACATAGCGGCCCTCGATCACGTTGCAGGCTGCCTCAAGCAGGGCAGGATCGAGCTCCTTTTCCTTCAGATTCTGTACTATGGCCGCAAAGCCCTTGCGCGCCTCTTCCACGCGATCCGGTGTCGTGCCTGCGTAGAAGAGCATGAGGCCTGCCTTCTGGAAGGTGAGGTTTTGGGCAGTCACTGTGTAGCCAAGGCTCTCCTCGTCGCGCATCTTCGAGAAGAGCAGACCGCTTTGCCCGGAAAGAACTGCCTGCAAAAGAGTCAGGGCAGGCGCATCCGGATGTGTCTGCGGCACAGTAGGCCACAGTTCCACAAGATGGGCCTTGTTCTTGTCCGGCACGTGCAGGACAAGCTCCTTGTCCCTGCCCCAGGAAGGGGCCTCGACTACCACGCGCTTTGCGCTTGCCTTTGGCAGGGTCTTCGCCCAAGCAAGGGCCTTTTCCCTGTCAAACTTTCCGGAAAAGACCAGCACCCTTGGCTGGGCCATCTGTTCCTTCCAGTAGCGGACCACATCGTCCCTCGTAAAGGCATTCACGCCCTTTTCCGTGCCGAGTGCATCAAGGCCGTAGGGGTGGTTGCCAAAGAGGGAGGGCCACAGCTTTGCCACAAGCTTGGACATACTGTCGTCGTCGCGGATGATCCTGGCGCTTTGCATGTCCTTCTTGGCCCTGGCTATTTCGCTCTCCTCGAAGCGGGGGGCTGTCACGACGCTGTACATCAGGGCCAGAAGATCGTCCATGTAGCGCGAGGGTGTACTCGCACTGATGGAAAAGGTCTGGCGTCCTGCCTTGGCGCCCAGGGTCTGGGCCTTCGAGGCCAGGGCCTTTTCAAAGGCCACCCTGTCGAGCTCGCCGCAGCCATCGCTCAAGGTATCGGCCACAAGCGTTGCCAGACCTTGTGTCTTCTCATTGAGCAGGGCGTTGCCGCCTGCAGCTATCATGTTCACGGACACGTAGGGGATGGTGTTGTCCCGGACAAGCACAAGCTGAACACCGTTTTCAAGCTCTATGGTCTCGCGACCCTTTGCCCTGGTAGCCGCTGCACTCTGCGTTCCTTGGGAAGCCTTTGGCCATTCGCGTTCCAGGATGGCGGCAAGGTCGCCAATCTGTGCCTTTTCCGGGGCAAGCAGGCGCACGCTGACCCTTTCCGGACGGATGTAGTCCCTGTACGCACTCTCAATCTGGGCAAGATCCACGCTGCGCAGGGCCTTGCGCATATTGGCCTCGCCAAGGCGCCCGCCCATCTCGAATTCCATCTGGGCCCGCCAGGAGGTCAGGCCGTTCAGGGTCTCGGACTGGCGGTCAAAGTCGTCCTCTGTCACAAACTTGGCCCTGGCAAGATCGTCTGCGCCAAAGTCCCCAATCCTGAATTTGGCGAGATCGCGCACAAGCTCGGTAAAGAACTGGTCTGTCTTGTCCGCATCCAGAATGGCGGAAATGGTGAAAAGCCCCACTCTGGAAAGGCTCATGTTGCTCACGGAGATGCTGTCCACAAGGCGCAAGTCGTTGCGGTACTTGCGCTCGAAGGGTGTGGTGCCGTCTCCGGCAAGCAGATAGGCCAGAAGATCCAGGTCAAGGGATGTGTAGTCGCGAAGGCCCGGCACGGGGAAGGCAAGGCTCAAATAGACCTTGTTCCACTTGCCCCTGACTATTTCCACGCGCCCCTTGTCGGCAAATTCCAGACTGCTGGCTTCAATGGGGGCCTGGGCTTTAAGCTCGTTTCTGTTTGCAAGGGAGGAGAAGTTCTTCTCCACATAGGCGCGCACGGCTTCCGGGTCCATGTCGCCTGCGACCACAAGCAGCATGTTCTGGGGCTGGTACCAGGTGTTGATATAGGCTCTTAGGGAATCCACGGTCACGGCATTGACACTTTCCCTCGTGCCTATGATGGGATGGGCATAGGGGGTTTTGGCAAGGCCAGCCCTTTGCACCTCGAGAAAGAGCCTGTAGGTCGGCTCGTCCTCGTTGCCTTCCATTTCGGAGATGATGACGGGCTTTTCCTTTTCCAGCTCCTCTGGATCGAGCAGGGGATGGAAGGCCATGTCGCGCACAATATCTATGCCTGTCTGCCAGTGCCTTGCGGGCATGTCCGTAAGATAGCAGGTCTTGTCAAAGCTCGTGTAGGCATTGAGATAGCCGCCCAAAGACTCAACTTCCCTGGCAATCTGCCCCTTGGGACGCGTGGTCGTGCCCTTGAAGACCATATGTTCGAGCACATGACTTATGCCAAAGTCCCTTTCTTTTTCGTTGCTCGATCCTGTGCGCACATAAAGCCTTGTGCACACCATGGGAAAGCGCGTGTCCTTTATAAGGTAGACATTCAGGCCGTTTGCCAGTTTGAAGATCGTTTCGTTCGGGGAAGAGGTTTCGAAGCCCAGGCTTCCCTTCTCTGCCGCATTTTCCGCGGCCATTGCTGTTTCCATGGAACCTGAAAGAATAAGCATACCTGTAACCACAAGAAGAATCAGCAAGCGCTGCAATGGATATTTTCCTTTTGTTTCAGCCATATGTATCACCCTTGCATAAATGTGCGATCCAACTGCTGTCCGCTCTTTTTGCGAGGCAGGAGACAGGCTCGTGTGCATGGAGCCCATGCCCAAGGCATGGCCTGTCGGGCCCCCAAGGGGGCAAAAATCCCGGCCGGGGCCGGGAAAATTTGTTGATTTCATGAGGCTTTGTGCGGATTTCGGCTACCTGTTCTCGCGAAAGAGCGCAAGCGTCTCTTCCGGGGAGCCGAGGCGCAGGGACTTTTCCTCCCTCGGCGCATCTAAAACCCTGGGCTCTCCAGCAAGGGGAAGCTCCTTCGTCCGTATGAAGGTGTCCACAAGACCAAAGACGAGCTCGTTGCCGCAAAAGCGTCCCTTTGCGATATTTGCCTGGTACTTTGGCAGCTTTGCCTCGAATTCCGTGAGCAGTTGCGGAGAGAGCTTCTCCATATCCGCCTGCATGCCGTAGCCAAGACGTTCTATGTAGAGCGCGTTGAAGCGCTGCTCTATCATGGATTTCAGAGGGATGGTCAGTATGGGCTTGCCAAGATGCAAGGCCTCGGTCATGAGCGTATGGCTTCCGCCCTGGACAACATAGGACGCACTCGCAAGAAGCTGCAAAAAGACGTCCTCGCTCTTCTTCATGAAGACGATATTGCCGTCCTGTCCCTCTTCCCTGGTGTAGCCAAAGACATAGCATGTTCTTTTGGTAGAGTTTTTCAAGAAATCCAAAAGGGCTGGACTTGTGCTGTTGCTCTGGTACACAAGGACATGGCCCAGATCTTCGGGCTTTGCCGCTATAACCTTGTCCCGCAGTATGGGAGGAACTACCCTTGCCCTGTATTTTGAAAGTACCGGCGGCTGGTAGAAGGAGACAATGAGGTTCTGTTCCGTTGGGCTGAAAAGGTATTTTGGAGTCAGCCCCTGCACCATTGTGTCCCACCACATGTTGCCGGGCAGATTGTGCCTGCAGCAGGTGATAACGTGCTGGTGGCTCAAGGTCAGGCAGGGCACATTCATGCGCTTTGCGGCCCTTGGCACAAAGTACTCAAGGTCAGTCATGCACACATCGGGCTCGAAGGCGTGGATGAGATCCATGATCTCGCGCACGTACTTCTCCCTTTTCCAGAGCAGGGGGACTGCCCTTTTGATGGTGGTCTTGAAGTCCACCTTGTAGTTTTTGAAGGCAGTGCCGAGATTGGGAATCGTGTGCACGGGAAATTCCGGCTTGAGCACGGATAAGGCATCGTCTGCGCAGACAAAGAGAAAGTCGTGCTGCCTGAGCCTGCGGGCTATGGTGAGCCCGCGCATGGCGTGTCCATGCCCTGTGCCGTGTACTCCATACAAAATCCGCGCCATGAAACCCCCTTTTTGGTATGTCCTGTCTGGTTGGCCCTAGGCCTTGGCATCGGCCACTGTGGTGTCCGCGTCTTCGCTGTCGCGCACTGCCTCCACGATGTTGGGAAGCTTGCCTATGCGCTCGATGACCTCGTAGAGCTGGTTGGCGTTCTTGACCTCAACCACAAAGTGCAGGGTGGATCTGCCGTCCACCAGGGCCTTGATGGTAGCGGACTGGATGTTGACTTCCGCCTCTGCAAGAACAGTGGCAATGGAGGCCAGGGCACCCCGCTGGTTCTTGGCAAGAACGAAGATGCCACCCTCGAAGGGCTTGCCCTGCTCGCCCTCGTCCCCTTCCCAATGCACGGAAATAAGCCTTTCGGGCTCCATGTTGGGAACATTGGGACAGTCGGCCCTGTGAACGGTAATGCCTGCTCCGCGGCTGATGTAGCCCACAATGGGGTCCCCGGGCACGGGATTGCAGCAGCGAGCAAAGCGCATGAGAACACCGTCCACGCCGGAGACGGCAACGCCGCCTGCGGGAAGCTTGCCCTTGCCCTCCTCGTGCGCTGGCTGTGCAGGTGGCGTGGGTTCGGCTGCCTTCTGTGCAGCTACCGGTTCCCCTGGATGAAGCACTGCGTAGAGCTTGTTCAAAACCTTGCGCGGGGTCACGTGGGCGTAGCCCACTGCGGCGTAGAGTTCCTCTATGCCGTCGAAATTCATGTCCTGGGCAACAATGTTGAGCTGACCTTCCTTGGCGCAGCGCACGACATTGATGCTGGCCTTCCTGCCTTCCTTTTCCAGCATTTCGCGGCCAAGCTGAATGGCGCGCATGCGCTCTTCGGTGCGCAGATAGTGCTGGATGCGGTTGCGGGCCCTGGCGGTCTTGACAATCTTGAGCCAGTCCCTGTTGGGGTTGCGGGCAGGATCGGTGATGACCTCGACAGTGTCGCCGTTTTTCAGCGGGGTTCCCAGGGGCACAAGGCGGCCGTTGACCTTGGCGCCTGCGCAGTGCTGCCCCACCTTGGTGTGGATGTGGAAGGCAAAGTCCAGGGGCGTTGCGCCTTCGGGCAATTCCTTGACGTCGCCTGCAGGCGTGTAGACGTAGACCTCGTCGTGGAAGAGGTCCATCTTCAGGGAGTGCATGAACTCCTTGCCGTCCGCCTCGTCGCGCTGGCGCTCGAAGATTTCGTTGAGCCAGGAGAACTGGGCCAGATCCTTGCTGTTGATGCGGCCGTGCTCCTTGTAGAGCCAGTGGGCGGCAATGCCGTGCTCTGCCTGCCTGTGCATTTCCTCTGTGCGTATCTGCACTTCGATACGCTCGCCGTCAGGGCCTATGACCGTGGTGTGCAGGCTCTGGTAGCCGTTGGCCTTGGGCATGGAAATGTAGTCTTTGAAGCGCCCGTGCACGGGTTTCCACTGCTGGTGCACAAGGCCAAGGACCGCGTAGCATTCCTTGACATCCTTGACTATGACCCTGAAGGCCATGATGTCGTGCATTTCGTCCAGAGTCAGGGACTCTGCCAGCATCTTCTTGTAGATGCTGTAGTGGTGCTTGATACGTCCGTAGACCTGACCCTCGATGTCGTTCTTCTTCAGAAAATCCTGAAGCATGCCCACAACGTTCTCTATGATCTTCTTTTCCACCACCTGATGTTCTTCCAGCCAGTGGGTAATCAGATTGTAGACGTCGGGGCGAAGATACTTGAAGCTCAGATCCTCCAGCTTGCGCATGATGTTGTAGAGGCCGAGCCTGTTTGCCAGGGGAGCATAGATGTCCATGGTCTCCTGGGCTATGCGCTTTTGCTTGTAGGCCTTCTGGAAGTCCAGAGTGCTCATGTTGTGCAGACGGTCTGCCAGTTTGACCATGATGACGCGCATGTCGTGGCTCATGGCGAGGATCATCTTGCGTATGTTCTCTGCCTGAGCCTCTTCCTTGCTGTCAAAGGGAATGCGGCTGATCTTTGTGACACCATCCACGATGTCCGCGGTCTCGTCGCCGAAGTTTTCGGCAATGGTGTCTATGTCCACACCTGTGTCTTCCACTGTGTCGTGCAAAAGGCCTGCCGCGATGGTAGGCTCGTCAAAGCCCATTTCGGCCAGGATGTTGGCAACGGCCAGAGGATGGGACAGATAGGGTTCTCCGGAGAGTCTTGTCTGTCCTGCGTGGGCCGTGGCGGCAAAGATGTAGGCCCTCTGGATCATCTCCAGATCGGCGTCCTTGTGCAGCGACTGCACCTTGTCGAGAATTTCCTGGATGCGTATCATACAATGCTCTCCGCAGACTTGGACACAGGCAGGACAAAATTGTCCCTCATGTCCCTCATGTTCCTCACTTCTTTTTCTTGTAGCCTGAATGAAGGGCATTGCCAAGACTGCGAGAGCGCACGAAGCCCCCTTCTCCCGCGAATTTTGCAGGAAAAGGGAGCGTTCGAAAGTCCGAAAATCCGGAAAAAGAGATTGGCAAAAGGAGGGCAACTACTTTTCCGTGAGCCTGTACCTTTGCCTTGGGCTGTTGCGCCCCTCGGTCGCTTCCACTCTTCCTGCCTTCTTGAGCCTTTGCAGGGCATTGGCGACACTTGTGCGGGAAAAGCCTGTGGAATCCACGATTTCGCGCACGCTCACGCTGCCGCTCTTCCCTATCATCTCCACAATAGTGTCTGAAAGCTGACTGCCCCGTATGTTCTTTTTCCCCGAAACATGAGCTCCGCGACTTGCAAAGCTCACGCTGAAAGAATCGGGCAAGGCCCTGATGCGCGCAGGCTGCACCCCCTCCCTCGCAAGCTCGCTTTCGATGGTGGTAAGGCCTCTGCCGCAGTTGTCCGCAATAAGGCCCCTGTTTCCGTACACATCGTTCTTGTAGGGCGTGATCTCAAAGGTTGCCTCGAGGATGGCGGAAAGAAAGACGTTTCTGCTGGATGTTTTCCCAGGCTTTCCCAGATCTTCTGCAGCCATTCCGTACAGGCTGCCGGGGCTTGTGACCTCAAGGCTGTCTCCATACATAGTGATGCACACAGGCTGACCAAGATCTTGCGGGGCATAGGACCTGTGCTGCAGGGCGTTGGCTACGGCCTCGCGTACTGCCGAAAGTGCGTAGTCCGGGACATCTTTTCTGAAGGCACCCTCTATCTTCGCACCTGTACGCATGTTTCTTTCCACGCACTCAAGGGCATCGGCAACCATGACGGGTATGGGACCAACAAAAGTCCAGCTTTCCCAAAAAGTCGGCTTTTCGGGCAGACTCTCCTTTTCGTCTCTGTTTCCGGCAAAGAGCGAGAAAGCCACCACGAGCCTTGGATAGAACTTTTGCGGATAGACTCCGAGTGCCAAAAGCCCTGCCAGTGTCGGGCGCAAGCACCCTTTGCCATCTGCCGCGATCACGCGCATGTTGCGCAAGGTATCTTCCTCGTCCATCTGTCCGAACACACGCGGATGGATGCTGCGCAATCCTTGGACAAAATCCCGGACAAGGGAGCTTTCCAGATCTTCCAGAATCGCCCCTTCGACAATACAAGCGTCCCAATGGGGCTCGCAAGATACAGGCAGACAATGCGCCTTTCCGGCATCCAGCACCTCAGTGTCTCTGCCGCATTTTTCCGGGCTATGGGAATTCTGCCCGATTTCTTCTTCACTGCCCATGACTCACCCTCCTGTCCTCGTTTTCGAACAACTGACAACTTGTCACAGGCTCGGCACAAAGAGCCAAAAAGTCAACCTCTGTATCAGGATTTGCAGCAAGTTCCCTGAAATATTTTTAAAACACACGAAAACACTAGCCATTACTTGCCAGAAATACTCATTAACCAAAAGCAAATCCCTGACTAGTGTTGAGTTTTACCCCTCTATTTCAGATCAAACCATAACTAACAAGCTAAGATTACACTATATTATCCCTACTCAACATTCACCAAAAACAACTAGTTATTGTTGAGTTGAGTAGCAAGTTCAATGACAAGTCCTGTTGCGTTGTCCGCCTAGGGCACAAGCTTTGTCTCGTAGAGTCTGTTGCCCAAAATGCTCGAACAAAGCGAGCAAAGCCCTGTCACAAGAACAATGATACCCAAGGGGAGCGCGCTTTGGGGGCCTGCAAGGCCTGTCAGGGGGGACGTCAGGGCGCCGAAGAGAAAGACTGCCACACCGAGGATCCCGGAGGCTGCACCTGCTCCCACGGACTGCGAGCAGATGGCCAAAGAAAAGCTTGGAGAGAGGGTGAAGCTTTGCATGGCAAGCATGGCAAAAAGCGCTATCATGAGCGGCCAGGGCGAGGCAGGGGTCACAAGGCATACGTAGAAGACAGCCCCGCAGGCAAGTGTTCGCGCCATGTCTCCGGCAAGAAGAAGGCGCTTGTCACCCAAACGTTTGGACAACCAGCCTGCCAGAAGGGAGGTGCACACCATACCTATGGCGTTCACGGCAAAGATGAGGCTGAAGCGCTCCATGGAAAGGCCGTAGACGTTCTGGAACACAAAGGGCGAGGCCGAGACATAGGCAAAAAAGCCTCCCATGGTGAAGCCCTGCACGCAGGTGTAGCAAAGGTACGCCCGCTCTCTGAAAAGCCTTCCGGTGTTCGCAAGGGATGCGAGAACCCCGCCCTGCACGCGCTTATCCTTCGCCAGGGTTTCGGGCAAGAAGAAGAGGGTCGAAAGCGTCAGAATCACCCCGATGCCTGCAAGCACCCAGAAGACGCTGCGCCAGCCTGCCCAGCCGCCGAGAAAGCCGCCAACCACAGGCCCCAGGATGGGGGCTACGCTGTGAATTGCCATGAGCAGCGAAATGTATTGTGTGAGCTTCGAGCCGTGGAAGATGTCGCAGCAAACGGCCCTTGCGAGCACTGCCCCTCCGGCGCCCCCGAAGCCCTGCAAAAAGCGCAGAACGATGAAGCTTGTGCCATCCTCGGCCTGGGTGCAGAGGAAGGAAGCCACTGTGTAGAGCACAAGCGAGAGCACGAGCACACCGTGGCGCCCCCTGCTGTCGGATATGGGCCCCACAAAGAGCTGGCCCAGGGCCAGGCCCAGAAGGCAGGAGGTGATGCTCGACTGAGCAAGGGCAGTGGAAATGCTCAAATCCGCCGCTATGTCCGGCAGAGTGGGCAGATACATGTCCGTGCACAAGGGTCCGAAGGCCGTGAGCCAGGACAGAAGGAGGGTAGTACAGGCAAAGCGCAGGCCGTGCTGTTCCTGTATGGGTGTAGTGGAAAAGGGCATGGTATCCTACGTGATTTCTTTGAAAATTGCGGTTTCGTGGCAAAGAATCCTGCTTTGGGCACTGTCCGCATATCCGGAAAAAAAGACTGCGGACAGTGCGTGCGGACAGGCGCCGCAAGAAACGAGCCTATGCCACGAAGCAACTCCAAGCGCAAGAAGGCTTGTCAGGGCACAAGCCTTGCTGCAGGCTTTTCGCCTGCAATCCACCACCGTTCCATGTTCCAGGCAATGCCGGCCAAAGCCGGCTCTATGCCCCTGATGCGGCTTTTGAGGATGGGCAGGGACCAGGGCACATAGAGGAAGCAGTAGGGTTGCTCGTCCGCCAAAACTTCCTGCACTCCATAGTATATCTTCCTTCGCTCTTCCTCGTCGAGGGTGGCGCGCCCCCTTTCCAGAAGCATATCCAGCCTTTTGTTCTTGAACCAGGTGAAATTGAGGCCGCCTTCCACTGCGCTTGAGGAGTGCCAGACCTGGTACAAGTCCGGATCCGGGGTAATGGTCCAGCCAAGGATCACTGCGTCAAAGGCGCCCTTGTTCACGAATTCCCTGATAAAGGCAGCCCATTCCACTGTGCGCACACTGACGCGGATGCCCACCCTTGCCAGCTGCTGCTGCATGATGATGGCGCACAATATGCGCTCCTGATTGCCCTGATTGGTCAGGATGGTGAATTCGAGCTTCTTGCCATCCCGCTCCACAACGCCGTCTCCGTCCCTGTCCGCAAAGCCGGCCTCTGCAAGAAGCCTTTTTGCGCCCTCTGTATCCTGAGCCACTGGCTTCAGATCCGGATGATAGAAGGATGTCCCGGGCTTGTAGGGACCAAAGGCCGGAACGCCCTGGCCTAGCAGTGCGCCCTTGACGAGCTCGTTTCTGTCAAGTGCTTTGGAAATGGCCCAGCGCACGCGCTTGTCCGCAAAGAAGGGGTGGCGCATATTGAAGCCCAGATAGGTGTAGGACGAGGAGAGGTAGCGGTATTTGCGGAAATTGTCCTCCCAGGCAGGGCCCTTTGTCTGGCGCAGGTACTGCTCAGGAGAAAGACCCATCATGTCCAGCCTTCCGGCTTTCAGTTCCATGAACATGGTAGCCATGTCCGGGATGATTCTGTAGGTGATGGTCGCAATATGCGGCTTGACAAGGAAGTAGCGCTCGTTTGCAGCAAGGGTTAGTTCGGAGCCGCTGGACCAGGAATAAAGTTTGAAGGGGCCTGCGCCTACGGGATTGCGGGCAAAGCTTCCTGTGCGCACGTCCTGCCCCTCAAGCACGTGTTTGGGCAGGATGGAGGAGGCAAAGCTGACCTTTGCCCTCGCATAATAGGTGTCGTAGCTGACCTCAACCGTATATCGGTCAAGCTTTTTAACATCCCTGATGCGCATAAAGTCTTCTGCGTAGGGACTGCCCGTCTTTGGATCCGCCACAAGCCTGATGGTGAAGACGAGATCGTCCGCTGTCATCTCCACCCCGTCTTCCCAGAGTATGCCCTTTTTCAGACGGATGACTATGCGTTTCCCGTCCTCGGACATGTCAAAGCTCTCGGCTGCCCACAGCTCCAGTTCCAGGTTTTTGTTGTAGCGCAGGGGAGCAATGAAGATGAGGTCCGCAACCTCGTGGGAGGCAGAGTCCGAGCTTATGTAGGGGTTGAGGTTCGAGGGCTCCCCTATGCTGCCAAGCACAAGGTTGCCGCCGTCCACAGGAGCCTTTTGCTGCGTGCCGGACTCTGTCCCCTGTGCTTCGGCAAGGCCTGTGCAGACAAAAAGAAAAAGCACAAGGCAAAAGGTGAGGTATTTGAGCAGAAGGCCTTGGGGCAGAAACTGGCCCTTCCTGCCTGTTTTGCGCACATACATCTTTTTTGCTGCAGGCGTATTGATCATTTTGCCCTTCCTGTTATATGGTCCGCAAGATCCTAGCAGATTTCTTTTGTACAATTGCGCCCAAAATCCATCCAATCCCGTTCCCCGGGCAAGGCCAGGGGAAGATCCTGGACAGGGAGGCGCCCCCGGTTGTCAGCCTTTTTTGCGCGGAACACAAGCCCTGCCTGCCTATCCCCCAAGGCCAGGCCCCTTTGAAGCCTAGAGGCTTTCCGCATTTTGGAAAAAAGTTGCTGCAGCTCATGCCTTTCGGGATGTGTATCCACAGGGCAGATCTCCGTAATCTTTGCGCGCAACAAAAGCCAATTCCCTTGCCTTGTGCAGGAATGAGCCCTTGGCGCAACGCATTTTTCGCAAAACTCCAGTGTTCTTGCAAAGCCACAATACCCAACAGAATTGTCCGCATCCTGCCGAAGGTGGCAAGACGGGCCCGAGGAATCATGAGCCGATCCGAACACAGTGTTATCCTTGAGATAAGCCAGGCATTTCTGCACGACAGAATTCCGGAATACATTCGCGATGCCGGAAGTTACATTCTCTCCGACAGCGGTGTGCAGAAGATCCATATCCAGGAAGGCGAAACATGGGAGGTGACCGGAAACATCCAGGGCGACGATTTCCAAGTCTATACACCCCAGCTGACCTTCTCCATCTTCGACCACAGTGTCAAGTCGCTGTGCAACTGCTCGGATGCCTTCACGGGCATCTGCAGCCATGTGGCAGCGCTGACCATGCATCTTGTGGACGAGCTGCGCAAGGAGGAAGGCCAGGAAACGGACGATCACAACCCTGCTGTCGACTGGAAGCAGAGCTTCCGCGGCTTTTTTTCCACCAGCATGGAGCCGGAGGCAGGCAAGCACTACCTTGTCTTCCGCTTCGAGCCGGACGAGGGAAGACTTTTGGTCTCCTTTTTCCGCTCCCGCCAGAACAAGTCCGGCCTCTCCACTGTGCACAACGAGATAACCCTGGAGCAGCTCATAGCCAATCCCGAATGGTGCGAGGCCTCCCCTGAGCTGCCCAGGGTTGCAAGACAGATAGGTCTGCACGTGGACTATTTCGGGCACAGGGTGGAGATTCCGGACGGGCTCGTGTCCTGGTTTTTCTGGGCCGTGCGCCACGAATACTATATTTTCTGGAAGGATACGGACAAACCCTGCCGCATAGAGTCAACGCCCTTTGCCCTGAAGCTCAAACCCAATCTGGACGCCCAGGGTTTCTGCTTTGACGTGCTTTTGAAGCGCGAGGGACGCCCCCTCATCTACATCAGCACAAGCGAGGAAGAGGACGAGAGCCACAAGAAGGCAAGCGACGAGCCCACAGAACCGCCTGTCACCTTCCACGGCCAGATGCCCCTGTGGGTCTGCTACCGCAGAAGCTTCTACCCTGTGCAGACAGGCCTTGACCCGTCCCTTGTGCGCAGCCTCATCTACGAGCGTCCCGTAGTCCCCCACGAGGAAATTTCCGAATTTCTGGACCGCGTGTGGACAAGGCTTCCCTCCTCGGAACTTTTCGAGCCGGAAAAGTTCCTCAAGATGATGGAGCCTGTCTTCCAGCCTGCCACCTACAATCCCAAACTCTTCCTGGACGAGGAAGGAAGCCTTCTCACCCTGGAAATCGACAACATCTACGAGACAAAGCACGGAGAATTCTCCCTGGGCGGTCCCAATCCGGATTTCCAGACAGGCAGCTACACCTACGAGGGCCAGACCTTCCTTGTGCGCAGACATCAGCAGGAAGAGGCGAACCTCATGGCAACCCTCTCCTCCATCGGCTTCCAGCCCCGCTCGAACAAGCTGTGGTTTTTGGAGCCAGAGGAGGCCATTGCCTTTTTGCTCGACACCTACCCCACCCTGGTCGAGACCTACCGCGTCTACGGCGAGCGGGCACTCTCGCGCTACAAGGTGCGCTCCACAAAGTCCACCATCAACGCGGAAGTGGCCAGCAACGAAAAGGACAAGGTTTTCTCCCTGGACATCACCGTGGACTACGAGGGACAGAGCCTGCCCCTGGACAAGATCTGGAAGGCCTGGATGCGCGGCAAGCGCTACGTGCAGCTGAAGGACGGCTCCTACACGTCCCTGCCGGAAGAATGGCTGCAGCGCATTGCCCACAAGCTCTCGGCCCTTGGCCTTGATCCCACAAAGCCCCCGCAGACCATCTTCAAACAGTTCGAGGCGCCCATGCTGGACAGCCTCCTTGATGATCTGCCCAATGCCCAGACAGACTCTTTCTGGAGCAAGCTCAGGGAAAAGATTCACTCCTTCAAGGAAATCCGCCTTGTGCCGGAACCCAAGGGCCTGCGCGCCTCTTTGCGCTCCTACCAGCTGCAGGGCCTGGCCTATCTGAACTTCCTCTCGGAGTACGGCTTTGGCGGCATCCTTGCCGACGAAATGGGCCTTGGCAAGACCATACAGACGCTGGCCTTTATCCAGCATATGGTGGAATCGAAGCTCGAAGGCCCGAACCTCATTGTTGTGCCCACATCCGTTTTGCCCAACTGGGACAGGGAAGCGGAAAAGTTCGTACCGGACCTGCGCCGCCTCATCATCTACGGCACGCACAGGGAAAACATGTTCCGCCAGATCGCGGACTCGGACCTTGTTATCACTACCTACGCACTTTTGCGCAGGGATCTGGAAGAAATCCAGAAGTTCGAATTCAATACGGTCATCCTGGACGAGGCGCAGAACATCAAGAATCCGAACACCATCACTGCGCGTTCCGTGCGCCGCCTTGCCGCACGCATGCGCCTGTGCCTGTCCGGTACGCCCATCGAGAACAATCTTTTTGAGCTCTGGTCGCTGTT
Organism: Desulfovibrio sp. An276; assembly: GCF_002159665.1. Classification (GTDB taxonomy): domain Bacteria; phylum Desulfobacterota; class Desulfovibrionia; order Desulfovibrionales; family Desulfovibrionaceae; genus Desulfovibrio; species Desulfovibrio faecigallinarum. Next base: position 72,134 of record NZ_NFJC01000004.1, read on the forward strand.
CGAATTCCTCATGCCGGGCTTTTTGGGCTCGCAGCACGCCTTCCAGCGCGGCATAGTCCGTCCCATCAAGGACGGAGATACGGAAACGCTGGAGTATCTGCGCATCCGCATGCGTCCCTTCATCCTGAGGCGTACAAAGTCCGAGGTGGCCAAGGATCTGCCGCCCAAGGTGGAGAGCGTCACCTGCTGCGCTCTGGAAGAGGCCCAGGCAGAGCTCTACGCTGCAGTGGCCCACAAGCTGCGCGATCAGGTCCTGGCGGATGTGGACGAAAAGGGTATGGCAAAGAGCCAGATGTCCATTCTGGACGCCCTGCTCAAACTGCGCCAGATCTGTTGCCACCCAAGGCTTCTGAAGATAGACATGCCCGGCTTCTCGAACAATCTGCCTTCTGGCAAGTTCGAGGCCTTCAAGGATATGGTCATGGAAATCGTGGAGGGCGGCCACAAGGTCCTGGTCTTCTCGCAGTTCGTGCAGATGCTGCAGATCATCCGCCAGTGGCTCTCCTTCAGCGAAGTGCCCTTCTGCTATCTCGATGGAGCGAGCAAGGACCGCTTCGAGCAGGTGGATCGCTTCAACAACAGCCCCGATATCCCCATCTTCCTCATTTCCCTCAAGGCAGGCGGTACAGGCCTGAACCTTACCTCAGCGGACTACGTCATCCACTACGATCCGTGGTGGAACCCTGCTGTGGAAAGCCAGGCCACGGACAGGACGCACCGCATAGGCCAGCAAAGACAGGTCTTCTCCTACAAGCTTATCTGCCAGAACACTGTGGAGGAAAAGATCCTGAGGCTGCAGGAGTCCAAGCGCAACGTGGCAGCATCCATCATTCCCGGCCAGGAGACATGGAAGTCTCTCACAAGGGAAGATCTGGAAATGCTCTTTGACGTCTAGGGGGCACAAGGCCGGGAAACCGGCCATATCCGAAATATTTGGCCGGGCAGGCGCACTCATTGCGCGTCTGCCCGGCTTTGCAATGAAAGACTTTTGCCGCAACTTGCCAGCAATGGTGCAAAGTCCGCCATCCACTCGCCTGCCCACAAAAGCCGGAAATGGCGTCTTTGAGCTCACTGTCGTGAACAGCTCTTGCGCAGTGGCGGCATAGCCCCGGGACACAGGGACACAAGGCCTGCATTGACAGGGGTCATTTTCCGGACTACCCCTGCACAGTGTTCACTTCATGCGAACAGGCATGCAAACGGCCACTCAAACGGCACATGAAATGCAAACGAACCAAGGAGCATATATGCACGTCAACTCCTTCCCCCTGGGGCCTCTTGGCACCAACAGCTACATTCTGGACAACGGCATTGAGGCCCTGGCAATAGACGTGGGCGGCGATCCGGCAGACATGCTGGCCTTCCTGAGCAGGAACAATCTGAAGCTCCTTGCCATACTCATAACCCACAGGCACTTTGACCACCTCTACGGCGTGGCAGCCCTGCAAAAGGTCCTGGACGTTCCCTGCTACCTGCCTTCCGGCGAGGAGGTCTTAAGAGACAGCGAGGCCGCACAGGGCGGCATCTGGGGCATGCCCATGGTCCCGGCCTTCAGTGAAACGAGCCTTTCGGAAGGAAGCACGCGCATAGGCTCCTTCGAGATCACAGTCCTGAATACGCCCGGACACACCCCGGGCAGCGTTTCCTACTACATCAGGGAGGCAGGGTGCGTCTTTACTGGCGACGCCCTCTTCTACCGCTCTGTTGGCCGCACGGACTTTCCCATGGGCGATCATCAAAAGCTTCTCGCAAGCATACGCGAAAATCTCTTCACTCTTCCCCCGGAAACAATCGTCTATCCGGGCCACGGCCCCCAAAGCAGTATTGGCGACGAGAGGCAGCACAATCCCTTTGTGGGGGACTTTGCCTAAAGCCCATGTCGCAAACCGGGGTTCTCATAGTCTGCGCATCCCCCCACAAGGGGGGAACAACGGAGCGGCTTGCGCGCATCCTTCAGGACGGCCTTGCCAGGGACGCGACTCATGTTGAGGTCTCCCTGCTCCATCTTGCGGAAAATAGGTTTTCCGGCTGCCTGCACTGTGGGGCCTGCAAGAAGGACGGTACCTGCTCTCTTAGAAAGACGGACGATTGCGAGGCCGCATTTTCCGCCATGCGCAATGCTTCCCTTGTCCTCTGGCTCTCGCCTGTCTACTTCTATGGCCTTCCGGCCCAGGCCAAGGCCCTCATAGACAGAAGCCAGCGCTTCTACGAGAGCAGGGCGTGTGAGCACAACAAGGCAGCCAATGCCCTCTGTCCAAGGGCTCTCTCGCTTTTCGTGTCCGGCAGAAGAAAGGGGGATATGCTCTTTGCAGGCTCCCATCTTGCACTCAAATACTTTTTTGCTGCCCTTGGCATACCGTACGCTGGCTCCCTTGCCCTGCGAGGGCTGGAGGCGCCTTCGGATGTGACAGCCGAAACGAAGCAGGATCTTTTGCGCGCAGCCAAAATTCTTGCGCACAGCATTGAGAAAGATTGCCCTGATATTGCGAGTGCCATAACAAAAGCCTGCCCGCGTATCGAAAATGCCTTGCCCGCATAAGCCACAAATTTCCACAACCAACAGACAAATAACAGCCAAATCAGCCAAGGCTTCACACAGGGGATGACACTGTGAGCTTTATTTTGAACGGCCTTGTCTACGACAAGCCCATGTTTTCAATTGTCGCCTACAACAGGGCACAGCTTGCCACTGCCTTCGAGCAGATGGAAAAGCTGCGCAAATCCGGCCATCTTGCGGGCTATGTGCGCAGGGAAGCCTTTTTGCAACAGGAAACAAGCCTGGATCCGGAGACCGAGGAACAGCCCATGGCGCTCCTCAAATTCACGCTCTATCGCCTGCAAAAAAAGGCCCCGGAGCCCCAACAGCGCCCCTGGGTCTTTTGCCCGTCCCTGCTTGGGGTGGAAGACGGGTACATCAAGGTAGCCACAAACTGCCCTGGCTCCTTCATACATGATACCCTGGCCCCGGACTTTTCCTGTTCCGCACACTTCGAGGACGCCTTTGAAAGCCTTGTCTTCATGGGCCGCGAGGAACAAAACCTCGCAGCGGACAACACAACACCCGTGCGGGACCTGCTTTTTGAAGCCCTGGGCAAGGCAAGCGTGCTCATGGGACACTTTTCGCCAAAGGGTATCAGCCTTTGCCCCTCGACCCTTGCCCTGCACAAGAAGGCCAGGGAAGAGGCGCGGGACCTTCTGGTCCGCGATGCCGACAGGGAGGAGATTGTCAAAAGGCTCTGCCAGCCTGCCTCCCCCATACGGACAGCCACGCGCCTTGAGGGCGGAAGGGCACTTCTTCTGGAAAGGCACCTTGCGCGCCTGATACGTCTCGCAAGCGAACACGCCATCCCCACAGACAGGCTTGAATCCCTTGCAAGGGCCGTCTCTTCCGTGGAACTGCCCCTGCCAGGCTCCGAGGCCCTTTGGAGCGGAGGCCTTCCCTGCCCCTGGGGCATGCTGCCTGCGTCCGTGGAAGAGGAACTTTTGAAGGCAGGCGTGGACATCCAGAAAAGGGCTGCCCTTCACATGGAGCTTCAAAAGGACGGAAGCGTGCTCTTTGCAGCCCTTCCCCTTGCAGAAGACGGCACACGCACATGCGGCGTTTGCCGTACCTGCCTTGACGAGCGTAGCGACGCCTGGCAGCTCGACACAACAAAAGCCCTGCAGGAACAGGATACAATACAGGAAAGAGTGCAGGCCGGCGAGATCGACGACGCCATCATCGTCAACCGCTGCGCAGCCGTGGCTGGCACAGGCCATGGCGCCCTGCTCTGCAAGCAGGGACCTGCGCTTTTCTGTCCCCCTGCCCGCGACAGGGCCAGGGACAGCGTGTGCCTCGACTTTCTCCTTGAGCGCTCGCTTGTGCAGGAAAGGCTGTGCGGGCTTGCCAAGGCCCTCTCAAGCCAGGAACTCTTTCGCGCAAACTCCCTGCACGGTCTGGAAAAGATCGTGGTCGTCAAGGACTAGAGCTCCTGCCCAGTCTTTGCAAAAGCCTGCCCCGCACGAGCGGGACAGGCTTTTTTGTCCTTTCGGGGAAGGGGGAAAAATCGGTCCTAGCCAGGCAGAAGTGCCACGGCCATGGAGGAAAAGCTCACGCTGCAGCGTGTCCCTTCTCCTATTTCCATCCTGCGCACTGCCTCCATGCCCATGAGGGCTGCCATGCCAGTGCCGTCGTCCAGCCGTATACGCACAGAGGCCTCAATCTCGCCCTCGCGCACATAGAGCACTGTTCCCGTATAGTTGTTGCCAAGGCTGGTCTCGCTTCCCTCTTTTGTGAGCACAACCCAGGGGGCCTTCACCGTGGCAGTGACTGTCTGTCCCTTGTGCAGGGAGAGAGTGCGCATGCTTTCCATGGACACTGTGGCCCTGATCTCCAGCCCCGAGAGCGAGGTCACAACCACAAGGGCCGTGGTCATACCCTCGCGTATGGTCGTGATGCTGCCGGCAAAGGCGTTGCGCGCGGAGGAGTGGCGCAGGGTCTCCCTGCGCAGATGGGCGTGAAGGATCTGCCTTGCCTCGCTGTCATGGAAGTCCTTGAGCTGCACGGCCTGGGCTGGGCTTTGCAGGCCCAGAAACTTCTGCACAATGGACACAGGGATGCCGTTGTTCAAAAGCTCCGCCCCACGGGAGTGACGCAAAACCCTTGGGCCTCCAAGGGATTTGTCTATGCCGCACATGTCCGCCACAAGATAGAAGTTCTTGCGCACATAGCCAGGGTCCACATGGGAGAGGCTGCCCAAAAGATCGCTTACGGCAGGATCCTCTGCTATGCGCAAGAGGCTTGCCATGGCCTGATCCTGGATCTGTATGTCCCGATCATCCGCCACATGTATGGTAGAGGTGGAAAATATCAGGTCCTTCTTGTCGTCGATCTCCAGAGCCTCTCCCAGGCGCAGGCCGCCGTGTCTGATAAGCAGATAGACGAAGTACAGGCGCAGACGGATGCGGCGCTGCTTGAGCGTGCGCGCCTTTTCAAGCCAGTCGCTCCATGTTCTGTCCAGGAGATTGAGTGTTTCGGCGTCAAGGTATTTCATAAGGCAGGAAAAAAAGAGGCTGGCACCTTGCTGTGCATGCGGATTTGGGCAGCAGGCGGATTCAGACAGCAGACGATGGGCTCGCAAGACAGAGCCGGAAACGAGCCCTACTATGGCACACTGTGGCCCGTTTGCGCAAACAAGCACGAAAAATGTTCCAAGCGTGATAGTTGCACAGAGGCTTTTCACAAAAGCACCTCTTTTCCCACGTGACGTTTTTCGCAAGGCGTTGACAGGAAAGGTGCTTGCGATCAAGAAAAAAGCGTTCTTTTTCATTTCCTTCTTTCCTGTGCCCCAGGGGCAGAGGTCTCCATGTCATTCTCCCCCAAAGCCTGTCTTTCAAGGGGCTCAAGGCCCCAGTCGTGTCCCAAAACGCCGCTTGCACTTGTCCTTCTTCTTGTGGCTTGCCTCTTCTTTCACCTTGCAGGCCCGTGCGAGGCCTCAAGGGCAACTCTTCTTGTGCCGAGCAAGCCAAGCATCGAATCCCCCCTCTCCGTCACCCAGGCCACAGAGGCAGGGGAAGCAGTTGCCAAACCAAACGAGCAGGAAAAATCAAAAAAGAGCGCAGATGAAGCCCAAAAGAGCAAGCAGGGCGAGAAAAACGGCGCAAAATCCAATGAGAGCGCAGGCAAGGCCGACGCCAAGCCCGATACAGCCGAGGTCTGCGAGATCGTGGACGCTGTCAATGCAAGCATACAGGCAAGCATTGCCCCCCAGCAGCTCAAGGAGGAGGTGGATCTGCTCATTGTGGGCATGGAAGCCTTCCGCTACAGGGGAGTGGCCATTGATCCGCCGCGCATCTTTACCATCTACCGCTTTGACAAGGACGCGGAAAATCCCAGGCGTCCTGCAAGGCGCGAGGATCGCCTGGGCGACATAGAGGAAATCCGCTATCTGAACCAGAAGGCCTGGGGCGCCAATGTGGGCCTCGACAGGCCAGGCCTCTACCAGTTTGTCATCGAGACCCAGCCCTGGTGGTCCCAGTCCGAGGCAGGCTACGAGCGCCACATAGTAAAGACAATGCTGCCTGTCTTTGGCGAGGACTGGGGCTGGGATCTTCCTCTGGGCCTGAGCCACGAGATAGTCCCCCTTGTCCGCCCCTTCGGACTCTTCTCGCCTGCCCTTTTTGCCGCCAGGGTGCTGGTGAACGGCAAGCCGGCAGCTGGCGTGCCGGTGCAGGTTTTCCGCATCAATACGGAAAAGACAAAGGTTCCCACGCCCTGGCACGAGGAAATGCACCTTCGCACCCTGCCGGACGGCACCTTTGCAGTTGTGCTGAACAGGGCTGGCTGGTGGTGCTGCACGGCAACAAGGGAGGGAGCTCCTCTTAAAGGGCCAGACGGCCAGCCCTCCCCGCTCAAGGAAAGCGCGCTTTTCTGGCTCTACGTGGACGCCCAGGGAAAGTAGCAGAGCAGGCGCCCCTTTTGGGGAAGGGATTTTTCCGGACAGTACGGAAGGTCCCGGGCAACGGCCCCTAAGCCACGCTTTTTTCGCGCCACCCTTGCCTTTTCCCTTTGCAGACCTTATCTTCCATCGCGTGGAAACAGTGTCAGAGCCTTTTTCGCACTGAATCCGGCAAGTCGGCAACTCACACATTTGTCTCAAGCTTGCTTCACAAACCTCGGGAAACAACAGGAGCTGCGTCCCGACCGTCCTCACTTCTATGGACAGGCGCACCAACGCAGAACTCGCATGATCAAGAAATTCACAGCTCTTTTCTCGGCTCTCTTCCTTGTCTTTACCTTGAGCCTCGCCCTTCCGCTCGACTCCGACGCGGCTCGCATGGGTGGCGGCAGATCTTTCGGCAGCCAGCCTGCCATGCGCGCTCCGACCAAGGCTCCTGCCATGCAACAGCAGCAGAGGGCACAGCAGACTGCTCCCAATCAGGCGGCTACTGCCCAGCAGCCGAGGCGCGGCCTTCTTGGCGGCTTTGCCGGCGGCATGCTCGGCGGTCTTCTTGCAGGCACGCTCATTGGCTCCCTGCTCGGCGGCGGCGCCTTCTCCGGCGTGGGCTTTATGGACATTCTTCTGCTCCTCGTCATCGTTGGCGGCGTGATTTTCTTCCTGCGCAAGAAGCGTGCTGCCCAGCCCGCAGCCCAGACAGCAGGCTATGGTCCTGCCAGCAACTACACTGAGCAGCAGGCCTATGACACGAATACCATGCAGCGCAACAGCGTCCAGGACGCCTGGTCCGGCCTTTCCAACAACCAGGCCCAGGCAGCCCCTTCCTACCAGACCAACATTCCGGAAGGCTTTGACGTGGAAGACTTCCTGCGCGGCGCCAAGATGGCCTACACCCGCATGCAGGCTTCTTGGGACAAGCGCGATCTGGACGATATAGCCAATTTCGCCACGGACGCTGTTCTCGATGAACTGCGCATCCAGGCCAAGGAAGATCCCAACCCGAGCCAGACCCAGATTGTGCTCATCAATGCCCACCTCATTTCCGTTGAGGAATTCGGCAGCATGGACAGGGCCCAGGTCTACTTCGATGTGCTCATGCGCGAGGATCCCAGCCAGACCCAGCCCGCCAATGCCCGCGAAATCTGGCACTTCATACGCCAGCACGAGACAGGCACCTGGAAGCTCGACGGCATCCAGCAGATCGAAAGCTGCTAATCCCACCTTTGCCCACATGGGCCACGTTTTCTTTGCCGGAGCCTCTTGCATGCTCCGGCATTTTTTGTGCGATAACGTCTTGCCTGCAGCTTTTTTTGGACACATTGCGGCAGGACAGATGCAAAACAGAGGAAAGCAAAATGGATCCAATACAGGAACTGGCCATTACCAAATGGGACAATGTGTACCATCTCTTCAACATGAAGGTTGAGGAGGCCTCGCCAGAATACAGTCGCGTGAGCATGCCCATAGAGCCCAAGGCCTGCAATGGCATGGGCTTTGTACACGGGGGCGTTCTCTTTGCCCTGGGAGACATTGCCTTTGGCGCAGCCTCCAACTTCGGGCAGCCCACGGGCACTGTCACCCTGTCCTCCAATGTGCAGTTTCTCTCTCCCGGAAAGGATGGTCCTCTGATTGCCGAGGCCAAATGCATACGTTCCGGCAAGCACATTGTTGTCTACAACGTGGACATACACGACGCCAAGGGCGTCCACGTTTTGCACGGCACCTACGAGGGCTTTCGCACGGACTTTGCCTTTACCGAAACAAAGGCTGAAAAGAGCGGGGAATAGGGCACGTTTCCGCGGCAAGGCTCCAAATCGGCTCTTGCCTTTTTGCCATTTGCCCCGTACATAAGGGTATAAATCTTCTAATGCGGAGACGTTTCGTCACCGGTGTGGCGCCCAGTCTTCAAAACTGGTGGCAGGCTGAGAGGTCTGCGGTAGGTTCGACCCCTATGCGTCTCCGCCAAAAGCACACAAGGCCTATGCCTTCCATATAGACAAAACCCCGTGTCTTTTGCGGACACGGGGTTTTTCATTGGCCTGTGAGAAGGGTTTGCCTATTTGTCTGCCCGTTCCTTCTCCCGATCCATCTCCAAAAGTTCCATGAGTTCCTTCATGCGATCGTGCCTGTGTATGGAGACAAGCAAGTGGGGCTCGAAGTGGCGCGCGCGGTAGTCGTGCTTCCAGCGTTTGTGGTGGTAGACCTTGTGCATGTGGTGGAAGCTGCGCACAAGGTTCATGTCGCGTATACGGGCCAAAAGCAGGCACAGGGAGCCTGACACAATGAGCGCTATGCCCGTCATCATGGACAGGGGTATGTGGTCTCCCAGAATGATCCAGGCAAGGATCGGGGCAAGAACAGGCTTGAAGAAGAACACCAGGGAGGCCGTAAAGGGCGAGGCAGCCTCTGCAGCCATGAAGTAGCAGGCAAAGCCTGCCCCCGAAACGCCTATGCCTACGTAGAGCATGCCCAGGAAACTTGCGGGCGTATAGCCTGAAAGGAGGTCCACATTGGTCAGCATTTCGAGCCCGTGGGCAGCGAAAAATCCGCCAAGAGGCGTCAGCTTTGCCAGGGCAAGCAAAAGCATGAGCTCAAATGAACCCAAAAGGAAGGTCGCGCAGGTGACAACAACACCCGAATGCCTGCGGCAAATGGGCGTGGAGAGCACGGAATAGAGGGCAAAGGTGATGGGAGCTACGAGCGACAGTGCCAGAGCCTTCACGCTTAAGGTTCCGGCAAAGGGAATGACAATGCACACAACCCCTGCTATTGCCAGCACTATGGCCTGAATCTGGCTGCGGGCAATGGGATTTTTCAGCAACAAATGGGCAAAGAGCAGCACAAAGGCCGTATTGCTGCAGAAAAGCACAGCCACAACGCTTGCCGGGGCCTGTTCTACTGCAAGCTGATAAAAGCCCATGCTGAACACCATGCCAAGCAGACCAAGAAGGGCCAGCTCGCCAATGCAGGCAAGGGTCAGTCTGTTTGTGCCGCGCTTAAGATCCCGCAGCGCAAAGGGTATGAGGGCAAGGCCCCCCAGAAAAAAGCGGGTGATGTTGACCTGCATGGCGGAGAAGCTGTCCGCAATGGCCTTCAGGGCAATCTCCATGCTGGAGAAGAAGATTGTTGCTATGACGACAAAGACAAGGGCTCTGTTCATGATTGAGAAAGAAAAAAGGCTGCTGCCTTCCTGTTGTTACGAGAAGAGGAAGAGGGTCGCGAGCCCCAGGAAAATGAAAAAGCCCGCGCCGTCCGTGATGGTGGTGAGGAATATGCTCGAGGCCTGGGCCGGGTCGCGTCCCAGGGCGCGGAAGACCAGAGGAATGGAGCCGCCTGCAACGGCGCCAAGGACCATGTCGCACAGAAGCGCTCCGCCCATGACAAGGCCTATCACAAGGTTGGAGGTGAACAGCCACGCGCCAATGGTGGCCAGTATGGCCATCACAAGGCCTGTGAGCATGCCTATCTTGGCCTCGCGCAAAACTGCCATCCAGGCCTTGCGGACATCGAACCTGTCCGTGGCGAGCTGGCGGATCATGACCGCCAGGGCCTGCTGGCCGCTGTTGCCGCCCTGGTTTGCCACCATGGGCATGAGCACTGCAAGCACGGCCATCTGACTGATGGTGCCGTCGAATTTGTAGACAACCGAGGCGGACAGGGTAGAATTCACCATATTCACGCACAGCCAGGGCAGGCGCTTGCCAACGCTCTCAAGCCAGGGCGTATCGCTGGTCTCCTCCGGGTCGGCACCCACCATGCCGAGCATGTCTGCGCTGGCCTCCTCGTGCATGATGTCCATGATATCGTCGTAGGTCACAACGCCCATGAGGTGGTTTTGGTAGTCCACAACGGGAAGTGCCATGTAGTTGTAGTGGGCAAGCTCGCTTGCCACATCGCGCTTGTCCGTATCAAAGAGCACGCTCACCACACTCTGGCCTGCCACAGCGGAGGAAAGGACAGTGCCGGGCTTTGCCAGCATGAGGTTGCGCAGGGAAAGCACGCCCACGAGCTTGTCCTCCTCGTCGACCACATAGCCGTAGTAGGGCATTTCCTTGTCTTCTTCCATTTCCTGGCGGATGTGGGCAATGGCCCTGTCCACGGTCCAGTCGTTTTCGAGCAGGATGATTTCCGTGTTCATGACGCCGGCAGCGGAGTCCGCAGGGAAATTCAGAAGGCTTCTCAGCTCGTCGCTGTCTTCCTTGTTCAGGCGGCCAAGGAGCTCGTCGCGGTGATCCTCGTCCAGCTCGTCCAGAACGTCGGCAGCGTCGTCTGGCTCCATTTCGGCGATGATCTGGGCAGCGTCGTCGGCATCCAGATTTTCGAGAACGTCAACGACTGCATTCTCGTCCATTTCCGCGAGGGCCTCTGCTGCGTCCTCGCGGTTCATGCGCCGTAACGCACACACCTGGGATTCGAGGTCCAGATTTTCCAGGTGATCGGCAAGGTCTGCGGGGTGCACAAAGGAGGCCTCGGCAGCAGCGTCCACGCATTCCTGCGGGAGAGCTTCCTCGTAGTCGTGCCCATCGTGGTTGCCGCCATCGGTCTCGACCATCTCGTCTTCCGGGTGGTGCTGCCCCGAGGCATCCTCCAGAATGGCGGACGAGGTGGTTTCGTCGCCTTCCTGGATCAGGGGCCTTTTATGCATGTCACCGTTCATCATGGAAAGGGGCTTTTCGGCTGTCACCTCTTTCGTACCCGAAACTGCCGTATCCTGATTTGCCATGGATGCGGGGCTTGCCTGCCCTTTTGCGGCTGCTTCCTTCATTTCCTGCTCGTGCAGGTCCTGTGACTGGGCCATGGCTACCTCCCGGAATAATGAATCTTGATGCCCCTCGGGCCGCGTGCTATGACCTTTGGGCGGCCTTTCTACCAAAAGCTCATGCAAGGGACAAGCCTTGAGCGCGGGGCATTTTAGCCATGGTTCGCTACAGTTCTGTGACAAGAGTGCACGAAGCCTGCAGCCTGGTTGGGGAGCATTGCTTTGCCTTGCAGATCATACATAAAAGCCATGCACAAGATGCAGGCACAACTGCACGCCCAGCATCCTGTGCAAACAGGACAACAGGGCAATTTCGAGGTTGCAAAGTACAGGAAAAATATATATGTCGCGTGTCCCCGAAGGACGAGAAGACATGTGCCGTGCAAAAAAGACCTTTTGCGCAGCATGCTCCGCATCCTTCCATCAACCGCATCTACCATACTCGTCCCCATCCGTTCCCGAACCCATGCATAGGGAAGAGTCGCGCAGCGACAAGGACTATCGTCCCCCGCGGGAGCAGCATATTCACATCACGAGAGCCAGGAAAAAAAGGGAGAGCAGACATGACTGACATTCTGGAAATAGAGGCACGCTGCGCGAGCCTCAAGGAAAAACTGGGCAAGAAGGTCGCCATTGTTGGTCATCACTATCAAAAGGACAGTGTGATCAAGTTCTGCGATCACGTTGGGGACAGCCTGGAGCTCATACAAAAGATTCCTGCTCTGGACGCCCGCTACATCATTTTCTGCGGTGTTTCCTTCATGGGCGAGACAGCTGCCATGCTGGCAAGAGAGGATCAGAAAATCCTTTTGCCCGCTGCCGCATCCTCCCCTCGCACGGTCAACATGCCCAGCGCGGCACAGCTGGAAAAGACCCTTGCTACCCTGAAGGAGCATGGACACAATTTCATTCCCCTGGTCTACGTCAACTCTTCCGTGGAGCTAAAGGCGCTCACAGGACGCATGGGCGGGGCCATGTGCACATCGAGCAATCTGCGCCGCATGCTGCAGTGGGCCTTCAAGAAGTCCGCGCATGTCCTCTTCGTGCCGGACCAGAACCTTGGCCGCAACACTGCGCGCCAGATGGGCCTGAAGGACGAGGATGTGGCCATACTCAAGACCTGCGAGGACGGCATTGATCTAAGCGTGGAGCAGCCTCTCGACAGGCATCTGCTTCTCTGGCCCGGCTACTGCAGCATACACGAGGCCTACACTCCTGCCATGCTCAACGACATGCGCTTCCAGCACCCTGGCTGCCGCATCATCGTCCACTCCGAGGCAAGGCCAGAGGTTGTCGCCCTGGCTGACGCCGCAGGCCCCACCTCCTTCCTCATCCGCGAGGCTGCAGAGACTGCAAGGACAGGCAAGGCCAACGTGCTTGTCATTGGCACAGAACTCAATCTCGTGGATCGCCTGAACAAGAAGCACATGAACCACTGCACAGTCCTGCCCCTGCTCAAATCGGACACGCAGTACGACACCTCGGCCATAGTAAAGCCGGAGGAGCTCCTTGCCTCCCTCGAAGCCATAGACAATGGCACAGCCACCGGCGTCGAGCTCACGGCAGGGGAAAGGGAAGACGCAGCCCCCTGCGTCACCCGCATGCTCTTTGCCTGCGGGGCAACCAATCCCCGCTAGAAACCATATGCCTTTTCGAGGTAGCGGCCTTCCCCAACAGGGAAGGCCTTTTTTTGTGCCCCTTCCCTGCGCACTTGCGGCACTCTCCCGGGACAATCATTCGTCTTGCAGCGTCTTTTTTTGGCATGCTGCATTTCCCCCTTATCCTGCCCTACCCTCCTGATACTGCAGAATGCAATACCCCTCAGAAGTGCCCTACCCGCTTGTGCAAGACTTTGCAATTACGTATCAATGCAGTCGCTTCTCGCCTCCTGCGCTTTTCAAAGTCCGGCAAACGTGCTAGGAAGTGCACTTGTGGCCATGTTGCTTTCGTTCTTTCGCAGCATTCTTGCGGAGACTGTATGGCCAAGGACCTTTGCCTTCCCTTCCAGGCATTTTGGAGAGAGAAAGATATATGAAGCATCTTCTACTGAGTCTGCTTGCCCTTGTGCTCCTTGTCTGCGGCCTCACCGTTGCCGCAAGCTTCTTCTTGAAGAGCACTGTGGAGGACATGACACGGGAAGCCATTATGAGCATGGCAGGCCCTGGCGAGTCTGCCCTGGAGGGCGTGACCTTCTCGCCCCTGACAAGGGAGATCACCATCACGGGCTGGCGCACGCGCCACAGCACAACCGACGGTCCTGTCTCTGCCCACGCGCCCACTGTGCACGGCAAGGTCACCTTCAGGGGCGTGTTTGCCTGCATGCCGGTCCTTGGCACTCTCATCAACAATGCCGACACCATGGTGCCAGTTCTCGACAACGTCCGAGCCAGGGACCTTGCCTGGAGCAGCGCCGAGCGCCACGTTACCCTCGCCCGCGTGGAAGTTGGCACTGTACGCATACGCTTCGGCCTTCTGCAGCAGTACACCCTGGGCCTGAGGCCGCCCTTTGCCCAGGCAGTGAGCGGCATACACGTGGACAGGGTGGACGCAGACAATCTGACCCTTGTGCTCGCAAATCCCCAAAATGCCATGCAGCTCTCCTCGAAGACCATGGAAATCAAAGACGCACGCGGCACAGGTGCCAAGTCCTGCACCTTCAAAAACGTCACCTGGACCCTGCCAGGGGAAATACTCACCAGCCGCGAGGTGACCCTGAACGACATCAGGGTGTCCCCTGCCCTTTTGAGCGAGCTTGTGGCGCTCACAAGCAAGAGGCCGCGCACGCCAAGGGCAAACACCCACCTTGTGGAGGCCCTGGTTGCCAATGGCCCCATTGTTGCCAGGGCAGGCCTGAGGGATCTCGAACGCACGGGTGCCAGGAATGCAGCCCCCTTCTTCATGGAAAACTGCGATCTTGTGTGGACCGACGACAAGCCCTTCAACGTGGAGGCCCATGTGCGCGGAATGCGGCTTTCGCAAAGGTTTGTGCAGGAAAACGCCCTTCCTGTGAACATGGACGGCATGGAAGAGATACATCTCGAGGCTGACCTTGCCTCCTCGGGCATTACAGAGGTCCGCGAGACCGGCCTTGTACGCCTGAAGGATCTGGCAGACATAAGCTACACCCTTGATCTGGACGGAGCTACCATGAACGTGACAGGCCTTGTGCTCACCCTGCGCGACTACGGGCTTATGGCACGCATGGCAAGGACCATCTCGCCGGATCCGCACGCAGCAAGCATGCTTCTCAAGGCAAGCGCAAACAGCCTGTGCCAGGGAGACGACGAAAAGGGAAGGCAGACATGCGAAAGGATAGCAGACTTCGTGGACGCGCCTGGAAGCCTTACCCTGAAAAGACGCGCAGACGTGCCCCCTGCCTCCATGGTGGAACTTGCGCTCAATGTCCTCTCTGCCCGCCTGGGCTACCTTTTCGAGGCAGAGGTCACGCAGGGAGGAGCAAGCCTCACAACCCAAACAGAAAAAATCTATGGCCAGGGCAGATAGCTTCCGGCCGCAGGAACAAGGATACAAAAGAGTGACAAACTGTCAGCAACTGCGCCTGAAAAAAGGCGAGGAACGCCGCCTGAACATGGGACATCTGTGGGTCTTTTCCAACGAGGTGGACGTAAAGGCCTCTCCACTTGCGGACCTTGAACCCGGAAGCGAGGTTGCGGTCACGGACTATCGCGGAAACATTCTTGGCTGCGCGACAGTCAATCCCCAAAGCCTTATCTGTGCGCGCCTGCATGCCCGAAGCCTGGTCCCCCTGGACGAGGAACTCATAGCAAAGCGCCTTGGCAATGCCCTTGCCTTGCGCGAGAGCCTTTTTGACAAGCCCTTCTACCGCCTTGTGCACGCCGAAGGGGACTTTCTGCCAGGCCTTGTGGTGGACCGCTTTGGCTCGCATTTCACGGTGCAGGTTACGACACTTGCCATGGAAAAACGAAGGGACGCAGTCAAATCTGCCCTTGAAAGTATTTTTGCGCCCACATCCATACTCTGGGACAACACGGTTGCCCTGCGCGCTCTGGAGGGCCTTGAGCTTTTCCGCACAGAAGACGGCGCATGTCCCGAAACACTTGAAGTGCCGGAAAACGACTGCGTGTTTTCTGTCTTTATGAAGGAAGGACAAAAGACCGGCTGGTACTACGATCAAAGACCAAACAGGGCGCTCATGCAGCATTTTGCCAAAGGCAAGAGAGTTCTCGACGCCTTTTGCTACGCTGGCGGCTTTGGCGTCAACGCTGGCCTTGCCGGCGCAAGGGAAGTGGTCTTTTGCGACGCCTCGAAAAAGGCGCTTGCCATGGCCAAGGACAACCTGCACCGCAATGCGAAGGGGACTTCCTGCACCTGCCTTGAGGGGGACGCCTTCGAGACATTGAAGAGTCTGAAGGACAGGGGCGAGCGCTTCGACATCGTGAGCATCGATCCGCCTGCCTTCATAAAGCGCAGGAAGGATCACAAGGAAGGTCTTACTGCCTACAGGCGCATCAACGCCCTTGCCCTCACACTTGTGGCTGACGGCGGTCTTTTCTTCACCTCTTCCTGCTCGCAGCTTCTTTGTGCAGACGAGCTCAAATCCTGCGCAAGCCACGCGGCTGCACGCCACGGCCTGCACTTGCGGCTCTTGCACCAGGGCTTTCAGGGTCCGGATCACCCCGTGCACTGCGCCATGCCCGAAACGGCCTACCTCAAATGCCTTGTCTACTCGTGCAATAAGCTCTAAGCTAGTTCTTCCCTTTTCCCATCCCCCCCACATTTGGGGCAAACAATAAAGGATAGTCATCATGCTACTGAACAAAGCACGCCTCCTCACGCCCGGCCCAACACCTCTTCCAGAACAGGTGCGCCTTGCCCTGGCAAAGGACGCGGTCCATCACCGCGAGCACGCCTTCTCGGATCTGCTTCTCAAGGTCGAGGAACAGCTCAAGGTCCTCTTTGGCACAAGCGAGCCCGTGCTGCCCCTGGCCTCGTCCGGAACAGGCGCCATGACTGCAGCCGTGGACAGCCTCTTTGCCCCCGGCGACAAGGTCATTGTCATCAATGCCGGCAAATTCGGCGAGAGATGGAGCATGATTGCCAGGGCCCGTGGCCTGCAGGTGGTGGAGCTTTGCTACGAGTGGGGCCTTGCGGCCAATCCCGAGGACATCGAGGCCTGCCTTGAGGAAAACAGGGACGCACGCGGACTCTTTGTCCAGCTTTCCGAAACATCGACGGGTGTTTTGCACCCTGTGAAGGACATAGCCGCAAAGCTCAAGAACACAGGCGTCATGCTCATTGTGGACGGCATAAGCGGCGTTGGCATCTGCCCCTGCCCCATGGACGAATGGGGCATAGACTGCCTTGTCACAGGCTCCCAGAAGGGTCTCATGCTGCCTCCGGGGCTTGCCTTCATAGCCCTCTCCGAAAGGGCCTGGAAGGCAGCGGAAAAAACCAGGGGCTCCTTCTACTTCAATCTGCCCAAGGAAAGGGCCAATCTTGCCAAGGGCCAGACCAATTTCACAACCCCGGTCAACCTCATCCAGGGCCTTGACGCGGCCATGGATTTGCTCCTTGGCGAGGGCCTCGACACCCTCTACCGCAAGCAGTGGGCGCTCACAATGCTCTGCCGCAGAAGCATACAGGCCATGGGCCTTATCCCCTATGCCAGACGCAACTACACCTGGGGCCTTACCTCGGTGCTTTTGCCGGACGCTGTCTCCGGAGCACGCGTACAGGCTGACTGTACGCAAAACTGGGGCATTACCATTTCCGGAGGCCAGGACACCCTCAAGGGACGCATTGTGCGCGTGGCTCACATGGGCTGGATCGACTGGTCGGATGTTGTGGCAGCTCTCTACGCCCTAAACAGATCCATCATCGACAACGGAGGCTTTTGCGGCTCCCACGATTTCCTGGAACAGGGCCTTGCGAGCTACAGGGCTGCCCTCGAGGGCGAGCCGGGTGTCGAGCCTGTGCTCGTGCACAACTAAAGGCACTGGCAGGCAAAAAGGCCACAAGTATCCACGGTACGCAAGAAACAAGCGAGGCGGCGCGAAGGTCCAAGGGCCTTCGCGCCGAAAAATCCATGAGCGAGAGCAGCACAAACAAGGATTGCGCCACAAAGGCGCAGGACACGGACAAGGCAGCAGAAAAAAACAGCTGCCAGCTTCCGGAAATCACCTTCTCGACCTTCATTCTCTCCCTTGCCTCCTCCACCCTAGTCCAGTTGGGCGAGGTGCCCAATCCGGTGAGCGGCGTCATAGAGCCCAACCCGGAACTGGCAAAACACGCCATAGACACGCTGGCCATGCTTGAGGAGAAAACACGCAAGGGCCTTGACGAAAACGAAAAACAGATGTTGCACAGTCTTTTGTACGAGCTCAAGATGAAGTACGTCTGCCTGTGCGACAAGCTCAATAACGCCTGATCCCCCGAAGGGGGCCCTTCCTCCTCAGTCAAAAGACCTCCCTTCGGATCCACGCAATTCCGGATCCAGACAGACAAATTTCAGGATAGAAAAATTATGGACAAGATTCGCGCTGGCCTTGTGGGCATTACCGGCTACACAGGCATGGAACTGGCAAGACTTCTGGCTACGCACCCCTCCATGAAGCTCACCATGGGCTGCTCCAGATCCGAGGCCGGACGACGCCTTGGGGAATTCTATCCCTTCCTCGAGGGCCTGCCGGGAGCGGACATTGTCATCAGCGTCTATTCGCCAAAGGCTGTTGCCGAGAACTGCGACATAGCCTTTCTGGCTGTGCCCCACGGCAAGGCCATGGTCATGGCAAGGGAACTTCTCGAGGAAGGCGTGCGCGTGGTGGATCTGTCCGCGGACTTCCGCATACACGACGCTGACGTCTACGAGGCCTGGTACAAGGTCGCTCATACTGAAAAGCACCTTCTGCCCGAGGCCGTCTTTGGCCTTCCGGAATTCTACGCGGACAAGGTCGCAAAGGCCCGCCTTGTGGCAAACCCCGGCTGCTACCCCACATCCATCATCCTGGGACTCGCACCGGCACTCAGAAACGGCCTTGTGAGCAGCGAGGACATTGTCATCGACTCCAAGTCCGGCACCTCGGGCGCAGGACGCAAGGCTGTCACCACAAGCCTCTATTGCGAGGTGACGGACAGCTTCAAGGCCTATGGCCTTGGCAAGCACAGGCACACCCCGGAAATCGAGCAGGAGCTCTCCCTGCTTGCAGGAAAGCCCGTGACAGTGTCCTTCAACCCCCACCTTGTGCCCATGAACAGGGGCATACTCTCCACCATCTACACAAAGCTTGCCACAGACAAAAACCTGGACGAAATCTGGCAGGTGTACAAGGACTTCTACAAGGACTGCCCCTTTGTGCGCGTCCTTGCCAAGGGAAGCCTTCCCGAGACCCGATTTGTGCGCGGAAGCCTTTTCTGCGACATGGGCCTTGTGCTCGATCCGAGGACAAAGCGCCTCATCATAGTCTCCGCCATTGACAACATCTGCCGCGGCGCTTCCGGCCAGGCCCTTGCCAACGCCAACATCATGTGCGGGCTGCCCATGGCCGAAGGCCTGGGACAGGCCCCCCTCCTGCCTTAAAGGAGAGAAGTCATGTGTGCACAGACAAGCAGAGGGGAAGAGGAAAACATTTTAGCAGAAGAGGGCATTTTGCGGGACAAAAAGCTCTGCCAGGCCCTTTTGCGGCGCCTTGAAAAGGCTCTTTCAAACATCGAGGGCGGGCAGATGCGCTTTATGGAAGTGTGCGGAACCCACACAGTCTCCATCTTCCAGTCCGGCCTGCGCTCCCTTTTGCCAAAAGGCATAACCCATCTCTCGGGCCCTGGCTGTCCGGTCTGCGTGACCCACGACGCGGAGGTCGCGGCCTTCCTCAAGATGGCCCAAAATCCCGATGTCTGTCTGTGCACCTTTGGCGATCTCATTCGCGTGCCTGGACCAAACGGCAGATCCTTAAAACACGCCATGGCCGAGGGCGCCAAAATACACATTGTGTACTCCCCCCTGGACTCCCTTGCCATTGCGGAACAAAACCCGGACAAGACTGTGGTCTTTCTGGGCATAGGCTTCGAGACCACTGCACCCACGGTGGCAGGCACAATGCTTACGGCAAGAGCCAAAAACCTCAAAAACTTCTGTGTCTTTTCCCTGCACAAGCTTGTGCCGCCTGCCCTGGAACTTCTCCTGCAGGATACGGACAACAATATCGACGCCTTTCTTTTGCCCGGACACGTGTGCATGGTCACAGGCCTTGAGCCCTACCGCTTCCTTGAGGAAAAGTGGAAGGTACCTTCCTGCGTGTCCGGCTTCGAGCCAGCGGACATCCTCCTTGCCCTCTGCCTTCTGGCCGAGGATCTTGCAGAGAAAAAGGCCAGGGTGCGCAATGCCTACGAGCGCGCAGTACCAAAAGATGGCAACCCCAGGGCACAGGAACTTGTGGCCACTGTGTTCGAACCCTGCGACGCACTCTGGCGCGGCATTGGCAAAATCCCCCAAAGTGGCCTGAAGGTCAGACAGGAATATGCGGACATGGACGCCAGGCTGCGCCTTGGTATTGATCTTGAGGAAACAAGGCCCATACCCGGCTGCCGCTGCGGCGAGGTTTTGCGTGGCCGCATTTCCCCCAGGGACTGCCCGCTCTTTGGCAAGGTCTGTACACCGCTTGAGCCCGTGGGCCCCTGCATGGTCTCGACCGAGGGCAGCTGCGCTGCCTACTACAAGTATTCCTGCTAGCCGCAAGGATTGGGCCGTCCATGAACATCCCCACACTTGAGCAAATCCGCGCCATGGAAGAAAAAATCGCTGCTCTTAGTACCCCCATGCAGGCAAGCATTGTGGGGACACTTGGCATCACATTTCTTCCTGCAGAACTTGAAGGAGCAGACGCAAACCTTGTCGTCAGGGCCACCATGCCCTGCGACGAGCGCACCTGCCAGCCCTTTGGCTATTTGAGCGGCGGAGCCTCCCTGGCCCTTGCCGAAACCCTTGCGGGCTACGGCTCCATGCTTTTGCTTGCAATGGGCGAGCGCCCTGTTGGCGCAACCGTGAGCGCAAACCACGTCTCGGCTCTCAAAAGGGGCAAGATGGCCCAGGGTGTCGCAACCCTTTTGCATCTCGGGCGCACAACCCATGTCTGGAACGTGGACATCGTGGACGCCGAAGACGGCCGCCTTGTGTCCACAGCCCGTGTTCTCAACCACATACTCCCAGGGGAAGAGCCCAAAACCTTCCCTGTACGCGCATCCTGATATCCATGCCTTCTCTTGTCCCCCACTTTCGCTCCAAAGAGCCCGTTTCCCCGCTGCCGGACGTCCGCTCCCTGCAGGAGCTGCTCCTGCCGGTTGATACCCTGCTTCGCTCCGATGTTTCCCTGGCCCTTGTGCGCTATCCCGGCTGCGAGCCGTATGTGTGCATGCAGCGCGACGGCAGGGACACGCTCTGCCAGCGCTTGAGCGGGCTTTTTGGCACGGGCTTTGTGCTCTGTCCCTTTGCCGAGGGCGAGGGCCATCCCGTAGTGCTTGTGCGCGCGGACGTGACAGCCTGCGGCTGGGAAGACATTGGAAGACTCTTGCAAAAAATGGTGCGCGAGCTGCACTTGAGCCACGCGACCCTGCCGCAGTCCATGTCCGTGCCCACCTTTGCAGATTTGAAGGCAAGGCTTTTCGAATCAAGGCCGGACTCGGGCTACGAGGGGGCCTTGAGCGTCTTCTTGCACGATTTGCAGGAAGGCAGATTCGACAAACTCGTGCTTTCAAGGGCCCAAAACTTTCCTGGTGCCCACTCGGCTGCGCGCATCTTTGCGCGTGCCTGCCACGCCTACCCCAATGCACTCGTCACCCTCTCCCACACGCGCTCCGGCACCTGGATTGGGGCAAGCCCGGAAATCCTCTTGCAGGGCGAAAAGGATCAGTGGACGACCATGGCCCTGGCAGGCACAAGGCCCAGGGGAAGTGCGACTCCCTGGGACGAGAAAAACCGCAGGGAACAGGCCTGGGTTGCGCGCTATATCCGCGACTCTCTTGCCCCTTTGTGCGCACGCATCAGGGAAGAGGGACCGTTTACTGCCGAGGCTGGGCAGGTGGAGCATCTGCGCACGGACTTCTTTTTGGAAAAGGCACAAGGGGTAAGCTTTCGCGATCTGGCCCTTGCCCTGCACCCGACACCTGCAGTCTGCGGTCTGCCCAAGAAGGAGGCCATGGAGCGCATTCTCTCGACCGAAAGTCTCGACAGGCGCTACTATTCGGGCTTCATAGGCCTCATGCAGGAGGACGCAGCCTCCTTCTACGTGAACCTGCGCTGCCTGAAACTCCATGCCGGAGGCGTGCGCCTCTACGCTGGGGGCGGCATTCTTGCGCAGTCGAAGCTTGAAAGCGAGTGGAAGGAAACCTGCCACAAGATGTGTACCATGCTGGCCCTGATCGGGCGCGACGAGGCATAGGGAGGAATCGAGTCATGTATTCGGAAAACAAATCCGTCCTGCAGCTTGTTTCCCTGCTTGTTGCCCACAGGGTGCGCAGGGCCATTGTCTGCGCGGGATCAAGAAGCTCGCCCATTGCCCAGAGCCTTGCGGCCTGCCCGGACATTGAAACCTTCCCTTGCGTTGACGAGCGAAGCGCAGCCTTCGAGGCCCTTGGCATCATGCAAGTCACGGGCGAGCCGGTTGCCATGTGCGTGACCTCCGGATCTGCCCTCATGGACGCAAGTCCTGCTGTGGCAGAGGCATACTACCAGGAACTCCCCCTCATCCTCATCTCTGCCGACAGACCCATGGCCTGGATAGACCAGAAGGACGGACAGACCATGCGCCAGGCAAACGCCCTTGAGCACGTGGTGCGCTGCGAAGTGAATCTGCCAAGTCAGGATGGCCCCGAAGAGGACTGGCACAGAAACCGCCTCATAAACGAGGCTCTTTTGAAGGCTACGGGACCTGTGCCCGGCCCTGTGCACATCAATGTGCCCCTGGCAGAACCCCTCTTTGGCTTTGGGGCCACAGAGCTTCCCCTGGAGCGCAGCGTGCGCGTGGTTCGCCCAGCAGGATTTGCCCTGCCAGACGAGCTTGCAGGAAAGTGGCAGGAATCACGCCGCGTGCTCATTGTCTGCGGGCAGATGCGGCCGGACACCCTGGACACAAAAGCCCTTGCAAAACTTTCCGGCAAGACAGTGCTCGTCATGGAGCATCTTGCAAACCTTGACGATCTGTCAGCCTCCATCGACTGTGCAGACAGGGCGGATCTCGCGATCCTTGAAGGGGGGGAGAAGCTGCAAACCTTCAGGCCGGACCTTGTCATAAGCCTTGGCGGGCACATCGTCTCCAAGAGGTTCAAGAAATACCTGCGCTCCTGTCCGAATCTCGTCCACTGGCTTGTCAGCTCCAACGCAGAGCTCACGGATACCTATACTCATCTTGAGACCGTCCTTGCCACTGAGCCAAACGATTTTGTCAAGGTTCTGGCTGACCTTCCCCTAGGCGCGACGGACAGGGATTTCATACACTTCTGGACTATGGAATCCAGAAAAATCCGCACAAAACTCAAGAGTAGCCCAGGGGATTTTGCGGACGTGCATCTGGTCGGAACATTCCTGCGCAACATGCCCGAAAATGCCTGCCTGCACCTTGCCAACAGCTCCGTGGTGCGCCACGCCCAGTACTGGGAGCTTCCACGGGGAACACGGGTTTTTTGCAACCGCGGCATCAACGGCATAGACGGCTCCCTTTCCGCTGCCCTTGGCAATGCCGAAGCCCTTGAAGCATATGGCACAGATGTCTATTGCCTCATTGGGGATTTGAGCTTTTTCTACGACCAGAATGCCCTCTGGCGGACAAGGCTTCCCAAGAATCTGCACGTCTTGCTTTTTAACAACAAGGAAGGCAATATCTTCCGTACTCTGGATGGTCTTGCCTCGCCCTATCTGCGCAGCCACATAGCAGGCGCAAACAATCTGCGAGCCAAGGACATGTGCAGGGGATTTGGGCTGCACTATGCGTGTGCCGAAAACATGGATGCCTTCAAGCGCATCC
Organism: Desulfovibrio sp. An276; assembly: GCF_002159665.1. Classification (GTDB taxonomy): domain Bacteria; phylum Desulfobacterota; class Desulfovibrionia; order Desulfovibrionales; family Desulfovibrionaceae; genus Desulfovibrio; species Desulfovibrio faecigallinarum. The sequence goes on from NZ_NFJC01000004.1 coordinate 95,323, forward strand.
TGCCCGATTTTATCAAGGGCCCGGCACCAACCCTTCTGGAGGTTGTTACCGATCCCGTACGGGACGCCCAAGCCTGCAAGGAGCTCAATGCCTCTCTTCTCTGATCCCAAGGGCAATTTCTGTCCATGCAGGAAAATCAACGCAGGGAGAACCATTGCAGAAAGATTGCAGGGGTTCCCGTTTTTTCACAGGAGTTTTCTCAATGGCTGTCCGGGAATGGAAAACCATCAAGGAATACGAAGAAATCTTGTTCGACTACTATGAGGGCATAGCGCGCATCACCATCAACAGGCCCAGATACCGCAATGCCTTCACGCCCGAGACCACCAAGGAGATGTCCGAGGCCTTTGCCATCTGCAGGGAGGATCCGGACATCAACGTCGTTGTCCTCACTGGCGCAGGAGACAAGGCCTTTTGCAGCGGTGGCGACATGCACGTGAAGGACAGGGGCGGCTACCGCGGCAAGGACGGGGTCAAGCGCCTCAACATCCTGGACGTGCAAAAGCAGATTCGCTCCATTCCAAAGCCTGTCATAGCCATGGTCAATGGCTACGCCATTGGCGGAGGACACGTGCTCCATGTCATGTGCGACCTTTCCATAGCCTCGGAAAACGCCATCTTCGGTCAGACAGGCCCCCATGTGGGCAGCTTCGACGCGGGCTTTGGCGCAAGCTACCTTGCGCGCATCGTAGGCCAGAAAAAGGCCAGGGAAATCTGGTTTCTGTGCAGGCAGTACACAGCCCCGGAAGCCCTGGACATGGGCCTTGTGAACAAGGTCGTGCCCTTTGACCAACTGGAAGACGAGGTGGTTGCCTGGGCCATGCGCATGATGGAGATGAGCCCTATGGCGCTGCGCATGATCAAGGTAGGCCTCAACGCAGAGCTGGACGGTCAGGCGGGCATACAGGAGCTTGCCGGCGACGCAACCCTTCTCTACTACCTTACGGACGAGGCTCAGGAAGGCGGCAAGGCCTTCCTCGAAAAGCGCAAGCCCAACTTCAAGGACTACCCGAAATTTCCGTGATTTGGGAGAGCCCCAGGGGGCTTTCAAGGAGTGAACATGGCCTGGCAGTATGCTATCAAGCGCCGCACCCTGCACTTTCACGAACCAGCCGGCACCTCGCGTGGCGTCTACACCACGCGCACTGTCTGGTATGTTGTCCTTTTTGACATGGCGGCCGGCGTCTTTGGCGTTGGCGAATGCGCGCCCCTGCCTGCCCTAAGCCCAGAGCTTCCCACTGCAGAAGAGGGGAATCTGAACGCCCTTGAGGCAAGGCTTGAAGAGGCCACCCGCGCCTTTGTGGCCGGCGCCTGCACCTCCGCGGCCATCCCGGAAGAGACACCTTCCTCCATACGCATGGCCTTGGAAACTGCCCATTTGCACGTAAAGACCAAATCCGTGCGCTTTTTCAAGACCCCCTTTGCCAGGGGTGAGGAAGACATTGCCATCAACGGCCTTGTGTGGATGGGCGACAAGAAGACCATGGTACGCCGCATGGAGGAGAAGCTTGAGCAAGGCTTTTCCTGCATCAAGTGCAAGATAGGCGGCATAGACTTTGAAAGCGAGCTCGAGATGCTTGGGATCCTGCGCTCCCTTGCCCCGGATCCGCAAAAGGTCGAGCTGCGCCTTGACGCAAACGGAGCCTTTGCCCCTGAAGAAGCGGACAAAAAGCTCGAAGCCCTTGCCAAATTCTCCCCCCACTCCATAGAGCAGCCCATACGTAAAGGGCAGTGGCAGGAAATGGCCAGATTGTGCAAAACCTCGCCCATACCCATTGCCCTGGACGAGGAGCTCATAGGAGTGCCAAGGCGCGAGCGCCTGAAGCTTGTGGAAGAGATTGCCCCTGCCTACTTCGTGCTGAAGCCCAGCCTGCACGGCGGCTTCAAGGGCTGCGAGCAGTGGATCGATCTTGCCATCATGAGCGGCTCAGGCTTCTGGGTGACTTCGGCCCTTGAGTCCAACATCGGCCTCAACGCCATAGCCCAGTGGTGTGGCACCCTGGACTGCCCCCTGCCCCAGGGTCTTGGCACAGGAAAGCTCTTTTCTGACAACTGCGAGATCATGCCTGTGCACATTGTGGGCACTGCCCTGCACTGCGATCCTGCTGCACATGAGCCTGATCTTCTGGCCTGGCTTGGTTTGGGCATGCTTTCCTTCCTCGGCTCGTAGCGATCGCCCTAAACAAGGAATCGACGCACTTGCGTTTTCGGCTTTGCGCGCAGGGTATGAGAGCCCGCGCACAAGGCAATTCAGCCCCAGTGACTGCTACAAGGAGGCAGAATGTCGGGAGTATGGTATTTTTGGGGAAGTCTTGCTCTACTCATGGCAGGCTACCTTGTCTATGGTTCTGTGGTGGAAAAGGTCTTTGGCGCTGACGCAAAACGCCCAACTCCCCTGCACAGCAAGAATGATGGCGTAGACTACGTTAAGCTTCCAAGATACAAGATCTTTCTTATCCAGTTTCTGAACATCGCGGGCCTTGGCCCTGTGCTTGGCCCCATTTTGGGCGCCCTGTACGGTCCTTCGGCACTCTTGTGGATTGTCATTGGCTCCATCTTTGCCGGAGCAGTGCACGACTACTGCTCCGGCATGATGAGTCTGCGCCTTGGCGGTGCCTCCTATCCGGAAATCATAGGCCACAGTTTTGGCAAGGGTGTGCGCCGCATCATGGAGATTTTCACGCTCCTCTTCATGATCATGGTGGGCGCTGTCTTTGTCCTTGGGCCCGCAGCTCTGCTCGCGAGCATAACTCCCCTTGGCGTTCTCTTCTGGTCCTGCGTTATCTTTGCCTACTACTTTCTGGCTACCCTCATGCCCATTGATGTCATCATCGGGCGCATCTATCCCTATTTCGGCCTGCTTTTGCTCGTCATGACCATAGGCCTTGTGGCTGCCCTCATGCTTGGTGACAGGCCTATCCTCCCCAACACAGACTTTGTGACAAACGCGGATCCCTCCAATCTCCCCCGCTGGCCCCTGCTCTTTGTCACCATAGCCTGTGGTGCCATCAGCGGCTTTCATGCAACCCAATCCCCGCTCATGGCAAAGTGCATGGAAAGCGAGAAGCACGGCCGCATGCTCTTCTACGGCCCCATGATTGCCGAAGGCGTCATAGGGCTCATCTGGGCAACGCTCGGGCTTTCCTTCTATGAGTCTTCCGAAGCCCTGCAGGCTGCCATTGCCGCTGGCTCGCCCACGCTGGTTGTCAAGGAAGTGTCCGTGGGATTGCTGGGAACCATTGGTGGTGCCCTTGCCATATTGGGCGTTGTGGTCCTTCCCATTACCACTGGCGACACGGCCTTTCGCGGGGCAAGGCTGCTTTTGGCAGATGCGTTGCACATGAAGCAGGACAGGCCGGGAAAAAGGCTTATTCTGACCGTACCGCTCTTTGCCGCAGGCATTGCCCTGACGCTGGTGGACTTTGCCGTCATCTGGCGCTACTTCGGCTGGGCAAACCAGAGCATGGCCTGCGTGACTCTCTGGGCCGTGTCCGTCTATCTTGCGAGGGAGGGGCGCCTGCACTGGATTGCCACCCTGCCGGCTCTCTTCATGACTGCCGTCTGCGTCACCTATCTGTGCAATGCGTCCATTGGCCTGGGTCTCACTCTTCCTCTTGCAAGCGCCATGGGCATTGTCACAAGCCTGCTTGGCCTTGTGGCTTTTTTGCGCTGGACAGCAAGGCAAACAAAGATTGTGTGAAATGTCTGATATGCTGGACAAAAAGGACAACAACTGCGTCTTTGAAGACAACACAGCCCCCAAGGAACTGGAAGAGCTTGTCAGCCTGCCGCTTACCATGGACGGCGTGCAGCTGACTGGCGGAACCCTCACTGCCTTTGCCGAAAGCTATGTAAAGCGCGAGGGACACATGGGGGATCTGGCACGCTTTTTAGTGGAATGGCGCAAGAAGTGCCCGACACTGACAGTGCTCACCTCGGGCTCTACCGGCAGCCCCAAGCCCATTGCCGTGGAAAAGATCAGGATGGCCAACAGCGCCAGGGTTACTTGCTCCTTTTTGCGCCTCAAAAAGGGGGACACGGCCCTTCTCGCCATGCCCCTGCGCTACATAGCAGCCCGCATGATGGTAGTCCGCGCCCTTGTCTGGGGTCTGGATCTCATTGTGTCACAGCCCTCGTCCTCACCCCTTGCCTCGCTTGAAAAGCACGTGACCTTTGCGCCTCTCACTGCCATGCAGGTCTATGAGAGCCTGCAGGATGCAAGTACGGCAAAAAAGCTTAAGGAAATAGATTGCCTGCTCATAGGCGGGGGTGCTGTGACAGGTCCTTTGGCCGAGGCACTTCGGGATTTCCCAAACGAGGTCTGGTCCTCCTACGGCATGACGGAAACCCTGTCCCACATAGCCCTGCGCCGCGTAAACGGTCCCGAGGCGTCCGAATGGTACACGCCTCTTTTTGGTGTGAGCGTGCGCCTGACCCCGGACGGCAGGCTTGCCATCTGGGCCCCGCGCGTGACCGAAGGGGAGCTTGTTACCAACGACATTGCGGAAATAGACGGCGACGGGCGCTTCAGGATACTGGGGCGCTGCGACAACGTAGTCAATACCGGCGGCATCAAGGTGCAGCTGGAGGCAGTGGAGGAACTGCTGGAGCCTGTCCTGCACCTTCCCTTCTGCGTGACCTCGGTTGCGGATCAGCGCCTGGGAGAAAAGCTCGTGATGCTCCATGTGGGCAGCGAGACAGCGGAGAATCTGGAAAAACTCTGCCGCCATGTTTTGCCCAGATACTGGGTGCCCAGGGCCTACCTACGGGTTTCCGAGATTCCCCTGACGGAAACAGGGAAAAAGGCCAGGGTGGCCGCAAGGGAGCTTGCCGCGCACATTTTCCAAAGGGCCTGAAAAGTCCAAGGATTCGGAATCATTGTTGCTCCGGGGTATGCCCGGAGCTTTTCTTTAGACAAGGCGCATGTCCTTTCTGTCCGGGAAGCGGACAGTTATCTCAAGCGTTCCGCCGAGCGCTGTCACAAGGGAGGCCAGGGTGGAAAGCTCCATGTCCGCCTTCTCCTCAAGGGGGCTCAAGCGTGGACGTTTTGCCCGCAGAAAAGCCATCTCCTTCGGTCCAATCCCCTTTTCCCTTCGCAGGGTGCGCAGATTTTCCTGCACACGGACAACCACCCTGCGGGCCTCCATGGTGCGCCGAAGCTCCCGCATTTTCTGCCTGCGCTCATCGTCTGTCATCTGTCCCATATCCGTTTTCCTCATGAGAAGGGCCTTTGGCAAAGAGCATTTGCCAAGGGCCCTTTTCGTATGTGTTTTCCTGCAAGGCCTTAGCCCGCAAGCCCATTTTCCACAGCCTCCACGACTACGGCACAAAGCCTTTGCACATCCTCATCCGGTGTCACCAGGGGCGGCATAAGATAGACAAGGCGACCGAAGGGCCTGATCCAGACACCCTTCTCCACAAAGAACTTCTGCAAACGAGCCATGTCCACGGGATGTTCTGTCTCCACAACGCCAATGGCGCCAAGGACACGCACATCACAAATCCCTTCCCTGCCCCTGCAGGGGGCAAGGCCCTTTTCAAGAAGGGCTTCAATGTTTTTCACGCGCTCCTGCCAGGGGGAAGCCAGAAGTTCCTCAATGCTTGCAAGGGCAGTTGCGCAGAAAAGGGGATTGGCCATGAAGGTTGGCCCGTGCATGAGAAGACCTCCGCCAAGTTCGGGAGTAGCCTCTCCTATGCCGCGGGCAACACGCTCCGTGGCAAGGGTGGCAGCGCCTGTCATCATCCCCCCGGTGAGAGCCTTGCCAATGCACATGATGTCTGGCGTAATCCCCGCCCACTGGCAGGCAAAGAGCCTTCCAGTGCGGCCAAAGCCTGTGGCTATCTCGTCCGCTATGAAGAGGATGTCGTGCTCGCGGCAAAGATCCTGCAATTCCTTCAGATAGCGGGGATGGTAGAACCACATGCCCCCTGCGCCCTGGACCACCGGCTCCAGGATGACAGCAGCGATCTCGTCCTTCAGGGAAGCTATCCTTGCCCGTGCGTCGTCAAGGCAGGACGGGTCGTAGGGTGCATCGAAGCGGCAGGTGGGGCGTTCCATGAAATAGTGCCTTGGCAAGAGGCCCGTGAAGAGGGTGTGCATGCCGTTTACGGGATCGCACACGCTCATGGCGCCCTGGGTGTCCCCATGGTAGCCGCCCATGGGGGTGAGGAAATGGCGCCTTTTTGTGCGACCCAGGGATATCTGGTACTGGACAGCCATCTTGAGGGCCACTTCCACGGAAACAGAGCCGGAATCCGCAAAGAAGAGGTGGGTGAGGCCTTCAGGAACAAGGGAGAGTATGCGCCTTGCAAGTGCTACTGCCGGTCTGTGGGTAAGGCCTCCGAACATCACGTGGCTCATGCGGGCAGCCTGGGCCTGCAGGGCGCGCACAATGTTCTCGTTTCCGTAGCCGTGCACTGCGCACCACCAGGAGGACATGCCATCAATGAGCTCCTTGCCGTCTTCAAGCAGGATACGGTTTTTGCGTGTGGCCTTGACCCCGTATACGGGCAGGGGATTGGTGGCCGAGGTGTAGGGGTGCCACAGATGCTCCCTGTCAAAGGCAAGGTCCGCATCCGTTTCATTGGGCGCAGCCCAAAGGTCGCGCACCCTTTGCGCAACAGGGGCAAAGCCCGAGACAAGTTCGTCCTTGCAAGAAGCGATGTCCCCTCCAAGGTAGGGAATGTCCGCAAGAAGCGGAAGCCCGCATTTTTTGCCAAGGGATTCAAGGCTTCTCGCATTGTCGTTGAGGATGCGCTCCTCGTCCTCGTAGCCTGCATCAGATCCGCACCCCGGATCGCAGACATCCGCAGACTGTGCGCGGTTCAAAACCATGCCCACGACTTTCAGGCCCCGAAGCTGCAGGGCCTCAATGCTCAAGCGCGCCTGATTGAGGCAGCCAAGCCTGTTGCCCACCACAAGGAGCACCGGAAGATCCAGCTCCAGCATGAGGTCCAGCATGGTCTCGTTTTCGTTGATGGGAACGTATATGCCCCCTGCCCCTTCCACTATGACCGGGGAGTCGGGCTCCTCCTGGGCCTTTGCGCGAATTTCGCTGGCAAGGTCAGCACAAGAAAGATGCGTTTTGGCAAGCGCCAGTGCCAGATGCGGGGAACAGGGCGGATAGAAGCAGTGCAATGCCTCTGCCCTTCCGCCAAGGCTTTTGACCATCTCCACATCCGGCACATATATGCCTTCTTCCCTTGCAAGGCAGCCTGTCTGTATGGGTTTGATGACGCGGGTATTGGCAAGTGTGAGAGCCAGGGCACAGCTTGTAATCGTCTTGCCCACTTCCGTGTCCGTGGCAGTGACAAAAACTCCCTTCATTGAACTTTGGCGTCACCCCGCATGAGGGATACGCTCGACCTCCTTTTGTGCAAGATCCCGGATATGCAAACAAGGACCCCTATCTTCTCAAGGTGCCCAGGGTGGCAAGAAGCGCGTCGTCGTCCTCGTAGCCGCAGCCGCGCGTTGTCAGATAGTTGCCTGTCATGATGGCGCTCGCTCCACTGGCAAGCACCCATGACTGCTCCTCGTGCAGGGTGGCAAGGCGCCCTCCGCAGACAATGATTTCCTTCTTTGGGTGCATGAGCCTTGCGAGTGCCAAAACGCGCAGGGCTTCCCTTGGGGCAAGGTGTTTTCGTTCGCCAAAGGGGGTTCCAGGAACAGGACAGAGGAAATTGACAGGCAGCGAGTCCACACCAATGTCCGCAAGGTCTCCCAAAAGCTCCACGCGCTGCTCCCAGGTCTCGCCAAGGCCGAAGATGCCGCAGCTGCACACTTCAAGGCCTGTCTTGCGGGCAATGCGCAATGTCTCTATGTCCTCGTCGTAGGCATGGGTTGTGCAGATGGCCGAAAAGTGGGAGCGGGAGGTTTCCAGATTGTGGTGGTAGCGGGTAATGCCTGCCTCGCGAAGCCGCTTCGCCTTTTCCTCGGTGAGAAGGCCCAAGGAAGCGCACAAGGATATGCCAACCCTGCTTCGCATTATCTCAACGGACGCGCACAATGCGTCCAGCTCCCTGTCCGAAAGGGCCGTTCCGCTCGTGACAATGCCGCAGCGCGCAATGCCGTGTGCTGCCATCTCTTCTGCGTGGCGCAAAAGCTCGTCCGTACCCATCAATGGGTAGATGGGGGCGTTGGTGTGGTAGTGGGCGGACTGGGCGCAAAAGGCGCAGTTTTCCGGACATTTTCCGGATTTGGCGTTGATGATGGCGCAAGTGCCAGTGCCCTTCGGTCCACGCAGCTGGCGTACAGCATTTGCCACAGCCAAAAGCTCCATGTTGTCTTCCCAGGGGAGAGAGGAGATCGCGCACGCGTCCTCTCTTCCCAATGAAGCGTTTTCATCCGCAAGCGACGCAGCCAAAACCCTCTGCAACAAGGCGTGCATACCTGTAACGTACCTCCCTCAAAAGAATACGGTGGAAAGTCCCTGCCCTTCCCGCTTTTTCGCACGTGCAAGGGGGAAATACGCAAAGCCGGGCTTTTCAGGGCGAAAGCCGAACATAGGCCCTGCAGGGGCAGGCGCGCAAGAGTGAAATTGCTTCTGATTTCGGAAAAGGCTTTCTGGACAGGACAAAGTGTTCGGGATAGTGTCACAAATCCAAGTCATTCACTGTTCTTTTTTCCATGTGACATTTCTGCACCCATCGAGGAGACCTTCATGCCTGCATCCCCAGCATCCGAACTCGACGCCCTGGAAACCCTGCCCCTTGCCGAATGCGAGGCCAGGCACGCACGCGTGCGCGAGCTTTTGGCAAGGCTTCAGCCTGAAGCACACGGCCTTCTTCTCTCGGACAAGGTCCACATCTACTACCTTACGGGCTGCCTTGGCACAGGCCTTTTCTGGCTGCCCAGAGAAGGAGAACCAGTGCTTTTGCTGCGCAAGGGCGTTGAGCGGGCAAGGGTGGAGTCTCCCTTAAGCCATATCCTGCCCTTTGTCTCCTACAGGGAAATTCCTGCTCTCACAGCAGAGGCGGGCAGCCCCCTGGGAGAGGTTTTGGCAGTGGACAAGGACAATTTCAGCTGGACCATGGCGGAAATGCTGCAAAAGCGCGTGCCAAACGCGCGCTTTGTTGCAGCTGACGGCATCATGAACAGGGCACGCTCCGTGAAATCCCCGTTCGAACAGGAGAGAATGCGTACCTGCGGGGAAATCCACGCGGAAGTGTACGACCTCGTGCTTCCCGAACTTTTCGAGGCAGGGATGAGCGAGCAGGAACTTGCCTGCGTGTACATCTCCGAAGTCATGGCAAGGGGCTGTGACGGCATGTGCCGCATGCGCTCACACGGCGAGGAGATGTTCTTTGGCTACGCGTCGACAGGAACAAGCGGCCTCTACCCCACTCCCTACAATGGCCCTTTGGGCTGCCGAGGCCTGCATCCTGCTGTCCCCTTCCTGGGTTCCAGGGATCGCGTGTGGGAGAAGAACCAGTGCCTTTCTCTGGACATGGGCTGCCAGAAATACGGCTACCACACGGACCGCACCCAGGTGTACTGGTCTGGACACCCTTCAACCATTCCCGCCAAACTCGCGAGTGCCCAAAAGATCTGCAGGGACATCTTGTGCTCCACGCTAGAGCTCATGCGCCCTGGTGTTACACCGCAGGAGCTTTGGAGCAACGCGCTTCAAATGGCGAAGAAGAACAATGTGAGGGAGAGCTTCATGGGTCTTGGCCGCGATCAGGTGCCCTTCCTTGGGCACGGCATTGGCCTTGCCCTGGACGAATGGCCCGCCCTTGCCCGCTCCTTCAACGAACCCTTGGCAGAAGGAATGGCCATAGCCCTTGAGCCCAAGATTTCAGTGCCAGGAATGGGCATGGTCGGCATAGAGCACACCTATCTTGTGCAGGCAGACGGCCCAGAGCCCCTCACAGGCACGCAGATGGACATAATCTGCCTGGAATAGCCGCATCTTCGCTTTTGGAACACAGTAGCAAAAGGCTCCTTCTGCCGCTTATCAGAAGGAGCCTTTTTTCGTGTCTATCCAAAGGAGGGAATGTGGAAGAGTATTGGATCCGAGATTGCCAAGTGAGGGGACTGCTTGTTCCTGATGCAGCACCCTCTCACCGTCTTGCCCTGGAAAACTCTTTTCCGCTCAACCAAGGAGTAAGTTACACTTGATTGGTTAAACAGTCAAGCTATTTTGTGAAAAAAATGTTTTTTGACCCAAAATCCCGCGCTCATCTCCTTGTCAAAAACAAGATAAACCATTTGAATCACAAGTAATTACATGGATAGTGAATTTTATCACTTTTGACGGCGACTGAGCGTGAGGAGGTATTTCTTGTGTCTTCTGGATACGCAGACACCCCCGAAACAATGTACTCGTAGTCGGGGGTGTCACAAGGAATGTTTCCGAATAAGCCTCAAACCTGAATCAATTGATGTTCTTGGCAGAGACAAATCTCAAATACTCATCGCATCCGTCGCCAACAAAACCATAGACCTTTTCATATGTTATCTGGAATTTTTTTCCTTCCATACCCTTGAAATTCTTTTCAATAGCTTCCGGATCAGCAACAAGTCTGATTTCCTCACCCTGAATATTGATCATAATTTCAGATGGAATATCCATGACTTCTTCTATATAATACCCTTTAAGCGTGCAATGCTTTGTATGGCTTGAAAGTATTTTTTCAGGAAAGCATTGTTCCTGAGCCTGAATAGCAACAGAATTGAAAAATATTACCATCAAAAAAGTTACAAAAATACTTGCAAATTTCATATTATCACCTCTATTCCAGATAAAAAAACAAATGGTATGTTATACCACTGACTATTGAATTATAGCAAAATTGTATTTACAGATTTTCCAAAGTTATGCTAGAGATCAATACTCTATGGGTATTCCCCTGTAGAACTTGTGGTTCTCACGATACCCTTTTTTCACAAAAGTGGCAAAAAGCAGGCCGCTATCAGACTACCGACGTATTTTCACGTGGATTCACAGCGAGGAGAGAATGGGCAAGGCACGACACGTAACACGTCTTTTCGGTGCACAAATCGCAGCGCAAAGAAAGGCGAAGGGCATGACGCAGGAAGCCCTGGCCGAAACACTCGGGATTTCACAGGAGTCCCTGTGCCGTATGGAAAAGGGGCTGATTGTGCCACGGTTCGAACGTCTGTTCGACTTTGCAAGGGCCCTGGACTGCTCTATTGCCGACCTCTTTGCAGAGCCCAAATCCAAACCAGACAAGGCTGATTCTGCCCCCACTGAAGCACCCGCATCTGCGCCCGCTTCAGTCCCTGCATCTCAGCCTGCCCTTGCCACTATGATCTCAAGCCTGCCCCCTGATACGCAAAGGGAAGTTCTGTGGATATCGTGGTACGCATAGTCGCACTGGCAATGCCCGCAACAAAATCCTGAAGCCTTGTGCCAAACAAAAGAGCGTCACAGCAATCTCGAGAACCAGGGCAGCAGAGATTCTTCTGGCGGTCTTGAAGGACGATCTTGCCCCTGACCTCAGCGCCTCGTTCAGGCTTTTACGCTCTGGCCGGCAGACTCTTGCCGGGATTGCCACTATTCTTTCGGGCACTCTTGTGCCCTTATTTGGGCATCCTGCTTTTGTCGGATCAGGGCCTCGTAGTACATGGACTTCCTGGCATAGAACCAGAAGTATTCCTCATAGGCTATCTCCTTGGCTTCCCGCCATGGCTGAAGACCTGCAAAGTGCAGGAGCCTGATATGGGCGGATGCCCTTTCCCTCTCCTCAAGAAGCTTTTGGGTGAAGACAATCTTCGGGTTCGGATTGGCAACGAAGTTCCATTCATAGGGAAGGGTTTGCACATGCCCCCCGAAGGCAAGGTTCAGGATGTCCTGATCCACATAGGCAAAGGGCTTTGTGTTCAGAAGCTCAAGACAAGCCTCTGTCCTCTTGCATCTGCGCATCTCCTGCAGATTCAGCACAAGTACCCCGGCATTGAAGTAGCTTGCTGTTTGCACGGGCTCCATACCGCAGTATTTTACAAGGTACTCGTATCCATCGTACATCGGACAAAACGGCATATGATAGGCTGGATTCGAGAGCATGCCCTGTATATCGAAATCAAGGACAGCTGCCGCAAGCTCTTCCCTGTGGGCGTCAAACAGTTCGGCAACATCTCCCAGAACAACAATATCTGCGTCCAGGTAGAGAGCCCTGTCGTATTCAGCCAAAAGCTCGGGGATCATGAGACGAAAAAAGGTAGCCTTTGTGTACTTGTCGTGCACGCTGAAATTCGGGACCGCATAGCCGCCCATATCAATGCTGCGCAAGGCTACGTTGGCATACCCATGCATCTGTTCCTGCAGGGCGCATATGTCAGTCGCAGGAACATTGTCCGTGAGCAGAATCAGTTCGTACTCTCTGTCAGGACTTGTGTGCTCAAGAAAAGAGGCGAGAAAGGCGCTGTATATGGGGATGTAGTTTCTGTCTATGGCAGAAACGACAGGTATGAGACCTTCACGCTGTGCAAGCCTGCTGGCTTCCATGCACTCCTCCCTGTTATCCTGAACTTTTTTGGGACTTTGCAAACCGGCCACAGTCACAAATGCCACTTCCGGGATACTCGCCTGCACCATATCCCTGCCATTTGTTGCAGGCAATACATACCTTGTGAGCCCAGCGGGCACAAAAAAAGGGCCTGGGAGACATCCCTTTTCGGGGGTATTTCCCAGGCCCAATGTTTACTCAATTTGGGCAATATGCCTTTTGCAGTCAGGGTCTGTTAGCCTCTCTGCACCTCGATGCTTTTGACCTTGCTTTGCTCGGGCGCCTTGCGGGCGATTTCCAGGGTCAGCACACCGTTTTTGGTGACGGCCTTGATGCTCTCGCAGTCAGCGTCTTCCGGCAGAGTCATGCTGCGCATGAAGGAGCCATAGCGCCTTTCCTGCACGTGGGTCTTGCCGTCTTCCTTCACCTCTTCCTTCTTTTCGCCGGAAATGGTGAGCTCGTTGCCATTGACCTCGACTTTCACGTCCTCTGGCGCAACACCAGGCAGTTCCACGGACATTGTGTAGGTCTTGTCATCGCTCTTGAAGTCGATTTGCGGCATCAGTGCCTTTTCATCTCTGGGGAAGAAGTCGGGGAGGAAATCCCTGCCAAAAAATCCGCCAAAGAGACGGTCTATGTCATCGTGCAGCTGGTTGACACCACGCATACCTGCGACTGTGGGGAGCTTTCTGTCTGTCAAATAAGTAGCCATTATCTTGTCCTCCAAAAAATATCTTGTAAAGTTATTCTTGAAGGGAATCGTTCATGGGGTTCTAACTGCTCCATGCTTTCCTTCTTTCAATATCATAAATAAAACATAACTGCATTCTGTAAAGAGCTATTTATAACTTTTTTAGTCTTTTTATACATTACAATATGAATTGGCATTAGCTATTCTTTGAGCAAAATGCCAAAAAAGAGAGCCGAAGTGATACTTCCATATTGGGAGCACCACTTCGGCTCTTGTCCATGCAATTTTGCTACTTAGGCTGCCAGTGGCAGCTCATCCAAGTTAGCCTCTCTGCACCTCGATGCTCTTGGCCTTGCTTTCGGGCTTGCGGGCGATTTCCAGGGTCAGCACACCGTTTTTGGTGACGGCCTTGATGCTCTCGCAGTCAGCGTCTTCCGGCAGGGTCATGCTGCGCATGAAGGAGCCATAGCGCCTTTCCTGCACATGGGTCTTGCCGTCTTCCTTCACCTCTTCCTTCTTTTCGCCGGAAATGGTGAGCTCGTTGCCATTGACCTCGACTTTCACGTCCTCAGGAGCCACACCGGGCAGTTCCACGGACATTGTGTAGGTCTTGTCATCGCTCTTGAAGTCGATTTGCGGCATCAGTGCCTTTTCGTCCCTGGTGAAGAAGTCGGGGAGGAAATCCCTGCCAAAGAATCCGCCAAAGAGACGGTCGATGTCATCGTGCAACTGGTTGACGCCACGCATGCCTGCGACTGTGGGGAGCTTTCTATCTGTCAAATAAGTAGCCATTATCTTGTCCTCCAAAAAATATCTTTCAAAGTTATTCTTGAAGGGAATCATTCATGGGGTTCTAACCGCTCCATGCTTTCCTTCTTTCAACATCATAGGTAAATCATCTTTGCAGTCTGTAAAGAGATTTTCTTGAACTTTTTCTATTTTTATTCTGTGTCAATCTGTACAATCTGAAAATTGTACAACGAAAAATTTCTTGTTTTTCTGCCAAACAAAAAGGACTCCGCCAAGAGAGTCCGAATGGGGCGCGCCATGCATCTGGCGCCTGGGACGGGAGCGGGAGAAGATGCTCCAGTCCCATGACAAACTTTCTAGCCGCGCTGAACCTCGATGGTTCTGGTCCTGACTTCCTCCGGCTTCCTGCGGGGAATCTCCACCATGAGCACGCCGTCCTTGGCAAAGGCCCTGATACGTTCCGCGTCTGCGTCCTCGGGAAGGGAAAGGGCCCTTGAGAAGGTTCCGTAGCCGCGCTCCTGCACAAAGACGCGCACGCCCTCGCGGACCTCGTTCTTCTTCTCGCCGGAGATGGTGAGTACATTATCCGCGACCTTGATGTTCACATCCTCGGGGGACACGCCGGGAAGCTCGATATGCACAAAGTAGGCTTCCTCGTTGGCAGTCACGTCAAGCATGGGAGTGATGTCGGGCTGCTCTGCCACGCGTTCGGGCATGTTCTGGCGCATCCAGTGGCCGGGGAACATGTTTCCGCCAAACAGGCGATCTATGTCATCGTGCAGGCGGGACACACCCTGGTAGTTGTCGCGCATATTCTTTCTGACAGGAATGAAGTACGGCATGGTATTGCTCCATTTAAATTTGTTTGATTTGTTTGCAGTGTTTTTTTGTTCTGTATTGCAATTGAATTTGGCTTGCAAAATAGTGGTACGGATGGTCATCCAGGATGTTTTGCTGAAATACTCCCCGGGTTTTCCCGGGTCTTGCAGATGCTTTCCATTGCTGCCATCCATTTCTTTCGCAAAAGAAGATAGTTCCTCATTCTTTCCTGTAAAGGTGCAAAACGCGAAAAATTTGGCTTCTCCCTGCCCTTTTTCCGAAATCCTCCGGATACACCAAACCAACTATTTGTTATCATTTAATAAATAGAACAAGGCCATTCTCCCTGCCTTGCAAAAAAGGGGGAGCTTTGGCAAAAGAAGTCCATGTCATTTGGGGAAGCCCTGGTACTTTCCCTGCCCCTTCCACCGATACCCATCTCATATATATACAGGGTCCGTCACAAGGATCTGTCAGCGGAGTCAGTCACTATATGTCCGATTTTGTCCACCTTCACTGCCATACCGAATACAGCATGCTCGACGGCGCCATCCGGCTCAAGGATTTGTGCGCCAGGGCCAAGGATTTTGGCATGTCCTCCTGCGCCATCACGGACCACGGCAATATGTTCGGCGCTGGCCAGTTTCAGGAGGCCTGCAGGGAATATGGCCTGAAGCCCATCTTCGGCTGCGAAGTCTACGTGACGCCAAACCGCTTTGACACCACATCCGACTCTGCAAGGCGCCGCAACCACCTGATCCTTCTTGCGCGCAACGAAGAGGGATTCCACAATCTGCTCAAGATTGTCACTGCCGGCTGGCAGGAGGGCTTTTTCTACAAGCCCAGGGTAGACTGGGACGTAATCTCTGCCCACGCCAAGGGCATCACCTGCCTCTCGGCCTGCCTGCAGGGCCAAATCCCCCAGGCCATTCTCTCGAAGCGCATGGATGTCGCGGCAAACCTTGCCCGCTACTGCTCGAAACTCTTTGACGGCCACTTCTATCTCGAACTGCAGCACAACGGCATACAGGAGCAGACCACAGTCAACAACGGCCTTCTCGAACTGAGCAGGAGCGAGGGCATACCGGTTGTTGCCACCAACGACTGCCACTACCTGAATCCGGACGATGTCGAGGCCCACGACATCCTTTTGTGCATAGGAACAGGCAGCACCATACAGGATGCGCGGCGCTTTCGCTTCCGGACAACAGAGCTCTACTACAAGTCTCCGGAACAGATGGAGAAGGAGTTCGCCTTTGCGCCCGAGGCCCTGGACAATGCCGTGCGCATTGCCGAGGAGTGCAACTACCGCATACCCTTTGGCAAGCACTTCTTCCCGCAATACGCTCTTCCTGCAGGCGCAACCATCGAATCCGAATTCTGCCGCCTTGCTACCGAGGGCCTTGAGCGCAGATTCAGGGAGCATCCGGAAGGGGACAAGCTCGACAAGGACCTCTACCGCAAGCGCCTGAAGTACGAGATGGACGTCATCCTGGAAATGGGCTTTCCGGACTATTTCCTCATCGTGCAGGAATTTATCAACTGGGCCAAGAACAACGGCGTGCCCACAGGTCCCGGCCGCGGCTCCGCAGCCGGCTCCCTGGTTGCCTGGGCCATGCGCATCACAAATCTGGACCCCATCCCCTACCATCTGCTCTTCGAACGCTTCCTCAACATCGAGCGCGTGAGCCTGCCCGATATCGACGTAGATTTTTGCGAACGCAGGAGGACCAGGGTCATACGCCACATGGCAGACATCTATGGCGAGGACTCTGTCTCCCAGATCGCAGCCTACAGCAAGCTCAAGGCAAGGGCAGTCATCCACGACGTGGGCCGCGTCCTTGGCATCCCCTTCCAGGAACGGGCTGCCATAGTCAAATTCATCCCTGCCAACGATCCCAAGGTTCACATAAGCGAGGTGCTCAAGGACAACGAGGACTTAAAGAACCTGTACCAGAGCGACGAGCGCGTGCGCAAGGTGCTCGACATCTCGCAAAGGCTTGAGGGCCTCACCCGCCAGGTGAGCATGCACGCTGCAGGCCTTGTGGTCTCGGAACTGCCCATGACCTCCTACCTGCCCCTCTTCAAGGGCAAGCACGACGAGCAGGTCACGCAGTTCGACGGCCCCATGGTGGAAAAGACAGGCCTTGTGAAATTCGACTTTCTCGGCCTGCGCACCATGACCATCATCCAGGACGCGCTGGACAATATTAAGCGTAGCGGCAAGGAAGTGCCCAATCTCGACACCCTGCCCTTCACGGACGAGAAGACCTACGAACTCTACTGCAAGGGCGACACGGATGGCGTCTTCCAGGTGGAAAGTTCGGGCATGCGCGGCTATTTGAGAAAGCTTCGCCCCTCCTGCTTCGAGGACATCATCGCAATGCTCGCCCTCTACCGTCCTGGTCCCCTGAAATCCGGCATGGTGGACGAATTCATCGAACGCAAGCACGGCGAGCGCAAGGTCATCTACCCCTACCCAACCCTCGAGAACTGCCTGAAGGACACCTACGGAGTCATTGTCTACCAGGAACAGGTCATGCAGATCGCGCAGATCATCGCCTCCTACACCCTTGGCGGCGCTGACCTTCTGCGCCGCGCCATGGGCAAGAAAAAGCCCGAGGAGATGGCAAAGCAGCGCGTGGTCTTTGTGCAGGGTGCGGAAAAGAACAGTATCAGCGCGGACAAGGCCAACGAGATCTTCGACCTCATGGAAAAATTCGCTGCCTACGGCTTCAACAAATCCCACTCTGCAGCCTACGCAGTCATTTCCTACCACACGGCCTATTTGAAGGTGCACTACCCTGCTGAGTTCATGGCAGCGCTCCTTACAAGCGAACTGGGGAACCAGGTAAAACTCCTCAAATACATTTCCTGCTGCCTTGATATGGGCATAGACGTGCAGCCCCCGTCCGTGAACTACTCGACACTCTCCTTTTCTGCCCACAACGACAAGGTCGTCTTCGGCCTTGCCGGCATCAAGGGCTGCGGCGACGAGGCTGTGCGCAACATCATCCACAACAGGAAGGACGGCCCCTACGTCTCCCTGCTTGATCTGTGCGAAAGGGTCAATCTGCGCAAGGTAGGCAAGAGGGTGTTGGAAGCGCTCATCAAGAGCGGCGCCTGCGACGATTTTGGCGCAAGCCGCCAAGCCATGCTGGCAAGCCTGGATCTGGTCCTCGCAAAGGCCCAGAAAAGGCAGAAGACCTCCTCCCAGGGCATGCCCTCGCTCTTTGACTTCATGCCCAAGGACATGGAGGTGGAAAAGCTCACGGGCGTAGGCATAGACTGCGAGGAGGCAAGCCTTCCGGAATTTTCCGAGGAGTTCTTGCTCAAATACGAAAAGGAGTACCTTGGCTTCTACCTTACCTCGCACCCTTTGCAAAACTACATGCGAGAAATCCGCCGCATAGGCTGCAGGACGCTGGAAAACGCCCTGGAGGCGCAGCCGAGCCAGGAGTTCGGCGTAGCAGTCCTTGTCAACGAGGTGCGCGAGGTGGTGACAAAGTCCAAGGGCCAGCGCATGGCCTTCGCAGTGGTGGAAGATCTCACCGGCAGGGCAGAGGTCACTTTCTTTCCCAGAAGCTACACGCCTGCCATTCAGGATCTATTGCAGACGGAAAGCCCCATCTGGCTCAAGGTGCGCGTGGACAAGAACCAGGAAGAGGAGGAAAACGAGGACGGCGAGGTCACCCGCAGCCTGAAGCTCATAGCCTCGGACGGGGAGCTTCTTGCGGACGTGTGCAAGAACGACACCCATCCCCTGCACTTTGTGCTTCCGCCCTCGCGCCTTGGCAGGGACGACATTCTCTCCCTGCGTCAGCTTCTGGAACAGCACAAGGGGGCTGTCCCTGTGGTGGCAGAGGTTGAACTCGATCCGGGACGCATCTACCACGTAGCCCTGGGTCAGGAGTTTTGCGTTGCCCCCTCGCCAGAGCTGCACTCCTCCCTGGCGGCATGGGCGCAGGCATAGAAAGCGCAAAAAAGACACCAAAAAAGTTCGGGCCCTTCCGGAATATTCCGAAAAGGCCCTTTTTTGTTTTCTACCCTTGCGTGCAGGCTCGTCGCAGGGCTATGAGCGCTGCCCCCTTGAGGCCAAGCTCCTCGTCAAGGAACTGCGACACAGGGACTTCTTCGAGGAAGGTTGCAAGCTCTCCCTTCCCTTTCACAAATTCCGTGCGAAAATGCCTGGACTGGACAAGAAGGGGATTTTTCATGGCAATGCCGCCAGCTATCCACAATCCTCCCCGGCACATGGTGGCCAGGGCCCAGTTGCGGCAGGCCCTGGCAAAGAGGCGGGCAAAGTGGACGAAGAGCTCGCTTTCCTCGTCCTGAAGATAGAGCGCAGAAGCATCTGCAGCGGACATCTGCCTTCCAGTGATCGCCCTTGCCAGGGCTTCGAGACCACGGCCCGAGACAAGGTCGTCCATTTCCGGCATGGGGCCAAAGGCACTTGCAAGCTCCCGCTCCCTTTCCGAGACTAGGGCAAGGGCCATGTGCCCACCCTCGGACGGAACAAAAACGCCCCCAGGCAGAAGAAGGCCGCAGCCAAAGCCCGTGCCTGCTCCGGCCGAGGCGCGGATCTTCCCACAATCCGGATTTTTCCCGTACACGTGTATGCCTTGACTGGCAGACTCAGGCTCCATGGCCATGGACACGGCCTCGAAATCGTTGACAAGAAAGACCGGCTTTCCAAAGGCTTTCTCTGCCTCGCTGCGTTCGAGAACAAATGCCCTGTTCGAAAGACTGGCCTTTTTCCCGTCCGTGGGGCCTGCAAGGGCAAGGCACACGGCTGCAATATCCTCCTTCTCCCCTTGTCCAGCTTCCTCAACTACGGCACAATAGAGACGAACAAGGTCAGAAAGGCCCTGCCACTCGTCTCCCGCAAGGCTTTTGTGGGCAAGAAGGCGCACCCGGCCTTGCCAAAGGTCTGCCAGGGCAGCGCGGCAGTTGGTGCCGCCTATGTCAAAGACTACAACACGCATTTTGGCTCCCTGCCCCGCCCTTCACAAGTGGTTTGGGGCAGCAATTTTGGAGGAATGGGCATGCTCACGGAAAAGGATTTGGACGAATTTGCAGAATACATGAAATCCGGCGCCATGGAACAGGACTTCAAGGACGGCTGCGAAAACGACCGCTTCTATCTTTTGAACCTTTTGGAAAAGTTTATGGACGTAGCCGAGCTTGCGGACGAAACTGCCACAAAGCTCATCTTTCGCGGAAGCCTTGGGGCTCTTTTCCCGGAAAAAAAGCCCGAGGAAGAAGGCGACAAGGAATAGGCAAAGCCAAATCTGGGCCCCTTGGGAAGGGGCTCTACTTTTTTCTGTTCCAGGGCAGGCGCTGCAAAAGCCCTGCCATGGCGCAGGTACCGCTGACACCGGCATAGACAAGGCCGCAGCCAACGCCAATGGGGATGACAAGGAAGCCAGCGTGCACAAGGGAAAGCGCAAAGCCGCAGAGGATGATGGAGCCTGCCACCATGCGCACCTGACGCTCTAGAGAGTACTTGCGGCCGCGAACCACTGGCAGGCAGGCCTTTTCCCAGGCGTCCATGCCGCCCTCAAGGGTGTAGGCCGGCCCCTTGGCAAGGCTTTCCAGAAGGGAAGCGTTCTTGCGCACCCTGTTGCCGGAATGGCAGGTGAAGATGATGGGTGTCTCGAAGGTAGCCCTGGGAAGAGGGGCCATGCGGACAACGGACAGGGGGGCTGCAACACACCCCTCAACGTGCATGGCCTCGATCTCGTCCGGCTCGCGGACATCGACAAGCCTGGCCTTGCCTGACTCAAGAAGTTTTTTTGCCTCGGTAGGAAGAATTGGGGTCAGCATATATTTCTCCCCGGGCTTTCCCCAGGCGAGGGGAAAGCCCAGAAAAATGCAGTGCGGGATTTTTCCGGATACCCGGACAAAAACCTAAAAGCGGTCGAGGGGCTCCTGGAAAAGAACGTCGCCAAGGTACGGGTCCGACATGAACTGCCAGCGTACACCCTGCGGAAAGCCGTCCTGTATGGGCCCAAGCTTCGGATCGGGAAGGCCGAGCGTAAAGGCCTTGCGCGCACGATCCTCGAATTCCCGGATCTGATCTGTCATGCCGAAGGGAATGCTTTCCATGGTCTCAAGGCCCCTGGGGGCAGGTTCCCTGTATTCCAGGATAATCTTGTCGTGGTTGAAATTGGTGCGTATGGCAAGGTAGCGGGCAATCCAGTAGGCGGGCGCAGGATCGTCACCGTCTTTGTAGCCTTCCTTCACGATTTGGGTGGGATCCCCCACAAGGCCCGCATAGGGGTCGTTCTTGCAGGGCACAAGGTAGGTGAATGCGGCAAAGGGCTGACCGCCAATGACCTCTGTTGTCAGCTTCGAGCTGCGGGGCCTCGGATACACGCTTGTCCAGATCCAGAAGTCGTTGGGAAGTTCCGCGTGGGTGACAATGGCCATGGGCGCAGAGGCCTTTGTGCCAAAGACGGCAGTGCGCACATTGACCGGCACTGCGGCCATGTTCGGACGATAGAGGCGGCCAGTACCGCGGCCGCTGGTTACAAGGGGCATGTCCTTCACGTGCACGGCAACGGCAGGCCTTGAGGTGGACACATAGGCATTACCTGCAACACCCCGCTGTTGCACAGCGGAACAGCCAAGAAGAAGAATTGTCAGAAGAAGTGTGGATACGGCGAGACTGGGAACAAGGAGTTTTCTCATATGCTCTGTCAGGCGCGGGTTTCTCCGGTTTTGGGGAAAGCGCCTTCCTCCATTTGCAAGGGGTATGTGTATCGCGCAAACGCGCAAAAGAGTCTCTGTGGCCTTTCTCTGGACATGTATCGCGCAACAAGTCCATAAAAAAAAGGAGCGTATCGCGCAAAAGCATCGAAGCAAGGGCCAGATACAGACTGAAAAGACATTTTATTTCATAAACTTGAATAAATCCGGATATAGAACTATTTGTATTTTGATAAATCACAATATGATTATATAGCAACAGGGATTATGCTGGCTTCTGTCCACACTCCGGGAGAGTGTCGCTACCGTCGGACAGTGGATCGATCCGGGACAGGCCAAAAAATGTGTGCGTTGCGCGATTTTCTATCGCGCAATAAAAGGGAAAGTTCTTGTGACACCCTTTTTCAGGAAGTCTTGCCTGCCTTGCGCTTCAACTTTTCAATGAGGGTCGTGCGCTTGATGCCCAAAAGAGCTGCCGCCCTGTGGTGGACACCGTGCTCCCTTTCCAGGGCCTCGGCTATGAGACGATCCTCCATCTGACCCAAAAAATCCCTGAGACTCAGATCAAGTTCCTTCATCTCGTCTAAAGTGGGCCAGGCAAAGCCTGTCCGTCTTTCCGGAAACTGGGACAATGGTGCTGCCGGCGTCGCAGGTACAGACGTTTCAGTTTTGGCAAGACTTTTCGCACCCATGTTCGCGGGTACGGAATTGCGGATTTTTTCCGGCAAATCGTCCGGACCTACGCAGTCTCCCTCGGTCAGGACACTCACGCGATACATGAAGTTTTCCAGTTCGCGCACATTGCCTGGCCAGGGGTAGGCCAAAAGCAGCCCTTGTGCCTCGGGCGTCAGCTCAAGCATGGGTCTGTCGTTTTCCCTGCAAAAGAATGCGAGATAGTGCCTTGCAAGGGCAAGGATGTCGTCCCCGCGCGTGCGCAGGGGTGGCATCTTCACGGGGATGACGTTCAATCGATAGTAGAGATCCTCGCGAAAATTTCCCTTCTTGACCTCCTGCTCCAGATCCCGGTTGGTGGCTGCCACCACGCGGACATCGACCTTGATGGGCTTGCTTCCCCCGATTCTCTGCACTTCCCTTTCCTGCAGGGCGCGCAAAAGCTTCACCTGCAACTGCGGTGGCATTTCGCCTATTTCGTCCAGAAAGAGGGTACCCTTGTTGGCGAGCTCGAAGCGCCCCTCACGCGCACGGTAGGCCCCCGTGTAGGCCCCCTTTTCCGCGCCAAAGAGCTCAGATTCGATGAGGTCCTCGGGCATGGCACCGCAGTTGACCGGCACAAAAGGGCCCTTGCGGCCGCTCATGTTGTGCAGTGTCTGGACCACAAGTTCCTTGCCAGTGCCGCTTTCACCGGTCACAAGCACGGTACTGTTCGTCCTGGCCACCCTGCGCACCATATCAAAGACAGTCTTTAAAGACGCGTCCCTGCCTATGATGACCTGGCCCTCGTCCTGTACCTTCTCCTCCACGCTCTCTCCTCCCAGGGGTGACGCACAAAGAAAACAGCAAATTCTGTGTCATTTTCCTGACAGACTTGTACCCGCAACCTGCAAAAAATGCCAGTCCCGGATTGCCCCTTTGTGGTCTTGCGGGCACAAAAGGAGGCAAGTTTGCACTTCCCTTCTTCCTCTCCTGAGCCTTTTTTTCGGGATTGACCGCACTTTGCCATGGTGCACAAGGGGCAAAAATGTGGCAAGGTGAGTGCAGCTCTTCCGGCAACCGAAGGGCAGGAGAAGATCATGAGCATACTGAACGACAAGGTACGTCATTACGGGACAACGGGCAGGGGCATCAGCGCCAGGGAAAACGTGGTCATCAAGACCACCAAGGCCCTGCACCTTTTGAGCGCCACCGCCTGGGCAGGAGGCTCCTTTTCCATGCAGGCCCTAAGCTACCTGCGTCTGACCCAGGGCCTTGACGAGGCCACCCAGGCCCACGTGGCCTTTGCCCTACGCTTCATCGACACCTGGGTCGTCATGCCAGGCCTTGCCGGCTGCATCCTGACCGGACTCTTCTACTCCCTCTTCACTTCCATAGGCTTTGTGCACTTCTTCTGGATTGGCTACAAGTGGCTCATCTCCCTGTGCGCGGCCTTCTGGGGAACGCTTTTCTGGAGCCCCTACGGCAACGAGCTCATAGCCCTTGCCGAGCCCTACGGCCTCTCGCCCCTTTTGCTCTTCATTCGTTCCTGCCTCTTGCCCGAGAACTTCTGGCAGGCAGTCATGCAGACCATGATCATCTTCAGCATGCTGCTCATCTCCGTGTACAGACCCCTCACCTGGCGGCAATGCCTGCACTTGAAGGATCTGCACAACAGGACAAGCATCATCATGCGCTGATGGCCAAAACACGCCATTGCCCTCTCTCCATTCCCCTACTCTTTCCGCTCCCCAACTCTTCCCCCACTCTTTCGGAGGACACATGCTCAGCATCTTCGATCTCTTCAAGATTGGCATAGGCCCGTCGAGCTCCCACACCGTCGGCCCCATGGTGGCTGGCAGAATGTTCGCGGACCTCTTGGGGGAAAAGGGGCTAGTACCCCTGGTGTCCAGGATACAGGCCGAGCTCTACGGCTCCCTTGCCCTGACTGGCGAGGGACACGGCACCATTGGCGCTCTTTTAAACGGCCTTGAGGGGGCAAGGCCGGACACTGTGGAGCCCGTGCACCTTGCTACACGCACAGCGCAGCTGAAGGAAAACGCCGATCTCATCCTTGCCGGAAAACACAGGACAGCCTTTGATATGGCGCGTGACGTTGTTCTGCACAAGGGACTTTTTCTGCCCCGCCATTCCAACGCCCTGACTCTCACAGCCTGTGACAGGGAAGGCAATGTCCTCCTAGCCAAGACCTACTACAGCATAGGCGGGGGCTTTGTGCGCTCGGAGGAGGACTTTGACCGGGAGGAAGAGGGCTATCCCACGCCGCCCTACCCCT
Organism: Desulfovibrio sp. An276; assembly: GCF_002159665.1. Classification (GTDB taxonomy): domain Bacteria; phylum Desulfobacterota; class Desulfovibrionia; order Desulfovibrionales; family Desulfovibrionaceae; genus Desulfovibrio; species Desulfovibrio faecigallinarum. The sequence continues at coordinate 119,712 of NZ_NFJC01000004.1, forward strand.
ACAAGACAGCCACTGAACTTTTCGACTGGTGCCGCAGGGAAAACTCGAGTATTGCCAACATAGTGCTTGCCAACGAAACCTTCTGGCGAAGCAAGAAAGAGGTGGAAAGCCGCATACAGGCCATAGCCAGCGCCATGCGCGAGGCTGTGGAGCGCGGCTGCTGCCTCGACGGCGTCCTTCCCGGTGGCTACGGGGTGCGCCGCAGGGCGCCCCAGCTCTTGCGCAAGCTCTCCGCCCTTATGGCAGCTGGCAGAAGGGAGCTTTCTTTGTGGCCCATGCTCTACGCCTTTGCCGTGGCCGAGGAAAACGCCAGCGGCGGCCGTGTCGTGACCGCTCCTACCATGGGCGCAGCGGGCGTTGTGCCCGGAGTCTTCATGTACTACACAAACTTCTACCCCCAGGCCACGGAAGAGGGACAGCGGGACTTCCTGCTCACGGCAGGAGCCATTGGCCTTTTCTACAAGCTCAACGCCTCCATCTCTGGCGCCGAGGTGGGCTGCCAGGGCGAGGTGGGAGTTGCCTGTTCCATGGCAGCCGGCGCCTACTGCGCTGTAACTGGCGGCAACGTGAAACAGGTTGAAGTGGCAGCGGAAATAGGCATGGAGCACAATCTTGGCCTCACCTGCGATCCCGTGGGCGGCCTTGTGCAAATCCCCTGCATAGAGCGCAACGGTCTGGCAGCAGAGCGTGCGGTGAACTGCGCGCAGTTGAGCATCCTTGAAGACGGCAAACAGCGCGTTGTTCCCCTGGACAAGGTCATAGATGTCATGTACCGCACAGGCATTGATCTGCAGGCCACCTACAAGGAAACATCCCTGGGAGGCCTTGCCAAGGCCATTGGCGACGCATGGCAAAAGGCCTGACCAAACGAACTTGCCCATTGTTCTTGACATTTTTTTTGCAAGGATATGGGCTTTTTTTTTCTCTTCAAAAACAACATTTTTTTAGAAAAGAAAAATATGAAGAAGAAAAGTATATGTTCTATCTTTTTTTGCAGCTAGAGTTTTCCCAGACAACTGCCACAAAAAAAGAAAAATTTTTTATCTGTAGAATGACTACAGAATAGTGTTTCTTGCCTTGGGAGAAGTTGCGGACACATGCGTTTGCAGACATGGTCCGGCCCCAAGCCGAGGCAAGGATCTGAAAAGAGGTACTTTACCGAGATCATTTTTCTTTTATGCAAAAAAGCTCCCTGTTTTTTCTCTCGGCGTTGCCGTAACGGGCGGAGCGTGCTATAGAGCGCATTGTCCAAGGTGCACGCTTTGTGGAAATGTTTCCGTATTTTTCGCGCATTTTTCCTACTTGCGCCCTGCCAGTGCTCCCATTGGGCTTTCGAATGACGTGCCAACAAAGCCCCTTGCAAATACAGATATTTTTGGAGGTTTGTATGCGTTTAAAAAACTTGTTGTCGAAGCTATTGCTCGCAGTGATAGCGCTTGCCTTTTCTGGTGCCGGAGCCATGGCTGCAGAGCTTGTCAAGGTTCCCACTGCCTGGCTCGACAGACATGAAACCTTCCTCATCTGGTATGCCAAGGAACAGGGATGGGACAAGGAAGAAGGTCTCGACATCGACATCCAGTACTTTGCGTCCGGCAAGGAAATCCTCGAGGCCCTGCCTTCCAAGGCCTGGGTCTTTGCCGGCATGGGTGATGTTTCCGCCATACGCTGCAATGTACAGCACGGTGCAAAGATCATAGGCATAGCCAACGACGAGGCAACCACAAGCGCCGTGCTTGTGCGCGCCAATTCCCCCATCCTCAAGGTCAAGGGCTGGAACAAGGACTACCCCGAAGTCTACGGCGATCCAGAGACAGTCAGGGGCAAGACCTTTCTGACTACGGGCACGACCTCGTCCAACTACGCCCTAAGCTCCTGGCTCAAGGTACTGGGTCTCACGGACGCGGACGTTGTGATCAAGAAAATGGATCAGACACAGGCCCTCGCGTCCTTTGACAACAATCTTGGTGACGGCGTGGCCCTCTGGTCTCCCTACGTCTTTACTGGCCTTGAAAAGAAATGGCAGGTGGCGGCCACCCTTGAAAAGTGCAGGATGGGCAATCCCATCATGCTCGTGGCAGACGCAAAATATGCAGAGGAACACCCGGACGTGACTGCCAAGTTCCTCAAACTGTGCCTGCGCACTGTTGACGTTCTGCAAAAGGAATCCCTTGAAAATCTCGCATCCGAGTACCAGCGCTTCTATCTCGAATGGGCAGGCAAGAACTACTCGAAGGCCATCTGCCTGGCTGACCTCAAGGCCCATCGCGTGTACAATCTTAACGAGCAGCTCATGCTTTTTGACACCTGCAGCGGAGAAAGCCAAGTCCACAAGTGGCAGGCCGACATTGTGGGCTTCCTCAATCGTCCCGGCGCATCCGAGCACATTGATCTGCAAAGCATCAACACCAATGCAACGGATACCTTCCTGAAGATGCTGCTCGAAGAAAAGACAAAGTAGCCTTCTTTTCCTGCATGAAGACAGTGTGCCCCCGCAAAACCATATTGTTTTGCGGGGGCACTGACGTTTGTACGGACTTTTGTCCGGGCTCTGGAACGGGCTAGAGGACTTTCAGCTCGTACTCCCTGGTGCCCATGCCGAGCTCTTCTGCGTAGTCGATCTGGATGTGGCCGTGGGTATGGGGCCAGCGGGCTGTGAAGAGGTCGCGGCCCTGCAGATCCATATTGGTGAGCAGGGGCTGCTTCTGAACGAGATCAAAGCAGGCCTGATCCAGGGCGACGGGATCGAGGGAGGCCAAAATGCCTACGTCGGGAATCATGGGCATGTCGGACCAGCCTGCGCAATCGCAGTCCGGGGTCACGTTCATGACAAAGTTGATGTAGCAGACATGTCCCTCATGACCCTTGACAGCGCCGTAGGCGTATTCGGTCAAACGCTCCATGAAGGCGGGCACATCCGTTTCCCAATTGATCTCGATGGCCTTGGGTTCGCAGACGGTCATGCACTCGAAACAGCCTATGCACTTTGAGCGATCACAGGTGCTCTTGCCGTCAACGATGCTTAAGGCATGCTCGGGACAGTGGCGCACACAGGAGCCGCAGCCAATGCACTTTTCATGGTTGACCTGGACCTTTGTGCCGTGCTGATCGCGCTTGCCTGCCTTGGAGGCGCAGCCCATGGCAAGGTTCTTGATGGCGCCGCCAAAGCCTGCCATCTCGTGGCCCTTGAAGTGGGAGAGGACCACCATGGCAGGAGATTTCACGATTTCCGTGGCGATCTGCACTTCCTTGAAGTTCTTGGCATCGATGGTCACGGGAATCTCGTTCTCGCCAAAGAGGCCGTCGGCAATGATAACGGGAGCGTCCACAACGCCCGGAGCAAAGCCGTGGCGCAGGGCCGTGTTCAGATGGTCCACAGCGTTGTGGCGGGTGCCATTGTAGAGGGTGGTGGTATCGGTCAGGAAGGGCTTTGCGCCTGCTGCGCGCACCTTGTCCACCACAACCTGCACGAGCTGGGGATTCAGATGGGTGTCATTGCCGGTTTCGCCGAAGTGCAGCTTGATGGCACAGGGCTGATCCTTCACCACCACCTCGGGCAGCTTCATGAGCGAGAGCAGGCGGGCAATCTTGGATTCCTTGGTCTGGGAGGATTTGCGACAGGCCATGGAATAGAAGTAGACTGTAGAAGCCATGGTTTCAGATACTCCTTGCAAAATGGGTAATGGGTGACAACAGTTTTTTGCTATGTGTTTCGCTGGTTGGGGGCTTTTTACCATCCGCCAAAAAGGGGAAGACGGGCAACGGCATGGGCATCACGCACAAGGTAGAGATATTTGTGCATCATGGCCGTGGCGCAGGCATGGTTTGGCAGGATACGCAGGCGGCTTTTGGGAGAGAGGGAGAGCACAAAATCCCTTTCCCTTATGCGAAGGTCAGGGGCAACGCGTACCATGCCGTGCTCCTGGTTCAGATCGTAGAGGACAAGACCATCCAGGGCGTTGAGCTCCATGTCGCAGACAAGGCCGTAGCCCTGGCTTTGAAACAAATGATCAAGGCCGCGATCGCTTGAAAGGGAAGCCCAGCCAGAGTCCGTGCAGATGCGCGAGGGAAGCTCGTTTCCCTTGGCAAAGCCGCCAATGACCGAGGTGAGCACGGATAGGGCAATATCCTCATGCCTGCACACCCCAAGGCCTGCCTGGACCATATCCATATAAATATAGACCCCTGCGCGAACCTCGGTAAGACCAGGATTTGCCGTGCCAAGGAGAGCCGTGGGGGTAGAGCCTGCGCTCACGATGTCTACGTCGAGGCCCATGGCTCTGAGCCTTTCGGCTGCGGCCACCGCATCAGCCCCTTCCTTCTCGGCCAGGGCCAGGATCTCCTCTGTCCTTTTGCAATTGTAGGCAGCACCAGCATGGGTGAGGACGCCGCGCACCCTTTGTCCGGCTTCGGCCAAAAGCCGTGCTATGGCGCAAAGCTCGTCCCCATCGGGCTTCAACCCTGCCCTGTGCCCGTCCGTGTCTATTTCCAAAAGCACGGAGTAGGAGACGGAGTGGCCTTTCGCATCCTCTATGAGGGCCCTTGCCATGGACAGGCTATCCAGGATGACCTTGAAGTCTATGCCCATTGCCATGAGGGCGCGGGCCCTTGCAAAAAGGGAGGGACGTATGCCTACAGCCAGAAGGATGTCCCGGACTCCCAACTCGGCTACGGCCTCAGCCTCGCCCATGGTGGCAACAGTGCAGGCAGATGCTTTCATCATCCTTTGCGCCACATCCCAGCAGCGACAGGTTTTCAAATGCGGACGCAGGGGCATGTTGCCAAGATGGGCCGCCATGCGCCAGGCATTGGCTTCCATGCGCTCCTCGTCCAGCAAAAGACTGGGGGTGGGAAGATCCTCAAGGGGAATGGGGGAGGCAAAATACTCTGCCTCAGGGGCTGACAAACTCATACGACCTCGCGCTGGCTAAAGTGAGCTTTTATCAAGCGCGCCGTAAAACCTCTCCCTTCAGGGGGAGGATATAAGGCGCCCCTAGCTTGGCAAGTTTGCCTTTAGTTGGGAGTTCTTTGGGATTCGATATACTG
>NZ_NFJC01000040.1 GCF_002159665.1 Desulfovibrio sp. An276
TACCAATTGTAACACGAGAATAACCAGTTACTCTGCTTGCTTCTGTTTGAGTAAATTTACCATTCTTATATCCATCAATGACCATTTTACGAATATCATCACAACCATGTTTCATGCTGCTCTCCAAGACGTGGGGCAATTTTGCTGGGGAGGGGAGGAGCTCCCCCCCCCTCTACGGCCTTAGGAATATAGCAGGAAACTAGAAAAGCATCAAATGGAAACCGCTCTAGACCTTGAAGCGACCGTCCCTGGCAGCCTCTTCGCGCACATACTTGAAGAGCATGGGGCTCAGGAGCAGGATGCCGAGGATGTTGGGGATGGCCATCATGGCGTTTGCGGTATCGGCAATGAGCCAGGCAAGGTCAAGCTGGATGACAGCGCCGAGAGCCATAATCACGCAGAACACCAGGCGGAAGGTCTTCTGAATCTTGTCGCCAAAGAGGTAGATTGCGCAGCGCTCGCCGTACACTGCCCAGCCAAGGGAGGTCGTGAAGGCAAAGAGTGTGAGGCTGATGGTGACACCCACCTCGCCGAAGGTGCCGAGGGCTGTCTTGAAGGCCAGGGCGGAGAGCAGGCCGCCGTTCATGCCGCAGCTCCACAGGGGGTCGCCTGGCTGGGCGCCGGGGTTGCTGGCCAAAACCACAGCCGGCACGTCCGGAGGCACCACTGCGATGAGGATCACAAAGCCTGTCATGGAGCAGACAATCAGGGTATCGATGAACACGTCGAGCATGCCGATGGAGGCCTGCACAAGGGGGGATTCGGCACTTGAGGCAGCGTGGACCATGGGGGCTGTACCAAGGCCTGCCTCGTTGGAGAACACGCCGCGGGCAACGCCCATGCGGATGGCCATCATGATGGTTGCGCCGGCAAAGCCGCCCTGGGCGGCAGTGGGTGTGAAGGCGTCCGTGACAACCCACAGGAAGATGCCGGGCACACGCTCGATGTTGGAGAGAATGATGACAAGGGAGAGGACAACGTAGAAGAGGGCCATGAGGGGCACGAGCTTGCCAGCCACAACGCCCACGCGCTGCACGCCGCCTATGAGCACGCCAAGGCTTATGACAAGCAGGGCGCCAGCCACTGCCCATTCACTGATGCCGAAGGTGGACTTCACGTTCACGGCAATGGCGTTGGCCTGCACCATGCCGCCAATGCCCATGATGGCGGCAATGATACCGAAGATGGCGAAGAGGGTGCCAAGCCATTTCCAGCGGGGGCCAAGGCCGTTCTTGATGAAGTACATGCAGCCGCCCACGTAGTTGCCGGCAGGGGTTTTCTCCCTGTAGAGCACTGAGAGCATGACTTCGCAGAATTTGGTCATCATGCCCACAAGGGCTGTCATCCACATCCAGAACAAGGCACCCGGGCCGCCAATGGCAATGGCGGTTGCCACACCGACGATGTTGCCTGTGCCCACGTCTGCGGCAATGGCTGTCATGAGGGCGTTCCAGGGGGAAATCTCGCCTTCGCCCTTGTGCTTGCGGCCTTCCCACAGGCACATGTAGGCCTTTTTCCAGTTCCTGAAGGGGTAGAATTTGAGCATGATGTTCAGATACAGGCCGGTGCCCACGATAAGGACCAGCATGACCGGACCCCAGACAAAGTTGTTCAGGGGGGTCAGGATACTCACCAGAAAGTCGCTCATAAGCATGCTCTCTTTAAGGCTTAGAATTGTCCCGCAGCGCCCAGGTGAATCACCGCCGCAGGAAAAAGGCGGGGGACACCACAAACAGTTTTCGATTCACCATACCAACCTAGCGCATTTCCAAACATTTTGTAAAGCAAGAGGCAAATATTTTTCTCCTGTTTCAGGTTTTCCTGCATGCCGGATCAGAAAAAAGCCTTTTTGTGTCAGTTGTTTGAAGGCAGGATACGGGAAGGAGCCTGTCGAAAAAAAGTTTTCGGAAAGCATTTTGCATGTGACAAGCTGCATCTGCGAAGGACAGAAGGCCCAAAAAAAGGGTCCCGCGCAACGCGAGACCCGGGAAAAAATCTGGGCACAAGGCCCAGTGTGCAAAAAGGCTAGATCTTGAAGCGATTGTCCTTGGCAACCTCTTCGCGCACGTACTTGAAGAGCATGGGGCTCAGGAGCAGGATGCCGATGAGGTTCGGGAAGGCCATGAGGGCGTTGGCGGTGTCGGCAATGAGCCACACGAGGTCCAGGGTGATGACAGCACCGCTTGCCATGACAACCGAGAAAATGATGCGGAAGGGAGTCTGTGCCTTGTCGCCAAAGAGATAGATGGCGCAGCGCTCGCCGTACACGCTCCAGCCAAGGGAGGTGGTGAAGGCGAAGAGGGTGAGGCTGATGGTCACGCCCACCTCGCCGAAGGTGCCAAGGTTGGAGGAGAAGGCCATGGCGGAAAGCAGACCGCCGTTGACGCCGCTCGACCACAGGGGATCGCCTGCCTGCACCTTGGCGTTGCCGATGATGGCAGCGCTCTCGGGGGTGACTGTGGAAATGAGGATCACGAAGCCCGTCATGGAGCACACGATAAGGGTGTCGATGAACACGTCCAGCATGCCGATGGAGGCCTGCACGAGCGGGCTTTCGGCAGTGGAGGCAGCGTGGGCCATGGGGGCAGTGCCAAGGCCTGCCTCGTTGGAGAACACGCCGCGGGCAACACCCATGCGGATGGCCATCATGATGGTCGCGCCGGCAAAGCCGCCCTGGGCAGCTGTGGGCGTGAAGGCATCGGTGACAACCCACCAGAAGATGCTGGGCAGCTTTTCAATGTGCATGAAGATGATGGTGAGGCACAGGCAGACGTAGAAGACTGCCATGAAGGGCACGAGCTTGCCGGAGACAACGCCCACGCGCTTGACGCCGCCAACCAGGACCATGAGGCAGGTAGCCAGAAGGACAGCTGCCACGATCCACTTGCTCACGCCGAAGGTGGAGTTCACGTTCACCGCGATGGCGTTGGCCTGCACCATGCCGCCCACACCCATGAGGGCAGCGGTGATGCCAAAGATGGCGAAGGCAGTGGCAAGCCATCTCCAGCGGGGGCCAAGGCCGTTCTTGATAAAGTACATGGCGCCGCCCACCCAGTTGCCGGCGGGTGTTTGTTCGCGATATTTCACGGAGAGCATGACTTCGCAGAATTTTGTCATCATGCCCACAAGGGCTGTCATCCACATCCAGAACAGGGCGCCGGGTCCACCAATGGCAATGGCTGTGGCAACGCCAACGATGTTGCCTGTGCCAATGTCTGCTGCAATGGCGGTCATCAGTGCATTCCAGGGGGAAATCTCGCCCTCGCTCGACTGATGCTTGCGGCCCTGCCACAAACACTTGTAGGCGTTTTTCCAGTTGCGGAAGGGATAGAATTTCAGCCCGATGTTCAGGTACAGGCCAGTACCAACGAGCATGACAAGCATGACAGGTCCCCAGACAAAGTTGTTCAGGGGGGTCAGAATACTCGTAAGAAACTCACTCATTAACTCTCTCTCCAGGCTCGGATTGTCCCGCACAGCCCAGGTGTACTGCCGCGGGACGCGGGGACACCTGACACAAATACGGAAAGAATGGACGCCAGAATATCCCAATATTCAAGCCCCTGTAAAGCAAGGATAAAATAGGGTCGACATCTTTGCTTCCTGTACATTTTTTATACACATTACAAGAACTTAATTGCAGCCCTTTCTTTTCACACGGAAGTGTTCCGGGGTTTTGGGGCCTTGTCCCTGTTTTCACTTGACATCCGCATCCGGAAAAACTCCCAGTCAAGGGGAAAATCGTTGCAAGAAGAGGTAAAAAAACGCATATTGACGTTATCCCAGCGCAACTTTTTTTGTCTTTTTTGTAAAATTGCACGCGATACCTGCAGCAAATACTGCCAAGGACACAGGACAGTTGCACATACTGTACAGTCTGTATCCTTTGACTGCTCCCTGAGCTTGCGTGTATCCCGAATTTGCACACGACCTTGTGAAAAAAGGTGTATTTTGATCTTTCCATATCCTGTGTGGCACAGGGGCTGAAAAGCAGAGCACAAGACAGGGTACTGGGACAGGGAAAGAACAGGGGTACAAAACAGGCGCAAAAGCAAATGGAGCTGTCTGCAACAACTTGTCCTGCAGTAACAAGATATTATGGGATAAAGACTAAAGTACAACTTTAAATATATGAATGCAGTACTTTAAATTTCATGGCTGACTGGAGCTGTCAGGATGTCTTGCCGTGGGAGAAGCGCCAAAGGGAAGAGCAAAACTTGAAGGGACATCCCCAGGGAAAGCAATTGGAACGAGTGCAAAACGCATCATGCTCCACAAATGCCAAAGTGCGTACAAACACTGACAGTTTCCGAAAATTGTCACGTGTTTTCAGCAATTTTGATCGAACTGCTTGACAGGACGCACTTTTACGGCTAGGTAAATGCAACAATTTGAACAGTATACGGGAACTTTTTCCTCCTTTGGAAAAAGAAGCTTGACAATGCTTTCCAGCGTACTGTCCAGGAATCGGCTCTGCCTTGCTGCACGGAAGTCTTCCCCCGCACAAGGCCCTTATTCACCCTTAAGGAAGAGGAGGGGCAAGAGTCTCCCGCACGCCTGTCCTTTGTGACTTTTGTGCCGGTAAACTACTGCCGCATATTGATGAACAAGAGTGACTTGTATCTTCTGCTGTCCAAGGAATACGACCTTTCGCTGACCCATTCCATCAGCATCGTCGATACCTTTTTCAATTCCATAGCCAATTCCCTCACCAGGGGGGACAGGGTGGAAATCCGCGGACTGTGCTCCTGGCAACCCAAGGAATATGAAGGGTACTCCGGTCGCAACCCCCACACAGGCGAAAAGATAGAGGTACCAAGCAAGCGTCTTGCCACCTTCAAGCCAGGCAAGGATCTGCTCGACCTCCTCAACTCCTAAACTGGCTACTATCAGGGCAACCCCCTGCGCATCCCGGTCCTTTTTGACCGGGCATATTTGCTGCAGCCCGAAGCTGCACAATGCCTGCTCCGCTTCTCTGGTTTGCGGGGTGGGCTTTTTTTCTGGAATCGGAGCCACCCAAAGGCAGCTCCGAACAGCTGGCAAAAGGATTCGACAACCTTTGGCTTTGCGGCTATTCTTGCCTGCAGTATGAGGGTCATCCTTGCACCCTGCATAACGGTCTTGCATCGACAGGGCCCGGCCCGGATTTTTGGGGTACGCCATGTACAGCACCACCTTCCTCGTTGTGACCACCATCGTCTTTGACAGTATGTGCGCCTACGGGATCTGATATGGCTACACCCACAACAGGAGAAAAGACTACAACGATGCAAAAAAGCTCTATGAAATCAAGCCATTTCCTATCAAGGGCAGACTCAACCTCTTCAACGTAGACCTGGAGGATGACAAGCTCGAATACTTGCCGGAGGAATACGCAAACCACGCAGAATACTACACAAGGGCCGTCCTGAAGCTGCGCTGAGGGGCCTTAAGCGGGCAGGGTATGGGACATTTGGGGCATCTTGTATGGCCTCTTCACGTGTGCTATTTTTCTTCTGCCACACTTTCACCCATCCGGAGCTCTTCCCATGATCATCGAGTCCATGAAGCCTTCTTCCGACCAGTTGCAGAAGAAAAACGTCTATGTCGTGAAAATGGAGACCACAGGACTCGATCCCGACGACGAGATCCTGGAACTGTGCGTCATAGACGCACGCAATCCCTACAAGCAGACCCCCTCCGGCAGGGAAGTGGTGCCCCTCTTTCACTCCCGCTTTCGCCCGGAGTACAAGAGCGAGTGGCCAAAGGCCCAGAGAAAGCACGGCATAAGCCCCGAGATGGTGGCAAAGGCAAGGTTCCTCTCGGACTACCAGAACCAGCTTGTGCCGCTCTTCATGCACTGCGACTGCCTTGTCTGCTTCAACGCAGACTTTGACTTCTCAGTCCTGCGCAGATTCTTCATGTTCCGCACCCCGCTCATGACCATTGACATCATGCGTGACTGGACGGACATCATCGCAAAGCCCAGCGATCCCACAGAACCCAAGGTCAACATTCCCTTCCAGTCCCAGCGCGAACTCTTCACCCACTTCAACTGGCCCCTGGGCAAGGGCCTGCTCTCGGACTGCGTAGGTCTTAGGCACTGCTTTTTGCAGCTCATTCCCACAGGTGGCCTGCACATCCGCCGTCCCTTGCTCGAACGACGCTTTGCCCGCTCGACAGCCATACAGCTCAAGGCTGTGGAGGACAATTTTGCAAGCGAACTTTCCGCCATGCGCATAGGGCCCACCTTGAGCATGGAAGAAACCGAAAACGGTGAGCTCAGGGTACGCATTGGCGTAAACGATCCCGAACACGTGCTTCTCGACACGGACTTTCCGGAAATAGTCCTTGACCTCGACCCCACTGGCTCCGCAAGCGAGGTGCGCAAGCGTGTGGCAAGGGCAGTCCAAGAGCAGAAGACCCTGACCCAGGGACTGCGCAAGTTTTTGACGGACATCATCCTCGGCCTGCGCCCCAAGGAAGAAGAGGAGGGCGAAGAAGCCCAGGGCAGGCACCCTCAAGAGGAGAGCCCAAAGGCTGCCAGCGAAGCAGGCCCTGACGCGAATGCAGGGGCAGGCGAGAGCCAGAGGATGGATACAGCTCAGCCTCGGGAGACGCGCCAGAAAGAGCCCCAGCGAGAACAACAGAGAGAGCCTCAGAGGGATCTGCAGAAGAACCCACAGCAGGCGCCACAGCGTGAGCCCCAACGTGATTCCCAGACAGCCAGGGCTCCTCAGGGCAGTCAGAACATTCCGCCCAGAAGCCCGCAGATTCCCCGCAATCTCCAGCCCGAGGCTGCCAGAGGCCCCCGCCGCTAGATTACCTCCAAAAGGGCAAGAGACCCCGTGCGAAAGCGCGGGGTCCTTGTTTTCTTATGCTGCCTAGCCCTTTCTGGACCTTGCTGCACTCAATATGCACTCGAGGCCGTCCTCGAGAACAATGTTGTTTTCCTTTTGCTCAATGCCGGCCTTTTTGGCCTTGCGCTCCTCGCTTGCCCTTGCCTTGTTCAGCTCCTCGGTGGTGGTGACAAGCACCTTGCGGATGCGGGCAAGGCAGGTCTTCGGATCCTTGCGGGCCTTGTCCAAAACGTCCGGTGCGCCAGCCACGGGCTTGATGTCCACGATCCACTCTGGCCTCAGCACGCAGTAGTTGATGAGGCGGCCGGAGTTGGGGAAGCTCTTGCCGAAGAAGATGCCCGCAGCGTCGCGCAATACAAGACCGTGGCAGTTGGCGTGCCTTTCGTCAGCAAAGAAGTCCCTGAAGGCGTTTTCCTTTTTGATAAGGAAGGTGGCAAGGTTGCGCATCTGCCTGCTGGTCTCTATGCCAAGCCTGAAGTGATCCTCAACCATCTCCAGGGCATTGTTCTTGAGCAGATAGTAGAGGTAGACAAGGTTGTGGTCAAAGGGATTGGCAACCTGCTTCCACAGCCTGAAGCCTGCCCGCTCGGGGTAGACCACAGGCACAAAGAGCATCTGAATGTTGATGTTCCAGCCGCGCTTCATGGCGGATTCGCGCATGGCGTTCAATATGGGCTGGGCAGAGCGCGTGTCCTGCAGGGCAGTCACGAACCCGGGAGCCAGGAAATCCCCGTCCTCGTTGCGCAGGGAACAGACATGGGCCGAAAGGGTGGTCCAGGTGTAGAAGCGCACAAAGTGCACCCTGCCGGCAGGAACAGAGCCAATGCCCTCGCCCCAGGGATTTTCCGCAGGCGTGAGCGCTCCGGGTGCCGGAATGGGCTCTTGGCTCTCCTCCTCGTCTTCATCCTCGTCCTGGTCTGCCGCGCCACCCTGGGCCCTGGCCTGTTCAACCCTGGCAAGGGCAGCCTCGACGTCGGCAGCGCCAGCGTCGTGCTCGGGGTTTGCGGCCACAAGCCGCGCAGAGTCGGCCACTATGTCCGCAAAGGTCCCGGCTTCCTGCTCGTCTTCTTCGGGCTCGGGTTCGGATTCGGGTTCGGGTTCGGAAGCTGCGCTCAAAACCTCTTCCCCGGTCTCTGCCAAAGGCGCCTCCCGGGGCTCTTCGACGGACTCGGGAGCATCCATGGAAACTTCCGGGAAAGCTTCCGAAGAAGCTTCGGTGGATGCGTCCGTGGAAGCGTCTGGGGCAGCTTCCGCGGTCTCGGGTTCGAAAGCGACTGCAGCCTCGGGGGCCATCTCGGGCGCAGGGGACTGGACGGATGCCTCGACAACCTCCGGAACCTGTGTCTCTGTTGCCTGGCCGACTGTCTGACTGACTGCCTCTTCGGCCTGCGCGGCAGTGGCAAAGGCCTGGGCCGATTCCCTTTCCTCTGCCTCACGCTCTGCTGCACGCTTGAACGGGGAGGGGAAGGCCAGTCTGTGCTGCGCTGGTGTGGGCGCAGGTGCTGCCTGTGGCGCAGCGGAACCCGCAACCGCAGGCGAGGGGAAGACCATGCCTGCCCTGGCCCTTGTATTGGTGGGCCTTGGCCTTTCCTGCTGGGCATAGCCTGTGTGGTTCGCAGGATTGGCTGTGTGGTTTGCGGTATGATTTGCGGTATGACTTGCAGTATGACTTGCTGCGTAATTCGGTGTATGGTTTGGTGTACGGCCCTGGTAATTCGTCCGGTTTGCCTGGTTGCCAGCGGAGCGGGGCTCGCCAAAGGCGTTCCTTGGCTGCCTTTCCGCGCGCTGCGTCCCGGTGTTGCGGGTGTCGCGACGATTGTCGTAGCGGTTTTCCATGCGTGGTTCCATACGGGGGCTCTGGCGGGGTTCCGGGCGCGTGTCCTGCCGTGTGTCCTGGAGTGTCTGTTCCCTGTCCGCGAATTTGCCGCTCTTTGTGCGGCCGCTCTTGCGCTTGCGCGGGGGAAGCTCGAAGGTCACCTCGCGCCTGCCTACTTCCTTGTTGGGCTGCGGGGGCACAAGGTTCGCGTAGTAGGCCGCCTCGTCCTCGTCGCGCAGTGTGCGGAAGGAGACAATGACCTTGCTCAAATCCACCGGCTCTTCCTTGGGCTCCTCGGGCTCCCTGGGCTGTCCGGGCACTATGGGATTCAGGCACTCGTCATAGAGCTGCACCGGCGGCTCTTCGGGCGGGTTCTTCCTGCGCACCTTGATGGCCGGCGGCTGTCTGTCCTTCTTGCGCGGGGGCAGGATAAAGGCCTCGTCTATGCCGTCTGCATTCAACTTGTAGGGACTTTTCCGTATCGCCATCCCTTTTCTCCTCAAAAAAACTCGTTTCCCTGAAAAAACCGTCTATCCCCTTGCCTCGTGCTCGCCCGCGCTTTGGGGCTGCCAGGTCACGTCCTCGTCCTCGTCCATGGGGACTGCACCGGCCTGTATGAGCCCCACAAGCTCAAGCGGCGAGACAGTGGCCTCCATGGGCACGCCCCAGGGAACGGATCTGTCCACAAGATCGCGGGCCTTTGTCTTGTCCTGATCCTTGCGGCCGGCCTTGTTGCGCATCTTGCGCGGCGTAAGGCTCCACGTCTTCTGGGCAAAGACCTCGCCAAGGTTCGCAAAGCCCCTGGCCTTCGCCTCGTCGTTCACAAGATCCAGGAAATCCAGAAAACCGTCCCTGCCCCTGCGCTCGGTCATCATGCGCACAATCCAGGCAAGGCGCAGCACGTTGGCCGTAGGCTCCGTGCGCGCACTCTTGTACTGCGAGGTCGTCTGCACGCCAAGGCCGAGAAGGAGCACGCCAGAGAGCCTGTTTGCCACAACGCTTGCGAGCACGTCCTTCTTCCAGGCGTCCTCGCCTGCAAAGCTGCAGTCGCTTTCCCTTGTCATGAATTCGTTGCCCACCCAGATCACCAGCCAGTCGAGCCAGCTCGCAAGGCAGGGCATCTGCGGCAGCTGCTGCGGGATGCGCCAGCCGGACACAAGGCGGGAGAGCAGGGGAATGGTGGGGGATTTGTACACGGTCTTGACCAGGGCTCTCAGGTTGAAGAGCCACTGCCAGTCCGTAAAGCCCCACAGGGACATGGTCTGGCGATCGTGCAGGGCAGTCATGTCCTCGTACACTATCCTGCCTGTCTTCTGATCGTAGCTGCTCAAGGAGGGCGGGGTGAGCTTCATGGCAAGCTCCGGGTCCTTCCACATGTGGAACATGGGACCAACTCCAAGGAAGACCCAGTCCAGATTGTAGCCCATGTCCACCCCGAGCCAGTGCAAAAGCCAGAAGTCCATGGTGCCGCGGGAAAGGCAGCGCACAAGGTGCGCCACGCATTCGCCAAGGGAGCGCCTTCTGTGCCTGAACTCGTCCTCGGCGTCTGCAGACTGCGGGGTAGGGCGGCGGGCCAGGTTGTGGACCTCCTCGCAGATTTCCGGGCCAAAGCGGCCCAAAAGCCAGTTGAGTTCGGTCCGCTCCCTTTCCGTCTTCTCGTCCCAGACAAAGGTGTATTCCCTGCGGGTGCCGTAGTTGGCAAGGTCCTGCACCACTGTGAACAGCCGCTCCTGTGCGTCCTTGATGGCGACATCAAAGGGCGCAAGTTGGGCCGACTCCGGAAGAATCTCTATGACGCCCTGGCGAATGCCTGCGTCAACGCTCAGCCTCTTCGCAATACCTTCTGCCACAAGACTGCGCAGGGATATTTTCTTGTCCATTGGCTACCTATGCTTCTCTTTTGGGGGCCGGGCACAAGGGCTCCTCTGGCCCCGTATGGGGATCAGTCCGGCATGGGGGCTTGCCCCTTGCCTTTTGGTTGAGAGTTGAAAAAAACTGTCTTGCCGCGCGGGAGTGCACCTCGCTTTGGCAAAAACCCGTGGGGCTTTTTGGGGAAACAGGCAAGGAGCTACGAGAGGCCCCATTCGGCCATAGCCGCCAAATGAATGGGCAAATGGATAGGCACTTCCGGCCTTGCGCCAGAGCCCTTTGTCCTTGCTGGTCTGCCCCGAGCCTTGCGCTCCAAGGCTCTGTTTCAGCCCTATATTTTCCCGGTAAAGCGTTGTCATGTCAAGGCCGCAGGGCTGCCTTTTTGTGTTTTTTTGTCTTTTTTGCCCTGTTGCGACATGCCGTGTCAGGGAGAGCAAAAGATCTGGGGCGCATTCCGGAATGCAAGGGGACGCAGGGAATGGCACCCCCTTCATCGCATCAGATGTTCTTGCCAAGCGCAAAGGCCTTTTCGGGCCATTTGGTCCCCTGCACTGCGCCTGCGGGCCAGAGTCCCGGGCACATGAGGCGGCCTGCGTCCTGCCAGTTGAGGTACTGCAAAAGGACGTCAAAGTGCAGCAGCATAGGCGCTTCCTCGCGCGGGGAATTGTCCGCGTAGGTGGCAATGAGCACTGCCTTTCTTGGGGTCGCAAGCTTGCCGTTGATGGAGTAGAAGCGGTCGATGAGGGTTTTCAGCTGGGCAGAGAAGCCAAAGTAGTACATGGGCGTGCACAGGCATATGGCCTCGGATTCAAGCAGATGGTCGCGCACAAGCCAAAAATCGTCCCTTTGCACGCAGGGCCCGTCCATGCGACAGGCGTTGCAGGCCCTGCAGGGGGCAATATTGGCGCGGCCTGCATCAAAGCGGAACACGCTGTGGCCGGCGCTTTCGGCACCACGGACAAATTCGCCTGCAAGGTAGCCGGAATTGCTGTTAGCCCTGGGACTGCCTGTGAGAACAGTGATCTTCATTGTATAAGCTCCTGAAATTGCCAAAGATTTGTAACAGACAAAAGACATCTTGCGCATTCCCGCGCCTTTCCCCTGTACCCTACTGCCAAACTTTTTTTCTGCCTAGTGGAACATTTCCACTTTCGTCTTCAAAAAGTTTTGTCTTTCCAATATGATAGCACAGACAAGGGTGGGCAAAAATTTTTTTGGCTGCAAAATGTCAGTTTCATTCAGGCAGGGCATACAGGCACTTGCGGACATTTTGAAATTTTTTTTCGATTTGACACATGGCTGCCGTGCCCCTATAGGGGCATCATGAACAGAAATCGACTTTTCTGCCCAGCCCAGGCAGAGCTTGCGGCTTCACGGAAGAGCGTAGTCCTTGTCCCGGCTCTTCTGTTCATGAACCTCGCCCTGGCCGTCCTTCTGTCCATTCAGGGCGGCCCGCAAACATCTCTGCCTGCAGCCGAACCCGTGGCCCAAGCCCGGGACGGGTCTGTAACTGGCCTGTTCTCCAGGCGAGAACATCTGTCATCCTTTTCCGCTGCCTTGGAGGCAATGAAGGCAGCACCCCTGGCCCTCCGCATCGATCTGCCCACGTGGGTCATAGCGGAATGGTACGGCGGCAAGGCCATGGATACGGCCGAGCTGCGTCGCACCCTGGACTATGTCACCAAGGTCCTCTATCCGGATGGTCGCTGGAGCACCTCGGAGGTCTTGAACCTCCTGCTTGAAACAGCAGCCGTGGAAACGGCCATGGGCGAAATAGTCCGCCAGAAAAACGGTCCTGCCCTCTCTGTCTGGCAGATCCTCGGCTTCAACTTCGAGGGGATCCGCTCGTACTTCGCCAAGAGGGACCCACTGCTTCTGGAAAGGGCCATGGCATTCTACAATCCCGACTACCCGGAGGAGTGGAACCGCATCCACAACATTCCCTGGACAGCCGCAATGAGCCTTCTCTACTACGAAAAGGCCACGCAGGGAAAATTCATGACAAGGCTGAACTCCCTGGAATCCAGGGGAAAGCTGTGGAAGCAGATCTACAACACTCCTCTGGGCAAGGGTACAGTGAAACGGTACAAGCAGCGTGCCCGCGAATACGTCCACATGGAGGTCGAGACGAGCTGATTCGTACCTGTTTTGCAAGACAAAAAAACAAATCCTTCCCCCAGGGCCCATTGCACAAGGCTAAAAATGCGGGTTTTTGCGGGTCTTGGGGAGAGCAGGAAAACACCATGGGGCAGGAAGACTTCTGCCCCGCAAAAAAATTTCGAGGGCAAAAAAAATGCTTGCCTTTTTTTAAGGCAGGCTGTACCTTGCCTTCCACTCCGATTGGGGGCGCACTGGTTTCGACGGGGACGTGGAAGCCGGAGTTGCAGGTCGAGGCGCCGCTGGCCTCGTTAAAAGCGGCAAAAACAGTAATTGCCAACGAAGACAACTACGCCTACGCTTGCGCTGCCTAAGCAGTGCGGGCTACATGGCTGAAAATTCAGCCAGGTCGGCATGGGGGACGCCCAATAGCCTGTGTCGGCCACGATTCATTGGGCTGGCTTGAGCATACGCTAACCGGTGTTTGAGCGAGGATTCTACGGCTGGCTGGTTCTTGAGGCGCCTGAGCGTCGGCAACCTCAAGGACGAGAATTAAAGACGTTCTAAACCTGTAGATGCTTTGCGTGGAACTTTCTCGGACGGGAGTTCGACTCTCCCCGCCTCCACCAATTTTAGATTTCCATAGGGTTTTGCTCCAGCAAAAGGGCAAAACCCTTTTTTCATGCCTGTCCGTTCGGGGAAGGGCAGGCCCCTCCCCGAACGGATACAATGTGCATGTTAGGCTGCTTCCTTGAGAAGCCCGAGTTCCTTCGCCCGCGCAGCCATGGAGGCTATGGCAAGGCCCAGAAATTCCTCAAGGCTCAGTCCCATATCGGTACAGGATTTGATGACGTCGCGATTGACGCCTGCTGCAAAGGCCTTGTCCTTCATTTTCTTCTTGAGGCTCTTGACCTCCATGCCAGTGATGCCGGTCGGCCGCACCAGGGCAGCAGCTGTCACAAGGCCGGTCACGGTCTCCCCGCAGCGCAGGGCAATATCCAGGCGGTTTTGCACAGGGGTGCCGTTGTGCTCGCTGTTGTGCGCCCGGATTGCCTGCAGGGCGTCTTCGGGGAGCCTTCCTGCAAGGATCTCGGCAGCGTCAAGGCCGTGGCGTTCGGGACAGGATTCTGTCTTTGGGTAGTCGAGATCGTGCAGAAGGCCTGTCCTCGACCACAGTTCGCTGTCTTCGCCAAAGTGTTCCGCAAGGCCCTGCATGACGGCTTCGCTTGCCAGCGAATGCTGCAAAAGATGTGCTTCCACACCGTTTTCGGCAAGAAGGTCGAGAGCCTCTTCACGTGTGATCATGGGATTTCTCCTTGTAGGTTTTGGGAAAATGCGCCGTTCAGCCTCTCCCCAAACGGAAAGGCTGTCAATATCCCGTTTGCGGGCTCAAAATTGTGCTTGTCTCGCTTCTTTTCTGCTGGCATCTTGAGGCAACACGGTGTTAGTCGAACAAGTGTCACAACAGGGAGGAAACGCGATGTCCCAGGTGAAGGTCCTGATCGGAGGGGAAGGTTTTGCCGAGATCCGTCGGGGGAAACTACTATTACATTGACAAGACGGCATTTTTGGAAAGATACGGCAATTCATAAGGAACAGCCCCCTCGTCTGGCAAAAGAGCTGGCCCTGCTGCTTTCCGGAGAATTCTCTACATGGCCGGCTTTCTGACAGGGGCGTCCGGGGAGTAGATGCGGCTCTCCGGACTCTCTCCCAATCCGGACGACGATGAGATGGCGCTTGTCATCCCCAACAGGGAAATTCATGATCTCTTTGCGGAGGAAGCGAACAAGTGGTTCAGGGATGTTGTCGGAAAAAGGTCTCGGACAGGCTCTCTGGGAGAGAGATGGGGACAATTTTGCCAAGACGCTGGAACACCATACTGCAAATTATTGGCGACTGCCAAGATCTGGCAGAGACCTGGAACGAAAACTGCCGTACAGTCTTCCTGACCATCTATTTTGGCCTGCTGTTCCAAAACCCGTTCCAGGCTGAAAGCAGGCGACAACTTCTGGGTCATCCAGGTGACCGACAAGGCCTGGGGCAGGGGGGTCATTATGGAAATCAAGCGCGCTGCCAACGAGAAGGAAAATCTCGCAGACCTTGTTGCTGAAGGCCTCGGACAGATAGAGAAGAACAAGTACGATGTTCGCCTCGTATCCGACCCCAGTCTTTCAGTTGTTCTCCACTGGAACCTTGCGTTCTTCAAAAAATCCTGCCAGGCACGAGCCATCGTTGTGAAGGCTGACATTCCGCCGCTGGGCGAGGGAGAAGCCCGCTCACAGCCTCCGCAAGGTATCCGGGCTGGAACACGAGCGATACTTTGGGACAATGGCGGTTGCAGAGTCTATGTCCCGGACGCGCTGGCGCTGGTTGAGGGGCTTCCCACAGCCAGCGCCATGTGTTCCGCGCCATCAAGGACATGCAGTTGAGAAGGACAGCGAAAAGGGACAGCCCTCACCAAGGAAACTGACCCTGAAAAATCAATGCGCGCAAAACCGAATCGGCAATTTCACAAACTGCAAGCAAGAAAAGGCGCTTCCTGCATCACGGCCGCTTCACGAAAATGGCCCTGGCAGCGCAATCCTTTCTGCAAAAGGCTACGCTCCAGTGAAGGACAGTCGTGATGCCCGGATTGTCCGCAAGATCGACATTGCTCCGCCTCTCTGCAATCTGATCCAGCCCCTTCTTCGCACGGGCAGCAAGGTCTTCCTTCTCGTCGTCCGTGTGCTTCACCTCCATGATCAGGGCTCTCTGCTCGTCAATGACCCTGATGTCGAAAAAGCCCTTGCCAATCTCCCTGCTGGACAATGTGTCCGGGTACCAGAACAGGAGAAAGCCGTCAGCTTTCAAGCCTTCGCAAAGTCTTTTTGTGAAGGCGTTGTAGTCCTGATCCTCAAGATCCGCGAGAGCCAGGTATTCCTGTCTCTCTTCGCTTTTTCCGTGCTCCTCTTCCCAGGCCCGGACTGTCAGGTCGGCATACGCAATCTATTCGGAAAGCCTGCTTTTTTTGATGAGCCAGTCGACATAGGGAGCGCTGTTGCGGGAGAAGCCCCTGTCTGCTACCAAGCCCCGAGGCTTGCGGGTTTCCAAGGGAACCGCCAGACAAAATACTTTTTGGAGACGATATGCGCATTCTAGAAGTACAGGACAGGACACCGGAACTGATTGAAAAGCTCTTGCGAGTCTGGGAAGACTCCGTGCGGGCTACACACATCTTCTTGTCGGATGGGGAAATCATAAACATCAGGGAATATGTGCCCCAGGCCCTAACGGGCATTGCCCATCTGATCATAGCCGAGGACGATGCGGGCGAGCCCGTTGCCTTCATGGGCATTCAGGAAGGGTCCCTTGAGATGCTCTTTATCGAAAATGCCCAGAGGGGAAAGGGCCTTGGAAGAAAGCTTCTGGAATACGGGATTGAAAAACACGCTGTGGAAAGGCTTGCCGTCAACGAGCAAAACCCGCAAGCCAAAGGTTTTTATGAGCATATGGGCTTTGCGGTGTACAAGAGGACGGACCTTGACGAACAGGGTAATCCGTACCCGCTTTTATACATGAGCCGCACTATGGGCAAGTAGACAGCGCGCTCCCAAAAAAAACAAGGGCGGAAAGAGCTTCGGAAACTCAAGGATGCAAGAAAAGGCTTTTCTCCGAAACGCTTTCCGGCGAGACACTGTGCAGGCAGGCCAGCAAGGCCTTGCCTGAGCTTGAGCGAGGAGTTTGCAAGCGCGTGCGTGGTGCCAAGGCAAATGCCTGCACACCCAGAGCGCAAGAAGGAGGGCCCAAAGTGCGCACGTCCCCCTTGAGGATCAAGGGAATATGAGGCGGGCCCTGTCTGATGTGCAGGGCTACAGGGAAAGGCTGGGCTTTGCGGCAGTGTCACAGTGCAAGATAGGGCATTTGGCAAAGGCGAGGTGTTACCCAAAGAGCATGCTGGCAGAATGGCGCCTGCATGTCTTGGGTATGCTCTCCCTGAACAAATACAGGACATTGTTGACCGTCGCCAAAGCCTGGGTCTATTCCCCAGGCGCAAGGGCGCAGGCCGTATCCCTTCTGGAAGCCTTAAGCTGCGGGGCAGTCCTTGCGCTTGCCAGGGAAAGCTTTGCCTCACCCCTTCTGCGGGATGGGGGAAACGTCCTTCTTCTGGAAGAACAGTCGACAGGGGACTTTGCCCTCGCCCTGAACGAGCGACTGAACAACACGGACCTTTTGCAAAAGATACGCCAGGGGGCCAGGGAAACAGTCGTGCGCAACTTCGCGCAAGACAGGGTGCTGCCCATGCAGACGCGCTTTTTGGAAACCTGTACCGGACATGAAAGGAGAAGGGGGCACAGGGTATTGGCACAGTCTTGCAAATGGCGCGGAACCTTCATGTGAGATAGAGGCTACGCGCATGAGCCCGACTGAAAAAGGAAAGGGCCGGCAAGTTCAGTGAATACGTTTCCCCCGCACGGGCCCGCATTCCGGTCAATCGGGCAATTGTCGCTATCTGGCAAGGGGCTTGATGGTTCCCGATGTACTGTCCAGTCGGTACTGGCTGATGGTGCCGTCAATGATGTGTCTTGCTGCCTCAAGCGCAGTCTCTGCGGAGACAGTAAACCATTCCTCGGGACGATATGCCTTGCCGTTGTTGTCTATCATCGTTATGCCAAGGCGCCTGTCGTGCAAAAACGCATGGATCAGTTTTTCGAATGTGTGCGCATTGAGATTGTAGCATTTGATGGTGTGGACAAGCCGCACAGGTGCGCACAGATAGGTGCAGTCCTTCTCCGCATTGCGCAGCCTTTCCTCTATGCTCGTGGTGGTGTAGCCTATTTTCACAAGCGTCCTGCCAAGCTTCCAGGAAGCCAGTTCCGGGGCCGTGGACAGGGTTTCCAGAATGTAGATATAGCCTGAAAGGGTATGAGAGACGTTCGTCTGACCTCCTGCTTCGTCTGCGACAGAGAGCAGGTTGGGCGCACAGTCAAGCCATTTGCTCTGCTTGTCTGCGTAAAGAGCCCTTGCCAGGGAGAGCTTCAGGATCTCGATTTCCGTATGGTTGTCGAAGATGACAAGAAGCCGTGGATTGTCGCGGCCCTTGTAGTCCCCGTCCTGCAGCCTTGCCGCAATGTAGCACAGCTGCCCGCGCAAGAGAAAAAACTGTCCGGGCCGCAGGCTGGACTCGCTTGTAAACGTGCGCCGTATGACAGCAGGGCCCTTCATGGCCCGGGCAAGGCGATCAAAGAGCTTCCTGTACCTTTCAAAATCCTCGCAGGGACGCTGGCGGCCTATGATATCCGGAATGTCCCGCTCCTCACAGCTCTCGTTGGCCTGTACATGCTCCATATTGAAGATGTCGTAGTTGATGTCGTCCAGAAGCCCCAGATCGTCGCTGGCAAAGATGTCCTCCAGGGAGGCAGGCTTTTTGTCCTCTTCCCGTTCCTGTTCCTGTCCTTGAGAGGGCGCATCCCCTGCAGCCTCCCCCAAGAGTCCCAGGGTATCATACTGCGCAACCCAAGCCCTGAGATGTTCGTCCTCCCGGTACTTTTTGAGCCTTCTGGCAAGCGAGCGCTCGGCTAAATCGGACACGTCCGGCTCCCTGCCGGAGGCTCTGACAAAATCTACAATTTCCAGGAAGTTGTTGACTTTTGTGTCGTTTCCCCTGGCTGTGGGAGCATACGTTCCTGCTGGCTGCACGTTGGCGAGAAGGCCGAGGTCGTCTTCGTCGGCAAGGATTTCGTCAATGCTTTGAGGGGCAGGATAGAGCTTTTCCAGGGACAGGATCATTGCTCACTCCTCCCCGCTGTTTCCCCGGTGTTTTGGGCTGCGTTCATTGCCTGCGCCTTGCGCATGCGAACATAGGCGAGGGCTTCTGCAAGGCGCCGTTCGTAGGCGTCCGTGGACGTGGAGGACGGAGCGCGGCCGTGCTCCTTCGCGTATTTGCGAACGTCGTTCCACAAGAGCAGGGCTTCCTCCTCGCTCATGGAGCTGCGAGACATGTCCACTGCTGCCTGAATGGCCTTGAGGGTAGGGGCATCCATGTTCTTGGAGAGGATTTCGTAGGCCTCGTGGAAGGGATTGATTTGGGCAATGAGGTCTATGTTGAGCTCGTCCGTGTTCAGAAACTTTCCGCTCAGCTTCAGAAATTCCGTGTTGCTCCGAACTTCGGTTTCGCCACCGTCCCCTGTGCCATCCTTGCCGGTACCCTTGCCATCAATTTCTATGATCGGAGGCAACACAGGCTTGGGGTCCGGGTCAGGATCCGGTTTGTCCACCATGAGACCCAGTTTGGTAATGACAAGCTGACGCAGGCATTCCTGATCCTCGGCTGACAGGTTGGAGAAGGTCTCCCTGATGAGTGTGCCAAGGCCAGCAGTGAAAAGCTCGCGCTGATCGTCGCTGACTATGGCAGTCTTGAGGGAGGTATTGTTCGGCGTGGAGGTCACAAGCTTTTCTGTAAGCATGTCAACGCCCTGTTCCTCAAGAACCTTTTTGAGCTCCGGGGAAAGGGGACGATTTGTGTCTTCAATGATGATGACGTCAGGCCCCGCCTCCTCGCCATCCTTCATGTCGGAGCGGGGTTTGAAGCGGATGTTCGGAGCCAGGACGTCGCGCATGAGCAGGGACAGCGAGATGGCCTTCAAAAGATTGTTCACTGCAGTCTGCACGTCCTTGTCGTCCGCGTCCGGCTGGGCAATGAGATTGGTGAACTGGGCGTGGGTCTTGCCCTCGCAGTCCCTGGTGGCCCTGCCGATGATCTGCACAACCTCCGTCAGGGATGATCTGTAGCCGACAGTCAGCACATGCTCGCACCAGGGCCAGTCGAAACCTTCCTTTGCCATGCCCAGGGCGATGATGACGTCCATATCGTCCCTGTTCTTGATGCCGCGCAGGTACCCAAGGATGTTCACGCGCATGGGGCCGTCGTTCACAAGGTCTGCCACCTTGAGTATGCGGCCGTCTTTTGCACGGACATTGATGATGCCGGTCTTGGGATCGACGCTCTCCACACTGCCCATGATGTCCAGAATCTTGTCCAGTTCGGACAGCTTTTTCTTGGTGGATTCGCGGGAATTGACGCTGGGGATGTGGATGATGGTTTTTTGGGACAAATCCAGGACGTCCCCGATGGCGTCCAGATACTGCCCCCGGTAGAAATGGTACCCCAGACCCAGGGACTTCAGATACCTGTAGCCGTTGAGCTGCTCGTAATAGGTGTAGGTGACCACGGCAAACTTCTGTTCCGCCTCTGGCGAGAGGATGGGAACAGAGTCGCCCCGAAAGTAGGAGCCGGTCATGGCGACAACGTGGGCAGTGCTTCGCTGCATGACGTCCGCGAGCATGGCGCCGAGCTTGTTGCCGTCTTCTTCCGAGGTGTGGTGGAATTCGTCTATGGCGATGAGGGCCTTGTCGAGGCAGGAAAGGGGCCCCTTTTTAAGCCTTTCCCAGGCAAAGCGCAGGGTGGCGTGAGTGCACAGAAGGTAGTGGGCCTTTGTGTCCTGCAGGAATTTCAGGACGCGATCGACCTTGCCGCTGTCGCTGCCGGGAGTGCAGAGACTGTAGACTGGCTCGATGTGCCAGTTGGCGAAAAAACCGTGCGAGACAAGGTCCGTATCCCTGAACGAGGATCCGATGGACATTTCCGGAACGGCAATGATGACCTTCTCAAGGCCCTGGTTGTGCACCTTGTCGAGAGCCAGAAACATGAGGGCGCGGGATTTGCCTGAGGCCGGGGGCGACTTTATGAGCAGATACTGCTCGTTGCGCCGCAAGTAGGCCCTTGCCTGCATCTCGCGCATGCCGAGGCTGTCGGAAGTGGTACTCGCTCCCGTTTGGGCATAGGTGACGTGCAAAAGATCCGGCATCAGTTGGCCTCCCTGGCGGCATTCACAAGCCTTGCGTACATTGCAAAAAGTGTCTTCAGCCTCTCCTCGTCCGAGGCAAAGCCCCTTGGATTGTAGAGCCTGTCTACAGCCGCATCAAGCCTTTGGTGGGCCAGCTTCAGATCCTCTGGCATGGTTTCGGGATTGTACATCTGTCCAAGGCTCATGTCCGGATGCTCGTCCCTGGCAGCAAGAACACCGTCCGCCAGATCGGAGATGGTCTGCTTCTGATCCTCCGAGGCCCCGGGCCAGGGGAAGGTATTGTAGACGATGTTGTTGGAATATCTGTAGTCGCTCTTGAGACGTCCCCCTACAGTACGCATCCAAAGCATGTGCATGATGGATGTTAATACCCCAAAATGGTAGAGCGTTGTCTTTGGAATAAGACGAAGTAGATTGCTGCAAATAGTCCTGTTATTGGTGACAAATCCAATAGGGATGTATGGGCGTCTTTCTGAAGAGACTTCAGGGATGACAATGAATGGGGATGCAGGCATGTTTTCCACATGAAAGCGCCGGGGCTTCTCCGCCAGTTTTCTTGTTCCTGCGCTGCTGCTGTTCAGCCTGTAGGCCCGAACCTTTTCCACCCGTTCCAGGCAGTGGGGGTATGCTTGCAGTTCGCTTTCGGAAGCGTCACCCAACCACAGACAGTATCTACGCCAGCTGTTGATGAACTCGTCCCCGCCAAGCCAGACCTTGAAAAAGCGTTCTGCGCAAGGCTCCTTTTCCAGGAACGCCCGCTTTTCCTCTTCAGTAAAGAGATAGAAGCCACCGTCAATGGGCTTGTTGCCAATGCCCATCTCGGGAACGGAGCAAAGGGGCCTTGTACTGCTCTCGACAAAGACGTCGTCCGCGTCTGCAAGGTAGCCGTTGATGTTGGCGCACACACTCTTGCTGCCATCCTCAAGGAAGAGAAACTTCTCTTTGGCCTCCTCATAGCCAAAGCCCACGATGACGCAGTGGACAGCAGCGCTGTGGGGCGCGTTGTTCTTCCATTTGAAGGTACGATAGGCAAAGTTGATGTGGACGCCCATACCGTTCAAAAGCTTCCAGAGGACACCCACGTGCGTTCCCTGACAGATGGAATTGGTGGCCACAAAGGCTGCCTGTATGGCTGTTCCCCGCATGAAGTCTGCGCTCTTCTTGAACCAGCAGGACACAAAGTCGAGATCGCCCGCGTGGTGTACGCCCTCAAAGACGTGGAAGACGTCGGCCTTTTGCTCGGGACCCATGAATCTCGCTCCTCCAAAGGGCGGGTTGCCGAAGATGTAGGCAATCCTTGAGGGTGCGACCACTTCCTCCCAGTTCGTGCGCAGGGCATTGGCGCAAACGACATTGCCCGAAGCGCGCAGGGGCAGGGTGGGTGGCGTAAGCCCGCAGGCCTTGCCCAATTCAAGGTTCAGGACGTGTTCCATGAGGTGCAGGGAGATTCTCGCAATGTCCACCGGGAATTCCTGCAACTCCATGCCGTGGAACTGATCGATGCTGATCTTGCATAGAGAGGCAGCGACCAGGGATGGACGGAAGCTTGCCGGATCAAGATCCCGTATGGCCACAATGGCCCGTATCTCCAGGCGACGCAGCTCCCGATAGGCCACGATGAGGAAGTTTCCGGAACCGCAGGCGGGATCGAGGAAGCCAAGGCTTGCAAGCCTGTCCTGGTATTTGCGCAAGCCCTGGATCTTGACCCTGGGAGAAGCCTTGCTATCGAGTATAGCCTCAAGCTCGCCTTCCAGCCTGTCCAGGAAGAGGGGACGGATGACCTTGAAGATGTTTTCTTCCGAAGTGTAGTGGGCGCCCAGGGAGCGCCTCAGCTCCGGATCCATGACTGCCTGGAACATGCTGCCGAAAATGACAGGCGAGATTTCGCGCCACTTGAGGCTTCCGCAGTCTATGAGAAGGCGGCGCGTCTTCGCGTCAAAGGAGGGAATCTTGCAGGTTTCGCTGAAGATATTGCCGTTCACATAGGGGAATTTGCGGAAAATGGCCGGGAGGCTCTTCCTTTGCGGATCATTGTCCGGCATGTCCAGCACCCTGAACAGCGTGGCAAAAAAGTCGGCCACATCGCTTCCGTCACTTTGGGTGAAGGACTCAAGGGACGCTGTCATCATGTTTTCTTCAGGGAAGATCTCTGTGTCTTCCGCAAAGTAGCAGAAGAGCAGCCTTGTAAGAAAGATGTTCAGGGTATGCAGATCTTCGACAGTGTAGTGATTGACTGCCCGGATACTGTCGTAGAGCCTGCCCATCTTTGTGCAGGCCTTCACGTCCGCCGGGTGTTCGGAGTAGGCCACGGCCTTTTCGTACTTTCCGGTCAGGGGGAGAAAGAAGTCGTAGTTGGCTTTGAGCTCTGTCAGCTCGCAGGAAAGGGTGTCGTCCACCTTCTTGTCGTAGGCAAGAAGCGAGCTGAAGTCCGTCACCAGAATGAACCGGATGCGATTGTTGATGAAGATAGGGGATGCCTGAATCTCCTCAACATTGGCGGCAAGGTCTTCGCCAGTGCCGACAGCCCTGAAATACAGCTCCTTGTCGAGCGCCAAATCTCCCTCTTTCTGGGCAAGGTTGCGGCTTTTGTCGCCCATCTTGAGGCGCTTGATGGTTGCTGCCGGAATGCCATAGCCCTTGAGGAATTCGAAGACGAACTCCTCTCTCTTGCCCTGCACGACCTTTTCTACTGCCTTTTCCACAGCCTGAATGACCCTAGCATGATTGAGATTTCTCATGATGTCCCCTTTATGTCGTCCACAAAGCTTCTATAATGAGCCAGATCCCCATGCTAATAGACAGCAGATGATTCCAGAGCCCCCGCCTGCTCGTTGTAGGACTGCAGAATCAGCTTCATGATGTCGTCTATCTCCTCGGCATTCCTCAAAAAGACCATGACGTCGCCATTGCCGTGCGCGCCTATATTGGTAATGTCCCTGCACAATCCCTTGGGATCATGCACCTTTGCAAATTTCATGTTCAGGTAGAGCTTGATTTGCTTTTTCTGTACTTTCACGTCTACGAAATTGGTGTCGTACTTGTAGGCAATGTAGTGCGTTGTGTATTCCCTGTGCACAGCAGACGAAAGGTTCCTGATCCTGCCGTCAAGAAGCAGGTACAGGCGCATCATCTCTTCATTGATGTTGTAATCATCCAGGGTAATTTTTTTGTCCTTCTTGATATACGGGGCAAGCTGCTCCTTGCTCAAATGCGGATACTCCCAGATTTGCCTTGCCTTCTCGCACAAGATCCCCGCGCGCTCCCTGATATGCTCTTCATCCCAGCGCTCCTGCTTCACCACATAGGTATTGAGCCGCAGGGCGCTTTCCCTGAAGCCGCCCTCCATGTCGCGCTTGCGCAGAAAGGAGCTGTCGCTCATCTTCTCGTTGTAGGCGGTCAGGGTAAGATTGCCTATAGTATGCAGATACGTCTGCTGTACCTTCTTCCAGTTTTCACCGAGCATGTTCTGCCATTCCCTGCTCAGATTGGGATTTTGCGGCATGATATGCTCAATGGTGTAGTTTTCTATGTTGATGAGCGCCTTGTTATCGAAATTCTCCAAGCTGCTCAATATGTAGTTTCGATTGCGCATATTGTAGATGTCGCGCCTGACAAATTCGCTGGAGAACTCATCATCGGTTGGAAACCTCTTGTAGTCCCTAAGCTGCACAAGATACGCCTTCAGGGAAACAACATAGTCCTTCGTATTCAACTCGTTTCTCAGGGTCGCGAAGGTCTTGTTGAGAGAATTGGTGGGAATGTTGCAGACGCTCCTGCGCACTATGTAGCTTAAGCACAGCCTGATGCATGAGCAAAGCTCTTCCCGGGTGATTGTCCCGCTTACGCAATCGTCCTGGAGGGCCATGAGAAACGGAAAAAGCACGTCCATGCGCAGATCGTTTATATCCGCGTACAGCCTTTTAAGGGTCTCGTTCTCGGCCCTGTTGTAGAGGACATCCGTATAATATCTCGCGTACTTCAGCATATCCTCGCACAGTGAGCGCATGGACAAGGTCCTGTTCCTCGCATGATATGCCTTGAGCTCGTCGTAGACACGATCGAATCTCGGGATACGCCTGATTTTCATGGTCAGGTAGTGGCGGAAAAAGACGTCCATGAACTCGTCCCTCTTCTCGTAGGAGAAGAGGCTTTCCATGGGCTCCCACAAGCGCCTGTAGATGTCGTTCTGTTCGTCCGCCTCAAGCCCCATGAGCACATAGTTGCGGATGAGGTCCGACTGGGAAAGCTCCTTGCCTGTGGAATTCAGGCTTTCGAAGATGGCCTGGGCGTCGTCCACGCTCCGGCTCAAGGTTATGTTGACGATCTGCAGCTTGCCAATGGACTGGTAGATCTGTTCGGGCGTCAATGTTCCCTTGCGCACGTATTCGCAAAACTGCCTGTAATTGCGATAGATTCTGGAGCTTTTCCAGGAGGACTCGACAGAAAGCCTGTCGACAAGGCCGGTGAAGACTTTGTCGTCCTGTTCCGTGAGCAGCAGCTTGTTACGCTCTTTCTCGCTCCCGCTCTCGTTTTTCAAAAGCTTTTCAATAGAGAGGTGAGCGATGGTCTTGTCTTCAAGGCGCTCAAGAACATAATCCCTCAGGGCAATGATCAGGAGCATCAGGGTCGTGATACGCTGCTGGCCGTCTATGATCATGAACTTCTGCACCCTGATGGGCATGACCTGCTCGGCTATGTTCACGATTGGGCCAATGAAATGCGCTTCCCTGTTGTTTTGGCACATTTCCACGATATCGTCCCACAGACGTTTGCAATGTTCCTGCTCCCAGCTGTAGTGGCGCTGGTAGACGGGAATCTGAAACTGCTTGTTGCCGTTCAGGATTTCGAAGATGTTGCCCTTGAGTGCATCCATGGGAAAAACCTTGCATTCCTTGTTCTTTTTTTTTTTT
>NZ_NFJC01000041.1 GCF_002159665.1 Desulfovibrio sp. An276
GACATAAGTCCTGTAGGGCCGAGGAAGACTACCTCGTTGATAGGCTGGAGGTGGAAGTGCCGTGAGGCATGGAGCTGACCAGTACTAATAGCCCGTGAGTCTTATTCTTATAAAAAAATAAACTTCCTTCCTCCCTGTTTGATTATATATTCGCATATTTCTTGGTGACCATGGAGAGGAGGGTACACCCGATCCCATTCCGAACTCGGAAGTTAAGCTCCTTTTCGCCGATGATACTGCATATCTTCATGTGGGAAAGTAGGTAGTTGCCAAGATTTTTCATGAAAGCCCCGTAGAGCACGTTCTGCTCCGGGGCTTTTTTTTTGTTGTGCGCCCGGCATGGCGCAGTACTAGGAGGTGCAAGACCTCTGGGGGCCCGGCAGCGGGAACCCCGAGCCGAAAGACAAGGGGCTTGTCGCGAGGCAAGTTCTGAAGGAAGTCTATGGCAAACCACTGACCTAACGAACAGAAACCGTATATGAGGCTGGCGTGTCGGATGAGAGGGCAACGATACTCAAAGTCCAATAGCTGCACGGAAGGCACGAAGGTAGATGCGGTGGGTATAAGTGGGAAAGTGCTGTGTCTTACCCGGGGAGGCCTCACAGACGGCAGCGATGCCGGAGTAACGCTTGCTGTGAGGAGTCAGCAGAGGGTGTAGTACCCTCCATTTGGAGGCGAAGGCCTGAACCTCTAAACAACCATCATAGGCGTTGAAATTTCAGACACGAACATGTGCGATGCAGAAGCCGCTGGGCAGAACCCCCGGACCGTTCAAAGGGTAGGTGACGGAATCACCGAGAGTATGAAAGGTGTATCAAAGTGTCTGGCAAGGACAGAGACCAATGGTGAGTCAAACCTTATGGAGGAGATTGCCGACTGGGAAAACGTGTACAAGGCGTTTCTCAAGGTCAGAGCCAACAAAGGTTGTCCAGGTGTAGACCGGATGACCATTGAAGAAGCCGGCCTAATTATAAGAGAGCAATGGGAGTTCTATCGAACTCTTCTGCGAAAAGGCCTTTATCATCCGCTTCCGGTATTGGGAGTTTCCATTCCCAAACCAGATGGAGGCACAAGACAGCTTGGGATTCCAACTGTTATAGATAGAGTCATTCAGCAGGCCATTGTTCAGAAGATAGAACGCCGATTTGATGTCGAGTTCTCGGAAAGAAGCTATGGCTTCCGAAAAGGACGCAGTGCTCATCAAGCGCTTCAACAAGCCCGTGAATACGTGGCAGAAGGAAGACGATGGGTAGTGGACATCGACATAGCCAAGTTCTTTGACAGGGTAAACCATGACATATTGATGGCAAAGGTAGCCAGAAAAGTACATGACAAAAGAGTTCTTAAACTCGTAAGACTGTACCTTCAGGCAGTCCTTATGACAGGGGGACTAATATCCCCTAGGACGGAAGGATGCCCGCAAGGAGGACCTCTTTCACCCCTGCTATCAAATATTATGCTGGATACACTCGACAAAGAACTGGAGCGCAGAGGACATTGCTTTTGCAGATATGCAGATGACTGCAATATCTATGTCAAGAGTAAGAAAGCTGCAGAAAGAGTATTTGTTTCCGTAACCTCATTCCTTGAAACCAAGCTCAAGCTAAAAATCAACCAGACCAAAAGTATGGTTGCCAGACCGTGGAAAGCAAAGTTTCTAGGATACACTATGACAGCTAATCAGAAGCCTAAACTTAAACCGTCACCAGTATCGGTCAAGCGATTTAAGAATAGTCTGCAGAAGATTTTCTTCATGGCAAGAGGTTGGTCATTCCTGGATACAGTGAGAGAACTAAAGCCAAAAATCAATGGATATGCCGCATACTTCTGTCTATCCGAAACAAAGGCTACATGGGAGGAGCTGGACCAATGGTTAAGGAACAAAATGCGATATCTCATTTGGCAACGATGGAAGAAACCCAAAACCAGATACAAGAATCTGATTCGATGGGGAATTGACCCGGAGACTGCTCGGAAGGCGGCAGGCAATGGTAGGGGAGCATGGTGGAACAGCCACCAATCCCACGTGCACAGAGCCTTCCCGAATGCGTGGCTAAAGAAGCACGGACTCCTGTCGCTTCTCGAAATAACGGAGTGCCTCAGAGCCAAGAAAGCCTTGTTTAGTTGAACCGCCGTGATACGTGACCCGTACGTCCGGTGGTGTGGGAGGTTGGAGCGAGCGATCGCCCCCGCCTACCCGATCATGTGCTCCAGGGCCCTGACGATCGACTTGTTCCATTCGATTTGTTTCATTGTGACAGACGAGGCCAGGAATTGGCCTGTATTGTCACAGTATTGTCACATGTTTTTGACTTGACAGTTGGTTTGCTGCAAGCAAGACTGTGCCACAAATTTTTGTCGCTCCTTTTCCCTGCATCCTACGTGCATGCGAATCTGGCAGTGTGGGCAGTCTGTTCAGAAAAAAGGAAAAGAATGTGCGCCTTCCTTGCACGGATGGCAGAGCACAGGCGATCCCGCTACATGCCCAGGAGCACATCTGATGAGTGACATGAGTGAACAGTCCCGCGAAAATGAGGCTTGCACAGACGATACAAATGCAAACACTTCTTCTGCGGTAGACGCTTTCCCGGATGAGTCTTTGGAGAACAACAAGCTGCCACAGACCGACAGTGCTTGCGAGACACAGGCCCCTGACGGTCAGGAGGAAGAGAACGTGGGCGATCAGGCTAAGGAAAAGAAGGTGACCTGTCCTCTGGACATTCCCGAACTCGAACCCTGCCTTGAAAGCGAATTGCATGATCTGGATTGTTCGGGGCTGTACATCAACCGCGAGATCAACTGGCTTGAGTTCAATGATCGTGTACTGCAATGCGCCCTGGACAAATCGCTTCCCCTGCTTGAGCAGTTCAAATTCCTCTGCATCTTCTGCAACAACCTCGACGAATTCTTCATGGTGCGCGTGGCAAACGTGCTGCGCCAGTACCGCTCTGGTGCTGTGCCCTCTGGCCCGGATCGTATGAGCCAGGCAAAGCAGCTGGCGGAGATACGCCGCAGAGTCATGAAGAGCACTGCCATCTGCCAGGATCACTGGAGAAAGAAGCTCAGTGGTCAGCTGGCCGACAGGGGCCTGCGCTTTGCCCGCTACTCGGATCTGAACGAAAAGCAGCAGAAGTTCCTTGACGATTACTTTGACAGGGAAATCTACCCTGTCCTCACACCCCAGGCCATTGACCCCACCCATCCCTTCCCGACCATTTCCAACGTAAGCCTGAACTTCCTTGTCCTGCTCAACGACAAGGAAGGCAACAGGCACTTTGCGCGCGTGCGCTGCCCTGGCAACGTCTCAAGGCTCATCTATGTTCCCCGCGGCAAGAGCGGCAAGGAAAATCGCGACGGCAAGGCCTATGTGGAACTGGGGCTTGTGAGCAACATGCGCGACATGGACATCTTGCTCCTTGAGGATCTGGTAGAGGCCCATCTAGACCAGCTCTTCCCCGGCTACGAGGTCGCGTCCTGTGGTGTCTTCCGTATTACCCGCAACACGGATGTGGAAATCGAGGAGGACGAGGCAGACGATCTGCTCGAGGCCGTGAAGGATCTTGTGGATCAGCGCCGCTTCGGCCAGGTGGTCCGTCTGGAAACTGCCCACGGCATGCCCGCGGATGTGCGCGAATTCCTCATCGAGAAGCTCAATCTGAAACCCTTCCAGATCTACACTGTGCGCGGGCCGATGGCTTTTGCTGACCTCATGCCCCTCTACGGTGTGGACAGGCCCAATCTCAAGATTGCCAGCACTCCGGGTCATGTGCTGAATCTGGAAAGCGATCTCTTTACGCGCATCCGCAAGAGGGACGTTCTCCTGCACCACCCCTACGACAGCTTCTCCACAGTGCTGGACTTTGTCTGCAAGGCAGCCAAGGACCCGGCAGTTGTTGCCATCAAGCAGACTCTCTACCGTGTGGGCAACAATTCCCCCATTGTGCATTCCCTGGTGGAAGCCCGCCGCCGCGGCAAACAGGTCACTGCTGTTGTTGAACTCAAGGCGCGCTTTGACGAGGAGCGCAATATCACCTGGGCAGAGGAGCTGGAAGCTGCAGGCGTCAATGTTGTCTACGGTATTGTGGGCATGAAGATTCATGCCAAGCTCTGCCTTGTGGTTCGTCGCGAGCAGGAAGGCCTCATGCGCTACGTGCACATAGGCACAGGCAACTACAACCACTCCACAGCCAAGATATACACTGACATGGGCCTTTTGACCTGCAACGAGGAGATTTGCGCGGATGTGACGGATCTCTTCAATGTCATGACAGGCTATGCAGTGCGCAATTCCTACCGCAAGCTTCTGGTCTCGCCCAAGACCACGCGCTCCGGCATCATCGATCTTATCAATCGCGAGACGGCCCTGCACAAGAAGCAGGGCGGAGGCCTTATAATCCTCAAATGCAATCAGCTTGTGGATGCCCGTACCATCAAGGCTCTCTACAAGGCCTCCATAGCAGGCGTGAAGGTGCGCCTCATCATCCGCGGCATCTGCTGCCTGCGCCCAGGGATCCCCGGGGTGAGCGAAAACATCACTGTCACAAGCATCGTGGGACGTTTCCTCGAACACGTGCGCACCTACTACTTCCGTGCAGGTGGCGAGGATATCATGTACATTGGCAGCGCGGACCTCATGCCCAGAAACCTGGACCACAGAATCGAGGTTCTGGTGCCCATCCTGGACGAGAGGCACAAGGCCTACATCCGCGACCATGTCCTTGGCTGGCAGCTGGCAGACAATCAGCAGGCCTGGCTGGAAGAGCCCGAAGGTACCTACACAAAGGTCGTCCCCCAGGCTGGCGAGCCCCTGATAAACGCCCAGGAAATGCTTTTGAAGGAAGCCATTTCCGGAAGAATGGACTGCGACGACTAGCCGACAAAGTTTTTTTTTCCTCTTGCCGGAACTTTCGCCCAACAGGGGCAACATGATACAGACAGGGACTGCAGTGCCGCGCATGAATTGCGCGGCACGGACCAGCCCCTCTTTTGCGAAAATGGCCCCTTTGGGGCACAGGCAACTTTCAGACACAGGGTGTGGCGCCCATGCCCTTCATGGACAAGGGCCATGCCTTTCACACACCATGACAAGTACGAACAAAGCCTCTACCGAAATTGCGCCCAAGAAGGCCTCACTCACCCTGCGCGCACAAATCTCGGATATGCAAGGCGAGCTTGCGTCCGACTCTGCGCTCAGGATTGCCCTCTCCCACGGACTGCAGGTGTCGGACCTTGCCCTTGTGTTGTATGATTCCCTTGCACCTCTGCACGGCCTTTCCGCCCCCTGGCGCGAGCGCCTCATCTGCGCGGCACTCCTGCACGATTTGGGCCAGGTCTTTGGCATAAGGAAGCACCACAAGAACACCCTGGCCCTTCTTCTGGAGGAGAAGGCCGCAGAAGATGAAGGGACTGCTTCCTGTACAAGGGCCCTTGTCTCCATCCTGCCGGAGAAGGAGCGCCTTGCAATTGGCCTTGTTGCCCGCTACCACCGCAAGGCATGGCCCTCCACCCTTGATCCGCTCTTTGCAGGCCTTAGCCTGCAGGAAAGGCTCGGTGTCAGTGTTTGTGCTTCCATTTTGCGCATAGCGGACGCTCTGGATGTCTTGCACACGAACGAAGTGCAAAGCCTTCGCGTGATAGTGGACGATGCAAGCGTTGTTCTTGAGCTGCACGGAGCCTATGGCCCCTGCGCTACCCTTGAGGAACACGCCCTGAGGGCCAGGATGAAGGGCGAACTTTTCATGGATCTTTTCGGGAGGGAGCTTACATGGCGGCTTTGTTAGGTGAAATCAACGGCAACGGGCGCGTTGTCGCCTTCATTGACCTTGGCAGCAATTCCCTGCGCCTGCTTGTGGCCCGCATCACCCCCGCAGGTGTAGTGCGCGTTTTGAACGAGGCCAAGCAGATGGTGCGCCTTGGGGAAGGGGCCTTTGCCACCCACGAGCTGCAGCCCAAGGCCATGGAGCGCACCATGGTGAGCCTGTGCTCCTTTGCGGACATGTGCCGCGGCTACGGTGTCGAGGAATACATTGCCGTGGCTACTGCTGCCTCGCGCGATGCCGACAACGGCGAGGAATTTCTCGAAAGGGTGCGCGAAAGGACAGGCATAGACTTCGAGATCATTTCCGGCAAGGAAGAAGCACGCCTCATCTGGCGCGGCGTTGCCTCTGGCTGGGAGCAGAGCTCAAGCCTGCGTCTCTACCTTGATATCGGCGGCGGCTCCACGGAAATGGCGGCAGCCTCCACCAACCACGCAGAAGAGCTGGACAGTCTGAAGATTGGCTGTGTAAGGCTTGCCAACATGTTCCCCACAGGGGAAAAGCCAGTAGGCACCAAGGTCTTCGAAAACATGAAGATGTACGTGCGCAACGCTGGTGTGCACGCCTTTCGCCGCATGGCAAAGCTGAATATCCCCCAGCTTGTGGCAAGCTCCGGCACAGCGCAAAACCTTGCCCAGATAACGGCCCTCTTGGGTCAGGGGCACAATGCCCCCGATACCCCAACCATCCTTTCCTACCGCGGCCTTTGCCGCTGCGTGAAGGAACTGTGCTCCAGATCCCGTGCCGAAAGGGCAGAGCTTCCGGGCCTCAACCTGAAGCGCCTTGATGTTATCGTGCCAGGTGCAGCCATATTGCAGACCGTCCTCGAGGAAATGAACTTCGATACGGCCTACATCACCTCCAGGGGGCTGCGCGATGGCATGGTTCACGAATACGTGGAGCGCTTTTGCCCTGGCGCCAGCGCCTATTCCAACAAGAGCATACGCGAAAAGAGTGTCCTTCGCCTTGGCAGGAGCTGCCGCTTCGAGGAAGGGCATTCGCGCCACGTCTGCGATCTCACCCTGCAGCTCTTTGACAGTGCAAAAGCCATGGGCCTGCACTCTCACGACGGGGAGGTGCGCGAGCTTGTGGGTTACGCTGCACTCCTGCACGACATTGGCATCTTCATAGCCTTTTCCAACCACAACGCCCACAGCCACTATCTTGTGAGCAACTCCGAACTGCTTGGCTTTGGCGAGAGGGAAGTGCGCTTCATGGCAGCCCTTGCCTTCTTCCACAGGGCAAAGCCGGGCAAAAAGCACGCCATCTACAATGAGCTCGACGATCGCACAAAAGCCCTTGTG
This sequence comes from Desulfovibrio sp. An276, assembly GCF_002159665.1. GTDB lineage: Bacteria > Desulfobacterota > Desulfovibrionia > Desulfovibrionales > Desulfovibrionaceae > Desulfovibrio > Desulfovibrio faecigallinarum. Next base: position 7,121 of record NZ_NFJC01000041.1, read on the forward strand.
CGCATAGACTCCCTCTTTTTGACCATTGCCGAGGCCCTGGACAAAAGCCACAGCGGCCTTGTCACAGACGCACTCTTCAAGAGGGACAAGAAGACCTGTGTTCTCGAGATCACCTGCAAGGGACAGGCTCCTGTTGAGCGCAGCCGCCTTCTGCGCTGCGAGGAGAGACTTAAAAAACTGTGCGGCGATGACATGCGCATAGACTTCAATGAGCCCGCACAAAGGGTCTTCTAGGCCCCATTTCCCATGCCCCTTTTTCCTATGGTCCGTGACAGGGAGACAGCCTTCCCCCTGTTGCGGGCCTTTTTTTGCGTTCCATACTCCCTCATGGGGTGTGGCTTTGGGGCATGGCGTGCCATGGCCGACATCATGGCAAAAATTTTTCTCCTGCGGGCCTTCACTACTGCAAACTCTGTCTTAACTATTGGGCAAGCTGAAGAGGAACAGCAGGCAAGAGACGGCCGGGGCCGGCCCTGAAGGCCCTCTGCCCCATGCTCTGGCCTGCAAATCAAATCTGCAAGATACTCGCAAATTCAAATAACTAAGCAATGAAGTTCTGCTTGAGGAGGCAATACATACCATGTCCAAGATTATAGGCATTGACCTCGGAACAACAAACTCTTGTGTCTACGTGATGGAAGGCACTGAGCCCAAATGCATCACCAACTCGGAAGGCGGACGTACCACACCTTCCATTGTCGCCTTTACGGACAAGGAACACCTTGTCGGCGAGATCGCAAAGCGTCAGGCAGTGACCAACCCCACACGCACTATCTTTGCCATCAAGCGTCTCATGGGCCGCAAGTTCGACAGCCCCGAGGTGCAGCGCTGGATGGCCAGCTCTCCCTACACCATCAAGCCCGCAGCCAATGGCGACGCAGGTGTGGAAGTGGACGGCCGCATCTACAGCGCCCCTGAAATTTCCGCCATGGTTCTCGCAAAGCTGAAGGCCGATGCCGAAGCCTACCTTGGCGAGAGTGTGACCGAGGCTGTCATCACAGTCCCCGCCTACTTCAACGACGCCCAGCGTCAGGCCACCAAGGACGCCGGCCGTATCGCAGGCCTTGAGGTCAAGCGTATCATCAACGAACCTACCGCTGCCTCCCTGGCCTACGGTGCCAACAAGAAGGAAAACGAGAAGATCGCAGTGTTCGACCTTGGCGGCGGCACCTTCGATATCTCCATCCTGGAAGTGGGCGACAACATCGTGGAAGTGCGTGCCACCAACGGCGACACCTTCCTCGGTGGCGAAGACTTCGACCAGCGCATCATCAACTGGATGGTTGAGGAATTCAAGAAGAGCAACGGCATCGATTTGAGCAAGGACAGCATGGCCCTGCAGCGCCTGAAGGAAGAGGCCGAAAAGGCCAAGAAGACCCTGTCCACCTCCATGGAGGCGGACATCAACCTGCCCTTCATCACCGCTGACCAGAACGGTCCCAAGCACCTTGTCATGAAGCTCTCCCGTGCCGCCTTCGAAGCCATGGTGGCAGACCTTGTGGAACGCTCCAAGGAGCCCTGCCGCAAGGCCCTGGCAGACGCCGGCTTCCAGCCCCATGACATCGACGAGGTCATCCTTGTCGGCGGCATGACCCGTATGCCCATGGTGCAGAAGATGGTGGGCGACTTCTTCGGCAAGGAACCCAACCGTTCCGTGAACCCCGATGAAGTGGTCGCAATGGGCGCAGCCCTGCAGGGCGGCATCCTCATGGGCGATGTGAAGGACATGCTCCTTCTCGACGTGACCCCGCTCAGCCTCGGCATCGAGACCATGGGCGGCGTGTTCACCCGCCTCATCGACCGCAACACCACCATCCCCACCAAGAAGAGCCAGGTCTTCACCACTGCCTCCGACAACCAGCCCTCCGTGTCCATCCACGTTCTGCAGGGCGAGCGTCCCATGGCCAACGACAATATGACCCTGGCCCGCTTCGATTTGACCGGTATTCCTCCGGCGCCCCGCGGTGTGCCGCAGATTGAGGTGACCTTCGACATCGACGCCAACGGCATCGTGAACGTGTCTGCCAAGGACACCGGCACCGGCAAGGAGCAGTCCATCCGCATCACCGCTTCCTCCGGCCTTTCCGAAGAGGAAATCCAGCGTCTTGTGAAGGAAGCCGAGTCCCACGCAAGCGAGGACAAGAAGAAGCAGGAGCTCATCGAGGCCCGCAACAAGGCCGACAGCCTGATCTACGGCACCGAAAAGTCCATGAAGGACCTTGGCGACAAGGTGGACGCCCAGACCAAGAGCGATGTTGAAAAGCACATCGCAGAGCTCAAGACTGCCATGGCAGGTGAGGACGTAGCAGCCATCAACGCAGCTGCGGACGCTCTGGCCAACGCTTCCCACAAGCTTGCCGAGCAGCTCTACCAGCAACAGAACGGCGGAGCTCAGGGCCCGCAGGCAGGTCCCCAGGGTGCCACAGGCCCCCAGGGCGGTCAGGCCGGCAAGGGCAATGACGACGTTGTGGACGCCGACTTCACCGAAGTGAAAAACTAATATCCCAGGGAACATCCCGCTGCCCGAAAAGGTCTTTTTCGGGCAGCGTCCCTACCATGAAGGGACAAGGGGACAAGGAAATGGTGCCTTGCCACATTTCGGAACAGTGCATCACCTTGTTCCGGCATCGCTCTGCCTCCTTGCGTGTCGGCAATGTGTATACTAAAAAGGGCATGGCTCTCCTTGATGGACTGCCAGCCCTTTTTTCATGTCTGATGCAGACAAAAACCTGCTTCCCTGCCCGCATACGGGAGAGGAGGCGGCTCATTCGAAGGATGGACAGCCGTGGCAAGATCGTTCTTCCGCAGTGTTTTGGCTCTGGTTCTTGTGTGTAGCATGGCTTTGCTTGCCGGCTGTGCCCTGCCGGGCTTCTTGCAGCAGGGCAAGAAGGAGCCGCCCAAGCCAAGAGAGCCCAAGGCCACCACAGTGGCTTTGGTTGTGCCCGCAGGCCAAATGGCAAGTGTCGTGAACAGCCTGACAGGTGGCGCAAGGCTGGCAGCCCAGGAACAGCCTGCTTCTTCCCCTGTGAAGGTGCAGGTGGTGCGCATGCAGGGCAACTGGCTGCAGACTCTGGCAGCACTCCCGGACAACGCTGTTATCGGTGGTCCTGTGACTGAGGCAGCCTACAGGCAGATGAAGCAGGCCGGCATCATGGACAAGAAGGTGGTCTTTGCCTTCATGGCCCAGATAGACGCTGGCGACGAGGGCACGAAGGCCTGGCGCTTCTTCCCCAGCATGGACGATCAGATAGACGCCATTGTGGAGCTGGCCGTAGACAGGCTGGATCTGCGCACCATGGCCTCCTTCGGGCCGAGCGACAACTATGCCAACAAGGCGACATCCCTGCTTGAGCAAAAGCTCGCCTCAAAGAACGTCATTTTGCAGCGCATACAGGCTACGGGAAGCCCCGACACCTGGGGTGCCCTTGTAAAGCCCTACGTGAATCCCACAACGGACGAGGCAACAGGCGCGCTCATTCCGCAAACACCCTTCGAAGCGGTCTTCTTGCCTGACTCTTGGCGCAGGCTTTCTTCTGTGCACACTGCCTTTGCCAGCAACGGCGAGGACAGGCTTGTCATGTTCGGCACCATGCTCTGGGGCGGCTTCAACAACCGCGGCACACAAAACGCTTCGCAGTACGCTCTTGTGACCTATCCCGCAGCCTACGTGAGCTCGCGCGCCCCTGCCTCCTTGGCAAAGAGCAGCTACTCCACCTTCTGGGGAGCCCTTGGCTACGACTTTGTGCGCTTTGCCAGCCGCATGAACATCAAGGGACGCCCGGGCTCTTCCGAAGTCAGCGCCATGGCAAGGCAGGCTGCTCTCATGAACTTTGTGCTGGCCCCCATTTCCTATGACTCCAGGGGCAGGGCAAAGCAAAACCTCTTCATGGTCCAGCCAGGTGTTGCGGGTTCCACCCTTGTGGATGCGACCGCCCTTGGCAACGCAAGAAAGGCCGCTGTCCTTCGCGCAGAAGAGCGCAGGGCCCACGCAGCAGAGCTCGAAACCACACCCCTTGGTTCGGGAGAGGGAGCAGGCACCATTCAGCAGCCTGTGCAAACAAGGCCCACAGGCCCCATCATGCGCACAACCCCGCACTCCTCGCACAAGCTGAGCCTGCCTGGCGCGCGCTAGAAATTTTTTTCAAGGGCCCCGGCAAGGGGCCCGAAACGCGAAAAAACAATACCTGGCCCCAAAGCCAGAACAAGGATATGCAATGTCTCAAGACAAGACTGAAAACAAGATTTCTGCAAAGGACGTGCAGCATCTTGCCCAGCTTTGCCGCCTGCGTCTGAGCGACGAGGACGTGGAGCGCTTTTCCAGACAGCTGAGTTCCATCGTGGACTACATGGAGGTGCTCAACACCATCGACACCAGCGGAGTGGCTCCCCTGTATTCCCCTGCCGAGCACAAGATACAGTACAGGCAGGATGTGGCGACCCATGTGCGCACCCGCGACGAGGTCCTGGCCAACGCGCCCGAAAGGGACGAAAACTACTTCATTGTGCCCAGAATCGTGTAGGGGGAAGAGAATGGAAGACATCACAAGCCTTTCCTTAAGCGCCTGCGCAAGCGCTCTCAAAAAGGGCGAGCTCAAGGCCACAGAGGTCACCGCAGCCTGCCTTGAGCGCATCCTGGAGACCGAAGACGAGATCAATGCCCTGCTCCATGTGGACGCCGAAGGCGCCATAGAGCTCGCAGAGAAGATGGACAGCGAGGGCCCCGATCCCGCAAAGCCCCTGTGGGGTGTGCCGGTCACTGTGAAGGACGCCCTGGTCACGAAGGACATGCCCACAACGGCTGCCTCGCGCATCCTCGAGAACTTCAAGCCCATGTACGACGCCTTTGTGGTGGAGCGCCTGCGCGAGGCAGGGGCCATCATCATCGGCAAGAACAACATGGACGAATTTGCCATGGGTTCCACCACGGAAAATTCCGCCTACAAGGTCACCCGCAACCCCTGGAACACGGACCTTGTGCCCGGTGGTTCCTCCGGTGGCTCCGCAGCAAGTGTTGCTGCCGGCCAGTGCTTTGCCTCCCTTGGCTCGGACACAGGCGGATCCATCCGCCAGCCCGCAGCCTTTTGCGGCTGCGTGGGCCTGAAGCCCACCTACGGCAGGGTGTCGCGCTACGGCCTCATTGCCTACGCATCCTCCCTGGATCAGGTGGGTCCGCTTGCAAGGACTGTCGAAGATTGCGCACGCATGCTCTCCGTCATCGCAGGCCACGACGAGCGCGACATGACCTCTTCTCCCGAAGCCGTGCCGGACTATCTGCAGGGCCTCGGAGCCACGGACCTTGCCGGACGCACCATTGGCCTTCCTGCCGAGTATTTTGGCGACGGCCTCTCCGACACTGTGCGCAAGGGCATAGACAAGGCCATTGACGCCTTGCACGACATGGGTGCCAAAACCATCGAGGTGAGTCTGCCGAGCACGAGTGCAGCCATCTCCGCCTACTACATCGTGGCCATGGCCGAGGCTACCTCCAATCTTGCCCGCTTTGATGGCGTGCGCTACGGCCACAGGACCGAGAACCCCGAGGATCTGCAGGAGCTCTACACCCGCTCCCGCATGGAAGGCTTTGGCGACGAGGTGAAGCGCCGCATCATGCTGGGCACCTTCGTGCTCTCCGCCGGTTACTACGACGCCTACTACAAGAAGGCAGCCCAGGTGCGCAGGCTTGTGCGCGATGAGTTCCTGGCTGCCCTTGGAAAGTGCGACTGCCTGCTCGCCCCCGTGTCCCCCTCCGTTGCCTGGGCCATAGGCTCCCACATCGAGGATCCCCTGCAGAACATCCTCATGGACGCCTACTCCTGCCCCATCAACCTGGCAGCTCTGCCGAGCCTTGCCCTGCCTGTTGCCCTGTCCGACAAGGGCGAACCCGTGGGCCTGCAGCTCATAGGAAGGCCCTTTGCCGAGGCCGAAATCCTGAACATCGCAAGCGCTCTTGAGGGCAGGCTCCCCTCCATAGGAAGCCCCCTGCAAAAGGCATAAGGCGACAAAACGATTTTGACGTTATTTGATTGCAAGCCCCGGCCTCCAGTGTGAGACTCCGGGGCTTTTTGTACACAGAGGTTTTCCGAAGGGAAGGGCACGATCTCAAGCCTTGCACGGCCTTCTTTTTGCATGATGCGTGTTTCCCACGTGCAAGCTGTTGCGACAACCGTACGCGACACGTCTCACGGAAAATCAAGCTCCAAAGTCCTTTTGCACACGTCCCATGAGCGCCCTTGCGGATTCCTCCCCGGGAGTCTGGCGCAAGATACGACACGGATCTTGCTTTTGTGCACCGATTGTGTACTCTTCAGAAAAGAACAAGAATCTTCTCTGCCCCAAGGTCAAAGGGTCTGGGGCAAAAACCGTTTCGGGCTATCGGAGGATAGTGCTATGCGTACCCTGTTTGCTTCCGTCCTGCTGTCTCTTGTTCTTGCCCTGCCTGCACAGGCTGCCATCGATGCCAAGTTTGCCAAATGCCAGCTTCCCGGGGATCTGACCCAGGCCCAGGCAGAAATCGTCCTCAAGGGCGCCCTCGCCAAAGCCGTTGATCAGGGTGTGCCCATGAACATTGCCGTGGTGGACGCTGGCGGCAACCTCAAGGCCTTCATGCGCATGGATGGCGCCTTCCTGGGCAGCATCGACATTTCCATCGGCAAGGCCGAGACCGCCCGCCTGTTCAATATGTCCTCGGCGGACCTTGGCAAGGCAGCACAGCCCGGTGGCGAGCTCTACGGCATTGAAGTGACCAATGACAGGCTTGTTATCTTCGGCGGTGGCGAACTTCTGCGTGATGCCAACGGTGTCATCATCGGCGCCATTGGCTGCAGCGGCGGCTCCGTGGCAGAGGACACCAACGTGGCCAAGGCCGGCGTGGCAGCCCTCAACGCTTCCTACAAAAAGAAGTAACCAGTAGCCTATACTTTGCCCGTCCGGGCTTTTCCTGAACAGTAACTTGAGGCCTCTTCCGGCAGCGGAAGGGGCCCTTGTTTTCTGTTCGCTCTGATTTTGCAGCCCTTGTCCGCACCTGACCCGATCTGCTACAGTGCAGATGGGAGAAAAAGCCATTCGGGAGCGCGTCTTTGTGCATCCCGTGTGGCCTTGGGACACTGGTACACCAACAAGGGAAGACAGGGAGTACCCACTATGGACAAGCTGAACAATCCTTCTCTCTTCCACGAAAAGTGCTACATCAATGGTTCCTGGTGCGATGCCAAAAGTGGTGAGGTCATACGCGTCACAAACCCTGCGACAGACGCGCTGCTCGGGACCGTGCCCTGCTGCGGTGAAGAGGACGCTGCTCTCGCCATCGAGGCAGCAGAAGCTGCAAGAGACGGCTGGCGCAAAACGCCCTTGCAGGAGCGCTGCCGCATTCTCATGCGCTGGCATGACCTCATCGAGGCCAACAGGGAGGATATTGCAAGGCTCATCACTCTCGAAAACGGGAAGAGCCTTGCGGATGCCAGGGGCGAGATCACGCAGAACAACGCCCATGTGAAGTGGTGCGTGGAGGAAGCGCGCAGGCTCTATGGCGCAACCATTCCGAGCGTTATTCCCAATGCAAGGCCCATCACCTGGTTTGAGCCTGTGGGCACTGTCTTTGCCGTCACTCCCTGGAATTTTCCCATGGGGATGATCTTGAGAAAGGCTGGACCTGCGCTTGCAGTGGGCTGCCCCATTATTGTGAAGCCTGCAAGTGCGACACCCTTTGCCGCCCTGGCTCTCGCACAACTGGCGGACGAGGCAGGCATGCCAAAGGGTGTTTTCAACATGATCACCGGCAATGCCGGAGAGATTGCCAAAGCTGCCTGTTCGGATTTCAGAGTACGCAAGGTCACCTTCACAGGGTCTACCGAGGTGGGCAAAATTTTGCTGGAAAACTCCGCCAAAACCGTGAAGCGGACATCCATGGAGCTTGGTGGAAACGCTCCTGCCATAGTCTTTGCCGACGCAGACCTCGACCTTGCAGTGAACTGCATTACCAACATCAAGTTCCGCTGCTCCGGACAGACCTGCATTTCGGTGAACCGCATCCTTGTGCAGCGCCCCGTCTACGAGGATTTTGTGGGCAGATTCATGGAGCGTGTGGCAGGGCTTCGTGTGGGAAACGGCCTTGATCCCGAGACAAACGTAGGACCTGTCATAAGTCACAAGGCTGTGGACTTTTTGCAGGATCTTGTCCTGGATGCAGAAGAAAAGGGCGCAACGGTCTGCCTTGGCGGAAAGGCACTTCCTGGGAAAGGCTCCTTCTTTGCACCAACGATTGTGCGCGACACCACACGGGACATGCGGCTTTTCAGGGAAGAGATCTTTGGTCCGCTTGTGGGCATCATGCCCTTCGACACCGAGGAAGAGGCCTTAAGTCTTGCCAACGATACCCGCTACGGGCTTGCAAGCTACTTTTTCACCCGTGATTTGGGTCGTACCTTCAGGGTCATGGAAGAGCTTCAGTACGGGATGGTCGCCATCAACGAAAGCACACTCTCCATTGCCGAAATTCCCTTTGGCGGCGTCAAGGAAAGCGGTCTTGGTCGCGAGGGCGGACGCCATGCCCTATTGGAATACGTAGATGAAAAATACGCCATGATCGGCGGCCTTGGCTGCTGAGGAGGATGGCAGACAAAATGCGAAAAGCCGCCCGGAAGCATCTTCCGGACGGCTTTTTGCAAAATTCGGACCTATCTCAAAGCGCAGGAGCCCGTAGTACCTTAACGCAGATCCTGCCTGTATTTGAGGGACTGGCGCAAGGTTTCCATATCCATGTTCTTCACTTCGCTGCCCAGGGGGATGCCCTGAGCCAGGCGGGTTACGCGCACATGGGGGAAGCGGGAGTTGATAAGTCCCTGCAGGAAGGAGGCTGTGTTTTCCGCCTCAAGGGTTGCCCCAAGGGCGAAGATGACCTCGGAAACCACTCCCTCGGCAAGTCTTTTATCCAGAAGGTCCAGGTTCAGCTTGTCTGCGCTCGAATTTTCCAGAGGGGAAATAAGTCCTCCAAGGACCAGATACTGCCCCTGGTAGAAGCCTCCGCGCTCCAGGGTGAGCTCGCTGTCCCAGTCCGTCACGATGCACAGGGTTTCCTGCGAGCGGGTCGGATCCGAGCACAAAGGGCATGTGACAGCCTGGGAGAGGCCGCCACAGCGGTTGCACAGATGCAGCTTGTCGCGCAGCTGGACTATGCTTGTGCCAAGCTCCCTTGTCAGGGCCTCGGGCCAGCTCAAAAGCGTCATTGCGACGCGCAGGGCGGACTTTGGCCCCATGCCGGGCAGGCGGCTCAGGCGCGTGACAACGTCCTGCAGGGCTTCTGGCAGTTCGCAGGACATGAACTAGAACATCCCGGGCAGGCGGATGCCGTTGGACAGGACGGTCATTTCGCGCTCAAGGCTTTCCCTGGAAATGCGGTTGGCCTCGTTGACAGCGGAGATGATCAAATCCTGCAGCATTTCAACGTCGCCGCTCTTCACAGCCTCGGGGTCGATGGTCACGCTCTGCACAATCTGGTTGCCGTTGACAACAACCTTGACCATACCGCCGCCGCTGGAAGCCTCGTAGGTGTTTTTCTCGGCCTCTTCCTTGAGCTTGCCGAGCTTGTTCTGCATGACCTGTGCCTGACGCAAGATTTCATTCATGTTGCGCATGAAAAATCCTCTCTATGGGTGTTTGGGTATTCCTGCAAAGGCCTTACGGCCTCGCAGGGCAAACCTGTTTGTGTTTTGCGAATTGATGGCCCGATTGGGCCTTATAGGTGCCTTGTAGGGGGCTAGAGTTGCTGCACCCTGTCTACGCGGGCGTGCAGTATCTCGAAGCAGTTCCTAAGCTCCGGTCTGTCGAAGACAGGGGGCGTGTGCAGGGCCTGATTGCGGTTTCTGCCGTCCTCGGACAGGGAAAAGCTTGTGCGCACACTGCGGCCCATGAAGCGCGAAAGTGTGGCCTCAAGGCTGGCCTGACTGCGCTTGGCAGTGGCAAGGAGGCTTTCTGAGTCGCACTCTATCTGCAGGGTGTCGCCCTGCATGGACACGCAGCGCAGAGCTTTCAGAATATAGGGGGGAACACCGTCCCTGTCGCTTGAAGCAAAGTCCGTAAAGGCATTCCAGTCCGGCAAAAGGGAGCCAAGGTCCTGGCCCATGCTTTCGTATTCCGCCTCGTCGCTCTCCTCGTCGTCATCATCGGACAAAGACACAGGCGCAGGGGATGGCGCAAACGCCCTGTCGGCAGGGTTCTTGTCAGATGCTCTGACAGGGGCAGCCTGTGACTGGGACTGTAGCCTCTGGGATGCTTCAGAGGGCGAAGGCTGTGCTGGCCTTGTCTGCTCAGGAGCCGTGGGCGCCTGAGCTTTTGAAAAATTTTCTGGCGCTGCTTCCCTCTTGTCCGGCATCCCGTTTGGCATAGGGGACGCCGCAGGCCTTTCCTGTGACCTTGCAGGCTGTATTGGCTGGGCTTGGGGGGCTGCTGCAGGGCGCGCTGCAACCGGTCTTTGCGCAGCCTCAGCCATGTCTGCTGGCTGCTGTGCGGGCCTTGCCGCTGGCCCGCCAGGGGAGCCCGCATAGCCTCCGGCACTGCCCGCAGGCGCGGGTGAGCCGGACTGTACGGGACTGCCTATCTGGGGTGCGCCGGCTGGCGCTTCCGGGACCAGGGATGCTGGCAGAAGCTGCGGCAAAAGGGCCAGATTCACGAGCAGAAGATCCAGGGCCGAGGCCGGCTCCGGGCTCGTGGTCACGCTGCGATGCGAGTTTATGAGCATCTGCCAGGCAGCGTGGAGGTAGGAGGGTGAAAAGCGGCTGGCAAAGCCTGACAGAAAGTCCAGCTCCACATTGGAGACGCCGAGCTGTGCCACAGGCTCGCGTCCGCACTGGCGCAATAAAAAGAGGGAGCGGAAGTGATCCACAAGCTCGCGCAGGAAAAAGCCTATGTCTACTTCTCTGGAGACAAGCTCCTTTGTGAACATGGCTGCCGCAGCGCAGTCGTGGCGGGCCAGCGCGTCGAAAAGTGTTGCCAATGCATCCATGCCGGCAAGACCCAGGACCGTGCGCACAGTGTCGTTGTTCACGCTTTCTGTGCCGTAGGAGAGCACCTGGTCCAGCAGGGACATGCTGTCGCGGGCAGAGCCTGCAGCCCTGCGGGCAATGAGGTGCAGGGCACTGTCCTCGAAGGGTATGCCCTCGAGGTTCAGGATCTTGCCAAGGTGGGCCGTGATGGTCTCTTCGGTAAGGTGTCTGAAGGAAAAGACCTGGCAGCGGCTTAAGATGGTTGGCAGAAATTTGTGGATTTCGGTGGTCGCGAAGATGAAGACAACGTGCGGCGGGGGCTCCTCCAGAGTCTTCAGAAGGGCGTTGAAGGCCTGGGGTGTGAGCATGTGCGCTTCGTCTATGATGAAGATCTTGTAGCGACCTTCCATGGGCGCAAAGCCCACGTTTTCGCGCAGGGCTCTGGCGTCGTCCACCTTGTTGTTGGAGGCACCGTCGATTTCGACCACATCCGGATGGGTGCCCTCGGTGATGCGGCGGCACTGCTCGCAGGCATTGCAGGGCTCAGCGCAGGGAGCGTGCTCGCAGTTGAGGGCTCTGGCAAAGATGCGGGCCAGGGTGGTCTTGCCAACACCGCGCGTGCCGCTGAAAAGGTATCCCGGTGCTACGCGATCCTCGGCCGCTGCCCTGGAGAGCACGGTCTTGATGAGATCCTGCCCCGCGACTTCGGAAAAAAGCTGCGGGCGGTAGCGTGTGGCAAGGGATATGTGTTTCATGTCTTTTTGGGGGCGCGCAGGGGCAAAGAGGGGAGGCCCCCCGCATGCGGGCGAGCCTCCCTGTTGTTTCGGATGTCGGAACTAGTCGATGGTGTAGGGAGCGAGCCAGTTCTGGTACTTGGGATTCTCGCCCCTGACGACCTTGAAGAATTCCTGCTGCAGATGCTTTGTCACGGGGCCGGCATGGCCTGCACCGATGGTGCGGTGATCCATCTCGCGGATGGGGGTGATTTCGGCAGCGGTGCCGCAGAAGAAGGCCTCGTCGGCAATGTAGATCTCGTCGCGGGAGAGGGGATACTCTTCCACCTGGTAGCCGAGATCCCTGGCCAGCTCAATGATGGAGGCACGGGTGATGCCGCCAAGGGTGTTGGTCAGCTGCGGGGTCTTGATCTTGCCGTCCCTCACCACGAAGATGTTCTCGCCGGTAGCCTCGGACACAAGACCCTGGGGATCCAGCATGACTGCTTCGTCGTAGCCGTCTTCCACGGCCTCGATCTTGGCCAGGATGGAGTTTACGTAGTTGCCTGCGGCCTTGGCCTTGGACATGAGGGTGTTGGGCTGGAAGCGGGTGAAGGAGCTTGTGCGGATGCGGATGCCCTTTTCCAGAGCCTCAGCGCCGAGGTAGGCACCCCAGGGCCAGGCTGCGATGATCATGTTGACGGGGTTGTGGCCGGGGTTGACGCCCATTTCGCCGTAGCCCACGAAGACCAAGGGACGCACATAGGCGGCCTTGAGCTTGTTGGCGCGCAGGGTCTCGATGGTGGCGTCATAGATTTGCTCTGCCGTGTAGGGAATGTTCATGCGCAGGATCTTGGCGGAATTGACCAGACGCTGGGAGTGCTCCTTCAGACGGAATACGGAAGAGCCCTTGTCGCCACAATCATAGGCGCGAATGCCCTCGAACACGGAGTCGCCGTAGTGAAGGGCGTGGGTGAGCACATGAACCTTGGCGTCCTGCCAGGGAACCATTTTACCGTCAAACCAGATGAATTCTGTCGTTTCCATAATAAAGACATCCTTGAGAGAAATTTCCTCTGAAAAACCTGCACTCGCGGGGGGAAGAGTGGTCCCGCGGTATTGGATCCCGCAGGGCATGGGTGTGATCAGGAGGCCAAATCGAGGGGGTAGCCCCATTTGCCGAAGATTTCCGCAATGAGGACAGCCCTTTTGTTGCCTCTGTCTTGCAGGGGCAGGGAAAAGAAATCCGGGCTGAAATTGTATTGTAAGTCGCAAGCCTGTGCAAGATGCCCGGAAATGGGAAATGGGGCCTTCATGCTAGGAGTGGATGTCATTCCGAAAGATGTCTACTTCCCTGTTTTTGGGTAAGATGTGGAGACGGGAAGACCGATGCTCTTTCCCGCAAGGCCTTTGTTGCCAAGAGCGGGGCAAAAATATAGCTTTTGGGCGCCCCATCTCCCGTATGGGAGCAGGGACGGGAGAACCCAATTTTTCCAAAACAAGCCATAAGGAGGCGGCAGGATCCTTTTGTGCCTGCCGGGCATGCCATGACAAGCAGGGACACTGTATTGAGCATAGACTGTGGCGGAACCCACACGGACGCTGTGTGCGTGCGGGCAGGCAGGGTGGAAGCCCAGGCCAAGGTCGCCACACGCCACGACAATCTGCCGCTTTCCATTTCCGAGGTGCTAGACGAGATTGCAGCCCAGCTGGGGCAGAATGCGCTTTCCCTTGTGCAGCGCATAACCCTTGGGACAACCCTGCTTGTCAACGCGGCAGTACAGGGAAGGCTCGATCCCGTAGGCCTGATTTTAAGCGCAGGCCCTGGCCTCAACCCCGAGCGTTTTGCCATAGGCGAGCACGTGAGCATCGTTCCCGGAGGCCTGGATCACAGGGGTGTCGAGGTAAGCCCGCTTGATACGGCAAGCCTTGAGAAAGATGTCGCCCTCATGGCGGATGAGGGTGTTTCGGCCTTTGCCTGTGTGGGGAAGTTCTCGCCGAGAAATCCGCTTCACGAGGAACGCATGGGCGAGGTTGTCAAAAGGGCGGCTCCGTCCGCCTTTGTCACTCTGGGGCATCGCCTGGGTGGCGAGCTCAACTTTCCCCGCCGCATGGCAACGGCCTACTACAACAGCGCTGCATTCAGGCTGCACAGGGACTTTCTGGACGCTGTGAGCGAGGTTCTTGCGCAAAAGGGCTGCAGGGCGGACATCTATCTGCTCAAGGCGGACGGCGGAGCCATTCCCCTTTCTGCTGCAAGGCCCTGCCCAGTGCAGAGCATGCTCTCGGGGCCAGCCGCAAGCGTCATGGGAGCCCTTGCCCTGGACGATCACATAGGCGACAAGACAACACTCCTGCTCGACATGGGGGGCACCACCACGGATCTGGCCTTTTTTGTGTGCGGCTCTCCTGTTCTTGACAGGGACGGCATGAAGGTGGAGGGCAGAAGGACCCTTATCCGCTCGCTTGCGACGCGCTCCATAGGTATTGGCGGGGATTCTCTTTTGCACGTGGAAAAGGGTGATTCCGGCCCTGTTCTTGAGACAGGTCCCGTGCGCGAGGGCAGGGCGCTGGCCTTTGGCGGCGCAAGGGCGACCCTGCTCGATGCCCTCAATGTGCTCAATTCCAAAGACGGCATGGATGAAGTGGCAGGCAATGTCGCTGCCTCGCAAAAGGGCCTTGCGGAACTTGGAGCCATATTGGGAGTGGAGGCAAGCCGTGCGGCAGAAATGGCCGTGGACAACGCCACGGCAAAGATTTGCGCTGCCATCTCGGGCATGACGGAAGACATAAACTCCCGCCCCGTCTATACCTTACGCGAGCTGAAAGAATATTCCGACGTGCGGCCGGAGCGCGTCTGCCTTGTGGGCGGCCCGTCGGCTTGCGTGCAGAACCGCCTCTCCCAGGCCCTGAATCTCGATGTGACAACTCTTCCCCTAGCGGATGTCGCAAACGCCGTTGGTGCTGCCCTGACAAGGCCCTCTGCCATCATACAGGTCTTTGCCCACACAGGAAAAAGGAATCTCATAGTGCCGGAACTCGACGTGACGGAATCCTTGCCCTCACACGCAAGCCTTCCTTATGTGGAGGAACGTGCCCTTGCCCTTTTGAAGGACAATCTCGCGCGCAACGGCATCATGAACTACCCCATACAGGTCACGCAATCTGAGCTCTTCGCTGTCCTTGCGGACAATGGAGCAAGCGCGAAGGACATGCGCGTCACTGCCCAGGTCGTGCCTGGCCTTGCCACAAGGCTTGTCAGATCGTGATTTTGGGCCCTGATCCAGGAAAAGTATCGAGACTTTCAGAAAGACATACAGGAATACACATGGAAGTTGTTCTCTTCGAGCCGGAAATACCCCCAAATACGGGCAACATCGCGCGCTTGTGCGCAGTCACGGGCACAAGGCTGCATCTCATTGAGCCACTGGGTTTCAGGCTCGAGGACAGGTATCTGAAAAGGGCAGGCCTTGATTATTGGCCCCATGTGCAGCTTTCCGTATGGCCTGACATGGAAGCCTTTTGCAGGGACTGGCACGCCACAAGGCCCAATGCCAGGCTTGTCATCACCTCTTCCAAAAAGGGAGGCTCTCCAGCGCACAGGTTTGCCTATAGGAAGGACGATATCCTGCTCTTCGGCAAGGAGACTGCAGGCCTTCCCGAGGAAGTGAAGGCCCTCTCTCCCCATCACGTGCGCATCCCCATGCTGAAGGAGCACGGCCGCTGCCTCAACCTTTCCACAAGCTGCGGTATAGTTCTCTACCTTGCTCTTGCTTCAAGCGGCATGCTGGATGGCGAGGAGTGGAATTGAGATTTGAGTTCCAGATAGGGGTACATCAAAGTTGGTGAGCCCTCTCTCCTAAATTGCTAAGAACTCAGCAGGAGCCACAATCACTGGGGATGTCACATTGGCCTCCAGAAAATCCTTGTCTCCGGTGAGCAGCATATCTGCTTTTGCTGCAATAGCAGCTCGCAAGATGGGACGATCGTTAGCATCCCTGATTTGCTGTTCACTCTTGTTTTCTTCGTTTGGGACAGGGACCAATTCCAGAGTACTCAAAGCGATGGCAAGAAATTTGTCCAAGGCTGCCAATTTATGAGGAAACTTCTTGTTGAAGATCCTTCTCATCTCGTCGACATTTTGCTCGTAGATTAAGCCATGATTGGGAAACGAAGACGCCTTCACATATGCCTGATACGGTGTGCCATTTGCACTTAGTGCAGCAGAAATCAGGACATTCGTGTCAATCAGAATTCTCATGAGTTCGCCAGTACATCATCTTCAGAAATCAGGCCTGCACTTTCCGCTTCTCCCGCCATATCCTGCTGAAGCTGCTGCATAGCATACACAGCGGAGTTGGCGATGCGGACATTATTACCTTGCGCAATGAATGTGACACGATCGCCGCTTGAGACGCCAAGGGCTTCACGTACAGCCTTGGGAATTATGATTTGTCCATTTGCCATAATTCGGGAATTGTCCACAAAAGTAGTCGCAATCATCTGCCTGAACTTCCCAAAAATTACCACTCAAGGGCCTGTCGATGGCTTCACAGGCCGAGAATAGCCTTCAGGGCCACCTTTTTTTTTGAGTGCTAAAGGTGCACTCAAAATTTGCCCTCAAAAAGCAACTGCCAGCCCAAGCATCAAGAAAAATATCAATAATCTACATATGTTGTATATTGAGGTGCTGCAGAATAACGGTCAAGAAGCCAATTGAGTGGTACAAAATGGGAAGTTCATCATCTGTTCTCACCCTCCTAATGAAATCGACAGTCCTTCTTTGCAGAAGTCTGCCAAGGAAGAGAGGCTACGCTGTGTTGAGCACCTTTCATGGTGCTTCTTCTCAAGCCGGTGAAATCACAGCTACGTATAGACAGAAAATAGGGTTTTCGAGTTTGGCGGTCAATCATTTTAGCAAGCAAAACACCACAATGCATGTTGCCAAGAAAGTGCATATCCTGCCCTCATTGTCCTATAGAGCCGAGGCCCTTCCCTGTGATTAGATTGGGGCCATGGAGTCAGTTCCCTGTTGACATCCTCCCCCGCCTAAAGGCGGAGGATTCCCAGCGGAAACAAGCTAGCTTGATCCCTGGGCGGGTCCGCTTCAACGAGGCAAGGAGCCTCTCCACAGGCTGTCA
>NZ_NFJC01000042.1 GCF_002159665.1 Desulfovibrio sp. An276
ACTATCCCATGGGGCAGCTTTTACCCAAGGTACACGAGGTGCACACTTTGACTTCACAGACAGGATTTGAGGCTCTCTTGCGTGGCGTCAAAGTCTGTACCTATGGCGGCCCCTTCTATGCCGGCTGGGGGCTGACAGAGGATATGCAAAATTTTCCCAGGCGCATGGCGCGTCTCTCACTGGATGAGCTGGTTGCGGGCACCCTCCTTTTGTACCCCACCTACTACGACTGGCAGACAGCAAACTTCTGCAGGGCAGAGGATGTTTGCTTTCGTTTGCTGCAGCCCAACGGACAGATGCGTGGCCGTATCTGGGCCAGATTTGTCAACTTCATACGCAACAAACTGCGCCGGAGAGGCTGATGAAAACGCATCTTTTCCTCCAGGGACCTCACGGTCCCTTTTTCCGCAGACTGGGGAGTGCCTTGCGAGAGCAGGGGGACAAGGTCATACGCGTCAACTCCTGCGGCGGTGACGTGTGGGACTGGCCTCTGTTCCACACAAGGCTCTTTCGCAAGAAAAATATCTTCTGGGGCGCCTGGATAGCCGAGCTCATGGACAGGGAAGAAGTAACTGACCTCCATGTCTTTGGGGACTGGCGTCCCCTGCACAGGGAGGCCGTCCTTCTCGCCAGGCTTCGTGGTCTCAGGGTCTGGGCCTACGAGGAAGGGTATCTTCGCCCGGACTACATCACCATGGAATCCGGGGGCGTCAACGGCCTCTCCTCTTTGCCGCAGACAAGAGAGGGTATGGCCTCCCTGGCTGCCAAATGTCCCAAGCCACCGGTTCCCAAAAAATTTGGCAACCCCCAGGTCTACAAGACCTGGATGGCCATTGGACATTATGCCGGAACCATCTTCATGTGGCCCTTTTTTTATCATTTCCAGACTCATCGTCCGCAGAGTGCGAGCCACGAGGTCTGGGGCTGGTTTCTGCGTGTCCTTTCCCGCTCCCGCAGAAAAAAGCGCTCGGCAAAGGAGCTCAAGGCTGCCTATCGCTCCCGTGCTCCCTACTTTCTCTTTCCCCTGCAGCTGGACTCGGACTCGCAGGTGAGGCGCTATTCTCCCTACAGCGGCATGAAGGAGGCCATAGCCTGTGTTCTGACCTCTTTTGCGTCCGCAGCTCCAGAGAATACCCATATTATCATCCGCAATCACCCCCTGGACAACGGTCTCATCGACTACGCCACCTTCATCGACTCCTTTGCCAAGGCCTGCGGCATACGCGAGCGCGTCCACTTTGTGGAGGGAGCCAAGGCCAACCGCATGATGGACAAGAGTATTGGCGTAGTTGTGCTGAATTCCACCATTGGCATAACAGCCCTGCGCCTGGGCAAGCCCGTGTACTGCGTGGGCACTGCCATCTACGCCATGGAGGGCCTTGCCATAAACAGCGAGCAGATGCCCCTGGACGATTTCTGGCAAAAGAAAAGGGCGCCCCAAAGGGACGCCCTGGTGGATTTTGAGCGTGTGCTCAAAACCCATGCTCTAATCAACGGCAATTTCTACACCCCGGAGGGGATCGACACGGCCATTGACGGGATTTTGCGCAGGCTTGGCAGCGACATGGAGTAGGCCGGCGCTGCTTTGCCTTGTCTGTAGTCATCACGATTTTCACTCCCTGTTGTCCAGGCCGTTTACGATGTGCTCTCGGAAGCGGCTTTGGATTCTTCTCCGGTTTCTTCCCCGGATTTTGCTCCAGCCACTTCCAGAGATTCGGTCCAGGCTACAGGCCTGGCTTCATCCAAGGATCTGGTCTTTTCAGCTGTTGCCAAGGGTGAGTGTCAAGGAGAAAGTCTGGGGTATTCCCAAAACGAATGGACACTTGATCTCTCTGCCTTGCTGAGGGACAGGGTTGAGCTCATAGCGTACCATTGCTCTCCCGTTCTTGCCCTTCATGGAAATGGGGAGAATGCAGCCTTGTTCCACCAGGGACGCAAGCGCCTTGTTCATTGGCTTCATGCTGTAGAAGGGTAACTGCCTCCTCAAGGATTGGTAGCAGTCCCTGGCAGAGAAGACAGGCCAGCCCTTGCGCAGAACAAGGGCAAGGACTTTTCCCGGGGCATCGCTTTGCGCCTTCTTCAGTTTGCTCCAGGCCTCTTGCGCGTGTTCGATGAGAACGTCCCCAATCTCCAGAGCCCGAGCCATATCTTCTGCGGATATGACGAGCCTGATTTGTGGGCAGGAATAAGACATGAAGTGGAAGAGCATGGCAATCTCTCCCGTCACATCGCGCGCAACCAGTGCGAGCCATTCCCGCAGGGAGACATTGAACTCGTTCTCAAGACAGAGCCTTTTGGCCTTGTCCTGATAGGCAAGCCACATCCATTCCGCATCCTTTGCGAGGGCGAGCGCGATCCCCTCTTCCGGATTGTCCTTGGTTGTGAAGGTGATGGTGCTGAGAGCCTCTGCCTCGTCCACAGCTCCTGCAATGGAGAGCGCGTAGCGCCCCCAGCGCAGGCTTTGTGTCAGCGCGTCCGTCGCAGTGCCGGAGACGGACGCCATGACCCTGAGACGCTCTTCAATCCTGTAGATCTGTCCGGCAAACGCCACAAGCGCTGCCTCGCCAATCTCGGCCAGGGCGGCGCGCACAGCGCTCCTGGAAAGCTCGTAGATCCTCTTGTCGAGCATATTCCGGGCATTTTCCCTGATAAAAGTGTCGGACAAGGTGTCGGACTTCATCGCAAGGGGAGCCGGATTGGTCCCCTCCCGTACCGACTGTGCCTCGGAAGCTTCCGTGCCCGATCCTTTTGCGGCATGGGGCATTGCGCAAGTCTCGCCAGTCTGCTTCCTTGCGCTCTTCACGCAAGTCCTGGACTTCGCGTCTTTTGTCGTTTTCTTGCCCGCAGGGGATTTCTCCCTGACAGGGGCTTGCGTTTGCGCCTGGCTGCCACCGCTTCCGGTGTGCAAGGCGTCTGTACAAGCCTTTGATTTGTGTTTGGTTTGCATTTTTACTCCATTAAAGTTTGCATGGGAGGAGCCATTCTTTCAAGCGCTCTCCCGTGCTTGTGATTTGTGGAGGTAACGCGATCCTTCATATCGCGCCGTGCCCTTTGCCGTATCGATACTCACATCAAGTTTTTTCGGGTGTCTCCTGTTCTGTTGCCTGTTTCAAATTCTCTTCCTGCGCCTTCTCTCGTAACGCGCCTCACAGATATCGCGTTTTCGTGAAGTTTAAGCTTCCCTGTTGAGAAACCTTGGGAAAGCTCGGCTTTCACGAGCCCACGCTTGCAGGCAGGAAGTGCCTTATTTCCTTGATTTGAGAGCGTGGGGTGAGAGCGGGGATACGCAGCCGGAGCGTGTTCGGTTTGCCCACAACGAGTTTCCCGCTCGGTTTGTCCGCGTGGTGAAGCAGTGCGACAGTGTCTTTTTCTGCATACTGGCATGTCGTATATTCCATACAGTACAAGCCAGGCTGGGGAAAGCGTTACTGTCCTGTATGAGGGCTTGCCAACGCATTGCGCGCAGCATGCAACACCCGTGATACATCCAGGTATCGGCATTTGTTCCATCCCCTGGACAGCGGCCTCATCGGCTACGCGACCTTTATTGGCTCCTTTGCCACTGCCTGCGGGTTACGCGGACGTGTCCACTTTGTAGAGTGAGCCAGGGCCCAATCGCAGGATGGGCAAGAGCCAGGTAGAGTTGTGCTGAATTCGACCCTGGGCATCGGCCCTGAGCCAGGGCAAGCCCTTGTCTTTCACGTGGGCACGGCCATCTACGCCATGGAGGCCTTGCCGTAAACAGGGAAGAAATGCCCCTGGACGATCGCAAGCCCCTGCCATCCTGCCCTGGCGGACCTTGAGCGCCTGCTCGAAGTCCATGCCCATGGCAGAGGCAATTTCTCCACCCCGGAGGGTATCGACACTGGGCCATTGACGGGATCTTGCAAAGGCCCGGGAAGAGTGTGGAGAGTCGGCATATACCTCAGGATGTCCGCCGGCTGTGGCCTATATCTTGCCGGACAGGCCTTGTGCGCAGACTTGTGGAACGGTGTCCATTTCGGCGTCTGCCGTTGCGAGCACTCCTCCCCCTGTTTCCGCGTGTTCAGAGGGCTCACTTGCGGATTGGTCTTCCGGAGTCGCTCCCTCGATGAACTGTGGGGATCCCGAATCTTCCACGGATCCCGCCCCGGATGCGTTCCCGGAACCATTCGTGCCCTTGTGCTCGGAAACAGGATTGTCTTCAGCCATGGGCCTGGGCGTTTCGCCTGTTCCCACTGTGAGGCTTCCCCTGTCCAAAGCATCCGCAGCTTGCGCCTCCTCCTGCTTTATCACAACGGCAGGATTGAGCTCATAGCGCTTCATGGCTCTTCCGTTCTTTCCCTTCGCGGAAACTGTGCGGATGTAGCCGCGCTCAATCAGGTCTTCAAGAGCTTCTTTCAGGGGCTTCATGGTACGGAAGGGCGGTTGCCCCTTCAGGAGCTGGTAGCAGTCCCTGGCAGAGAAAAGGCTCCAGCTTTTGCGGGTGACAAGGCCAAGAACCTTCCCTGCTGTTTCTTCCGGCGTGTCCTGACGCATAAGCCTGAAGGCTGCCTTCGCGTGCTCGAAGAGGAGATCTCCGAGGGTCAGGGCCTGCGCCATTTGTTCGGAAGATATGGTGCGATCGATCGTGGGGTCTGCACAGGAAATGAGGTGGAAGAGGGCGGCGATCCTTCCCACAACCTCGCTCGCGAACCTTATTGTCCACTCCTGCATGGGGGCATCGAGACCCTGACAGCGCCTTTCGGCCTTGTCCTGATAGTCAAGCCACATCAGTTCCGCATCAGAGGAAAGCGTGAGCGTTACAGCCTCTCCAGGCTCGTTCCAGGACGCAGGCAAAAGACGCAACACCTTTTCGAAGAAGGCCCTGGCTGTTTCTCCGGGCATTCTGCGCCCTCTGGCAAGAGAGCGCGAATCACTGTGCGGCATGAGGTAGATGAAGCGCGTGTCAAGTCCCCTGGACTGCAAGAGCCTGACTTTCTTGGGATCCTCAAGGGCACTTGTCCTGGGAGCAAGCGTCATGGTGAGCCTTGGGTGCATGCAGTAGAACTTGCCCTTCTTGTCCACAGTGTAGGGGCTTGCGTCCCATGCCCTGAGCATAAGCTCCTTCGAGGACCTTGAAGACGCGGAGGAGAGGATGTCGAGGCAATTGTCGTCGGCACTTGCAAGGGAAAGGGTGTCGTTTTGCTGGTGCACTGTGTCCTCAAGCCTTGCCAGAGTGTCCGTCACAAGGCGGGGAACGACAGTCGTGACCTTAAGACGAGTTTCAAGCTCGCAGATCTGTGTGACAAGCGCTTCCAGGGCAGTCTCGTCCTTCTCGATCTGGGCTTGCTCGGCATTCCTGTTGAGCTTGCGGATGGCCCTTTTGGTGATCCTCTTCTCGATGTTTTCCCTGAGGATCCTGGGCTCGAGTTCGCGAGCCTTTGCAGCTTCCCAGGCCGTGATGGGGGCAATGCAGGCCTTCAGGGCAGCGCGCTTGCGGCTTGCGGACTGCGTGGGAGACATGATGAAGAGATTGGTTGGCTGTATGTTGCCGTACAGGTCCACACTGTAGGTGCTCTGGGCGCATGTAGCTACGACAGCCAGGGCGTTGGCAAGGACGCTCTCTTCGGAAACCTGCATTTCGCAAGACAGGCCGCGGCAGAAATCCCCGAGAACAGGAGGAAGCTTTGCGCAATCAAGCCCTGGAAGACTGTGTGTGGCAAAGGGAACGGGCGTGTTCCACGCTGGTGCCTCCCCAGTCTCGCCCTCTGAACTTGTACGGCTCCTGGTAGCGGTCTTTTTCCTGACTCTCTTGCCTGCAGTCTCGCCGGTGCTTTCGACCATGGCCTTTGCTTCTGTATCCCCCAAGTGCTGCAAGGCTTCGGCCTTTGCCCCAGCGGCCGCAATGCCATCCGGGTCCTGCGTGCGCGGTGCGGCGTTTTCCACTGCGCTGCCCAGCTCCTCGCTCACAGCGTTTTCAACCTGTTTGTCCATAGTGCCTGTGATCGGTTGGGGAAGCGAGTTTTCTCCTGGAGGGATCGCGTTTCCTGACTGCGCGACCACAGGGCTTTCGACTATGACCGCGTCCTCTATGTCTGACATGATGTCTATCTTCATTTTGTTGTCCTTTTTGATTCGTGTGTCCTGCCTGCCGTCTTGCAAGGCCCTGTCTGTCAGCACAATCTCCACAGTTTGTCCGTTACGGGAATGGTCGGCTTTTTCAGACGCGCTCGCCGCTTCAATGGCAGGAAGGAAGAGTTTCTTCGCAATATTGGTGAACAGCACGAACATATTGGTTCCTCCCGCAATGTGCTCCCTTGTGAAATCTGTTCGCCTGTTGTCGAAATTCGAGGTGGCTGCATTGCATACCTATATGGTATGCTGGCATGTTGCGTATTGAAACAACGAGCCTGAACGTTCGCCCTGTACGAGGATACTGGCGTATCGTCGTACAGTGTCCCGCACTTGCCGGCATGTTTTGTTCTGCCATCTTGCCCTTTTGCAACCCTGTGTAAACATTGTTCTCCTGTATCTGTTGCCCGTTCGTGCCGGCTTGTGGCCGGCCAAAAATACATGACGCGCGTACCATGTCCAAAGCAAAAATCGTGTAAAAATTCCTGGCACGTCTTTTCTATAAGTATAGGGCCGAAATTTGTCAAGCGCCAGAAAAAGAGCCCTGTCAGGCCCGATTTTTTTTAAGTCTCTTGTTTCAAATACTTATGTTTTGTGACCTGACATAGCATATTTTCTTGTTCTTGTCCAATAGCCTGAAATCACAAGAAAAAATCTTTTCAGAGATTTTTTTTGCCTGGCTTGAATGTTTTCCTGGCATGTCCGATCATACAAAAAAGCCCCGGGTGTCTTCCTGTCAGCATATTGTCTTCGAGAGCAGATCTCCTACAAAAACTTCAGCTGTTTCCTCAAGGCCCGTATCCTGTCGCGCAAAACTGCGGCCTCCTCGAATTCCAGGTTGCGGGCATGCTCGCGCATCTCCTTTTCCAGGGACTGTACAAGAGTTGCCATCTCCTCGGGATTGGTGGGCATGGCGTTCTCTTCCTTTTTCTTCCTTTTTTTGCCCTTGCCCTGGGTAGCTGATTCTGCATAGATGGCGTCCAGGGGCGAGTCCAGGGTCTTTTTCGTGGACCTTGGGGTGACGTTGTGCTCCTCGTTGTAGGCCTTCTGCTTGGCCCTGCGCCGGGCTGTCTCGTCCATGGCAGTGCGCATGGACTCTGTCACCGTATCCGCGTAGAGGATGACAGTGCCGTGCACGTTGCGGGCTGCCCTGCCAAAGGTCTGTATGAGGGAACCCGTGGAACGCAAAAAGCCCTCCTTGTCCGCGTCCAGAATGCAGACAAGGGAAACCTCTGGGATGTCCAGGCCCTCGCGCAAAAGGTTGATGCCTATGAGTACGTCAAATTCCCCAGTGCGCAGGGCACGGATGATCTGCATGCGCTCAAGAGTGTCTATGTCCGAGTGCAGGTATCTGGCCTTCACGTTCATGTTGACGCAATAGTCCGTCAGATCCTCTGCCATGCGCTTGGTAAGGGTCGTGACAAGCACCTTTTCACCAGCTTCAATGCGCTTCTTGCACTCGGAGAGCAAATCCTCCATCTGCCCCTTTACAGGCCTGACGATGACCTTGGGATCCAGAAGGCCTGTGGGACGTATGATCTGTTCCGTGACGAGCCCTTCGGAAATGTCGAGCTCGTACTTGCCGGGAGTAGCAGACACGTAGACCACCTGGTTCAGAAGTGCCTTGAATTCGTCAAAGCGCAGGGGCCTGTTGTCCAGGGCAGAGGGCAGGCGAAAGCCGTAGTCCACCAGGGTCTGCTTGCGGGATCTGTCGCCCTTGTACATGCCGCTCACCTGGGGGACAGTGATGTGGGACTCGTCCACAAAGAGGATGAAATCCTTGGGAAAGTAGTTCAGAAGGCAGGCCGGAGGCTCGCCCTCCTTGCGACCGTCCATGTGGCGGGTGTAGTTTTCAATGCCGTTGCAGTAGCCGAGCTCCTCGAGCATTTCCAGATCGAGCTGGGTGCGCTGTTCAAGGCGCTGGGCCTCGAGAAGCTTTCCCTCCTTTTCGAAATGGGCAAGCCTTTGCTGGAGTTCCACGCGTATGTCGTTGCATGCGCGCTGCAGATTGTCCTGCTCGGAGACGTAGTGGCTTGCAGGATAGAGCACGGTCTTTTTGACCCTGGAAAGTGTCTCCCCCGTGAGCGGGTCAATCTCGCGCATCGTGTCTATGTCGTCGCCAAAGTATTCGATGCGCAGGGCCTGCTCGTGACGGTAGGGCGGGATGATTTCAATGGCGTCCCCGCGCACGCGAAACGTTCCCCTGTGAAAGTCGTAGTCGTTGCGCTGGTACTGGACGTTCACAAGGCGCTCCATGAGCTTTTCCATGGGCAGATGCTGGCCTTCCTCAACGGGGATGACAAGGCTCGCGTAGTACTCCGGAGAGCCCAGGCCGTAGATACAGGACACGGAGGCCACGATGACCACGTCCCTGCGGGTGAGCAGGGCGTGGGTTGCCGAGTGGCGCAGCTTGTCTATGTTGTCGTTGATGGCGCTGTCCTTGGCGATATAGGTGTCCGAAGCTGGCACATAGGCCTCGGGCTGGTAGTAGTCGTAGTAGCTTACGAAGTACTCCACAGCGTTTTTGGGGAAGAATTCGCAAAACTCCGTGTAGAGCTGGGCAGCAAGGGTCTTGTTGGGCGCAATGACAAGGGCAGGCCTGCCACAGCGTGCTATGACGTTTGCCATGGTAAAGGTCTTGCCGGAGCCTGTGACGCCAAGCAGCACCTGATTTTTGACGCCCTGTTCCAGATTGGTGGCAAGGGCCTCTATGGCCTCTGGCTGATCGCCTGTTGGTTGGTAGGAGCTGACCAGTTCGAACATGGGGAATATCCTGTGGAAAATAAGGGAGTGAAGAGAGTGGGGGCGTCCTGTTCAGCCTTTATAAGCCCTGTTCCTGCCAGGCATCGTCCTGCCAGACGTACCCCTTCCTCCAGGGCAAAAAGGGCCAAAGGAGCTTTCCCGCCTCGGGTGTTGAGGCGTACTCCAGGGTGAGGGCATCCCCTGCGTCCCGAAGGTACGCAAGGGCCATTCCGAGGAGCTCCTCGAAGTCTGTCCTCGCAAGCAATTGCCCGCCCTGGGCCATGATGTGGGCGCTTTCCTGCTGGCAGTCGAGCAGGGTCATGCCCGAAGACGCATGAGCTTCACAAGGGTGCGCAGAGAGGCCCTGGAAGCCTCGGAGACAGTGTGGAACATGGACTCGCCAAAAAAGGCTCGGCCCAGGGCCAGGCCGTAGAGCCCGCCCACAAGTGTCTCGTCCTGCCAGGCCTCGATGGAGTGGGCAAAGCCCGCCTCGTGCAGATCCATGTAGGCTTTCTTCATGGAAGGCCCAAGCCAGGTCTTTTTTCGCATGCCGCAGGCCTGTATCACCCGCCCGAAGGCCGTATCGCAGGTTATGCGAAAGTTGGCCTTTCGTATGGCGCGCAGGGCCCTTTTGGGACAGTGGTAGAATTCTGGGAGGATGACGCAGCGGGGATTTGGGCTCCACCAGAGTATGGGCTCGCCCTCGTTGAACCAGGGAAAGATGCCTTTGCTGTAGGCCGCAAGAAGGAGGGGCAATGAGAGATTGCCTCCCTGGCAGACAATGCCCAGTGCGTCCGCTTCCCCTGTGTCGGGGAAGCGGGCTGCAATGGAACGCAATATATCCCCCATGCCCGGCCCTGGCATCAGGCGTCCACGAGCACGAGCTCGTCCCTGTCCTCTTCGAGCTCAAGGCGGGCAGTGCCTCCGTTTTGCAATGAGCCGAAGAGAAGGGCGCTTGCAAGCTTGTCCTCAACCTCGTTGCGCAAAAGCCTTCTTAAAGGCCTTGCTCCCATGCTCGGGTCAAAGCCGTGCCTGGCAAGCCAGTCCCTGGCGCTCGAGCTCAAACAAAGCTCCACGTGGCGCTCTGCAAGCGAGGCCCTGATCTCTGCAAGGAACTTGTCCACGATGTGCAGCATCATGTCGCTTGTGAGGCTCTTGAAGGGAATCATGGCATCGAGGCGGTTGCGGAACTCTGGGGTAAAGAGCCCCTCTACGGCCTTCAAGGCCTTTCTCGAGGCGTCGCCAGGCCTGTTCTGGCCAAAGCCCACCGAGGCCTTGTTCATCTCGAAGGCGCCTGCGTTGGAGGTCATGATGAGGATGACGTTGGAAAAGTCCGTCTTTCGCCCTGTATTGTCCGTGAGCGTTGCGTCGTCCATGACCTGCAAAAGGATATTGAAGATGTCCGGATGGGCCTTTTCAATCTCGTCCAAAAGGACAACGGAGTAGGGCGCCTTGCGCACGGCCTCTGTCAGAAGGCCTCCCTGATCGTAGCCCACGTATCCTGGCGGGGCGCCGATGAGGCGCGAGACAGAATGCTTTTCCATGTACTCGCTCATGTCGTAGCGCAAAAACTCTACGCCCAACACGTCCGCAAGGCATTTTGCGACTTCGGTCTTGCCCACACCGGTAGGCCCGTAGAAGAGGAAGGAGCCGGCAGGCCTGTTGGCCTGACTCAAGCCAGCCCTTGAGCGCAGTATGGCACGCACCGTAAGCTCTATGGCCTCGTCCTGGCCAAAGACGCGCTCCTTCAAATCGTCCTCAAGGCGCGCGAGCCTGTCGCGCTCTGAGCCAGAGACAGTGCGCACGGGAATCCCTGCCATGCGGGCCACTATGCGCTCCACATCCGCTATGCTGACAGAAGGCCGTGGTTCGTCCGCGCTCGGAGCCGAGCTTGCAGCCTTGTCACAGGTCTTGTCCTGTTCCCCTGTGGCCTTGTCTGAAGCCATATCCGGGGTCATCTCCGGAGCCTGGGCCAGGATGTCGCGATAGCTTATGCTCCTGCTCCCTGTTTCCTCGACCTTGTCGTCGGTGCCGCTCGCACAAGTCTTCTTTTCTGTCTCTTCCTCGCTGGCAGCCTTTTGATCGCAGACAAGGCCGCGGGTGAGAAGGTGCACGGCAGCGCCAGTCTCGTCCATGACGTCAATGGCCTTGTCCGGGAGGAGCCTGTCGCGCACATGGCGTGCCGAGAGCTCCACCATGGCCTTCAGGACATCCTCGGAATAGCAGACCTTGTGGTAGTCCGCGTAGCGGCTCTGCAGTCCGCGCAATATCTCGAAGCACTCGTCGCGGCTTGGCTCGCGGATGTCGATGCGCTGAAAGCGCCTGGCAAGAGCGCGGTCCTTTTCGAAGTGGTTTCTGAATTCCTCGTAGGTGGTGGAGCCCATGCAGCGCAGATCTCCGCTGGCAAGCAGGGGCTTCAGGAGGTTCGAGGCGTCCATGGCGCCGCCAGAGGTGGAGCCGGCGCCCACGATGGTGTGGATCTCGTCTATGAAGAGGATGGCCCCCTTGTGCTCCCCAAGCTCCTTCACGATGGCCTTGAACCTGGCCTCGAAGTCGCCGCGGTAGCGGCTGCCAGCAAGGACAAGGCCAAGGTCCAGGGCAAAGACCTGCGTGTTTGCGAACATGTCCGGCACCTGTCCGTTTGCTATGCGCAGGGCAAGCCCCTCTGCCATGGCAGTCTTGCCAACGCCCGGATCGCCCACGAAGAGGGGATTGTTCTTGCGCCTGCGGCAAAGGACCTCGATGGTACGATCGAGCTCTGCCGTGCGCCCGACCAGGGGATCGAGCTTGCCTTCCCTTGCCTGGGCTGTGAGGTCCGTGGTGTACTTTTCAAGCGCACCCGTTTCCGCATCGTCCTTGTCGGAAGCCTTGCCTGCCTTTTTTGCTTCCTCGCTTGCGGTGCGGCTTTCCGGATCCTCGTTGTAGGAGTGGGAGACAAAGCGTTCCACCTCAAGGAGGGTGACACCCTGGCGGTGCAGGTAGTAGACAGCGTAGTTGTCCTCGTCCTGCATCATGGCAACCAGGAGGGCGCCCAGGTCCACTGTGTTGCGGCCGGCGTTCTCCATGCTGATGGCTGCCCGCTCGAAAAGGCGCGTCAGGGAGACTGTCTGCACGATTTCGTGAGACACTCCTTCGGGAACGGTTTCGATGTAGGAGCGGAAAAAGCCGTTCAGCTGCTCGCGCAGCATGGCAACGGACACACCGCACCCTTCGAGCAGCACGCGACCGCGCATGATCTTTGTATAGCCGTAGAGCAGATGCTCTACTGTCAGTATCCCGTGCCTGCGTTTCTGGGCCTCGAGCATGGCCTCGCGAATCACCACACGGGTCATCTTGCTGAAATCCATAGTAGTCTTCGGCACCCTTCGGGGCGCCGCCTCCGTGATTTGGGCCTATTCCTCGCGCATGGTGCACAGCAGGGGGAAGCCCGCCTGTTCTGCCATGGCGTGGACCATCCTGGCCTTGGTGGCCGCGATCTCCTTGATGTAGGAGCCGCACTTGGCAATACCCTGGTTGTGAACCTCTTCCATGAGAGCTATGGCCTCGCTCTCTGTCTTGTAGAAGACTTTCTCAAGGACAAGGACCACAAATTCCTTGGTCGTGTAGTTGTCGTTGTGCAGATAGACGGCGAAGCGGGGAGGTTCCTTGAGACTGGGTTTCGAGAGAACGCTCGTCTCGCTGTCTGGATAGGTGGTGTAGTCGGACATGATATACCTTGAAAATGAGGAACCCGTTGTGGGGAGGCTGTGCACTGCTGCCTGGAAAGAATACTGCAAAAACTATGCCGAAAAAAGAGAAAAGGAGATCGCCGCGTCAGTGTCTGGCAGGATCAGGCCTTCCTGATTGCGCCTGCTACATCATCAAGGGATGTAGCCGTGCCAGCGACAACTATCAGTCTGGAAAGCTTGGCGCTGTTGTTGATTTTTTCGAGATCAGCCTCAATGCTCTGGGGTACGTTCCCAAACCTTGTCTGCAAAAGCTGGATAATTGCCTGCCGTGTTTGAGCCCTTTCTTCATCCCTGACCTCATCCCTGACTTCATCCCTGACTTCATCTCTGACTTCATTCCTGACCTCATCCCTGAGCTTTGTCTTTGCCTCGGCATATGTGACCCTGGATACTGTATCGATCATCCAGGGGAACCAGGACTGTACCACTTCCATGCGATCGGCATCGGTACTGCTTTTGTATATACTCAACTTACGCCATCCTGATTGCGCTTGTGACATCGTCAAGGGACGGGGCCGTGCCAGCGACTATTGTCAGTCTGGAAAGTTTGGCGCTGTCGTCGATTTTTTCGAGATCAGCCTCAATGCTCTGGGGGATGTCCCCAAATCTTGCTTGCAAAAGCTGAACAATTGTCCGACGAGCCTGAGTCCGTCCTTCAGCTCGTCCTTCAGCTCGTCCTTCATTCCTGACCTCAGCCGCGACTTTTGTCTTTGCCTCGGCATATGTGACCCTGGATACTGTATCGATCATCCAGGGGAACCAGGACTTTACCACTTCCATGCGATCGGCATCGGTAATACTTGCGTTCATGACTTGCTCCTCAATATGCTGTTTGGCCTGTTTTGCAATCCTGGGAAATACAGTGTCTGCATACCTGAAAAAGATATCAATAGCATCGCTTATCGTTTGTTTTTCGTGAGGCTTCCAGGAAGTTATGCCGGCATACAACAAAAATGCTTCACTAATCTTGTCTGCTGGATCTTTCAGCAGAAGTGCCTGCAAAAAAACAAACAGGGTGTTTTCCGCAAGTCTGAGCTCAAGTGTTTCTCTGGAAACATCCTTGAGACTGTAGACAATCATGGAAAAGTCTGGGATACAGGAACTGAAGGTAGTGTCATCCCCAAACAGATCCCGCATCTGTTTCCCGTTCCATTTCTGTTTCCCATGATAGAACACAACCGGAATAACAAATGGAAGACATTTTGTTTTCCTAAATAATCCATTTTCGAAAAAGCGTATCCAGATGCCTACCATGTATTTCAGTATTTGCAGCGCACATACAGGTTCGGGCTGCGATTTGTGTTCGAAAAGGATATACACGGATCCATGTCGACCATCCCTGGTTTTGCAGGTAAACACAAGGTCGGCTATATACTGCTTGAATGCGTCATCAACGAAGGTTTCCGCAGACGACTCAAGACTTTCCAGATCCAGTGCCTCGACCATATTGGCTGGCAGGCATTGCTCAAGGAAATTGGCCATGTTTTGCGGATTGCCAAAATAGGTTTTGGCCATGCTGTCGTGCAGGTGTTCGCCCTTGCGGCCTGTATTTGCGTTGTTCATAGCCAAGCCCTTTCAAGTCTCTGCAGTGAGGAAAAGCAGGACATTTGCCGGAAAGAGACAGTCGGGATGCGCCCAAGGGCTATGCGCTCTCATGTGCCCCGGAAAGGCCCAGTTCCTTGCGCAATCTTGCCCGCTCGTCATCAGTGAAGACCATGTAATTGTTTGCCGGAAGGCCCTTGTTCGCGAGCCATTCCAAGTACAATACATGATAACTTTTGGCGCTTGTCGGGAATTTGTCAAGGCCAAGAAGATGTTCCACAAGCTCAAGTGTGGCTGGATCTGCCTCTATCTCCACTGTTTCCGTAAAGGGGAGCAGATCCATGTCCATGTGGGCGCTTCTTCCTTCCACCTCAAGGCACCAGCTCTCCCGCACCTTTTCGTAATTTCCTGCAGGGTGATAGCCAAGTTCCTTCAGGATGCGGTCCATGTTGCGGATGTCGGAAAGGGTATGCAGGGAAATCTCTATTTCCTCCCTGCGCTTGACTGGCCCTGTGGCAAGCACAAGGTCCTCCATGGGTATCTTGCAGGTCAAAAGGCCGTCCGCGTGGTCCGGCCACTCCCTGCGGCGCAGGCGCAAAAGCCTTCTGTCATGCAAGAGCGTCCCCTGTTCGTTGTCGTACACAGTGTTGGACTCGAAGTGCGGGGCAAGGATTTGCCTTGCGCCAAGACTTTTCAGCTGCGCAAGAAGATGTTCTCTGCCTGCCCCAAGGTATTTGCGCTCGATTTCCAGACTCATGACTGATTCCCCCTGGTTGCTTGCGGCCTTTGCATACCCTGAGCTTCAGTTTTGTGGCTCGCTTGGCCCTGCCCCTGCTGCCTGTACGGGGCTTGCGGGGCACGCGAGCCTTGCCCCTGCCACTGTCTTTGGGGCTGCTGTCCCTGCGCCGCAGCGGTCCTTGCCTGTGCTGGTCTTGTGTTTGCTTCTCTTGCAAAGAGGCGGGCTGCAAGGTCCACGATGGTCGTGACGCTTCCGGGACCGACTATGGGGGTGAAGCCAAGGCGTGTCGCCTGGCGCAGGCGCATGTCCTGGCAGGCCACGGGGCGGATCTGGCCGTTCAAATCCATCTCCCCGAAGAAGATCGCCTTTGGCGGCAGGGCTATGTCGTAGAAGGAGGAAAGCACTGCGGTCACAAGCCCCAAGTCCAGCCCCGGGTCTGCGAGGCGTATCCCTCCGCCCACCTTGGCGTAGATGTCGGTCTGGGAGAGATTCAGTTTCAGGCGCTTTTCCAGCACTGCCAAAAGGAGATTCAGCCTGTTTGCGTCAAAGCCCAGGGCCACGCGACGCGGGATGCTCAGGTACGATCTCGAGCACAGGGCCTGCACCTCGACAGCCAAAGGCCTTCTGCTCTCGCAGGCCATGACCACTGCCGTGCCCGAGAGGTTGGGGTTGCGGTCCTCGAGGAAGAAGGCCGTGGGATCCTCCACGATGTTCATGCCTGTGCGCTCCATGCGGAAGACCAGCATCTCCTCGGAAGAGCCGAAGCGGTTCTTGAACACGCGCATGAGCCTGTGGGACTGCTTCCTGTCCCCCTCAAGGGAGAGCACCGTATCCACCATGTGCTCGAGAAGCCTTGGTCCTGCAAGTGCCCCGTCCTTGGTCACATGCCCCACCAAAAGAGCGCACACGCCAAGGCTTCGGCAGTACTCTATGATGCGCGTAGCAACCGCCCGCACCTGGTTCACGTTGCCGGGAAGGCCCTCTACGTCCGGGCAGG
The DNA here is from genome assembly GCF_002159665.1 of Desulfovibrio sp. An276. Taxonomy (GTDB): domain Bacteria; phylum Desulfobacterota; class Desulfovibrionia; order Desulfovibrionales; family Desulfovibrionaceae; genus Desulfovibrio; species Desulfovibrio faecigallinarum. Next base: position 15,842 of record NZ_NFJC01000042.1, read on the forward strand.
CCATGGTCTGCACTGAGTCAAGGACAAGAAGAGCAGGCCGCTCCAAAGTCAGGGTGGAGGCCACGTCGTCGCAGCTTGAGGTCGCTATGGCGAGCACGTTGTCGTGCAAAACATTCAGGCGTTCGGCCCTGGCCCGCACCTGGGCAAGCGTTTCCTCGCCAGAGGCGTAGAGAACCTTTCTGCCTTCTTTTGCCACCCTTCCTGCCACCTGAAGGAGCAGGGTGGATTTGCCAATGCCTGGCTCTCCGCCAAGCAGAAGAACTGAGCCAGGCACAAGACCTGCTCCAAGGAGGTGATCCAGGGCAGGGTGGCCGCAGGAAAAGGGCTGCGCCGTCTCCTCTTGAGCCTCAGCCAGGGGGACTGCCTTAAGGCCAGTAGACTGAACTCGTCCTGTGAGAGGTGTGCTTGTCCTAGCCTCCTGGGCATAGGTGTTCCACTGCCCGCACTTTGGGCAGTTTCCAAGCCACTGCACAGAGGTGGCCCCGCAGTGGGAGCACACGTAGATTTCGTGATTTTTTGCAGTATTGGTCGCCATGGGCGGAGAATACACAAAACCACCCGGGACGCAAGATGGCGCACATTTGGGCTTGCATCCGGCCTCAATGGCCCCACTGCTTTCCGCTGTCATGCGAGAAAGACATCTGTATTTTTTGGGCTTCCTTCTCTATACTGCCCCTGCAGGCAAATCCTCTGCCGCACAGTTTCAGTCCTACGCCAAAGGAGCCCTCCCCATGCCCAGCCCCAAGCCGCAGCAACCCTCCCTCCTGGACCTTGTCGCAAGCGATGCCAAAGCCGACGTCAAAAGCGAAGAGCACAGCAAGAGCACTGCCGAGCCCGGTTCGGACAAGGCCGAAGAGGTCACCCAGGGGATGCAACAAAGCCCGTCTGAAAAAACGGGGGAAGAAGCCTGCGAAAACGCCAGCTCCTTGGGCGGAAGCCCTGCCGCAAACCCCATCCGCGAGCGCATGGACGCTTTGGTGCGTTTTCTTGAGTACCACAACCATCTCTACCACACCCTGGACGCGCCAGAGATAAGCGACGAGGAGTACGATGCGCTCTTTGCAGAGCTTGTGGCTCTCGAAGAGCAGCACCCGGAATTTCGCTCCCCCCATTCGCCTACCCTGCGCGTGGGCGGAGGTCTTTTGACAGGCCTTGCCACACGCAGGCACACAAGCCGCATGTACGGCCTTGAGGACGTCTTCAGTGTCGAGGAATGGCGGGGATTTGTGCAGCGCATGACGCGCGCGCTTCCCGAAACGCCCATGGAGTTCTGGTGCGACCCGAAGCTCGACGGCCTGGCGCTTGAGCTCATCTATGTGGACGGCGTCTTGCAGGACGCCATCACCCGCGGCAACGGCGAGGAGGGGGAAGTGGTCCTTGAGCAGGCAAGGACCATACGTACCATTCCCCTGCGTCTTGCGGGTCAGGGGCCCTTTCCTGCGCGCCTCGAAGTGCGCGGCGAAGTGGTGATTTACAAGGATGATTTCGAAAAGGTCAACGAGCGGCGCGCAAGCCTTGGGCAAAAGGTCTTTGCCAACCCCCGCAACGCTGCTGCAGGAAGCTTGAGGCAGCTCGACGTGGCTCAGGCAAGGGCCATGCCCCTGACCTTCCTGGCCTACAGCCTGGGTGCAGCCACCTGGGGCGAGGTGCAAGAACCCCGTTTTCATGCAGACCTCATGGCGCTCTTTGCAGCGTACGGCTTTGCGACCCCGCCAGGGGGAAGGCTTTGCCACGGCCTTGCCGAGGTGGAGGCGTATGTGGAGAATGTGCGCCAAGACCGCCCTTCCTACGCCATGCAGATAGACGGCGCTGTTGCCAAGGTAAACGACCTTGCGGCCCAGGAGGCCCTTGGCTTTACCGCCAGGGCTCCGCGCTTTGCTGTGGCCTTCAAGTTCCCCGCAGAACAGGCCGAGACGAAACTTTTGGACATCGAGGTGCAGGTGGGAAGGACCGGTGTTCTGACACCCGTGGCGAAGCTGGAGCCAGTGCGCGTGGGCGGCGTTGTGGTCTCGAGCGCCACCCTGCACAACGAGGACGAGGTCAGGGCCAAGGATTTGCGCGTGGGCGACACGGTTGTCGTGCAAAGGGCAGGGGACGTTATCCCCGAGGTCGTGCGTGCCATTCCCGAAAAAAGGCCAGCCAACTCCCAACCCTGGATCTTTCCCTCGCATTGCCCTGCCTGCGGCGAGGCAGTGCACAGGGAGGAGGGGCAGGCTGCCTGGGTGTGCGACAACGCAAGCTGCCCTGCAGTGCGCCTGCGCTCCATCATACACTTTGTCTCGCCGCAGGGTCTGGACATCGAGGGCATTGGCAGCCAGTGGATCGAGCAGCTCGTGACTTCAGGCCGCGTGCGCAACCCAAGCGATCTCTTCACTCTCACGAGGGAAGAGCTTCTGGGCTTCGAGCGCATGGGCGAAACACTTGCAGGCAATTTTCTCGAAGCGCTCGACTCTGCCAGGCACAAGGCAAGCCTTGCCCGTTTCATAGCAGCCCTTGGCATACATCACGTGGGCGAGCAGGCTGCGCGTTTGCTTGCCACAAGATTTGCTGATATGGAAAGCCTCGTCTGCGCAAGCGAGGAGGAGCTGACTTCCCTTCCCGGCATAGGCCCGAAGATAGCCAGATCCGTGCGCAATTTCATGGACTCCCAGGCCAATCGGGACATGCTTGAACACTTTCGCAAGCTTGGACTTTGGCCGGGGGCGCAGGAGGAGGCCGAAGGGCCCTTGCAGGGCAAGCGCGTGCTCTTTACAGGCACTTTGAGCATGCCCCGCGCAAGGGCGCAGCGCCTGGCCGAAGGGGCGGGAGCTGTCCTTGCTGGCTCTGTCTCGCGCAAGCTCGACTACCTTGTGGTCGGGGAAAAGCCCGGCTCCAAGCTTGAAAAGGCGCGTGGCCTAGGTGTCAGTATCCTGAGCGAGGAAGAATTTGTCCGCCTTGTCGGAGGCAGTCTGGACCTGGATGGTTCGGAGGAATAGCGAACGTACTGTTCACGCATCCCGACACGGCGTAGCATACAAGGAGACAATATGGGTTTACCGATTATCGTCGTTGGAGCAGGCGGTCGCATGGGCAAGACCATCTGCGATCTGGTGCTGGACAATCCCGACATGGATCTGGTCGGCATGGTGGAACGCCCGGAGTATCAGCCCCGCGTGGCTCCCGTTGACTGCGTGGTGTCCGATGACTTCGAGTCCGTTGTGGACACCTGCCCGGAGAATCTGGTTGTCATAGACTTTTCCAATCCGCAAAACAGCCTGCACACAGCAGAGGTCTGCGCAAAGGAAGGGATTTCCCTGGTCATTGGCACAACGGGCTTCTCTCAAGAGGAGCAGGCCGAACTTGCGTCCTATGCCAAGAAGACCCGCCTTTTCTGGTCTCCCAACATGAGTGTTGGCGTAAGCGTCCTGCAGAAGATTCTGCCTTTGCTTGTGAAGGATCTCGGGCCCGACTACGACGTGGACATTGCCGAAATCCACCACCACAACAAGGAGGACGCCCCGAGCGGCACTGCCCTGCGCCTTGGCGAGTGCGTGGCAGAGGCCAAGGGCTGGGATCTCGCAAAGGTGCGCACAAGCGGCCGTGACGGCATCATTGGCCCAAGGCCCAAGGAAGAGATAGGCATCATGGCCCTGCGCGGCGGCTCCGTTGTCGGCGTGCACACGGTCTACTTCATGGGCGAGGGCGAGTGCATCGAGGTGACCCACAGGGCAGAGTCCAGGGCAAACTTTGCGAGAGGTGCCCTGCGCGCAGCCGAGTGGCTGAGCAAACAGGAAGCAGGCAGGCTCTACACCATGAAGGACATGTTCCAGGAAGCCTAAGTCCTCTGAACAGAGAGATTTTGCAAAAGTCCCCGGCCTTCGCATACGCGCGAGGGTCGGGGGCTTGTCTTTGTGTGTGGGGGCAGACTGCGCAGTGGCACCCTATTTCCAGGCCTCGATGGACAGGCTTGTAATGTACTCCGAGAGCTCTCTTCCTTCGGGCAGGGCCTCGGCAATCTGTCTGTAGAGGGGATCGTTCCAGTTCTGCATGTTCCGCACGTAGTCGGATCTGGGCGTCAGGATGATTTTGGAAAAGCCCGCTGCTTCCATGAGAGCTCTTGTCTCTTCCACCAGTATGGCTCCAGCCACACAGCCTACCAGGGCCGCGACCATGCCGCGGACATTGTCCGGCAGGGGCTTCAGAAGGGCCTGATCCGAAACGGAGACCTTGCCGCCAGGCTTGAGAACGCGGAACACTTCCCTCCAGACCTGGGCCTTGTCGGGGGAGAGGTTGATCACGCAGTTGGAGAGCACAACATCCACGCTGGCATCCGCCACGGGCAGATGCTCGATTTCGCCCAGGCGAAACTCCACATTGTGAAGGCCTGTGAACTTCTCGTACTGCTCCAGGTTTTTCCTGGCCTTGCCAATCATTTCCTGGGTCATGTCCACGCCAATGACATGCCCAGCCTCCCTGACCTTTTCGCCTGCCTGAAATACGTCGAAGCCGCCTCCACAGCCGAGATCAAGCACAACCTGTCCTTCACGCAGGGCAGCTATGGCGACAGGATTGCCGCAGGAAAGCCCCATGTTGGCCCCTTCGGGAAGCCTGTCCAGGGTTTTGGCGTCATAGCCCACAGACTGGGCTAGCCGGAAGGGATCGTTCTGGCCGCTGCGCTTGCCAGAACAGCAGCAGGAATGATTGCCCGTGGCAATGGCCGCGTAGTTGGCGCGAACAAGCTCCCTGACCTGTTCGTCTGTACGCTGGCCTTCCGAATGCGGCGTATCCGCAGTGGTGTTGGGAGATGGTGTCGAATGCATGGGACGAGTTCCTCCATGGTTGTGGGAAGGGGGCGTTCGAAGAGGCAAAAAGCGGGGATCCACGTCGCTTGCCGCACGATATGCCTGACACTGGCAAGGGTTTCCCGTGCAGCATTCGGCAGTCAGGTAGCCAATGATATCCAGCATCAGGGGGATGTTGGCGCGGTATCTTGTGTTGCGGCCTTCCCGTTCCATGCTGATCAGGCCGCTGTGGACAAGTGTTTTTAGGTGAAACGAGAGATTGGTCTTGGGAATGTCCAGCAATCTGGAGAGCTCTCCGGCCACGAGGCCTTCAGGCGCGTATTTGACGAGGAGCCTGAAGATGGAGAGCCTGGCTTCCGAAGTCAGGGCCTCAAACAGGGTTGCGGCGGTTTTTGTTTCCATAGAATTATTATTCAACAACAATTGAACAATTGTCAAGAGACAGCCGTTCTCTGGCTGTGCAGTCCCTCTTGCGGGCATGTTGCCTTCTTGCAGTGCAGAGAGAACCCGGGCCGTTTTTCCCACACAAGCGCAAGTCCCCGGCCTTAGCGTGTGCGAGGACCGGGGACTTGCTTGCTTGGACTTTTGTCCTATTCCTCCCTGTCTGGAGGGAAGAGTTCCTTCACTTCGACTATGGTTCTGTCGGTCCTGGTACGCACCTTTTTTCTCTGGATTGTGCGCACAATTGCCCGGATGTTCGTTCCATTCTCAAGGACGATTTTTCTGTCCCGTACGGCGGCAAGAAAGTCCTCGTCCTCCACATCGGCGACAAACTCTATGCCGTCCTCGCCCTCGCTGAACGTCCAGTCCTTGGGAGAGCCATTCAGTTTCGGGCCAACAATCTCGAGGATGCTTTCAGCCTCATTGTCTGTCAGGACAAGGCCTTCTTCCTGCCTGAAGTACACGCGATCCTGTCTTGTGATGACTTGGGGTTCGCTATTGTCGGCAACGAATTTCACGCTGTCTGCGCCATCGTTATCAAGAGTCTGCGTCAGGCGGGAGAGCTGGTCTAGGGTGCAAGTGTTGTTGCAGACAGTGACTGCACACTGATTGAAGATGGGTGTCTCCGAGCGTGTTTTCGACAAGGATGCACCCGTTTCCTCTATGCCAATTTCCCGGACTTTCTTGCCGCGGGCCCATTTTCCCAGTGCGATGACCTGTCCAAGAATGGCCGCGGCACTAGTCACCCCGGCGGCAATGGGTGCGTCGTGCCGCACGGTCATGTCGATGCTGAAGGCTCCGGGCTTGGCTTCGCCCTTCACCTGGATGTCGATTTCAGCGTCCCTGCCGTACACGGCTTGTGCCGAGCGGCGGGCAAGTCCATCGAGAGCCAGCAGCGATTGGGCAAGGGCGGAGGCAGAAATCTTGTGTTGCTCGATAGCTTGGCCTTCGAACGAGATGGAAAAGTGTTCCTGCGTGGAGTAGTGTTTGGACATGCAATTGCCTCCAAAAAAGCTGTAGTGGGATTTTGGGCTGAGTCTGGACAATGGTGAAAGTCTTGCGGATTTCCTTGACAGGGGTGTGCTTAAGTAATAATCCGACCGTCCGGAATGTTTTTTCTGGAGGGGCAAAATGAAACAGGAAGAGCGCAGCAGAAGGACCAGGGAGGCCATCCTGAATGCGGCAGCGGCCTGCTTTGCGGAGAAGGGCTATTCGGCCTGCACCATACAGGATATCATCGAGCGGGCAAATCTGAGCAAGGGTGCCCTGTACGGTCACTTTCGCAGCAAGGAAGAGCTTTTCAAGGCCATGATAGGCATAGAGCACGGAAATGGTGTGGAAAGGGCGAGGGCGCTTGCAAAGGAGCCGCCCTATCTCGACGCCATCATACGCTTTCAGGAGGCCTGCGTCCGCAACCCCGTCTTTCCCATGGATCACAGGCTGTGGATCGAGGTTTTGGCTGTGGCTGCCAGGGATCCTGTCATGAAGGAGGCCTTTGCCGAAAGCGAGCACATGGCACGATCCGTCTTCAGGGAGCTGCTTGTGAAGGCCAGGGACGCAGGCGAAATCGATCCCGAACTTGACGTGGACGCCACTGCCATCTGGCTCTTCTCCCTTGGCGACGGGCTCATGGCAAGGATAGCAGACGACAAGTCCTTTGATTTCCAGAAGCACTTTGACATTTTTGCACGGCTTGTGCGCAAGGCGCTGCAGGCCTGACATCATTCCTGTTCCCCGATGCCCCTGGGGGAAAGGCCTTTGGGCACGCTTCCGCCAAGCTCGGCAATGGTCTGGTCTACCTTTCGGGCTACCTCATGGTACGCCCTGTCTGTTTCTTCTGCCTGTGTGGCACAAAAGGACAGGGCTGCGCGCTCCGTAACGCCCATGGAAGATGATGCGAGCTCCTGCCGCCTTGTCTGCAGAGCAAGGTAGGATTGTCCTTCGGCAACCGCAGGCTTTGATGGATCGCCGTTTTGGACAAGGAGGTAGCAGGCGTAGCGCGACAGACGAAAGTCCTTGATTTCGTGTTTGTCCCCGCTCCTTAGGGGAACGGTTTTGACAATTTGTTCAAAATGCGCATCGGGGTTTTGCCTCGAGTTTTCGCAAGCTTTCATGGCTCTTGCGATTGGCAGTTCCTGCCATGCTGCATAGCCGAGAAAGGGGCCAAGCTCGCTCGCAAGCCAGTATTTCACCCCGTTTTCACAATGCCGCATCTGTTCGAAATTTTGCGCAGACGCACGCGCCATTTGCTTTGTTTTCATTGTTCTTCCCTGTCAGCTTCGCGTTCGTGAGCTCCTGCACCCTGGCAGCCGCAACTAGGAATCCTGAACTTTGCATGAATTTATACTAAGAATAAATTTTTCTCTGAAAAAACAAGCGGTTTTGTGAAAAAGCCGCTTGTTTTTTACCGGTATTTCTAGTATAATTATACT
>NZ_NFJC01000043.1 GCF_002159665.1 Desulfovibrio sp. An276
AGGGTGAGGGCAACAACACCATGACGGACGAGATCGCCATCAACGTGACAGACGCGACTGGCGACGAGGTCAATGGCAATCTTGTCATCACCATCGTGGACGATGTGCCTGAGGTTGCGGTTACCGTTGGTACCCCAGAAAGAGGGGAAAAGACAAATCTTACTGATGGTAGTCTTACATCTTTTGAGGATTATAGTGATAATATATGGAGCAATATAGAAGATAAGCATAGTGCTACTATCTGTAATGGCCAAGTGACCATGACAGCTGGTCATATTTATAAAGATAAGCCTAATGAGTTTGTTGCTACTGAAGATGCAAAATTTGATAAAGGATTTGAAGATCATACTAAACCAAATCTTTCTCATGGGCTTACTGTTAATGGAGAAATTCATGATTATCCTAATACGGGACCAAATGATACTGACGAAATAGCAGCTGATTCTTCGCATTCCGAGGCAGTTGAGTTTACTCTACAGGGTCTAGCCTATGGTTTAAACTTGCAGCTGGGAGCGTTTTTCAGCGCAGGTGCAGATGATCCTGCCAATGAAATTGTCAGAATTATATTCTATAAAGGCGATGAAATTATTGAAGATAAAATTCTTTCAAGTACAAGCATAGACGGGGTTTTTGGTGACAATGGGGAATTTTCACAGTATTTCTCAGAAGGCTTTGATCGCGTAGTGATTACTGCCGTTGATAACGAAAATTCTGCGAATAACAGTGAATTTGTTATAAGCCAAATAGGATTTGTTACACAGCCAAACGCCATGTATGTGACGTCTGGGACTGTTACTGCCATCAGTGGAGCTGATGGTTTTGATCCTGCCTATGATGGAAATCCCCATACGGAGTTTGCCCAAGCAGATGGCACACCTTATCAAAATGGGCAAGCGCTAACTCTGTATGATGAACAAGGTCATTCGTTCTCTGTAACGCTGGAAATTAAGGAGGGTACATCCGGCAATGATAAGGTCATGACGGCCTATCGTACAGAAGATGGAAAGGCTGATCTCTCACAACCTGTTTTCAGTGTTAACCTGGATCAGGACGGAAACTGGACATTCAAGCAATATGAGACTTTCCATGATTCGCCTTCTCGCGACAATATTTTTGAGCTTGGTTTTGTTACTGAGGACGCTGATGGAGATAAAGATTACGACTCAGCAAATATTCTTTTGAATACAGATACATATGGGGCAATTGATGGAAATGCTGGCAACAGTGACGACACCATTACTATAACTGGAAGTGATAGTGTGGCTGGAGCTGTGGTTGCTGGCGACACCGGTGGGATGGAAGTACAAACTACTGTCCAACCAGGTCAGGACTACAACATTTCTATTATGCTTGATTTGTCGCGTTCGATGAATGACCAGAGTGGTTCTGGCAAGTCAAGATTGGCAATGGCTAAAGAGGCTTTGGAAACCTTCATCAAGGATACTATTGCGAATCATGATGGTGCAATCAATCTTCAGCTCATTACCTTCAATAAGAACGCACGGGAAATAGGCACATGGAAGTTGGAGAGCACCACAATGGAGGGAGAAGAAGCCACTAATTCACAACAAATTATAAACATACTCTCTGCATTGGAAAACATCTCTTATGGTAATGAAGGCACCAACTACACCGCTGCTTTTGAAAAGGCGACAGCGTGGTTCAGTAAGTCCCCTAATGAAGGAGGTGTTGCTGGCAACGGTGGAGAAAATTTGGCCTTCTTCATTTCAGATGGGGAGCCGACATATTATAATAGCAAATGGGATGTTGCAGGTACTGGTAGTGACAGTAATCAGGAGACAGTCAAGAATACCCTTAAGGCTGCTCAAGAGCTTCAGAATGCAGGGAATGGCGTGCACGTCAATGCCATCGGCATAGGTACGAGCAGATCTCTGTCGACTCAAGGACAGACAATTCTTGACCTTATCGACAATACTGGTGGTACTGGACAGATACAGGCTGAATATCCACATGAAGATTTGGTGTGGGATGGGTGGACGCCAGAATGGAAATGGACAACTAGTGAATGGCAAGAAGATCAAGTTCTTTCTCTTGGTGATAGCGACCTGGTCAATACCCCTGACGGCCTGACAGCAGCACTCACCGGTGGCAGCCTTATCACTTCTACAGATTTGGCTGATGCAGGTAACGATACCATCATCGCAGAGGACTCCAGTTCGTCTGCCATTGTGTTCGGTGACGTGATGAATACCGATCAGCTGTTGCACGAGCTGAAGCAGCTCAGTGATAAGCAATTGAATAATGCCGATCAGCTGCCTGAATACGGTTCCGGTACGGAAGTGTTCAAGTGGCTGGAGGAAAACGGCAACAGGCTTACAGATACTACCAAGTTCGAAGGCTGGACGCGTGACGACAGCATCAAATACATGCTACAGCATGCAGAAGAGCTGGGCTATGAAACCCGTGTGGATGGAGACGGCACACCCTACCTTGTGACGACCAACGGTACCGTACTGACGTTGGACGGCACTGAAGCCAAAGATGTTACCCTGGATAGTCTTACCGGACGCGATGGTGGCGACGATACCATTACCGGCAGCAGCGCCTCCGATACCATCTATGGCCAGGAAGGCAACGACCTGCTGGTAGGCGATCCGTCCGATAATTTGGATGAGGTGAAGGATGTCACTGTTTCTACCATCGAAGAAATGAAAACTCATAACAATGGTAAGTTTGAAAGTTTTCTTTCCAAGGTGGAAGGCATGGAGGGTGACGGTGATGACATGCTCTTCGGCGGTACTGGAGACGATGTGTTGATCGGCATGGGCGGTGATGACTATCTGAATGGCGGAGCTGGCAAGGATGCCATCTTTGGCGGCTCCGGCAACGACATCATTGTCTACGATCAGAACGACTACATGGTCAGCGGTGGAGAAGGCATCGACTTCATGGTGACAGACAAGAGTGAAGTAACCTTGGATACTCTTGGTACAAGTGGTCGTGACGGTAATCTTGGCCCCATCGTTGATGGTATCGACGTCCTCATCAAGGGAGACGATGCCCTGAGCCTGACCAATATGGAGCAGTTGTCCGAAGAATATGGTGTTACAATAGGAGAGAATAATACAATATCGTTGGATGACAGATGGACTCCGGTTGACGGTAATGACCACACGTTTGCCTTCGAGGGCAATAATTTGACCATAGAAATATCAAATGAACTCACAGTCGAAGCTGCCCGACTTCAGGTAGAAAACAATGGCTAACCTCTGACACAACAGGCTTCTTCAGGGGAGTGTCCCTTTATCCGGGACACTCCCTGTCAGCCTTTTTTCCCGGAGTCTGCATGCGCATCCTGTTCATCAACCATTCCTTTCCTGGGCTCTTTGCCTCCCTTGCCTCTGCCCTTGCGGCGGATTCCGGACATGAGGTTTTCTTTGCCTCTTCCTATGGCAGGCAGGAGCGACCCATTCCCGGCGTGCGCAAGATCCGTCTTGGCACAAACGAGACGCGAGCAAGGACAGCGAGCGGGGAACTGGAAAGCATGGTGATGGCAGGACGGCTTGCGCTGCGCTCCTTCGAGCAGTTGACAAAAAACGGCCTTGCCCCGGATATGGTGATATCCTCATCAAGCGGGGGCTATTCCCTTTTCTGGAATGCGGCCTTTCCTGGGGCCTTCAGGGTGAGCTGGACAGAGAGTGTTTCTGTCTTGCCGGACAGGGATATGGCGTTAGAGCCTGTCTTTACCCGTCATCTTGTCCAGTGCAGGCAGGCATTGAGCGCCCATCTGGTGGTCAGCCTCACTGCCGGACAGCCGGGGATTCTTGGCAACAGCCTGAAAACTTCCGTGGAGCTGCCGTATGCGGTGGACACGGAGAGATTCGCAAGCGTTCAGGGCTCGCCCCTGATCATGGACGAACAGGATGTGGCTGCCTTTCCGGAGCTTGTCCTTCTTGCAGCCTCCAAGCGGCAGACAGGGGATCTGTATCTGGCAAGGCTTCTGACAGCTCTGCTCGCCAAAAGGCCGCTTTGCCATGTGGTGCTCTTTTGCGACACCATGACAACAAGGGCCCTGATGAAGGAGTATTGCGCAAGCCTTCCGGAAGGTATTGCCAGAAGTCTGCACATCTCCGGCATGCTTTCCCTGAACAAGTACAAATCGTTGCTGGGCAAGGCCAAGGCTCTTGTCTATCCACCGGGTTGTGTACCCCAGGCAACGGCCCTGCTCGATGCCATGAGCTGTGGAGCAGCCCTTGTGTTGGCAGGGGAGGGGCACATTCCTCGCATCCTCAAAGACGGCTCAAACGCACTTGTCCTCGGCAACTGCCAAGAGGCGGAGGACTTTGCCGGGCGTTTAAGCTCTCTCCTGGATCAGGGGGAGAAGCTGCGCGCAATCGGGAGCAAGGCAAGGCAGACAGTGTGCACCCATTTTGATCAGAAAAGGGTTCTGCCCCTGCAGGTGGGCTTTCTCCTTGAGATGTACCACATCTGGAAGGAGAAGGGGGACGCTGCCTTGAGAGAGGTCTTGCGCACACGCAAAAGCCTCAACAACTAGGCCCATACGGACTCATGACTCTTGCCCACTCTCAACAGAGAGGAATGGCGTGGGAAAGAACGTTTTCTTGGACGGAGCACCCCTTGCGGACCTTCCCACGCACAAATCCACAGACATACCATGAGGAGCATATGCCTTTCACAAGAATTCCGCTTTTTCCGGGCATAGTGCGTCACCGCATGCTCGGCTAATACGCGATCACAGACTTCTGTGCTTCTTGGCAGCGCATCCTTGAGGCCCCTTGCCCCGAGGAGCGCAGTTTTCGAGCTTTTCTTCCAGGCTATATTCATGGCTTGACTTCCATTTGCAGTCGGCCCCCAATCAAAGTCACTTAAATCCTTTTGGGAAAAAGACCATGCGAAAATTCAGATTGCTTGTGATCGCGGCCCTTCTTGTTGCGCTGCCCATGCCCCTCATGGCTGCTCCGCAGCGTCTTGCCAATCCCGCCTTTCCTCCGGCCCCGCCCGCGGGACAGGCCATTTCCGTCAAGGACACCATGTATGGTGTCCTGCGCATCCACAGAACCCTGCGCGGCATGCAGGAAAACCGCGAGGTCCTGAAGCACGAGCTTGATCGTGCCTACCGCGGCTTTGGCCCCAGGGTGGACGTGAACGCTCAGGGCGGTTTCGGCATTTTGAGCGACAGTACCACGAGGCGCAACGATTCCGACACAGGCCTCTTTCCTGCCGTAAACCTGAGCGCCACCCTGACCCAGCCCATCTGGGACGGCTTTGCGACCAGAAGCCGTGTGCGCCAGGCAAAATCCACCCTGGATTCCCAGAAGTGGAGAGTCCTCGACAATGTGAGCTCCCTGTGCCTTGACGGCATCATTGCCCACATCAACCTCTTGCGCACCCGCACCCTGGTGCAGCTGGCAGAGGAAAACGTGCGCGTGCACGAGCGCATCCTCGGCCTTGCCCAGGATCGTGTGAACGTCGGCGCGGACACCCAGGCTGACTTCACCCAGGCCCAGTCCAGATACCAGCGCGCCCTGTCCTCCCTTGAGGAGCAAAAGGACGCCCTGCGCGTGGCAGAGGATACCTACACCCGCCTCACAGGCCTTCCGGCAACGGACAGGCTCAAGGAAGTGCCCATGCCTCCGGAAATCTTCAAGAACGCTGCCAGGGTGTTCGAACAGGCCGAGCAGTTCAATCCCACACTTGCTGCCTACATGGAAGACGTGCGCACTGCCACTGCCGGCAGGGAACTTACTGAATCCGCCTTCTACCCCTCCTTCAGCCTCACTGCAGGCCCCAACTACTACACCAGGGGCGACAGGGACGAATACGACGATACCTGGACCTGGAGCTTCGACGTCATGCTGACCATGACCTGGAACATCTTCAACTCGGGGGCAGACGTGGCAGCCTACAAGGCAGATTCCGCGCGCATCCGCCAGGCAAGACAGGTGTACTACAACTACATTGACGATCTGAAGCTGGACATCGACAGCACCTTCTCCAACTATCTCGCTGCCCAGCAGCAGTACAAGCACTATTCCAAGGCCATAGAGTTCAACAAATATACGCTCAATGCCTACAACGAGCAGTTCCTTATCGGCCGTCGCACCCTGCTGGACGTGCTCGACTCCGAAAACGAGCTTTTCAACTCCTCCTGTTCGGCTGAAACAAACAGGGGCAATATCATCATCGGCGCCTACAGGCTGCTTGCCCTGACAGGAAGGCTTTTGCCTGCCATGTCCATTGCCCAGGAAGGCATACAGGCTCTCCCGCCCGAGGATCCGGAGGACAGCCGCGAGGTCTTCGAAATGGGCTGGTTCAACTAAACATACAATGTGGAGAGCGTCCCCAAAGGGACAACATGGAGCAGACAACATCGGTGTTCTCTGCTCCTTTTTTGTTGCCCCAAAAAAGTGTTTTCGGGCTGTTGACAGCCTTTGGGGCAGGGTGTGAAGGTGAAGGACACGATTCTTCACACAAAGCCCAAGGAGGCTTTCATGGACAGACGAACTTTTCTGGGCGCAGGCGCTGCCCTTGCCGCCACTCTTGCCATTGCCCATCCAGCCACTGCAAAAGAAGCAGCGGCAGCTTCTGTGCGGGCACTTCCGCCAGCGCAAAAAACGGGTGGCAAGCCGATCATGGAGTGCCTTGGCACTCGCCGCTCCACGCACATGCCGGGCAAGAAGGAGCTCACAGAACAAGAGCTTGCCGATGTGCTCTGGGCTGCCTGCGGCATCAGCAGCGAGAGCGGCAAGCGCACGGTGCCCACAGCCAGAAATCGTCAGCGCATAGCTGTCTACGCAGCCCTGAAGGACGGCGTGTGGCTCTACAAGTTTGCCGAGCACGCTCTTGAGCTGGCCCTTGCGGGCGATCGCCGCGAGGACTTTGACGGCTCAGCCTGCGTGCTCTTGTACGCCGCCCCCAGCGAGGATCCCTTTGCCGGCGTGCATGTGGGGTCCATGTACCAGAACGTGGGGCTCTATTGCGCAAGCTCGGGCCTTGCGAATTGCGTGAAGCATCAGCGCCACGACGCCCTGGACCGTGAGCTTCCCCTGCCCGATGGCTGGGAAGTGGTCATGGTGACAGCATTTCTAGATAGAGTATCCGATAGCCCTTTGGGGATGGGCAATGAACCCAATCTCCAGAGGGGAACAACATGGAGGGGAGCCCGAAAGGGCTCCGTGAACAAGAATGAAACTGCTCGCCATCAACGGTAGTCCACGCAGGAAGAGGAACACGGCAACCATTTTGCAGAGCCTGGTCGACGGAGCCATGGAGGCAGGGGCAGAGGCTACCCTGGTCCATCTGGCAGGGTTGCATTTCAGGGGCTGCGCAAGCTGCTTTGGCTGCAAGCTTTTGGGCGGTCCATCCTACGGCCGCTGCGCCCTGAAGGACGATCTCACTCCCGTGCTCGACATGGCCCACGAGGCAGACGTGCTCGTGCTGGGCTCTCCCTTCTATTTCAGCGCGGAATCCTCTCTCTTGCGAGCCCTTGAGGAGAGACTGTGGTTTCAGTACTCGCGCTACGACACCGAGAACGTGACCCTGTCTCCGGCAAAGAAGGCCTGTGCTCTTGTATACACTATGAACATCCCCGAGGAGGCCATGTCGAGATACCCCCTGAAGGGGGCTGTCTCCTCCTTCAACAAGGCTGTCATGGAGCGCGCGAAGGCCCTTGGCCGGATGCTCGTGAGTTAAGGATATTGAGGCCCGGAAGCCCGGGCCTTTTTCACAAAAAGGAGATGTGGAGAGTGGCGAGAGAAGACAGAAAGGTAGAATTCAGGCAGGCCACCCAAGTAGATGGTGGCAAAATGATCGGCTGGCTGCGCCTTCCCTCCAGGTGGCTGCAGAAAATGCGCGTATATCCCAAATGCCCGGAAGTCGCGCTCCTCTTCGATGGCGAGAAGATCACCATCGAACAGCCGAAAACCGTCGGCATCAGGAGGAGTCCTTTGGCAGGCAGGGCAAGGCTGCACCGCTTTGCTCTTGTCTGGCTTGTCCTCATTGAGAGTCACAACGCCAATCCCTAAGTGGAGAGGTTCTTTGGCGGGAATACTTTTGGCGACGAGTGCCTTGCCCTGGGCTTCGACATGGACTGTGGGCAGTCGCTGGAAAAGGCAGTACCCGGAGTTTCGGATCCTTTCAAAAGCCAGGTCTTCGCAAGCCATGTGGCAAAACTGGATGTCCAGACCCTGGGCAACGCCATCTTTTCCCGCTGGCGGCGGTGGACGCACTGGGACGAGTGCCCCCTGGACGAAGACGGCTGGACATGGTTTGTCCTGGCCCTGAAGCGTCTTGCGAAGCTCACCGAGGAGGACAAGGTATAGGGAAGGGCGGCCGGGGCGCTTGTCCAACCATGTGAACCTCAGGGAATGCCTGTGTCGCCGATTTTGTGGAGTTTTCCCTGCGCAGTCTTTCCAGGGAGAAACAGCGATCGTGGCTGTGATGGTGCCTTCTCAAAGCCGGTGAGCAGAACAGGCTCCCTCTGCTTGCGCCTTGCCATTCCTGCGGATCATGGAGGCCTGACAGGGGCAGCTGTCTTTGCATATCTTCCCGTATTCGCGCCCAATGTCCTGCTTTTCCGTTCGCGTGCTCGGCACCTTGCAAACCTCGGTCTATGTCTATCTTGTGCCCGTGGTGACTGTGCTCACCTCACATATCCTTTTGGACGAGCACTTCACCCTCATGATCCGTGTCGGCACCATCCTGACCCTGACAGGCCTTGTGCTCTCGAGCCTTGATATCCTGAGCGAGGCCTACAGGTACAGCAGGAGGAAAAGGGGCTGAGAGAAATGTCTGTTCTTCCCGGGGGATCCTCTTGCAAAAGAGAATATCCCTTGCGCGGCGACCTGTATAAATGCAAAAAATGCTTTTTCTGAGGTGCTGTGTGGAGAATGGCATTGCAGTTTTGGGATATTTGTCTTCACTTGTGTCTGATATTTGTTTGAAATGCATGTATAAAAAAGACAGAACAAGAAGAATGTCGGGAATATTTGCGCGCAAGTTGTGTTTTGCAAGAAAAAATCATGTTTGACTTTTGCTGCCCTGTTGTGTACACAAATCTCCTTTCACCAATTCTTGTGCGGCGCTCCGCAAGGGAGCCGTCGTATGATGTTCACAAGGAGACACGACATCATGCTGAACAAGGTAATGTTAATGGGCCGTCTGGGAAAGGATCCTGAAATCAAGTATCTGGCAAGTGGAGCGGCCATTGCGACATTCAATATTGTGACCGACGAGAGCTGGATCGACCGCAACGGCCAGCGTGTGGATCATGCCGAGTGGCATCGCATCATCACCTTTCAGAGGCTTGCGGAAAACTGTGCCCACCACATCGGCAAGGGCAGCCTTGTCTACGTGGAAGGCAGTCTGCAGACCCGCAAGTGGATCGACCAGAACGGGCAGAACCGCTATGTGACCGAGGTCAAGGCCCAGAAAGTCCTCTTTCTGGACAGGCGTCGCCCGGACAACCAGCAAAATTCCATGGACAGCGAGTGGCAGCCCAGGCGCCAGGAGCGCAACGACTACTCCGCACAAATGCCCTCTGACAATCCCTATCAGGACAACAGGGTGCAGGGCTCGGACATGAACCTTGGCCTTGGCGAGGTGGAGGAAGCCTCCTTCTAGCGAGTGCAGGGCATTTCTGGTCTGTCGTCTGACAGGCCAGGCGGGGAAACTGCCCGCTGCCAAAAAAGATACGAGTCCGGAGTTTCGGAAAAGATCCGAAACTCCGGACTGCCTTTTTCATGGCCCCGTTTCCTATGACACGTCTGCAGCGGACATTCCCAGAGCCTCTGTGCCAGGCTCGGGCAAGTTTTTGCCATTTTTGGCAGACGACTGTTCATCGCCCCTGTGGTAGAAGGGGCCCTGTACCAAATCCAGTGAGAGGATGAGCATGAACAGAAGAACCTTTCTCAAGGGCTGCGCCGCAGGAGGCGCTGTCCTGGCCATGGGAGGAGCAGGAGGCATGGCATTTCTCGATTCTGCGGCTTTCGGCGCCCTGCCTGAAGGCAAAGACCTTCAGCGCATACTCTTGTCCCCGCATCAGCAGGGTGGTGTCTTCGTGAATCTCGAGCCGGCACCAGTCCTTGCGGACAACAGCAATTTTGTCGTCTCCCTTGCGCGCTGGCTCATGCTGAAACGGGAGCGCCCGAAACCGCAAAAGCCCCTGCCACACGTACGGGTTGACGTGCGCAATCTCGAAGAAAACGCCCTTGTCTGGCTTGGGCACTCTTCCTTCTTTTTGCGTCTTGCTGGCAAAAACATCCTCATCGACCCGGTCTTCAGCGACTACGGATCCCCCTTCTTTTTCAGCAACAGGGCCTTTGCGGGCACGACCTTTGTGACTGCAGACGACATGCCCCGCATTGATCTTCTGCTCATAACCCACGACCACTGGGATCATCTGGACTATCCCACTGTCATGGCCCTGAAGGACAGGATAGGGTGCGTTGTCTGCGGCCTTGGCACAGGGGCCCATTTCCGGCGCTGGGGCTTTGCGGGCAAATCCATCCTTGAGGGTGACTGGGGAGAGAGCCTCGACTTCGGGGAGCTCAAAATCCACTTCATAACCTCAAGGCATTTTGCTGGCCGCTCCCTCAAAAACCACGACAGGGCCCTTTGGTGCGGATTTGTCCTTGAAGTGCCGGGCTTTCGCCTTCTGCACAGCGGTGACGGCGGCTATGGCAGCCACTTCAAGGCCCTTGGGGAGCGCTTCGGAGCGGTTGATCTCGCCATCATGGACAGCGGCCAGTACAACAAAAACTGGCCCACAGTGCACATGTTCCCCCATGAGGCTGTGCAGGCTGCGCTCGACGTGGGCGCCCGCCACTTCATGCCTGCCCATATTGGCCGCTTTTGCCTATCGCAACATTCCTGGGACGAGCCCTTTGTGCTTGCAGCCCAAAAGGCTTCCGAGAAAAACCTTCCCCTTTTTACACCCCTCATGGGCAAGGTTATTCCCCTGACACGGGAGCTGCCCGCACAGCCTCACTGGTGGGAGGGTCTGGAATAGGGCCCGGGACTCACATTTGGGGAATCGAGCGCCCGACAGAGCAGGCCTTCCATCGCCCGTCCTCGTTCTTGAGCGTCCAGACCATGGTTTCGCTGCCCTCACAAGCCCCGTCGTCTGTTTCCTGCCAGGTGTAGACTGCCCGGACCCAGGCAAAACCGTCCTCAAGGAAGCCGCTATCCGAAATCGCAAGCTCGCAAAGCGTGCGCGATGGGGCCTCCTCGCTCTCGGCCATGTTGGCGCGCAAAAGCTTGGCCATGGGACCCGTAACCAGGGGCTCCATGGCCTCCCAGTCCACGTAGTTCCAGTGCCAGATTGCGAGCAGTATCTCCCCGGCAGCCCTTTCAAGATCTTCGGGCATGCCAGTCCTGTCAGTCCCGTTTTCCTGCATGCTTTTCCTCCCTGGGGATGAAATTGGAAACAAGGATTTCGCGCACAGGTCCCCTTGCACAGCCTTTGCTGTTGATGGAGCGCCTGGCCTCTACCCGCCGTATGTGATAGTCTCTGTACAGTTTGTCGAAGAAATTGTCTTTCGGATCGATGTTTTTTGGATCCGAATTACTGAGCAAAAAGCGCGCGCCCCTCTTGTCCACTTTCCGCACAAGGGTCGCAAGTTCTTTTTGCTGCACATCGTCAAAGCACTCCGACGTGTAGGCCGTAAAGCTTGCGCTGGCTGATATGGGCCTGTAGGGCGGATCCAGATAGACAAAGGTATTCTCGTCCACAACATTAAGGCAGTGCTCGTAGCTTTTGCAGACAATGTCCACATCTTTAAGGGCGTGCGAGACAGAGCGCAGGTTTTTTGCGTCGCAGATGGCAGGCCTTTTGGCTGAGCCTGCGGGCACATTGAAAAGTCCCTTGGCATTTACGCGAAAGAGGCCGTTGAAACAGGTCTTGTTGAGGAAGACGAGCAGGGCTGCGCGCTCTGTCAACCTGTTCTCCCTTGTAGGCTCGTCCGCGATTTTAAGTTCATTGAAGCGTGCGCGTTGTTCAAGATACATCTTTTTGCGCGCTTCACCCTCCAGCGGCCAAAACGCGTCCTGCAGCCTTTCAAGCCTCGCGATCACATCCTCGGGATAGTCGCGCAGGCAGACATAGGCGTTCACAAGCTCAGTGTTGCAGTCGCCAATGTAGACGCTTTTCAGTTCGAAGCGGCCGAGGATGTCGAAAAGAACAGCTCCTGCGCCCAGGAAGGGCTCGACATATCTTGTGAACCTTCCTTCGGCAAAGGGGTAGTAGGGCATGATCTCGGGCAGAAGCTGGCTCTTTCCACCTGCCCATTTCAGAAAGGGTCTGGGGCTTGGGTTCGCTGCTTCCTGGCCCGAAAGTGCATCCTTCCTGGCCATCAGAAAAGCTCCAGACTTTCGAGATCGTCCGGAATGTACAGCTTTCCGGAAAAATATTGCGCGCCTTCCTCGTGGTAGCGCCTTTTTCTGTTTTTCAGATCCGTGTCCTCGGTGTGATAGAGGACAAGGTTGCGCACCCCAAGCTTGTCGGCAAGGGTAGCAGCGTCCTTCACTGTGGAGTGATGCTTTTCGTAGGGTTCGAAGATGTCCGCCTCGGAGGAGAGGCAAAAGGCCTCGTGCAAAAGCCACTCGCAGCCTTTTGCGTATTTGAAGGCGCAGGGCTTGCAGGGCTCGTCTCCGCAGCAGACAAGGCGCTTTCCGTCTCCACGGTCCAGGGAAAAGCCGTACTGTGTTGCCTTGGTCGATCCTATGTCGAAAAAGGTCACGCGCCAGCCCTGTATCACAAGTTCCTCTGCATCGTGCACTGTAACAAGATGCAGCCTTGTGTCGATGAATGCACTTTCCTTTTTCGTGAGGACTTTTTGGGCCATGTCCCGCACAAGTTCCGTCACCTCTTCGTGCGAATAGATGAAGGCGTCCCCCTCGTATGTGCCCTTGCTCATGGTCTGGCAAATGAGCCGTGTCATCCAGAAGATGCCCAAAAGGTGGTCCATGTGCTTGTGGGTGACGATGATGTGGCGCATTGCCTTCCATTCAAAGCCCGCTGTTTTAAGCTGCCGCTGGATGCCGTTGCCACCCCCGCCGTCCACGAGGATGCGTCTGTCTTCCTCGCTGAGCACGAAGCAGGTGTTGTAGCAGTTTGTGACAAGGGCCTTGCCAGTGCCAAGCATGGTCAGTCGCATGGTGCATCCCCCATGTTCTTCGGGATCAAAAAAGGGGAGGGTTGCCCCTCCCCAAAGGATTTGTCGATACTATTCCCACTCGATGGTGCTCGGGGGCTTGGAGGACACGTCGTAGACCACGCGGTTTACGCCATTGACCTCGTTGATGATGCGGCCCGAGATTTTGGCCACCAGATCATGGGGCAGGCGCGACCAGTCCGCTGTCATGGCGTCCACACTGTCCACCACGCGCAGGGCAATGACGTGCTCGTAGGTGCGGCCGTCGCCCATGACGCCCACGGTCTTCAGCGGCAGAAGAACTGCAAAGCCCTGCCAGACCTTGCGGTACCAGCCGCTGGCCTTGAGCTCCTCCTGCACAATGCTGTCCGCTGCGCGCAGGATCTTCAGGCGATCCTCTGTCACCTCGCCAAGAACGCGGATGGCAAGACCGGGACCAGGGAAGGGCTGGCGCCAGACAATGCTGTCCGGTAGATCCAGTTCCTTGGCCACCTTGCGCACCTCGTCCTTGAAGAGCTCGCGCAAGGGTTCGATGAGCTGCAGCTTCATGGTCTCCGGCAGACCACCCACATTGTGGTGGCTCTTGATGACAGCCGAGGGGCCCTTGCTGGACACGGATTCGATGACGTCCGGATAGAGCGTGCCCTGGGCAAGGTAGTCCACCTGGGAGATCTTCTTGGCCTCCTCGTCGAAGATTTCGATGAAGGTGTGGCCTATGATCTTGCGCTTCTTCTCCGGATCCTCGACGCCTGCGAGCTTGCCAAGGAAGCGCTCCCTGGCGTCCACCACGGTCAGATTGATGCCGATGTTGTCGCCAAGAAGGGTCTTGACCTCCTCGACTTCGCCTGCGCGCAGAAGGCCGTTGTTCACGAAGATGCAGTGCAGGTTCTTGCCAATGGCCCTGTTGAGCAGCACTGCCACCACAGTGGAGTCTATGCCGCCGGACAGGGCGCAGATGACGTGCTTGTCGCCCACCCTGGCCTTCATGTCCGCCACTGTCCTTTCCACAAAGGAAGACATGGTCCAGTCCGGCTCAAGGCCTGCCACCCTGAAGAGGAAGTTTTCGAGCATTTTGGTGCCTTCCTCTGTGTGGTGCACCTCGGGGTGGAACTGGACAGCGTAGATCTTGCGGGTCTCGTCCGCCATGGCTGCTATGTCCAGGGTCTGGGTACGGGCCGTGACCTTGAAGCCTTCGGGCACGCGCACAACGCGATCGCCATGGCTCATCCACACCCTGCTCTTTGCGGGAATGTCGCCCCAAAGTGCCGTGCTTTCCAGGATCTCGAGCTCTGCCGGGCCGTATTCCCTGGTGGTAGACTGTGCAAGGCCGCCGCCAAGGGCGCTTGTGAGCAGCTGCATGCCGTAGCAGATGCCAAGCACCGGCACGCCGAGCTCAAGCAGTCCCATGTCGAGCTTCGGGGAATCTTCCTCACCCACTGAGGCAGGGCCGCCGGAAAGCACTATGGCCTGGGGATCCATGGCCCGCACTTCGCTGGCCGTGACCGTACAGGCATGGATTTCCGAATACACGCCTGCCTCGCGTATCCTGCGCGCGATAAGCTGGGTGACCTGGGAGCCGTAATCTATAATGATGACCTTGTTGGGCATGTCCCCACTCCTTCGGGTCCGAACTTCGGGATTGGCGCCTTGCAACGACTAGTTGTTGTCGAGGCGGTAGTTGGGTGCTTCCTTGGTGATGACAATGTCGTGCACATGGCTTTCGCGCAGGCCAGCGGGCGAAATCTCGCAGATGCAGCCTGTGGCGAAGAGCTGGGGAATGCTGGCAGCGCCAAGGTAGCCCATGCCGGACTTGAGGCCGCCGATGAGCTGGTAGATGACGTCCTTCACCGATCCCCTGTAGGGAACGCGGCCCACGATGCCCTCGGGCACGAACTTCTTGCTGCGCTGCTGGAAGTAGCGATCGGAGCTGCCTTCCTTCATGGCATCGATGGAGCCCATGCCGCGGTACACCTTGTAGGTGCGGCCCTGGTAGAGAACGGTCTCGCCCGGGCTTTCCTCGGTGCCGGCAAAGAGGGAGCCTATCATGATGCTGTGCGCGCCCACTGTGAGGGCCTTGACTATGTCACCGGAGAACTTGATGCCACCGTCGGCTATGCAGCAGCGGTCCATTTCTCTGGCAGCCTTGCTTGCGTCGGCTATGGCCGTGACCTGGGGCACGCCCACACCGGCCACGATGCGGGTGGTGCAGATGGAGCCGGGTCCGATGCCTATCTTGACGCAGTCGGCTCCGGCCTCGAGGATGGCCTTGGCGCCCTCGTAGGTGGCCACGTTGCCTGCAATGAGCTGGCAGTGGGGGAAGGCGGACTTCACTTCGCGGATGGTGCGCAAAATGTTTGCCGAATGGCCGTGGGCGGAGTCGAGCACAAGGGCGTCCACATCGGCAGCAAGGAGCTGCTCCGTGCGCTCCAGCGTGTCCGCAGTGACGCCAATGGCAGCTGCCACGCGCAGACGGCCGCGATCGTCCTTGCAGGAGTTGGGGTACTTCTGCACATTGTCGATGTCCTTGATGGTGATGAGGCCGCGCAGATGCTTGTTCTCGTCCACAACCAGGAGCTTTTCGATGCGGTGTTCGTGCAGATGGCGCTTGGCTTCCTCCAGGGAGGTGCCCATGGGAACGGTGATGAGGTTTTCGCTGGTCATCACCTCGCGCACCAGAACCTTGGTGCCGTCTACCACAAAGCGCACGTCCCTGTTGGTCAGGATGCCCTTCAGGCAGCCGTCGTCCACGACGGGCAGGCCGGAAATGCTGAAGTCGTGCATGAGATCCAGCGCTTCCTGCACTGTGCTGGAGGAAGAGATGGTCACGGGATCGAGAATCATGCCGCTCTCGCTCTTCTTGACCTTTTCCACCTCAAGGCGCTGACGCGCTATGCTCATGTTCTTGTGGATAACGCCAATGCCGCCCATGCGGGCCATGGAGATGGCCATGGCAGACTCTGTCACCGTATCCATGGCAGCAGAGAGCAGGGGGGATTTCAGCTGGATTTCGGGGGTGAGCCAGGTGGAGACGTCCACCATGTCGGGGGTCACTTCCGAATAGCTGGGCACGAGAAGAATATCGTCAAAAGTCAGGGCTTTGCCGCGATTGCTGAACATGCTTGCCTCTCGAGAGGTTAGAGGTAGGGGAGAAAAACTTGATCGTTTCTTGTAGTCCGGAAAGACCGTCTTGTCAAGAAGTGGCGCGGAATTTGCAAGAGGAAAAATCGAAAAGAAAAGCTGTGTATTCGGCACAATTTTTTCAAAAATTTCCTTCTTGAAAGGAAATACATACCCAAACTCTCCAGGTTAAGCAGCAGTATCTTTCTGTGTTATGCAGGATGTTTTACTTGAATTTACAGAAAATATCAAAAGGAGACATGCGTCACATACTCTTCTTGCGAGCGAAACCCTTTCTGTTCTAGAAAAAATGCGCACGCCTTTTTTTTCGGGACTTGTGCATCCGGCAGGGGATTTCACAGTATTTTTGTCACTTTTCCCTCTTCTTGCCACTTGGGCTGGGAATCCGTATGAAATGGGGATGCAAGCAAACGCGCGAAGGCGTATGCCTTGTGCGCAAAATCCGCAATTTTCGGGAATTCAAGCATGCCAAGACGTCTGCTCATCCTTCTCTGGCCCCTGGCCCTTGTCTTTGTGCCCGTGTGGCTCGGCAACCTCTTCCTCTCCGGTGAAAACCTGCTCTGGAACCCCATTGCCATAGCCCTTGCCTGGCCCGAAGGTCTGGCACAGCTCTTTGCCTACAGTGCAAGCCTTTGCACAGGTGCCGTGTTTACTCTGGGACTTTGCCTCTACTGGTATGTCCGCTGGCCGTCCCCCCTCTACGCAATCCTTTTGTTCTTTGCGGCGACCATGGCCTCTCCGGCCTGGGTGGTGGTAGCGAGACTGTGGCACGCCCTGGGCGCCCAGCCCGTGGGCTAGGGGACAGGCATCCATGTCCGAGACTCGCTTCCTGTCGCGCTTCGCGCCCAAATTCCTGCAAACCCTTTTCTTCCTTTTTGTCCTGTGCATGTCCGGCATGGTGGCTGCCCTCGGCATGGTCTACGCCCACGTGATCGACTGGACCCTGCTTGGCATAGGCTCCCTGTGCCTCATGCCTGTCCTTGTTCTTGTGGACATTCTGGCAGTGGCCTCGGCCTGTACCGGGGCCCGCAGGGAGCCAGAGGCTGACAGGAGGAAGGCCTGCGAGGATCTTCTGACCCGCATGGCAACACTTTGCCTCATCCATCTTGCCACTGCCGCCCTGGGCCTTTTTTTGCTGGCTGTTCCCGCAAGCAGCGTCTGGGCGGACGGGCTGACCCTTGTGCGCTTTCGGGCAACCTTTCTGGCTCTCCTCACTTTGAGCATTCTCTTGAGCCTGCAGCTGCCCTACGCCATAGTGAACACTCTCCTGCCCCTTGTGCGGGGGAGAAAGGAGGGCGCGTAAGAAGCAAAAAAGCCCCTTGTCCAATAAGAAGGGGCATGGAGGCAATACTATTGATGCGGCGGCCCGGGAATGTTCCCCCTGGTCCGCCGCGCTGTTTTTCGGGGTAGGTCAGGCAGCCTACAGTGTCAGGGCAAGGCCGTCGCTGCGCGGATCCGTGGCAGCATCGACGCTTCCGTCCTCCTTCACAAGGATGGCGCCGGCATGCCCCATGGACTGGCTGAAGTTTTCCACATACTCGATATTGTGGCCGAGACTTGCAAGCTGTGCGCCAACGTCTGCCCTGATGCGGCCTTCGAGTTTCAGGGTTGTGGAATCGTCGCCCCATGTCCTGCCGTAGAGGAATCGGGGGGCAGCCACTGCGTCTTCGGGAGACATGCAAAAATCCACTATGCGCGAGGCAATGACAGCCTGTGTCTGGGGCTGGCCGTCGCCGCCCATGGTGCCGTACACAAGGTAGGGCTTTCCGTCCTTCAAAAGCATGGGGGGATTTAGGGTGTGCATGGTGCGCTTGCAAGGCTCAAGGGCATTTGCGTGCTTTTCGTCCAGGGAGAAGAAGGAGCCCCTGTTTTGCAGGATGACGCCAGTGCCCTCCGGAATGATGCCGGAGCCAAAGTCGTGGTAGATGCTCTGTATGTAGGAGACCGCATTTCCTTCCCTGTCCACGCAGCCGAGCCAGACAGTGTCTCCCTGAGGCGAAAGCGAGGGCAGGAGGTAGTTGCCCACCCTGTCCATGGGAAGCGAGCGTGCCATGGAGGCGAGATAGTCCGGATCAAGCAATGAGGCAAAGTCGGTCCCGGAAAAGTCCGGATCCGTAACGTAGCGTTCGCGATCGGCAAAGGCCCTTTTCACTGCCTCTGTCAGAACGTGGTAGAAGGCCGCTGTCCCTTCCCCAAGGGCCCTGGCGTCGAAGCAGTTGAAGATGCCAAGGATCTGCAGGGAGGAGAGACCCTGGCAGTTGGGGGGCAGGTTGCAGGCAGTGCAATTCCTGTAGGCTGTGCGCAGGGGCTCCACGAAAAAGGCCCTCTGGCTTGCGAAATCGTCTTCCGTCAAAAGCCCGCCAACATCGGCCAATCCCTTCACAAGAGCCTTTGCAAGGCTTCCTTCGTAGAAGGAGCGGGGGCCTTTGTCGGCAATGGTTGCCAGGGTCCGTGCGAGGTCCGGCTGGCGCAATGTCTCCATGGGCCGCAGAGGCCTGCCACCGGGATAGAAGATTTTCGCAAAGCCCTTGTACTGCTGAAGGTTGTGGCGGCCCGTGTCGTCGACCTTCGTGTCCTCCACAATCCAGTCCGAAAGGCTCCTTGTGATGGGAAAGCCACGTTCCGCATGGCTTCGGGCGTCCCCGAGCAGGTGTGCCAGGGAAAATGTTCCCCTCATTGTTTGGGACGAGTACTCAAGGGCCAGATCCCAGCCGGACACAATGCCCGGCACAGTGATGGCTGCCAGGGGGCCGCGGCTCGGGATGGTGGAAAGCCGCTTTTCCTCATAGACCTTGCGGTTCACCTTCGAGCCGGATTTGCCACTTGCGTTGATGCCCCTGAGTTCGCCTGTACGCGCATTGTGCACAAGGTAGAAGGCGTCTCCGCCGAGGGTGCACATCTGGGGGTAGACAACTGCAAGAACAGCGCCTGCTGCCACTATGGCCTCTATGGCGTTTCCTCCGTCCGCAAGGACGCGGCGGCCTGCCTCGCTGGCCAGATATTGCGGGGTGGTGATGGCTGCCCTGGGACTGGTGCTTTGTTGTATCATCACAAAATATCGGCGCCTTGTGTGACGCCGCCTCCATGCTGTTTGAAGTGGGGGAAGGGTACCCGGACGTTTGACGCCGGGCAGACAGGGCTTTTCCCTGGCAGGGAAGGATATTCCTGACCTCTCCATATAGGCTCATCGGGCCTGTGAAGTCCATGGAGGGAGAAGGAAAATTTGCCAAAACAGTATGCGAGGAGAAAAGGCGGAGGGGGACATGCTCTCCCGGGAGAGCCTTTCTGCCGCACAAGCAAAAAAAATCCCCGCGCATGCGCACGGGGAAGAATTTGCTGGCCTCTGTTTTGCCGGTCTTTTTCGGGATGGGCCGTGAGACTACTTGCGTGCCTCTGCCCTTGCTGCGGCCCTGGCCTCTTCGGACATATGGCAGGGGCGACAGTTGGTGAAATGAGGGAAGTCAGCAGGACGAGCCTCGGCCATCTTCGTATGACAGCCGTAACAGGATCTGTCGCTGCCCTTGGCGTGGAAGGCCTGGAAGGTGCTGTCCACATCCTCGCTGCGGGGCTCTGTATTCTGGTGGCACTCGCTGCAGGAAACGTAGTAGCCAGTGCTGCCTTCCTCATGGTGACAGGTGCGACAGGGCACGCTTCTGTGGGTGTTGTGGTTGAAGGTCACGTTGAGCAGGGGCGAGACGCTGGACTTCAGGACAATGGGATCCTTCATGCGCTTACCGATTTCATGAACCGGGTCTACAGAGCTGTCCTTGGCCTGGGGAGCTGCGTTGGAGGTTTGCACTGTCACTGCCAAACAAAAAGCCAGTGCTGCCAGCAGGAGAAAAATCCTTTTCATTTCCCGTCTCCTTAGAGCGTAGTATGCGGGTGGCACAGCCAGGCCCGAAAGCATGCCTGCGAAAAAACCCGACAATATTTTTTACCAATACTGCAAAAAGAGTGACAAGACAAGAAGCGGAAAAATTTTTCTTCATGAACAATACTGGCCGGGAAGCCCTTGCCTGTGCAAGAAGCCTTGTGATCATTGCGAGCAGCGCGAGAGCGAAAGGGCAGGTTCCGGCAAGGCATGTTCTCCTTGTTTTCAGCAGGAAGTTTTTTTGCTAAAAGGAGCAAACACCTTCTTGCACCGCAATCCGCATCCCGGAGACATGCATGGCCAGGCCTTCGTGGGAGCATGCCCACTATTCCTTCTACAGCAACAGGCAGTGCGAATACTTTCCCTGCCACAGGACAGAGGATCCGGACAATTTCAACTGCCTGTTCTGCTACTGTCCGCTCTATGCCCTGGGTCGCAGATGCGGCGGCAACTTTCGCTACACGAAAAAGGGGATCAAGGACTGCACAGACTGCCTCTTCCCCCACCGCAGGGAGAACTATCCCGAGGTAGTCAGGCGGTTCGGGGAGATAGCCCGGCGCATGTGCGATTTCGAGCAGGAATGTGCCCCTGAGGGGGATGGGCAGGAAAAAGGGCCAGGCAGCACTTCGGTGGCCCGTCCGCACAACCCTTCAGAAAGCCCTTCGGACAGTTCTTCCGAGTCGAGATCCTGATCTTCACAATCCATTTACGGGAGGCGGTGCCAAGGCACCGAACGAACATGACCTTCAAAGACGCCGTGGCTTCGGCCCTTGTGCAATACGCCAGCCTGCAGGGCAGATCGTCCCGCTCGGAATTCTGGTTTTTCGCGCTCTTCATCCTGATTGTGAGCGCAGCAGTCTATCTGGTTTCCCTGGCCCTGCCCGAGCGCTATGGCCCAATCATGCAAAGCCTGGTCTTCATGGCCCTGGCCATTCCGCTCTTCAGCGTCTTCGTGCGCCGCATGCACGACATTGGCGCATCCGCCTGGCGTGCCCTTGTTTTCTGTGTGCCGGTTTTGCACATCATCTGCCTCTACTGGGCCCTGAAGCGCGGACAGGAAGGCGAAAACGAGTACGGGCCGGCTCCCCTGGACTAGCTTCGGAAAATACGGGGATAAGCAGGGGCGCAAGGCGCCCGCCTTTCTGTATTTTGCGAAAAGGTTTCATCCCCCTTGCATGTGCGCATGCGAGGTCTTTTTCTGTGCCCAATGGGCACCGGACCTAGCGAAGAAGAAGTGCGACAGCCACCAGGACCAGGAAATAGACAAGGTACATGCCAAGGGAAAGTCTTGCGGCCTTCTTTTCGGCGTGCCCGGACGCGGCGATGAGGTCGTTCATTTGTGATGTAGCCATGATGTCCTCCGTATCATTTCGCGGGGAAAATGTTTTGTCACACAGCTGTAATCAAAGTGTCTGAAGATTATAATTTTCACAATTATTGTGAAAAAGGAATTCAATTTTTAATAATGTGCTCTATATTGTGCATGTGTATTTGCAAGATACATAGCATCTGTGTTGCATCATGGCAAGACATATTTTGAAATAAAAGCAATACAACTTGAATTTGAAAGGCTATTGCAGAAAAAATATGCAGGAAAAGGAAATTCACTTGCAAAAGTTTTGCCCTGGCCTGCGCAGGGCCGATCTTGCTCCGGCCTGGACTTTGGTCGGCGGATGGGGCGACTCGTGGATAGAATGCAGCCTTGGCTATTGGCACAGCAAAAGACCCCACAGCTTTTGCTGCGGGGTCTCAAAAAAAAAGGGGCAAGCCCTGTTGATTGCTGTTAGCGGTGTCTGGGAGGCGGCGGAGGCGGTCTGTGATCGCGGCCGTCGTAGTCACGTCTGGGAGGACGGCGGTCCGGCGGAGGCGGCGGGGGGCGATGACGGCCGTTGCAGGCGCTCAAAAGAGTGGTCGCGCCGATGAGGCCGCCTATGAGGCTCAGAAAATGACGTCTTTGCATAGTGAAACTCCTTTGCCAATGCAAAAGGTTTTACCAAAATGCGCCGTAAAGCCCAGTCCTTCAGGGCGGGGATATAAGGCGCCCACCAACCTTTGTCTGCATAATATTTGTGTATCAGATCTATAAAAAAATGACAATATCTCGAAGATTTGTATGCTTAATCGCTAGACAAAAGCTAAAAAACAGATAATTTTCTTGACAGACGCTCAATAATCAAGGAATATTTGCTTTGAAGCGTCTAAAAAGACATTGCTAGACTCTCTCTCCAGTGTGTATGGCAAGCAAAGAGCAAATCGGCATAGAGGAGGATTCATGATGCTGTACCGTTTCAATCCCTTGATATCTTTCGCACAAAAGTGATATTTGCTATATGAAGATTATCCACAAGGGCTTCACTTTTCGTCTCGAGCCAGACAAAAAGACGGAAAATCTCTTTCGGCAATACGCTGGTTGTTGCCGTCTAATCTGGAATCTTGCCCTTGAAATGGAAAAGACAGCCCTCGAGAAGGGAACCAAATTTCTGGGGTATCACGCCCTTTGTGACCAATTGATGGTCTGGAAGGGAAGGAAAGAACCAAAGGAATCAAAGGAAGAAGCAAAAGTTTTCCCCTTTCTTGCAGATGTTCACTCCCAGATTCTGCAGCAGAGGATGAAGGAGCTGGACCAGGCCGTCAAAAGATTTCGGGAGAGCGAAGCAGTAGGTTTTCCGAAATTCAAAAGAAGGGGGCGTGATGACTCATTCCGCTATCCACAGGGATTCAAGCTGGATGAGGGGAACAGCTGTATCTATCTTCCCAAGATCGGCTGGGTTCGCTACAAAAAAAGCCGGGAGATAGAAGGCACACCCAAGAACGTAACTGTTTCGCTTGAAGCGGACCACTGGTATGTTTCCATCTGTGCGGAAATCGAGCTCCCTGATCCTGTACACCCCTCCCAGGAGGCCGTTGGTCTGGACGCAGGCGTTGTACGCTTGCTGACACTTTCGGATGGCAGCTTCATAGTGCCTATAGACGCCCTGCGCAAATACGAGGAGAAGATAGCCAGTCTGCAACAGGAGTTGAGCCGAAAGAAAAAGGGTTCTTCGAACTACAAAAAGGTTCAAGCTCGCATAGCGAAAATATACAATAAGGTCGCCAATACTCGCAAAGACTATCTGCACAAGGTGACTACGGAGATCAGCAGGAAATTTGGAATTGTCGTAATTGAAAATTTGCTAGTCAGGAATATGACCCGTTCGGCAAAGGGCACTGTAGAAGAGCCCGGACACAATGTGAAGGCCAAATCAGGGTTGAACAAGGCCATCCTGGACCAGGGATGGTACGAAC
>NZ_NFJC01000044.1 GCF_002159665.1 Desulfovibrio sp. An276
ACCTTGTAGCTGGAGAAAATCTGCATTGTGCCGTCCTCCCGGCTCATGCGCAGAACAGGTGGAAGATGATAGGACTTGACATAACAGACTTCTATCTCTTTAGCAATACTGAAATGGCTATCACGCACACATACCAAAGGTACCTTTTGTTTCTTTTGCGTTTACGACCCGTTATACAAGCTACAACAGGATAACCTGCCTGCTAACCTCACTCTTACGAGTGGGGAATGCGCAGGCAGAGTTGGTTCAACTCCACTGGATGGAGCGCTATCTTGAGACCGGTCAGGCAAGGAATATTTCCAAGCTCTTCATAAAAATTGCCCGACTGAGAGCAGATGCACCAGACAGGTATGCTGCACTTCTCAGACGGGCAAAAGAAGAATTGGAAGAGTTGGGTATCCGGTAGCGGCGAAGAGCTTTACCTGGCAGTGATTTTCTGCGGAACAAGCCCCTTGTATTTTGTCTTCATGTCTGTACGGATAAAGTCCATGTCTCCGGGCTTGCCGTTGAGAATGTAGATTGCCAGAACCTGGGCAGCATCGTCCTGACAGAAGATAAAGCGGAACTGCTGGCCCTTGCGTGTCGTGTCAAACCAGGCCTGGCTTGTGCCCATGTACTTGGGGCTTGCCTTAAGGCTCTTGGCGTAGCCTTCCACAATGGTCTTGAAGTTTTCCTTGACGCTTGTGCCGTAGAGCATCTGGACGGACGCCTTGTGATCCCTGCGCCCGAGCACTGCAGTCTCGCCGCCTCCCTTCTTGAAGGGGCCGTTGATGAGCTTCCAGTTCTGGGGGAGGTTCAGGGTAAAGTACTGGCAGCGAAATGTGCCTGCCTGCGCCTCCGAGAGAGGGGCAAGGAGAAGGCAGAGAAGAAGCGCCAGGGTTGTGGCGAGCGTTTTGGGCGTTTTGCCCGGTATGGAAAGATGGAACATTGCTGGCCTCGGAGAATAGGAAAAAGGGACTTGGTGCTTGCTACAGGCCGAGAGTGGGCAGTTCCCTTGCAAGGAAGGACTTCAGACTCTCCTGCCAGTGGGGCATGGGGGAAAGGCCGCAGTCTTTCATGCGAACACTCACAAGACAGGAGTTGGAAGGACGCTTTGCAGGGGTCATGTACTCGGCGCTTGTGCAGGGCTCGACGTTTTGTTCAATCCCCGCAAGGGCAAAGATCTCCCTTGCCAGCCCGTACCAGGTGGTCTCTCCCTGGCAGGCCAGATGGAAGGTACCCAGAAGGTGGGGCCTTTGCAGGATTTCGGCTATGGCGCCGGCCACTGCCAGCGTGCTTGTGGGGCAGCCCCTTTGATCGTCGACAACGCGTATGCAGGGCCTGCCGGCCAGGCGCAGCATGGTGTGCACGAAGCTTGGGCCGCCAGGGCCGTAAAGCCAGGAGACGCGGGCAATGACGTGGTTCGGGCAATCGAGGCGTATGGTTCTTTCCGCAGCCCACTTGCTCTGGCCGTAGACATTGATGCCGCCTGCGGGCCTTGCAAATTCGTTGTAGGGGCCGCTTTCCCCGTCAAAGACGTAGTCCGTGGAAAAGGCTATGAGGCGCGCATTGGACTGCTTGCAGGCCATGGCGATGTTGGCAGAGCCCTGCACGTTCACTTCCTGCGCTCTGGCTTGCTCGCTTTCGCACAAATCGACCTTTGTGAAGGCAGCGCAGTGCAGGACGACCTCTGGCTCGAATTCCCCAAAGACTTTGGTAACGCTCATGGGGTCCGTGATGTCGAGCTCTGTGTGCCCGGGGGCGAGTAGAGTGTAGTCTGGATTTTTCCCAAGTTCGGCAACGAGGGTTCTTGCCAGCATGCCCTTGCCGCCGGTGATGAGTATGCGCATGGGGTGTCTCTCCCTTTTGTTTGTGTATTTGAGCCTCCAAACGGGGCAGCCTCACTATACAAAAAGCCTCGGACATCTCAAGCTCCAGTCACCCGCCTGCCCGCTGCCCACGCAGTTGGAGAGAGGCCCTCATACCCAGCCAGCTCTATCCAGTATCCTGATGTTATTTTCTAACTAAGAGAAATTATTTGTAAATGCTGTGAATTATTTAATAGTTTCCATAAAAAAATCTGGAAATACAATTAAGTTTTGTATTTCCAGATTACAATTGAGAAAAATTAAATGTTTGCTAAATATTAAATTAGAAAGGCCATGGAGCTGTTGGATCCCAGAGAGGTAAGCCTAGGAATGCATACCAAGGTACCATTACACATATTGCATAGGTTATAGCAAGGAGAACTGAAACCCATCCTGCCTTGGCATAATCAGTCATAGAAAATGTATGACTACCATAGGCTATGACTGCAACAGTAATTTGTGTAGGTAAAATAAATGCAAATGTATCTGTATCAGCAACAAGCATGGTAAATATGACAGGATGCAAATTTAAATGAGTAGCTAGTTGCAGTAGAATAGGAGCAAATAGACTTACAGCTGCCACGTTGGAAAGCATGCCCAAGCGAATAATATGTGTTCCTCCCATAATCATGATGAGGACTATCCACCACGCATGGCCATTAGCCAGACCATGAAGATGACCAGCTAACCATTGGGCCAGGCCAGAGCTTCCCATGGTGGAGGACATTGACAGTGCTCCTCCAAGCATTATCAAGGTTCCCCAGATGGTGCGATCCTGTATCTGTTTCCATTTGAAAGGATGTAATCCAGGAATAAATAGCAATGTGATGCCGAGCATGGCAGCAACATGAGCAGGTATTTTATGGTATGGCTGTGTCATCCACAAAAATGCTGTAAATCCAAAAACTAAAAGAATAAGAACTTCACTTTGAGATATACGAGGAAGCTTTTTATATTGTTCAGTTAGTACCTGTTCACCACCCTTAATAGACACATTTTTTGTCTTGAAATGCCATCTTAGCCATAAATTTGTAATAAAGAACATGCCAAGATATGGCCATTGCATAATAAACCATTCAAAGTAGGAAATATCAATAGATAATTCCTTATGAAACAAGTCCACAAGTACAAGATTGGGAAGATGCGATGTCAGGATACACATCCCAGAAATCATGGAGCCATAAACCAGCACCTGAATCATGATGTGTTTTTTGGCGTTGTCTTCTGATTTGCTACCACCAAACAAGTCTGTAATACCTTTTATAATTGGCAGAAGCAGTGCACCACGGGGATTAGCGCCAGGTACAATAATGGAAAGAATAAAATTTACACCAAATAGACCAAGAATTGTGCTGTTGGCTGTCTTGATCCGTAACTTGTGTAGTAAGGTGATTGCGATGCGGCGATCAATATTGGCAACCTGCACAATGGCGGCCATGATGAAGGCAGCCATGCAAATAAAATACGCATTGGATGTGAATCCACGTACAGCCATGGGAAATTTTTCAACGGCGCCGCTCAAAACGAGCAACATGGGAATGGCTACACCAGTCATGCCAATAGGGATAGCTTCTGATACCCAGATGACGCATGCCCAGACTACGACGGCCAGTGTCGATTTGCCTGCCTGAGACAATCCTTCTGGTAGAGGCATGAGAAAAAGGATGCCAAAGAAAGCACACCAAGCTAGTATAAAACCGAATATGGATTTTTTTGCAGGTATGCCAGTTGTCTCCAGATTTGCGTAAAAATTTGACCAAAAACCGCCTACTCTATTTGAGGAAGTAGGAGAAATTGACGTATTATCAGATTGGCTCATGGAAGACTCGTTTCATTGGCTGGGCAAAGCCTGTTTGGGCATTTTTAAAGATGTTGTATTCGATACTCGGCTCACCTGCATGCACAGGTGAGCCGAGACGAATACAACAGACAAAAACGGATTAAGGTATGATTTTTGGAAAAAGCTGCTACTCAGACAGCTTTAGCGTTAGTTTGCTACAGAACAACATCTCCCACATACTTGCGCTTAATCGAGAAATGCTTCTTCCACTTGTCCCAAGCGCGCATGCCGATAATCATTTCCTCATCGGGATCGCCAATGGGGAAGGGGCGGGGGGCTGTAGCCGGATCCCATATACCCTTTTTGCGGCGCTCTTCGCGCTGGTCGATCAGCCAGTCGTTGTAGCTCTCAAACACAATATGCCCTTCGAAGCCATCCAGTGTGGCGGCGCGGATTCTGCCATCGAACTCCTTGTATTTGGAGATCATGAGCTCTGAAGGCATCTCGGGTTCGACATCGTTCTTGTATCCGGCCTCTTCAAGTTCCTTGCCCGCCACTGCGGCAAAAATGCGCTGATCTCTGAGAGAAAGGAGATCCTTGTAGATGCCGATATATTTATCCGAAATGGGCTTGCCGAGAGGGGCATGGTCTCTGGATGCACCACGGGCCTTGCACAAGTCTGTCTTGTAAAATTCAAACATGCCTGGTTCGAACTCTTCGCCCAGGAAGGAGCATACTGCACGCATGACTTCTTCTGGCTTGCGCACGAGTTCCTCGTACTTCACGTCCATCCACAGGCCTTTTTCAGTCAATGGGCCACGCCATTCCTTGACTGCATTCCAGCAACGTTTCCAGGAATGGGCAGCACAGTAGATGTTGGTAGGACCAAAGGAAGATTCCATATAGTCTACGCAGGAGTCACGTCCGTCACGGGTGACGTAGATAAACTGTGCGTCTGGGAAGTCGTGATGCATGGGACCAACAAAGTAGAGATTATGCGGAGTTTTTTCGCCCCAGCGTGGTTTGTTCATGTACTGGGCAAAGCGCATGTGCATGGCTGCATAGAGGCCCGCGAAGCTGCGTTCGGGGCACAGTTCGATGACTTCGTCAAGAATGGTTTTGGGATTGACTTTCATGCCCCACAGGGGAGTCTTCAGGCCGAAAACCATTTCTTCTGCCAGTGTCCTGAAGTTGGCCTCTTGGGAAAGATCTCCATAAGTGTGCAAATAGGGATAAAAACGGGGGTAGTACCAGACAACTTCGGGAACGGCTATTCTGGAATGGCTGCCCAAAAGTGCCATGACAAGTGTTGTACCTGAACGTTCTGCGCCGATAACAAAAATGGGGCGTTCGGGAAAAGTAAGAGGCATGGAAGTTCTCCTTGGTTTGGATATGTCAAATTATGCCTGCAGGAGTGCACGGATAAAAATGAAGCCGCCCACAATGATGCAGACAATTGAAACCATTTTTTTCAGAACGCCGGATGAGACGCTGTGAGCCAGCTTGGCTCCAGCCACAACACCGACGAGTTCTGCTACGGTGACTAAAAGCGCCATATGCAGGTCTACAAAGCCATTGGCAAAATTGCTGATGGACCCGGACGTGGCAGCGGTAATCTGTATGACCTGGCTGGTGGCTATGGATGTGAGGGGTGCAAAGCCCAGGATGACCATGAGAGGTACAGAAAGTACCGGACCGCCCACGCCAGTCAGGCCAGAACCAAAACCAACAGTTGCTCCTATCAAAATCAGTTGCAGACGCTGACGCATATCTCCAGGACGGTAGTCAATTGTTCCGCCTTTGGCAGGAAAAAGAGCATAAATCCCTGCAAAAATTATGATACAGCCCAGGATGAGATTAAGAATCCATGCTGGGGCAATGGCATTGGCCAATGCTCCGGGATATCCACCAATCAAACCGCCTACACAGACTGGAATGGTGATACCCCAATTGATGCTGCCATGTTTGCAGTAGAGCCATGTCCCGAGGATACCTGTGAAGATGAAGCTAAACAGGGATGTGGCCATAGCAGCGTGGGTAGTCAGGCCTCCAAGGCCACTCAGGGCGGGAATTAACAGGATACCCCCCACACCCACTGTGCCAATGAGCCCGCCCACGAGTACGGCGACGAGCAAAAGAAGAAATGTCATCATGGTTTGCTCCAAATGTGATGTTGTTCACGAATCAGCAACAAATGTGCCAAACCATGGTTTTTGTCTGTAATTGCTTGTAATTATTAATGATATATGCTCTCTTTTGATGTGGATTACATATTCCAGTTTTGCAACACTCAAATCAAAAACACTTCAATATTGAGATAGTCTATCCAGCTGCGTTGCAATCAAAAAAAGATTGCTAGATGTTTAATGTATTAAAAATACAGATATTTTTGTGATGACGATATGGAAATATCTCATTTGAACTGAAACATTTGTTGGGGCAGGAGACAATGGCGCCGGAGTTCTTCAGGCATGCTTCAAGCCATTTTTTTTCACAAAAACATATGCTCATCTGTCCATCATCGTTTTTCTTAAAAATAAAGTGTAAAAAAAGGTAATAAAATAAAACTGTTAGAAAAAAACATTTGATTTTTGAGATCTCAGACTTCAAAAAACAGGATCTGTTCGAATTAATAATATCAATGAGTTAAAAGCTGGCATATCTCTTGCTTTTCTTTTCACAAGTTCCCGAGGAAAATTTTTATGTTTCCGTGCCTGAACACAAAACTCACACAATTTTTTCAGAAGTGGAATTATTTTAATTCCACAGTTGGGAGGGACGTATGAGCTCTTCAATTTCAGGGAAAAAGATTTTTCTCTTTCTTCTGGGCCCACTTCTTTTAGGCATTACTTTGATGATGCCCATGTTTGGCGATATCAATGCCCGTTTTGGTTTTGGTATTCTCTTTTGGATGATAGCATGGTGGGTAACCACTGTCGTTGATATTAAACTCACATGTCTTGTACCCATATTTGTTGCTGCCATATATAGCTATATGCCACTTGAAAAAGTTCTTGGAGCGTATGTTCACAGGGAGGCATGTCTGATTTTTGGCGCAACTGCTATAACAGCCGCTTGGGTGCGGTGGGGATTTGCAAGGCGGTTGTCATTGAATTTTCTGCTGCATGTCAGCGGAAGCGTCCGTGCACAGACTGCCGGGTGGTTTGTCCTGTGCGGCCTGACCTCCTTTGTGGTAGGCAATACCACTGTTGCAGCAATGTTTGCTCCCGTGGCTGTTGCAGCTCTCATGTTTGCTGGGTATGAAAACAACGAACAGCGTTGGAACTCCAAGGCTGCTTCCAATATTCTTATAGCAGTTGCCTGGGGTGCCAGTGTCGGTGGAATGGCAACCCCCCTTGGCGGTGGTCAGGCAGTTGTTACCTTTGGATTGCTCAACAAGTACCTTGGTCATGACACCTATTTTATCGATTGGACCATGCGTATGGTCCCCATTTCTCTGCTCATCATCGCTGCCATTGGCCTCCTTATGTACTTTATGCCTACCGACAGGGAGACCTTCGGCCGTTCAAAGGAGTTCTACAGGCAAGAGCTGGACAAGATTGGTCCTATGACCTTTGAGGAAAAAGTTTCTTTCTTCGCCTTTGTTATTGCTATTGGTCTTGCCATTCTTCAGCCTCTCTACGCATCTTACACCAAGGGGCCCATGTGGGGCTGGCTCAATCCTACACACCTTTTCTGCATTATCCCGCTTATTCTTCTCTTTGTCCCGTCCAAGCAAGTCAAGGGGGAATCCATTCTTTCAACCGAAGCCTTACGCAAGTACTTTCCCATCACCATTCTTTTTATGTGGCCAACATCAATAGCACTGAGCAAAATTCTTGGTGCAACTGGTGCTGGAGCAGTTTTCAGCCAATGGATAGCTCCTCTGTTGACCGTCAACGACACGCTTTCCCTTTTTGCTTGGAGTGTCTTCCCGAATCTGCTTTCCCAGGTAACAAGTGACACTGCGGCAGCTGGCGTAATGGTCCCCCTTGCCATCGAGGCGATGGGTGACTGGCATGGTCTTGAATTTGGAGCTGTTGCCTGGATTTGGGTCACAGGTTCTGCAATCAGCTGGGCCTATGCGGTTGCCTCTGCCACGGGAGCACAAGGCATCGTGGCCGGATATGGTGCAAATTTGCGGACCATGTTTGTCTGGGGCATGATTGCCTGTGTGATTTCCATACTTCTTACGTTCCTTTTCTTCTACGTGACAGTCCTTCTCCTCGAACTTGATTTCTATGTAATGCCGCCTATGTAACAATTGTGCCACAAACTCGTTTTGAAAAGCGCCCCAAGGGCGCTTTTCCTGTCCTTAAGGAGCACCAAGATGTCGATTGCCATTCCGTATCGTTTTGCCTTTGTGTCCAATTCGCTAGCTATTGCAACTGCGGTACAGAATTATGCAAATAGCCGAAATATCCATATAGAAATACAATTGGCATCTATGGAAAAAGCTCTTCCTGTAGCTAGAAGATTGCTAGAAGAAGGAGTAGAGATAATTCTTGGAGGAGGAGGGACAGGAAGATTAATGCGTAGACAACTGCAAAGACCTGTTGTTACAATTGCAAACGACCACCTGTCTGTTCTCAAGAGCCTCATGCGTGCCAAGAAAATCAGCTCAAAGGTAGCTGTAACCTGCTATGATCATATTCCAGAATGGGTCAGTGTCTTTGCAAATCTTCTCAATATCACTATAACACCTATACTTTTTACAACAACTAGAGAACATGTTCAGGGAATTGCACAAGCTATACAGCAGGGAGCCGGTGTCATTGTGGGGGGAGGAATATGCTCTGAAGTGGCACAGGCTCATGGCTGTCCCGCTGTCATTGTTATGCCCAGCTTGGGAACTCTTGAACGTGCCATTGATGAGGCAATCAATATTGCCAGCTCCATGAGACGGGACAATGAACGCCTTGCCTGGATAAACGGCATGATGGATGCCATGCAAAATGGAATTATCGGTATTACACAAGATAGTAAGATTCTTTTAAAAAACAATGCAATTCAACAGTTTCTGCCACAATTGAGAGGCAACTCTCTTTCAGCTTCATTGCGCAAAAAACTTCATTTGGACGATGTTCTCGAACAGAGGGTACATATGGAAGGTGTACTGCGTGGCAGTCACAAGAGAGAGCCGGAAACGCTCTTCACTTCTCATCCTGTAGTTGTTAACGGCGAGGTATGCGGGGCTTTTTCTATGCTCGCCCCTGCCACAGCTGTCGATTCTCTGCAAAGTCGGCTCAGCCAATCGCGTTCAAAGGCCTTTTCGGCAAAGTACACATTTTCTTCCATCATAGGAAAAAGCAAAATTATTGAAGAAACCAAACAACTTGCAAAAAAATATGCTCTTTCACGTGGTGCACTCTACATTCATGGGGAAAGTGGTACGGGCAAGGAATTGTTTGCTCAGGCTATCCACAATGAAAGCCCAGTGAGAGACGGTCCCTTTGTTGCTCTCAATTGCAGTGCTCTCTCCGAGGCATTGCTGCAGAGTGAGCTTTTTGGCTATGAAGAAGGCGCATTCACAGATGCCAGACGTGGCGGCAAGCCAGGGCTACTGGAGATTGCCTCCGGGGGAACACTCTTTTTGGACGAAATCGGTGACATTTCTCCTGCAGTCCAAGTCAACCTCCTACGAGTTCTTGAAACAGGTGAAATTTATCGTATTGGTGGTGAGAGGCCCTATTCTGTCAGGTTGCGCGTCGTAAGTTCATCATGGAAAGACTTGGTTAATGAAGTTCGCGAGGGACGTTTTAGAGCAGACCTCTTTTATCGATTGACCTTGTTGCGTTTAGATATTCCTTCTTTGAGACAACGGATTGAGGATATTCCTCTTATTACAGATAAATTATTGCAAAGATCTGGACATAAAATAACTTTTTCAAAAGAATTATTTGATATTCTTGAAAATTATTCATGGCCAGGAAATATTCGTGAACTGGATGCAGTTATTCAAAGATATAT
Source organism: Desulfovibrio sp. An276 (assembly GCF_002159665.1). GTDB lineage: Bacteria > Desulfobacterota > Desulfovibrionia > Desulfovibrionales > Desulfovibrionaceae > Desulfovibrio > Desulfovibrio faecigallinarum. The sequence continues at coordinate 9,598 of NZ_NFJC01000044.1, forward strand.
ACTTATTTCAGATAAAAATAATGATACAATTCTTATGAATAAAATCATAAATGATATTAAATTTGCAAATATTACTAATAGCCAAAATAAAAATAATAAAATAATTTCTATAAATAATATGTCGCTTCATGATTGTTTACAAAATACGGAAAAACAAATTATTATAAATTATTTAATATCAAGTAATAATAAAAAAGATGCAGCAAAAAAACTTGGTATAAGTACAAATACATTATGGCGTAAAATTAAAGAACATAATATATCTATATGATTTATGAAATATAATATTTATTAGATATCAAATTCTATCAAATATTTTCTCAACTGATTGGAAATCTTGGTATATTTTTCCGGCGCATCTGCCCTTAGCCTTGTTATCTCCACGAAAAGTTTGGAAATGTTCCTTGCCTGTCCGGTCTCCAGATACATTTCCATCCAGTGGGGATGAAGATGTATCCCCGCTTCATGCCAGGGCTTCCCATCAACAGGGAGCCCCTGGCTGCAAGTCGCATGTACAGTATCTGTGAAAACTGTGCTTCGGGGCGTTCAAGCGCTTCTCTGGCATTGCTTTCTGCAGTGCCGAGCAGCAGAACAACTTGAGTCTCGTCCCAATGGGGCTGACAAACAGGGCTCAAGGGGGAAGATGTCTGTACCATACTGGAATCTTTGTCTGATTGTCTGGAGTAGGCAGACCAGGAGCATTGGTATGCTTTCCTCTCCGAGATTTTGCAAAAAGTAGATCTACATCTCCATCATGTTAATAAATTTCAACTTTTTCAATATATTACCTTGCCAAGAACAGTGGCAAAACATGTATAGGGCTATTTAGCACTACAAACCACGAGTACAGTCTGCCTGCCTGATGCTCAAGGTCGCGCCATGCGGTATCGCCCCGTACCTGGAAGTCCCTTACGTCCTCCTCCTGAACATCCACACGGCAACAGACACGCTGACTGCAGCGGCAAGCACGATCTTCCCAAGGCACATAAACGCCGAGGCCCAGGTGATGTCCCGCAAAAAGACCCCCTGTACCAGCACCGCAAAGTGCGTCATGGGCACAAGCTCGCTCAAAAGCTGCAGGAACCCTGGCATATTGTGTATGGGGGTGAGCATGCCGGAAATGAGGATGCAGGGAACGCCTATGGTGAAGGCACCTAGAAACGCCTGCTGCTGTGTCTGGCACAATGAGGAGACCATGAGCCCAAGGCCCCCCGAGGCCAGGGCAAAGACCAAAAGCGAGACGTAGAGCAGGATGAGGGAGCCCGCAAAGGGGATGCCGAAGCCGAAGACAGAGATTATCAGAAAGAGTGTTCCGTGTATGAGGCCTGTGACGCAACCAGGCACAAGCTTCGCAAGGGCAATTTCTGTGGGCGTGCTGGGTGTGACCAGCAATTGGTCAAAGGTGCCCACCTCGCGCTCGCGAGCGACCGTGAGGCCAGTGACCACAAGTCCCAGCATGAAGGTGAGTATGCCTATGAGGTTGGGCAAAAAGAACCACTGAAATTCCAGGTTCGGGTTGAACCAGTTGCGCACAACTACACCCGGCGCTGCCCCACTGGACAAAAGGGAACTCGTTATGTTCGTGACGTAGTGGCAGGCGATCTGGGAGGCATTGGATCTTCTCCCGTCAAGGAGGATCTGCATGGTGGCATTTCGTCCTGCCTCAAGATCCCTTGAGAAGTTCGAGTCAAAGACCAGGGTGAAGAGCACATCCCCCCTGTCCATGATGCTGCGCATCTCGGCCTCGTCTGCCACCTGCACCATGCGCACAAAGGTAGGCGAGCCAAGCACGGCGCCTACTACGCGCTCGGCCCCAAGGCCGCGGTCCCTGTCAAGGACAGCAAAGCTCACGTTGCGCACCTCCATGGTCGCAGCCCAGCCGAAGATGACTATCTGCGCAAGGGGCGGGACGATGATGAGGATGCGCGAAACCTTGTTGAAGAAGAGGACCATGAGCTCTTTCCAGGCTATGGCCCAGAGGCGTTGCAGGGAGAACATGGGGCTACTCTATGGGATTATTCTATGCTTTTTTTGAGGCCCTTGTAGACAAGCAGCATCAAAAGGGCTGCAAGTCCCGCAAGGCAAATGGTTTCAGGCACAAGGACAGAGGGTATGGTCCCTGCCAGAAAGAGGGTGCGGATGCAGAGGTTGAAGTGGGTTGCTGGCAAAAGTTCCGAGAGCCACTGCAGGATGGGAGGCATGGAGGAGACGTCGAAGATGAAGCCCGAGAGCAGCAGGGCTGGCAAAAAGCCCGAAAAAAGCCCTGCCTCTGCTGCCACAAGCTGCCCCTTCATGTGTACGGAGATGAGAAGGCCCTGGCCCAGAGCGCAGAGCATGAAGATGGAGGAGATGACAAAGAGGGCCAGGTAGGAGCCCCTGAAGGGCACGTCGAAGACCAGGATGGCAAGGACCGTGCATAAAACAAGGGAGAACATGCCAAGCGCAAAGTAGGGAATGAGCTTTCCCAAGATGAGCTGCAGGCGGGTTACGGGTGTAGCCAGCATGGCCTCCATGGTGCCGCGCTCCCACTCCCTGGCAAAGACAAGCGAGGTCAAGAGGGTTCCAATGAGGGTCATGATGACCGTGATGGAGCCTGGCACAAGGAAGTTCACGCTCTTGGCCGAAGGGTTGTACCAGAAGCGCTCCTGCACGCCGATTTGCGGAAGCACAATGTTCTTCTCCTGCAAGAGGCCCCTGATGTGTCCCTGGATTACGCTTTGCGCGTAGGCCTGCAAAAAGCTTGCGGAATTGGGTTCTGTCCCGTCTACCACAAGCTGCAGGCTGGCGGGAATTTCCCTTGTTGCCCGTGCTTCGGCAAGGGCCGCACCGCCCCCTCTTCCGCCTCCCGCATGCTGTGCCGCAAGCTGGGCAAGGCTTCGCTCGTAGTCCTCGCGTATGCGCACAAAGCCCTGGATTGCGGATGAGCGCATGGCGAGGTTTACTTCCTCCATGCTGTTGCAAGGCTGTACCCTGAACCAGGGCGAGGCGGAAAAATCCGCCACAAGGGCAGTGGAGGACTGGGTCTTGCTCTCATCGAGTATGCCAATGCGCAAGAGGCTCTGGTCAAGACTTATGCCGTAGCCGAAGAGAAAGAGGAAGAGCGCAGGCAAGAGCACTGCTATCATGTAGGAAGACGGATCGCGCACTATCTGGGCAAATTCCTTGGCAATAAGGGCCATAACCTGCTTTTGCCAGAGCCTTGCGCTGCCCGCTGTGCCCTTCGGGGAAGATTCTGTCATTTTTCCCTCCCTTCCAGATTGTGGCGTGCATTGTGAAGCTCGATCTGGGCTATGAAGGCCTCCTCAAGAGTTGGATCTGCCTTTCCGGTGAGCCTCTTGCAGGCCTTTTTCAGCTCGTCGGGACTTCCCAGGCTAATCATTGTTCCCTGGTAGATGAGGGCAATGGTGTCGCAGTACTCTGCCTCGTCCATGAGGTGGGTTGTGACAAGCACGCTTGTGCCCCTGCCTGTCATGGCAAGGATGTGCTTCCAGAAGTCCCTGCGCGTGCGCACGTCTACGCCCGAGGTGGGCTCGTCTAAAAAGAGCACTGCCGGATCGTGCAACGTAGCGCACAAAAGGGCCAGGCGCTGCTTGAGGCCCAGGGAAAGGGTGCCCGTGATGTCTGAAAGATGCCCGTCAAGGCCAAGGGCCATCGAAAGCTCCCTGCCCTTTTGTTCAAGCTCGTTTTTTGAAAGGCCGTAGAGGTTGCCAAAGATGCGGATATTGGCCCAGACGGGGATGTCCGGATAGAGGGAAAACTTCTGGGCCATGTAGCCTATCTGTCCCCTTGCCCTGCTGGTTGAGGAGAGCATGTTTATGCCAGCCACCCTGCAGGTCCCGGAGGTGGGCCTTGTGAGGCCGCAGAGCATGCGAAAGGTGGTGGACTTGCCTGCGCCATTGGGCCCGAGAAGACCAAAGATCTCGCCCTGGCGCACGGTAAAGCTTATGTCTCCTGCTGCCGTAAAGGTGCCGTACATCCTTGTCAGATGCTCGGCCTCTATGGCCGGCGTATCCCCTTCCTCCCTGCAAAGGCCTGTCGCATAGGGGGAGGGGGTGCGGTTTATGCCGCCAAGAACGGACATGTAGGAGTCCTCAAGCCTCGGGGAAACTGCCTCTCCCCTGGCCCTGACCTCGGAGCGCAAGCTGTCCGGCGCATCCTGTGCCAGCACAAGGCGAAGCGAGGAGCCCTGCACGACCACGTCCTCCACACCCTCCCTTTCAAAGAAGCTTAAAAAGCCCTGTCTTCCTCCCTCCCGTTGCGGGAGAAGATAGATGCGGCCAGAGGTCCTTGCGCAAAAGGCCCCCGGTTCCCCCTCGTAGAGGATTTGGCCCTCGTCGAGTATGAGGATGTGCGGGCAGCGCTCTGCCTCGTCGAGGTAGGCCGTAGACCAGAGTATGGTCATGCCCTGGCCTGCGAGCTCTGCCACCATGGTCCACAGTTCCTTTCGCGAGAGCGGATCCACGCCAACACCCGGCTCGTCCAAAAGCAAAAGGTCAGGCTGCCCCAAAAGGGCGCAGGCTATGCCGAGCTTTTGCTTCATGCCTCCGGAAAGGCGCCCGGCAAGACGCTCCACAAAGGGGGCAAGGCCAGTGAAGGAAAGAAGTTTTGCAAAGATTTCCTCTCCGCGCTCCTTCTCAAGGCCTCTCAGCCTTGCGTGCAGGCGCAAATTGGCAAGAACTGTCAGATCCTCGTAGAGCCCGAACTTCTGCGGCATGTAGCCAAGGCGGTTGGGCTCGCTTGCGACCAGCTCCTCAGGACTCTTGCCAAAAATGTCTATCTCTCCCCTGTCCGGGCGCAAGAGTCCTGCCAAAAGCCGCAAAAAGGTGGTCTTGCCTGCAGCATCCGGCCCAACAATGCCCGTGATGCAGCCTCTGGGCAGGGTGCAGGAAACGTCCTTCAGGGCCACGTGGCTGCCAAAGGACTTGCAAAGCCCCCGAACACGCACGCTTACTTGCGTACCGGCCTGCGTGCTCTCGGGCATACTGGCGGGCAAACTGTCTGGCACACCGGGTGTGCACATGGCGCTATCCCTTGTCTTTCAGGGTCACGCGCACTGGCATGCCCTGACGCAGCATGTTTTCGGGATCTTTTGCCAGCACGCGCACGCGGTAGACCAGGGAGGTGCGCACCTCCTCTGTCTCCACGTTCTTGGGCGTGAACTCCGAGGCAGGCGAGACGTAGCCAATGCTGCCTTCGAAGGGCGCATCCGAACAGTCCGCCCACACAAGAACCCTGGCACCGGGCTTCACGTGCCCGAGGTTGGGTTCGTCCACGTAGACGCGCAGCCACACGGGATCGCTTAAAGTAAGGGTGAGCAGGGGGCTTCCCTGGGCCACTATGGCGCCCTCTTCCTGGGCCCTTGTGAGGACTACGCCAGAGGACGGGGCGTGCAGCTCGCAGTCGGCAAGCGCTATGCGGGCAAGCTCAAGGTCCGCTTCTGCAGCCGCAAGGGTAGCCTTCTGGGCCTCGATGTCTTCCTTGCGGTAGCCCCTTTCGTGCATGTCCCTGGCCTGTTCTGCAGCTGCGAGATTGGCAAGGCTCTGTCTTGCCAAGGAGAGGGCGTTGTCCAGGGCCTGCTGCGAGATGGCGTTTTGCCTGTGCATGCTTGTTATGCGGTCAAGCTGAATCTTTGCGTAGTCCGCCTGGGCCTTTGCAGAGCGCACCTGTTCCCTTGCCTGTTCCACCTCTTCCACGCGGTAGCCTGCCTCAAGCTTGCCGAGCTGGGCCCTTTGCGTATCCACCGCGGCTTTGGCCGCATCCAGGCGTGCCTTGTAGATGTCGCTTTCAAGGCGGGCGAGAAGCTCCCCCTTTTCCACGCGCATGCCCTCGTCCACAAGGATTTTCTCTATGCGGCCGTCCACGCGGAAGGAGAGTTCCACCTGGCGGATCTCCACGTTGCCGTGCAGGACAAGCTCGTGTTCGCCAAAGCGCTCGCACAAAAGGTAGATGAGGGCAAAGCTTACGGCGTGCATGACAATGAGAAAGATGATGTTTTTCCTGTTGACAAGCTTGCCGAGCTTCCCGATCTTGCCGGTTTTTCCTTCCGCTTCTGGTTTTGCGCCAAAAAGTGCCATGGGGTCCTTCCTGCGGGCTTTGAGGTTTGTGGGAATGCGGGAGATGCATGATGTTTTTGTGTGCCCATCTCCATGCTATCCCGGCCTGTACCAAGCGTCAAACCGCAAAACCGCAAGACCGCAAAATTAGGCCGCACAACTTGCGCTTTGTCGGGATTTTCGTTGAGAAAAGCCCCTGTTCGTGCTAGCAAGAACCTGCATGGCAGCCATGCGCCTTGCTGCACCGAAGACCATGCAGGACGTACCCCCGAAAGGGGCATTCCGGACTTTTGGGGGGCAATTTGGAAAGGGTCACAACAAAGGCAAATGCTTCAGGACAAAGGCCTGCCATACTGCTCATAGCCTACGGCTCCTGTGCTGCGCGAGGATTGGGTGTCCTGCACGATTTCGAAAACAGGGTGCGGGAGCGCTACCCTGGCTTTCCTGTGCGCTGGGCCTACACCTCCGATCGCATACGCAGCCGCCTTGCCCTGCAGGTTCGCCGCAAGTCCGACTCCGTGGTCAAGGCCATACGCCGCCTTGTGCTTGAGCGCTTTGGTCCCATCATTGCCCAGCCCTTGCAGATCGTTCCTGCCACGGAAAACGAGGTGGTCGAAGGGCTGACCCAGACAGTCTCAAGGGAGCTTGGGGTTTCCGTGAGCGTGGGAGCCCCTCTCCTTGCAAGCATAGAGGACGTGCATCTTTGCGCAAGCGCCATGCTCTCGCACCTGCCGGAAGCGAGGCTCATGCACGAGGACGTGGTCTTTGTGGGGCACGGCGCCTCGCACGAGGCCCAGGCGCGCTACGCTTCCCTCTCGCGCCTTCTTGCAGCCTTTGACCCCTTTGTGCACGTGGCAACTCTTTCCGGGGACATGCCCCTGCAGGGCATTCTTCCCAACCTCTCCTCAAAGCGCGTCTTCCTTGTCCCCTTCCTCTCCTCGGTAGGCAAGCACACCCTGGAGGACATAGCAGGGGAGGGCCCGGATTCCTTGAAAACCTTCCTTGAGGACCGGGGACATGCGTGCGTGGCCTTAAAGGAAGGGGTTTTGCAGCACAAGGCCTACGCGGACATCTGGCTCTCCCATCTGGACACGGCCATGGCAAGGCTTGGGACAGGGCTTCAGGCTGGATAGAGCGGGAGCGGCAAACCGGGACTTGATCCCGTGCAAGGATAGGGGCAAAAGAACGCCCATGTCCCCCAAAAAGTGCGGGACCCTTTTCTCCACCCTGTTTTGCGTCATATGCAGGTACTGAACCCATGCGTCACAAAAAATTTTTTCTGGCAGCCCTGGCCTCGGCCCTTCTTTTCGGCAGCACAAGCGTGCAGGCAGCCGATGCCAATGCCTTCAATCCCTACACCGGAAAACCCCTGCCCGTTACCCGTCAGGTGAAGGGCGAGGAAGCAAAGATCCTCTCTGCCCTTGGCGGCACCCCCCGCTCCATTGCAGCGGACGCAGCCTACAGGGCCAACTGGAAGGAGGAGATCTATCCCATCCTCAAGGGAAGCACTGCTTCCCGCCACGAGGTCTTGGTTGTCATCGACTTTGCCGATCCGAAGAGCAGGCAGATCTGGCAGCAGGTGGCACGTGTCGCGAAGAGCACCCCTGACGCGTCCGCCCGCTTCGTGCTCTTTGGCAAGAGTGCCGAACTCTACGCCACGGATTTGACCGGCCTTGCCATCTGGGCATGCCGCGAGCGCAAGGGCCAGGCCATTGACTACGTTACCTGGGCCATGCAGCGCTGGGACAGCATCAAGCAGGGTCTCAAGAAACAGGGCAAGGCAAGACCCTTCCACAACGAGTACGACGCAGTCCTCACAAGAAAGGACTATCCCATGGTCTTTGTAGCCATGGAGAAGTGCTTCAAGCCCAGGGTTGCGGCAGCAGAGCAGTCGAATCTTGCCACCTATGCCTACGAGGCCGGCAACATCAACCTCTTCCAGGCATCCGAGGTGTGCCGCTACTACGAGCTCAAAAAGGCAAGCGGCCTCATCGTGGACGGCGAGGTTTTGGACAATCCCGCAGACCTTGCAGCAAGGATCAAATAGAGCGTTTTTTGCAGACAAAACAAAAGGGCCGCCAGCACCGATATCGGTATTGGCGGCCCTCGTCGTCTTTGTTCGGGATTAGACGGGCATTCCCTGCAGGCTGTGCTTGAATGCGTGGGTTACACGCACGCGTACGTACTTGCCAACAGGGTTCGGGTCCTTCAGGGCTACGTGCACAAGTGCTCCGTAGGGGTCGCGCCCCTGCCAGCTTGTTCCCTCTTCAGCCTCGTTTTGGCGCGGGCTTGTGTCCTCGACAAGGACAGTGGTCTCGCAGCCTTGACGATTGTTTAGCCAGGCCTGGGAGAGGTCTTCCTGCAGGGCCTGCAGGCGCTGCAGGCGATCGAGCTGTATGTCTTGAGGAATCTTGTCCAGGAAGGTGGAGGCCCTTGTGCCAGGCCTGTCCGAGTAGCAGAAGGAAAAGCTGCTCATGAAGTTGCATCTTTTGACCATGTCCATGGTCGCGAGGAATTCTTCCTCTGTCTCTCCGGGAAAGCCCACGATGATGTCCGTGGAAAGGGCTATGTCCGGCCTTGCCCTTTTGAGGCTCTCGACCAGGGCAAGGTAGCCTGCACTATCGTAGCGGCGGTTCATGCGCTTCAAGACCCTGTCTGCCCCTGCCTGCATGGGCAGATGAAGCCTTGGGCAGAGGTTCGGGATGTCCGCAAAGGCTGCCACATCCTCTGGACCCATGTCCTTGGGGTGGGGGGTAACGTAGCGCAGGCGAAGGTCGGGATCGAGTTCTGCCACCATGTGCAGAAGTTCCGCAAAGCTTGTGCCGTCCCCAGTCTTGTCCTTGCCGTAGGCGTTGACGTTTTGTCCAAGCAGGGTGATCTCCCTGACCCCCTGGTCAAGGAGTGCCTTGCACTCGTCGAGGATGGCCTTGGATGCGCGCGACTTTTGCCTGCCCCTTGTGAAGGGCACGATGCAGTAGGTGCAGAAGTTGTCGCAGCCCTGCATGATGTTCACAAGGGCCGTAGGACCTGTGTGGCCTGTCCTTGGGGCAGGGCGCTCGGCCATGTCCTTTTCAAAGCCCGCAGTGCACATGTGCCTTTCGGGATGTTCGAGAAGCCAGGCTATGTTTGCGGGTATTGCCGCCACCGTGTCCGTGCCTGCCACAAGACGCACCTGGGGGGAGTAGGAAAAGATTGTCTCTTTAAGCTGCTGGGCTACGCACCCTGTCACGACAACGAGCACATTCTTCCTGCCCCCGGTTTCCTGGGCTATGCGTCCCAAGGCAGTGCGCAGCTTGTGTTCCGGCTTTTCGCGCACGGAACAGGTGTTGACAAGGATCACGTCAGCCTCGCGGACATTTGTCTCGACGCCTCCCATGTCCTGCAGGGAGCGGGCAATCCACTCGGAGTCTGCCACGTTCATCTGGCAGCCAAAGGTTACTATGTGGTAGTTCATAACAGGAAAAGGACCTCGCAAGGGGGCATGAAAGATTGGGGACAAGAGCCCAGGGGTATCACTGGCGCGATTTGCTGTTTCTTCCCCTGCCGGACCTGCCCTTCTTCAGGCCTTCCTTTTCTTCGTGGCCTTCCGCCATATCCGCGAAGTCGTCCAGACTCAGCGGCCCGTCGTCCTCGGGTCCCAGCCTGCGTGCTGCCTCGTTGTCCTCCAGGATGTCAATCTGCTTCAAAAGCCAGGAAGCGACAAGGCGCGCCTGATCGCCTGTCATGACCGTGCGCGCGTGTACAGTGCGCAAGATGTGGCGCACCTCTCCGTTGGTGGGCTCAGTGCCGTTGTCGTCCGCCTTTTCCTCGTTCACCAAAGAACCGTCCTCTGCAAGGAGCAGCTCCCTTGGGGCAGGCAGCGCGTCCACGTCCGTGTAGATCAGCATTTCTATCTCGCCGGCCTGGGTGACGCCACCCATGACGCCGTGCAAGGGGAGCAGGGGCAGGTCCGGGTCGGTGCGCACAATCAGCTTCTGCTTCATCATAGTATACTCTCCTCCCTGCGACTGGGCTTGGGATATCAGGTGTTATGCTAGGGACAGGCATTCTTTGCCGCCCGCGCCCTGTCTGTCAAGCACTGTTTTCGTGCAAAGCCCCTCCGTCCTTCCTGTTCATTCCGTTCCCTTTCCTTTCACCCCGATCCCTTCTCTTCCGGCTCTTGCCTCAGGGCGCCTAATCCTGTACCTCACTTTTCGTATTGCCCAAGGGGAGCATCCCCAAAAACAGGCAGGGCACTTTCAGGAGGAATGGTATGGGTGCTTGCAGCGTGGAAAAGCTTGAGTGCACGCCGGAATTCGACATGATGGGCTTCATGGAACTGAGCCAGGAAACCCGCGTCGACGGCAAGGTCATGAACAAGATGACTACCCTGTGGGACGAGTGGCTACAGAAGCTTTCCGTGTACAAGGTGGTCTGCGGCAAGATCTCCTACCTTCTGGTGTGGCTGCCCGAAGAGGTCGAAACCTACGTGGACGAGACCTGGGACAAGACCCCGTCCGAAGGCTACCTTGCCAATTCCCTGGCCCAGTATCTGTGCATGCAGAGTGTCAATTCCCTCATCCCCCAGGTGGAGACGGTCGGCTGTGCGCCAGCACCCAAACCCACGGAGTCTCTGCGTGAAGCCCTCGCGGACTTTGATCTGTGCTACAGGGACGACCTCGACGTTTTGAGCCGCCGCTTTGCCGTTGTCACCTTCTTCCCCTTCCGCGGTGGCTGCGAGATTTGTCATCTGCAAAAGCACTGCCCCAAGGGCAACGGGGATTCGGACTCCACCGTGGTTTTGCCAGGCTACGAGCGCTAGAATCCTGTTTTTAGCGATCAAGCGTGCAGTCCCTTGCAAGGTAGAGGAGAGGAAAAGTCGTGATAGCCTATGTGGAAGGGCGTCTTGCCCATGTGTCCGAGCAAGCCATCATTGTCGTGACCGACGGGGGCGTTGGCTACGAAATGGAAGTCAGCGCAAGGACAAGGCAGGGCCTGCCCCAGGTCGGGGGCAGGGTCAGCCTCTTTACCACCCTTCTTGTGCGCGAGGACATGCTGAGGCTGTGCGCTTTCGAGACCGTGGAGGAGCGCTCGACTTTCGATCTGCTCACCTCCATTCCAAAGGTGGGTCCCAAGCTCGCACTCGGCATCCTCTCCCTCTACAGGCCCGCAGAGCTGCGCAGGATCGTTGCCGAAGCAGACGTCACCTCGCTGACAGCAGTGAGCGGTGTTGGCAAGCGTCTTGGCGAGACCGTGTGCCGCGAGCTTGCCTACAAGTTCAAGATGGAGGAGAGCGCCCAGATGGTTGCCGAACAGGGCGGCGTGGGAAGCGTGTACCACAGTGTTCTGGACGGTTTGAAGGGCCTTGGCTACTCGGAAAACGAGTGCGCGTCTGTCCTGCAGGATGTGTTGCGCGCCCAGCCGGACCTTGATGTCGCCTCGGCCCTGCGCGCTGTCTTGCAGGAACTCGGGCGCAGGAAGTAGAAAATGGTCATGCAGGAAGACGAAAGCCGCAAGGCTGATGACAACGTTCGCCCCAAAAGCCTTGACGAATTCATAGGGCAAAAGGATGTGCGCTCCCAGCTGCAGGTCTTTCTTGGCGCAGCCAAGAAGCTTGGGCGTGCCCTTGATCACACCATCTTCTACGGCAACCCCGGCCTTGGCAAGACGACCCTTGCCCAGATCATGGCAGCAGAGCTTGGCGTCAACATCGTGACCATCACAGGCCCCATGCTGGAACGTCCCGGAGATCTGGCAGCCATTCTGACCAATCTCTCCCGCAACGACATCCTCTTTGTGGACGAGATCCACCGCATGCCCATCACCGTCGAGGAAGTGCTCTATCCTGCCATGGAGGACTTCAAGCTCGACATCGTCGTGGGCCAGGGTCCTGCTGCTACCACGGTCAAGATGCCCCTGGACCGCTTTACCCTGGTGGGTGCCACTACGCGCATGGGCCTTGTCTCCTCCCCCCTGCGCAGCCGCTTTGGCATAGTGTTGCACCTGGACTTCTACTCGCCAGAGGATCTCGCACGCATTGTCTCGCGCTCGGCTAGGATACTCGGCATAGAGATAGACGAGGAGGGGGCCCTTGAAATAGGCAGGCGCTCAAGGGGCACGCCGCGCATAGCCAACAGGCACTTGCGCAGGGTGCGCGACTACGCCCTGCAGGAAAACAGCGCCATCATCACTAAGGATGTGGCGGACAGGGCGCTTACGCGCATGAACGTGGACAGCGAGGGCCTTGATCAGATGGACAGGCGCCTGCTCGCTGTGCTCATCAACCACTACGAGGGCGGCCCTGTGGGTATCAAGACCCTGGCAGTGGCCTGCTCCGAGGACGTGCGCGCCATCGAGGACGTGTACGAGCCCTATCTCATCCAGCAGGGCTTTTTGAAGCGCACAACCAGGGGCCGCATGGCTACCTCCAAGGCCTATATGCACATGCGCAGCTTTCAGCAGGGGCTCATGAGCCTGACATAGGGAAGTGACTTCGAAAACAGTGATGCCACAGGGTATGGAGCAGAGGAACTGCAGAGCTAAAATGTTCTGCAGCCTAAACGGTGAAGCATCCCCGCGCATAAGCGAGGGGATGCTTCACCGTTCCTGTATTGGTCTGTTGTTTTTATCAAGCGCGCCGTAAAACCTCTTCCTTCAGGGGGAGGATATAAGGCGCCCCTAGCTTGGCAAGTTTGCCTTTAGTTGGGAGTTCTTTGGGATTCGATATACTGCTT
>NZ_NFJC01000045.1 GCF_002159665.1 Desulfovibrio sp. An276
TGGGTATAAGTGGGAAAGTATTGTGTCTTACCCGGGGAGGCCTCACAGACGGCAGCAATGCCGGAGTAAAGCTTGCTGTGAGGAGTCAGCAGAGGGCGTAGTACCCTCCATTTGGAGGCGAAGGCCTGAACCTCTAAACAACCATCATAGGCGCTGAAATTTCAGACATGAACATGTGCGATACAGAAGCCGCTGGGCAGAACCCCCGGACCATTCAGAGGGTAGGTGACGGAATCACCGAGAGTATGGAGGGTGTATCAAAGTGTTTGGCAAGGACAGAGACCGATGGTGAGTCAAACCTTATGGAAGAAATGGCTGACTGGAAAACGTGTACAGTGAAACATGGGTTCCTGTCGTTTCTCGAAGTAACGGAATACCTCAGAGCCAAGAAAGCCTTGTTTAGTTGAACCGCCATGATACGTGACCCGTACGTCCGGTGGTGTGGGAGGTTGGGGCGAGAAATCGCCCCCGCCTACCCGATTTCCCGGACAAGGTAGTAAGGTATCTTGAGGCCAACAACATGCGCTAGATAAGGGACAGATTTTGCCCAATGGGTCTGTCCTTCGGGGCAGACCCTCCCTTTTGGGGCGTACCCCATGTTGCGGAAAAATCCCGCAAGGGAAGCTTTGGCCCCTGTCTTTGGCCCGCATTTGGCAAGGCAATTGGCAATTTGCAATTTCTGGCCGGTTGCAAATTTCTGCGCTTTTTTGTACTCACACCTTTTTGGAACGTCATGTCCCGCAGGGATGGGCCTGTCCCATTCCTGTCCGGATTTTTTTTCTATCAACGTCAATCCCGACATCTGTCTGATGGAGGTGTCTCTTGTTGTTTGTCAGTGAGGCTTTTGCCATGGCTCCCCCGCAGGGCGCTGCTGGTGCCGCCCCGAGCGGCACGGACATGCTGATGCAGTTCTTCCCCCTCATCCTCATGTTCGTCATTTTCTGGTTTCTGCTCATCCGTCCCCAGCAAAAGCGCGCCAAGGCCCACAAGGCCATGCTGGCTGCCCTGAAGAAGGGTGACTATGTCATGACCTCCGCCGGTTTTGTGGGCCGCATCCTCGAAATCGACGACGAATACGTGCTTATCGAGTGTGGCGAAGCCAAGCTGCGCATGAGCCGCGCGGCCGTGGGCAGCCTTATCGACAAGGACGGCAAGGCCATCGAGCCGGAGCCCGCCAAGAAAAAGTAGCCTGCACACTCGATTTTCCAACAACGCTTTTTTGACCGCCCCAGGGATGGTTGAGAAAGCGTCTTTGCATTTTTTTTCATGGGGCGCGCCCCATGACAGGAGTCACCATGATTCAAAGATGGCGTGTCCTTGTCATCCTCCTGGCTCTGGTCCTGACACTGGCCTACGCCCTGCCCAACATTCCCGTGATCGGCCCGGCCCTGGCCCCCATTTTGCCTGACGCCAAGGTGAACCTGGGCCTTGACCTCAAGGGTGGCATACATCTCACGCTGGGCGTCGAGGTGGACAAGGCCGTGGCAAACAGCCTTGCCATTACCGGCCAGGATCTGCGCAGGGAAGGGCAGGACAGAAACATTTCCGTGCTGCGTGTCCGTGTGGTTGGCGGCACTGCCCTTGAATTTGTTGTGCCGCGTGCCGAGGACGAGGACGCGTTCAGGGAAATGGTCGCGAAGCGTTTCCCCCAGCTTGTCCTTGAGGAACCGCAGCGCGGCGAGGCGGGCCAGCTGAGATACCTTGCCCGCTTCACGCCCGAAGAGGTGAAACGCCTCGAAGACATGGCCATGGACCAGGCCCTGCGCACCATCCGCAACCGTATCGACCAGTTCGGCGTGGCCGAACCCGATATCCGCAAACAGGCGGACAACCGCATCCAGGTGCAGCTGCCGGGCATCTCCGATCCTCGCCGTGCAGTGGAACTTCTGGGCCAGACAGCCCATCTTGAGTTCCATCTTGTGCGCGACGACGTGGATCCCAACAATCCCGTGATGCCCGCAGGCGTCATCGCCCTGCCAATGCTTGAGAAAAATCCCGGTCAGGCGCAGGAGCGCGAGACCCTCATAGCGGTCGAGCGCGACGCAATGCTCACAGGCGAGGATGTGGCGGACGCAAGGCCTGCCTTTGACCAGATGAATCAGGCCTACGTGACTCTGAACTTCAACCGCAGGGGCGCCGACATCTTCGAGCGGGTCACTGCCGAAAACGTGAACCGCCGCATGGCCATCGTTCTCGATGGCAAGGTCTATTCCGCTCCTGTCATCCGCGAACGCATTGGCGGCGGCCGCGCCAGCATTTCCGGCAATTTCACAACAGCCGAGGCTCAGGACCTTGCCATTGTCCTGCGCGCAGGCTCCCTCCCCGCACCTGTCAGTGTCCTCGAGGAACGCACGGTCGGTCCTTCCCTTGGTCAGGAATCCATCGACAGTGGCATCACTGCAGGCGTCGTGGGCGCAGTCCTCGTCATGATCTGCATGGCAGTGTACTACGGCATGAGCGGCGTCATTGCCGACCTCATCCTCTGCTTCACCCTGCTCATCATCCTTGCCGGCATGTCCGCCTTCGGGGCAACGCTCACGCTGCCCGGCATAGCGGGCATAGTGCTCACTGTCGGCATGGCAGTGGACGCAAACGTCCTCATCTACGAACGAATACGAGAGGAACTGCGCAAGGGCTTTACGCCACTGGCCTCGGTCAAGGCAGGCTTTGACGCGGCCTCGGTGGCCATCATCGACTCCAACCTTACGACCATCATTACGGCAGTCATTCTCTACCAGTTTGGCACCGGGCCCGTGCGCGGCTTTGCCGTCTCCCTGACCCTGGGCATCATAGGCTCCATGTTCACGGCTGTCTTCGTGTCCCGCGTCATCTTTGAGTACATTGCCCGCAAGCGCGGCTCCAAGGGTCTGAACATCTAGGGAGGGACACATGCCATTCCAACTCGTAAAACCCAACGTCAACATAGACTTTACTGGCAAGAGAAAGATAGGCTTCACCCTCTTCGGCCTTGCTCTGCTGCTCTCCCTGCTCTCGGCAACCCTTGGCAACGGGCTGAAGCTCGGCATCGACTTTGCCGGCGGCGTCATAGCCCAGGTCCGCTTCGAACAGGTGGTGGACGATCAGACCCTGAAGAAGAGCCTCGATGTGCCCGAACTTCCGGGCCTGTCCATACAGCGCTACGGCGAAGTGGGCAGGGACTACCTTCTGCGCTTCAATTCGAGCGAGATGGCCCCTGTGGAGCTGCGCAACCGCATAGAAACCTCCCTTGTCAAGGCCTTTCCTGACAATCCGGCCACCATGGAGCGCCTTGAGGTCGTGGGTCCCAAGGTCGGCAAGGATCTGACAGAAAAGGGCTTAAGCGCCATCTTCTACGCCATCCTGACCATCGCGGTCTACATCTCCGGCAGATTCGAGCAGCGCTGGATGGCCGCAGCAGCCATGGCTGCCTGCCTGTGGGGCGCGACCTATGTGGTGGGGCTTACAGGTGTCAGCACCGGCATCCTTGTCTGCGTGGCCATGGCCATCACTTTGGGTGTCTGCTACTTCATGCGCCTGGCCTTCGCGCTTGCCGCTGTCACAAGTCTTCTGGTAGTCGTTCTGATAGTCTTGGGGCTTCTCTCGGCGCTCAACATAGACCTTGATCTGAACGTGCTTGCTGCAGTGCTCACGGTCATAGGCTATGCCCTGAACGATACCATCATCACCTTTGACCGTCTGCGCGAAAACCTGCACCTGCACGGCGACAGGCCCATGGAAGAGCTCATCAACCGCAGCATCAACCAGACCCTTGCAAGAACAGTGCTCACGGTTGGCACGACATTGCTTGCCTCTGTTTCCTTGCTGGTCCTTGGTGGTGGCGTCATCTACAGCTTTGCACTCGCCATGACAGCCGGTGTGGGCATTGGTGTGTTCTCCACCATGTTTGTGGCCTGCCCGATGCTGCTCTACCTTGGCGATACGGAATTCTACGTCAGAACGTCCAAGAAGAAGGTTTACGAAAAGCCGGGCGAACACGGCATGGTTTAGTCTCAAGCCTGATTCAGACACGTTTTGGGGGATCCTTAGGAATGGGGGTCCCCCCTTTTTTCGTCCGGATTGCCGGAATCATGGAAAATGTCCCTTGCCTGAGGCAAGGAAGTCCAAGTATTGACGCCATTCAAAGTGTGCTTATGTTTCTTGCAGTCACCCGGAAGGACCCTTGGATATCACAGGGGCATATCGGGCGACAGGAAAGCGTGCCCTCATGCAAGGGCATATTTTTTGCCCGGCAAGACGGACGCAAATCCCGGGCACGCTTCACGTGGAGGAACCATGGCAGTTTCCTATAAGGATTACTACAAGCTCTTGGGCGTGGATCGTTCCGCAGACAAGGACACGATAGCCAGAGCTTACAAGAAGCTTGCAAAAAAATACCATCCTGACCTCAATCCCGGCGACAAGAGCGCCGAGGAGAAGTTCAAGGAAGTCAACGAAGCCTACGAGGTTTTGAAGGATCCGAAAAAGCGCCAGCTCTACGATCAGCTTGGCCCCAACTGGCAGCAGGGCCAGCAGTTCGGAGGCTTCGACGGCTTCGGAGGCTTTGGCGGTTTCGGAGGCCAGGGCTTTGACGGCCGCAATATGCACTTTACCTTCAATGGCCGCGACATGGGCGACATGGGCGGCATGGGTGGAAGTGGCTTTTCGGACTTTTTCGAATCCCTGTTCGGCCAGGGCAGCGGCTTTGGCGGAGCCGGCGCCTACTCTCGCGCCCCAAGGCGTGGGTCAGACATCAACGTCAACGTGGAGCTGACGCTCGCCCAGGTCCAGGAAGGCGGACGCCACCCCATTGCCCTGAATCTCGACGGCGAGCGCAAGACCTACGAGGTCAATATCCCCAAGGGCATAGCGGACGGAGCAAAGTTGCGCCTCGCTGGGCGCGGACGTCCCGGACCCGCAGGGCCTGGAGATCTGCTTGTCACCATACGCTACCGCGAGGATCCGAACTTCAAGGTGGGCGAGGACGGAAGAACACTGCAGTGCGATGTTCCCGTAGCCCCCTGGGAAGCAGCCCTTGGCGGTGTCATCGAGGTACCCACCCTGGAGGGCAGGGTGCAGATCAACCTGCCAGGCAACAGCAATTCGGGTCGCGGTTTTCGCCTGCGTGGCAAGGGCCTTGGCCCGGAGGGCAGGCGCGGCGACCTCATAGCCCGCATACAGGTGCAAATGCCCCAGACAAGCTCCGCGGAAGAGGTGGAGCTTTGGAAGAAGCTTGCCTCGTGCTCCTCGTTTCGGCCAAGGCAGGGGAGGTAGGTCATGCAAGGGACCATCACAAGAAAGATGCTGAGCCAGATAGAAGGCATGGCAGACATACGGCCAAGGCAGCAGGATCTGCCGGCAACCTCGCACCTCTTGAGCGAGGACGAATTTCTCTCCCTCACCGGCCTTGCCAGGGAAAGCCTGGACGAGCTCGTGCAGCTTGAGTGGCTTTCCTGCGTGAAGACCAGGGAGGCTGTACTCTTTCAAATGAGCGACATATTGCGTGTCAGAAAGCTGGACAGGCTGTGCGGAGATTTTGAGCTCTCCACCCTGGGCGGCACCATAGTCGTAGACCTTCTTGAGCGCATAGCAGAGCTCGAAGACGAGGTGCGCCATCTGCGCAGCCGTCTCTGATTGTTGTCAATCCGGACATTTTTCTGGCCCAAGCAGCGGGCCAAAAACAGGAATTGGGGAGATCTTCTCCCCTTTTTTGCTTTCTGAAGAATTGGGCGGCAAACAGGGCCGACAACAACAGGACAAATATTTCCTGTCCGGTCTGGACAAGTTTTTCTTCATGCTTATTTCTTCTTGTGCAGGAAGATGGGGACTGAAACAGATTGTATCCCTGATGCAAGCTCCTGCTGCGAGTGAAAAACTCAGGGAGAAAACTGAAAATACCCTCTTGTTCTTCCGCAAGGAAAAGACAGAAATTCGTCAAAAAAGCACACAATACTGTCATTAACAGTCACATATCATACAGCAAAAGAAATGATACATGAGAGCGCTTGATTCAAGCGCAATCGATCCTCGGGATCGGGGAGAAGTACATGAACATAGAAAAATTTACCGACAAGGCCAGAGAGGCTCTTGGCGATGCCCAGGGCATAGCCAACGGCTTTGGTCATCAGGAAACGGATACAGCACATCTTGCCCTGGCCCTGATTCGTCAGGACAAGGGCATAGTTCCTGCCATACTGCAGCGCATGGGCGTGCAGCTGAAAGCTCTCGATGTGGCCATCGAGGAAGTGGTGCGCAAGCGTCCGTCGGTTTCCGGCATTGGCGTTGAGCCAGGCAAGCTCATGGTGAGCCAGAACCTTCTCAAGGTCATTACCGCAGCCCAGAAGGAAGCAGCCCGCATGAACGACGAGTACGTGAGCGTGGATCATCTCTTCTGCGCCATCACGGACGAGGCGACAAGCGAGCCTTTGGGCAAGGTTTTGCGCGAGTACGGTTTGTCCCGTGCTGCCTTTGCCAAGGCCATGGAGGAGCTGCGCGGAGGTGCAAGAGTCACCAGCGCCAACCCGGAAGAGACCGTCGAGGCCCTTTCGAAGTACGCACGCGACCTTTTGCAGTACGTGCGCGACGGCAAGCTTGATCCTGTCATAGGCAGGGACGAGGAAATCCGCCGCGTCATACGCATCCTCTCGCGCAGGACCAAGAACAACCCCGTGCTTATCGGCGAGGCAGGTGTTGGCAAGACAGCCATCGTGGAAGGTCTGGCCTACCGTATCGTCAAGGGCGACGTGCCCGAGAACCTCAAGGGGCACAAGCTCTACGCCCTGGACATGGGCGCCCTCATTGCCGGTGCAAAGTACCGCGGCGAATTCGAGGAAAGGCTCAAGGCAGTCCTGAAGGAAGTGGAGAAGAGCGAGGGGACAATCATCCTCTTTATCGACGAACTCCACACCATCGTGGGTGCAGGCAAGACCGAAGGCTCCATGGACGCAGGCAACCTTCTGAAGCCAATGCTGGCCAGGGGCGAGCTGCACTGCATAGGTGCCACAACCCTGGACGAATACCGCAAGTACATCGAAAAGGATCCCGCCCTTGAGCGCAGGTTCCAGCCCGTCCTTGTGGAAGAGCCCAGTGTGGAGGACGCCATCTCCATTCTGCGTGGCCTGAAGGAACGCTTCGAGGTGCATCACGGCGTGCGCATCAGCGACTCTGCCCTGGTGGAAGCAGTCATGCTCTCCCACCGCTACATCCCGGACAGGCAGCTCCCGGACAAGGCCATTGACCTCATCGACGAGGCAGGTGCCATGATCCGCACGGAAATCGATTCCCTGCCCACGGAACTGGACGAGATCAACCGCAAGGTCATGCAGCTGGAGATCGAGCGCGAGGCTCTGCGCAAGGAAGAGGACGAGGCTTCACGCGAACGTCTTGAAAAGCTTGAAAACGAGCTGAGCGAACTGCGCACGGCCCAGGCCGCAAAGCGCAGCCAGTGGGAGCGGGAGAAGGCAGAGATAGAGCGCGTGCGCAAACTCAAGGCCGACATCGAACAGGTGAACAACCAGATCGAGGACGCCAAGAGGGCCGGCGAGCTGAACAGGGCAGCCGAACTCACCTACGCGCGCCTGCCAGCCCTGAAAAAGGAGCTGGAGCAGGCCTCGAAGGCCCAGCAGGGCAGCGAGGGAAGGCTTCTGCGCGAAGAGGTGGGCCCGGACGATGTGGCCCAGATCGTGGCAAAATGGACCGGCATTCCGGTCACAAGGCTTTTGCAGTCGGAAAGGGACAAGCTTCTGAAGCTGGGAGACCAGCTGCACAAGAGGGTTGTGGGCCAGGAAGAGGCCGTGGCCGCAGTGGCCGAGGCAGTGCTGCGCTCCCGTGCAGGCCTTTCCGACCCCGCACGCCCCACTGGTTCCTTCCTCTTCCTTGGTCCTACGGGCGTTGGCAAGACCGAACTGTGCAAGGCCCTGGCAGAGGCGCTTTTTGATACCGAGGACAACATGGTTCGTCTCGACATGAGCGAATACATGGAAAAATTCTCTGTCTCCCGCCTCATCGGTTCCCCGCCAGGATACGTGGGCTACGAAGAGGGCGGCCAGCTCACGGAATCCGTGCGCCGCAAGCCCTATTCCGTTGTGCTCTTTGACGAAATCGAAAAGGCGCACCCCGATGTCTTCAATACCCTTTTGCAGGTTCTGGACGACGGACGCCTTACGGACAGCCAGGGACACACTGTCGATTTCCGCAACACCATCATCATCATGACCTCAAATATAGGCGCAAAGCGCCTGCTCGAGGGCATAGACGAAAATGGCAACCTGGATTCCTCCGCAAGGAACGATGTCCTGGCAGAACTCAAGAACCACTTCAGACCCGAATTCCTGAACCGTATAGACGAGACTGTCATCTTTACGCCCTTGAGGCGCAGCGAGGTCACGCGCATAGTTGACCTGCAGCTCAACCTCCTGAGAAAGCGCCTTGCGGACAGGCAGATCGCCCTGGAGCTCACGGACAGCGCCAGAGAGTTTGTGGCAGACGAAAGCTACGATCCCATCTACGGCGCGCGTCCCCTGAAGCGCTACGTTCAGCATTACATCGAAACGCCCCTTGCCCGCAGCATCATTGCCGGCGAGGTGCGCGACGGCCAGACCGTTGTCGTGGATGTGAAGGACGGCGAGCTTCACTTCGAACCCAGGAACAGGGAAGCGGACAAGAGCGCGGCCTAATCCGGACATCCGGACATCCGGGCAAATCCCCAAAATGACAAGACTCCTCCTCACCTTCTGGCGAAGGTGCAGGGGGAGTCTTTTTTGTCCATGGCCCCAGGCAAGGCTCTTGGCTCCAGAGCCCGCCAGAAAGCGAAACTGCGGGAGAGGAGAAGGCAGGACAGGCGGACGCACAAAAAGGTCGGAACAGGGAATGGAGGCATGCACTTTCCTGGCAATGTCTCTCATTGTGTTCTGTACCTTGTATTTCCTTCATGCAAGGAAGCCATGAAACAGAGTGCAGGAGCGTGCAGCATGTCTGTGAAGCCGCCCCTGTACAGGCAAAACAGCGGGAAGATCCTCATGCATATTCTGCAATGGGGGCAAGGCAAGTTTCGGTTTTTGTTGACTTGTCAGGCCTGCGGGCGTATCAGTAACGTATATGTCTGTCTTAACACAGCCGCGGGCGGAACGCTTCATCCCCCCGCATTTTGGAGGTACCATGGCCCGAGAAGCCCTGATCAAGGATTTCGAAAACATGCTCGGAAAGGAAAACGTCTTTTCCTCCGAAGCCGATCGCCGCACCTATGCCTATGACGCGGCAGTTCTCAATCCTGTAGTTCCCGCCTTTGTCCTTCGTCCCACCACCACCGAACAGCTCGGCCAGTGTGTGGTGAAACTCTACAACGAAGGCATCCCCATGACCGTGCGCGGCGCGGGCACCAACCTCTCTGGTGGCACCATTCCGGACACCAGCGACACGGTTGTCATCCTCACCTGTGCCCTGAACCGCATCCTCGAAATCAACACCAACGACCTCTACGCAGTTGTTGAGCCCGGCGTCGTGACTGCTGATCTCGCCAACGCCGTTGCCGCCAAGGGCCTCTTCTATCCCCCGGATCCCGGTTCCATGAGTGTCAGCTCCATCGGCGGCAACATCGCCGAGAACGCCGGCGGCCTGCGCGGCCTGAAATACGGCGTGACCAAGGACTACGTCATGGGCGTGGAGTTCTTTGATTCCACCGGCGGTTGGGTGCGCAGCGGCTCCCGCACAGTGAAGTGCGTGACCGGCTACAACCTCGCCGGCATGTTCATCCAGAGCGAAGGCACCCTGGGCGTCCTGAGCCAGGCCGTGCTCAAACTCGTTCCTCCGCCGAGAGCCTCCAAGGCCTGCCTCGCCGAATTCGACGATCTGCAGAAGGCTGCAGAGGCCGTTGCCGGCATCATCGCAGAGCACATCCTGCCCTGTACCCTGGAATTCCTTGACAACAACACTATCGTCAAGGTCGACGACTTTACCCACATTGGCCTGCCCCGCAACGCCGCAGCCATCCTCCTCATCGAGGTTGACGGCCATCCGGCTCAGGTTGCCGACGACGCAGAGGCCGTTGAGCGCGTGCTCAAGGCCTGCGGCGCCACCGCAGTGCACGTTGCCAAGGACGCTGCCGAAAAGACACAGCTGTGGGAAGCCCGCCGCCAGGCCCTGCCCGTTCTTGCCCGCGTGAAGCCCACCACCGTTCTCGAGGACGCCACTGTTCCGCGTTCCCAGATCCCTGCCATGATGAAGGCCATCACAGAGATTGCCAAGAAGTACAGGGTTGACGTGGGTACCTTCGGCCATGCCGGTGACGGCAACCTGCACCCCACCTTCCTGTGCGACAAGCGCGACAAGGAAGAGTACGCCCGCGTGGAAGCCGCCATCGACGAAATGTTCGATACGGCCATCAAACTGCAGGGCACCCTTTCCGGCGAGCACGGCATCGGCACAGCCAAGGCCAAGTGGATGGAGAAGGAAACCTCTCGCGGCACCATCCTCTTCTCGAGGAGGCTGCGCAAGGCTCTTGATCCCAAGGGTCTGCTCAATCCCACAAAGCTCGTCGGGATCATGGGAGGCGAATAATGGCTGATGTTAAGGCGCTCGTAAGCCGTCTGATGACGCTTGAGGACAGGATTATCGCCTGTATGCGCTGCGGCAACTGCCAGGCCGTGTGTCCCATGTTCGGGGCCACCCACATGGAAGCAGACGTTGCCCGCGGCAAGCTTGCCCTGGTTGACGATCTTGCCCACGAGCTCATTCGCGACCCCGAAGCTGTGGCCGACAAGCTCGGACGCTGCCTTCTGTGCGGCTCCTGCCAGGCCAACTGCCCCTCTGGCGTGAAGATCATGGACATCTTCATGGAAGCCAGGGAAATCGTGTACAACTACCTGGGCTTAAGCCCCATCAAGAAGGCCATCTTCCGCGTGGTGCTGGCAAAGCCCAAGCTGTTCAATGTGGGCATGCGCATAGGCAGCCCTGTGTCGCACATCCTCTTCAAGAAGGATAATACGGCCCAGCAGACAGTGAATTCTCCCCTGCTTCGTCCCCTTATTGGCGACAGGCACATCCGCTCCCTGCCCAACGTGCCCCTGCACGCCAAGGTCGGCAATCTCAACGAACCCCGCAAGTTCGGCGGTCTCAAGATTGCCTTCTACCCTGGCTGCATGGGTGACAAGTACTATGTAGGCATGGCAGAGGCCTGCCTCAAGGTGTTCAAACACCACAACGTGGCAGTCTACATGTCCTCCGATTTCGCCTGCTGCGGCATCCCCGCAGTGTCTTCCGGCGACGGCAAGGCCATGGTCATGTATCTGCGCAAGAACCTTGAGCTTCTCGGTGACGTGGACTTCGACTACATTGTCACCCCCTGCGGCTCCTGTGCTGGTACCATGAAGGAGTACTGGCCCAAATACGCACATCGCATTGACGATACCGCGTATTATCTTGCCAAGAACATTGCCAAGAAGACCATGGATGTGACACAGTTCATCGTGGACGTCCTTGGCGTGCATGCCATGCAGCCCAGGGACAACGCAGTAGACGTGACCTACCACGACTCCTGTCACCTTCGTAAGGGCCTTGGCGTCCACACCCAGCCGAGGGAGCTCCTGCAGGCCAATCCCGGCTACCACTATGTGGAAATGAAGGAAGCCGATCGCTGTTGTGGCTGCGGCGGATCCTTTACTCTGTTCCACTACGATCTGAGCAAGCAGATAGGTCAACGCAAGCGCGACAACATCGTGAACAGCAATGCCCGCATTGTTGCCGCAGCCTGCCCTGCCTGCATGATGCAGTTGGAAGACGTGCTTGCTTCCAACCACGACAGCGTGACCGTGAAGCATCCTGTGGAAATCTACGCCGAAAGCCTCTAGTTCTGGACTTTAGGGCATAAGGCTCGCATACTCATTGGAGCGTGTCCTTTCAGGGAAATCCCCCGAAAGGCACGCTCCTTTCGTCTTGCTTTCCCCCTGCAAGATTGCTACTCCATTGCATAGAAAAACATGCGTGGAAAAACACTTCTTTGCATATATCCCAACCTTCAAGGAGATACCGTATCATGGGCATTCAGGCAGCATGTGTTCTTGCAGCTGGCAAGGGAACCCGTATGCATTCCGCAAAACCAAAGGTTCTGCAGACAGTCCTAGGCGAACCCATGGTGCGCTATGTCCTGCATGCGCTGGAAGAACAGTTTGCCGGCAATATCTGGCTTGTGACAGGACATGGAGCAGAAGAAGTGCAAAAGAGCGTGCTTTCCTTTGCTCCCGACGCGCACTTTGTGCTGCAAAAGGAACAGCTCGGCACAGGGCACGCCCTGGCCTGCGCCCTGCCGGATCTGAAGGCAGCGGGTGTTGAGCGCGTGCTTGTCATCAACGGCGACATTCCCCTGATCGAGAGAACGGTTCTGGCAGACTTTGTGGCTGGCATGGGCGAGAGCGATCTGGCCTTTGCGACCATTACCCTCCAGGATCCGGGCGCCTACGGCCGCATTGTGCGCGTGGACGGTGTTTTGCACGGCATTGTGGAGGCCAAGGACTACGATCTCGCAAGGTACGGCGCACCGTCGGGAGAGGTGAATGCCGGTCTCTATTCCATAAGTCTTGCCCTGTGCGAGGAGCTTTTGCCCCTGATTGGCAATGCCAACAAGAGCGGCGAGTACTACATCACGGATCTCGTGGGGCTCGCGTTAGAGCGCGGCTACAAGGTGAAGGGCATAGTCTGCGGCAACAACACGGCACTCCTTGGCGTGAATTCTCCCCTGGAGCTGGCCCAGGCAGAGGGCATGCTGCAAAAGTCCGTGAATGCAAGTCTTCTTTCCTCTGGCGTTCTTCTGCATGCGTCAGAAACCGTGCGCATCTCGCCCTTTGCAGAAATAGAGCCAGGCGCAGATATCACCGGTCCCT
This sequence comes from Desulfovibrio sp. An276, assembly GCF_002159665.1. Taxonomy (GTDB): domain Bacteria; phylum Desulfobacterota; class Desulfovibrionia; order Desulfovibrionales; family Desulfovibrionaceae; genus Desulfovibrio; species Desulfovibrio faecigallinarum. The sequence continues at coordinate 12,849 of NZ_NFJC01000045.1, forward strand.
GCGAGATCACTGGTCACACAAGGGTGTGCGCAGACGCGCGCATCATGACCAACTGCGTTGTACGCGATTCTCTAGTCGAATCCGGCGCGGAAATCCGGCCCTTCAGCCATCTGGAAAACGCCATTGTCCGCTCCGAGGCCCTGGTTGGTCCCTACGCAAGGCTGCGCCCGGGTGCAGAGCTTGGCTGCCGCTCCCATGTGGGCAATTTCGTGGAGCTCAAGAAGACCCATCTGGGCGAGGGTGCCAAGGCAAACCACCTCACCTACCTTGGTGACGCGACCGTTGGTGCCGGAACCAATATCGGTGCAGGCACCATTACCTGCAATTACGACGGCAAGCACAAGTTCCAGACACACATTGGCGAAAACGCCTTCATAGGCTCCAACACTGCCATGGTGGCACCTGTGCGCGTAGGTGACAATGCGCTCATTGGTGCCGGCTCCATCATCACAAGGGATGTTCCGGACAACGAGCTTTCCATCGCAAGGGCAAGACAGAAGAATCTCGGGCCCAAGAGAAATCTCGGCCAATAGCTGATTTTGCCGCACCCTGGATTTGCAGGATCCCTCTTTTGGGGAAATTCCGCTTTTTCGTCAAATATCGAATACTTTTCAGCAACTTGGGCTCTATCTGCGCAAATTCGTGACACTTTTCTTGCCAAGGGCCAAAGCATGGGGTATAAGAAAGCCATGGACAATCTCCAGCGCCTTGAACACGAAGTGCACAGACTGATATCTGAACTTCGGGACACGCGGGCAAGGCTCGCAAGGGCCGAGGAGAGCTGTTCACAGCTACAGGAACAAAACCGCGCAATGCGCCTTTTCCTCGACGGCGAAAAAGCCAGACGGGAGACAACCCTGGCCAAGGTCAATGTCCTCATAGGCAGGATCGAAGCCCAGCTCGGCGCGGAGACAGTTAGTGACACCCGAACCCAATAACCTTAACCTTCTCGGCATTTCCATTCCCCTGAAAGCTGGGGCTGACTCAACCCGTATGCGCGAGGCAGTGGAACTGGTCCAGAAGAGCTTTGACGACCAGACGCACAGGGCTCGCAGTGGGCAGAACAAGGAAACTCTTCTGATTCTCACTGCCCTTGGACTGGCTGACGAGTTGCTACAGCTCAAGAAACAGCGGCATGAAACGGACATTCGCCTTTCCGCGCTGCTGAATTATATAGACTCTACGAATTAACTTGCATTCCCCTGACCGGCCCGTGATTTCTCTCCCAGTGCTGACCGAACAAGCTTGAATTAGGGAGCCGGATTCTGTTTCCCCTGTGCATGCCCGGCATTTGACCGGGAGTCCTAAAGGAAACACACTGGAGCCCACCCTGGGAAACCGGGTTCTACATTGGCAAGAAACACGACCAGTCGGGGGTCTGCGTCAATTCATGGCAACCTGTCGTGACCGATGAAGGTCATACAGTCTCGTCCCGCACAGCCCAACACTCGCGAGGTCTCGCAGTGCGGGCTTTTTTTATGCCCTTTGAAAAGGTCGCAAGGCGCGTGAGCATGCAATTCGGGACAATTTCCCGATCTACATAAAGGAAGGGATACGTATGGAATTTCTCTATGCACTCATCGCCCTTGCTGTCGGGCTTGCAGCAGGGTGGTTTATCCATAAATTTGTGGTGACCAAGCGCCTTGGCGATGCGGATGTGCTTGCCAGACGCATAGTTTTGGAAGCGCGCAAGGAGGCGCAGGCTCAGAAGAAGGAGATCATCCTGCAGGGCAAGGACGATCTCTTCAAGCAGAAGAGCGAGCTTGAAAGCGAGTTCCGCGATCGCGAACGCGAGGCAAAGGCAAGGGAACGCAAGCTGGAGGACATGGGAGCGCGCCTTGAGGAAAAGGCGGAACGCATGTCCACAAGAGAGCAGCAACTGCTTGCCCAGGACAAGGAGCTTGCCCGCAGGGAGCGGCAGATAGAAGAGAACGAAAACTTCCTCGCCACCCGTATAGAGGAGCAGGAGCGCAAGCTTGTGGAGATAGCCGGCCTCACTCCCGACGAGGCAAAGAATCTCATCATGGCTGACGTGCGCAGCAAGAGCCTGCACGAGGCTGCCCGCATGGCACGTCAGATTGAGACCGAGGCCAAGGATCAGGCTGACCGCAAGGCCAAGGAGATCATCTGCAACGCCATCCAGCGCTACGCAGGCGACTATGTGGGCGAGCAGACCGTCACGGCCGTGAGCCTGCCTTCAGAAGACATCAAGGGCCGCATCATTGGCCGCGAGGGCCGCAATATCCGTTCGCTCGAGGCTGCCACGGGTGTTGACCTCATCATCGACGACACCCCGGAAACGGTCATCCTTTCGGCATACAGCCCCCTGCGCAGGGAAATTGCCAAGATGGCCCTTGAGCGCCTTATCCAGGACGGCCGTATCCATCCAGCCCGCATCGAGGACGTTGTCCAGAAGTGCACCCAGGAGATGGACGCGCACGTGCGCGAGATTGGCGAGCAGGCCACCTTTGACGCAGGCGTGCACGGCATACACCCGGAGCTCATCAATCTCTTGGGTCAGCTGCGCTATCGTACAAGCTTTACCCAGAATGTGCTGCAGCATTCGCTCGAGGTCTCTGCCCTGTGCGGCCTCATGGCAGCAGAACTGGGCCTGGACGAAAAGAAGGCCAAGAGGGCAGGACTTTTGCACGATATTGGCAAGGCTCTGGACCACGAGATCGAGGGACCCCACGCCCTCATAGGTGCTGACGCAGCCAAGAAGTACAACGAGAGCAAGGACATTGTGCATGCCATTGCCGCCCACCACGAGGATGTGCGTCCCAATTCCGCACTGGCTGTCCTTGTGCAGGCAGCGGACTCCATTTCCGGGGCACGTCCTGGCGCACGCAAGGAGCTTCTCGAAAACTACGTGAAGCGCCTTGAGACCCTGGAGGCCATAGCCACAAGCTTCGAGGGCGTTGCAAAGGCCTACGCCATCCAGGCCGGACGCGAGGTGCGCGTCATGGTCAATGTCGATATGGTAGACGACGACATGACCTATGTGCTGTGCAAGCAGATAGCCGAAAAGATCGAAAAGGAGCTGACGTACCCTGGTCAGATCCGGGTGACGGTCATCCGCGAACGCAGGGCTGTCGGTTGCGCAAAGTAACAAGGTTTTTCCTGAACAAAACGGGGGAAGAGGACAAGGATCCTCTTCCCCCTTGTTGTATGCAAACACTGGCCTGAATGCGGAACAGTGTTGTCATCCGGGAATGTCCAGATATCCGGAAGCTATCTCGTGAGCTCTTCCAGACTCTGGGAAAAATCCTCGTACACGATTCCGGAAATTGGCTTTGGGGGCTTCAGAAACATAGCCATATACCAGGGGAGATAGTGCACCTTGCCAGCTGCAGAAACGTTGTCGTGGCAAAAGACAATTCCCTGCTCAAGAGCCCACTCCGAAACGTTCAGAACATTGGAAAGTGCCGCGTGGCGCCTGTAGTCCTTTCCGGACTTGATCTCAATCGGTAGGCAGGCTCTGCCTTTCTGGAGCACAAAGTCGATCTCTCCGTATTTGGGTTTGTTGAAATACCAGAGAGGAAAGCCGTTGACTGTGAATATCTGGGCAAAGACATTCTCGAGGATGCTTCCCATGTTCACTGCAAGGTTTCCGTGCAGGATGTCGAACTGGATGTTTTCCATGGAGGCAGCGCAAAGAAGACCTGTATCTCCCATGAAAAGCTTAAAAAGAGATCTTTTTTCCCTGCAGCGAAGAGGAAGAGTGGGTTCTGAGATAGCGTAGCAGGGAAGGGCAACGCCAGCGTCTCGCAACCAGAGGAAACTATCCTCGTAGCGGTTGTATCGTGCTGATTTATTGATGTCTGCCAAATTAAATCTGCGGTTTTTGTCATCGAGCTGTGAAGGAATCCGATCAAAAATATCTTGGACTCTGGCCTTCTCTCCATCGGCGTACTTTGCAATATCAAGTCTGTACAGGCCAAGGATGTCCTGCTGCAATTCTAGCACCCTGCGCATATCGTATGAGTTAACATATTCCTGTACTGCCGCTGGCATACCCCCCACAATGGCATAGAGGCGGAAGATCCGGCTCATTCGGGCGTGTATTGCAGGATGGACTGGCGTTCTGTTCTCAAAGGCAGTGCGGACATGGTCGAGAACCTCTGGCTGGATGCCAGTTGCCCAGGAAAATTCCTCAAGGTCAAGAGGAAACATCTGTAGAAGTTTCTCATATCCTACCGGGTATGAGGTGGCTTCACCACTTCGCACACCCAAAAGAGAGCCGGACTCAATATAGTCAAAACGTCCATCTTCAACGAGGAACTTGATGGCAGTCCGTGCTTGTGGGCATTCCTGAATCTCGTCAAAGAAGACAAGCGTCTCGTGAGGGACAAGAGAGGCACGAGTATAGGCGGTGAGGGCCGTAATGATAGTGTTTGCGTCCAGACTGCCACTGAAGATGTCTCTTGCATTTGGATCTTCCAGGAAGTTCAGCTCAAGAAAGTGCTTGTACTGCTCCTTGGCAAATTGCCGAATGATCCAGGTCTTGCCTGTCTGGCGGGCACCAGTGACGAGCAAAGCTCTTTTATGCTTATCATCTTTCCAATAAAGCAGTTTTTCCATGATCTTGCGGCGGAGCATAGATCCTCCCTCGTGATTGCTTGCCACGTTTTTTAAAGTGCAAAAATAAAATTTTGCAACGTTTTTTGTAAATCTCTTGTTCTTTTGTGCCACGTTTTTTTTAGATGAACAAGAAAGATTTGCTGCGTCTTTTGAACTTCGAGAAGTGGAATTTGTCACGTTTTTTGAAGTTCACGCTGCGAAATCTGAGGTTCGCTTAGATATCAAGGTGTTGTCTGTGGCAAGGTAGGCACGCAATCTGAGAGAATGTGACCCAAGAAACGTCCGGCCATAGGGAAAGCGCGAGGGGAAGGACAGCAAAATGCTCCCATGCCTTGAGGACAAGGGGGATGGATGGGCAAGGGGGAGAGTGGTGAACCCATGAGAAAGGCGCAGGGAGAAGAAGGGGACCTTGAGGCTCTTTTGCTGAAAAATTGGACAAACAAGAAAAAGACTAAGGTTTCAGCAGGTTGGCTTGTTGAGCTCCTGCGAAAACAAAAAAAGTTTGCCAAATTTGCAGATTTTTGTTGACAGACCCATGCCACAAGCGTAGAAGCCTCCCTCGCGCCAATTGAAAACGCACCTTGCGAGATCATTTGGGGCAAGGCTTCAGGCCAGTCTGGAAGGCAGTTTCAAGAGCTTCCAAAAAAAAGTTCAAAAAACTGCTTGACAGATGAAAATCGAAAAGCCTATAAGGAACTTTCCCGCGACTGAGAAGGAACGAAATTCTTCCGCGAAAAAAAAATCGCGAAACGAAAAAAAAGTTCTTGACAGTTGACAAGGAAAAGGGCATAAAGCCCGACGTCGCTTGAAACGGCGGCAGGTTCTGGTTCATTGACAAGTGAATAGCGAATGGGAAGAGAACTTTGAGATTCTGATTTCTGCGGCTTTGCCGCAGGGATTTGATACAGATT
>NZ_NFJC01000046.1 GCF_002159665.1 Desulfovibrio sp. An276
GGCAATCCTGTGGTAAGATAAAATTTTTATTACCACATCGTAAAAAATTGCACTTCAAATGTCAACACGGCTTGAAGCTTTATACTATATTTACAGAGAGATAAGTATGCATACTAGTACAGATCCTCAGCTGAATTAGACCCGTGGTAGTAAAAACATCCCGGGAACTCAGGTTTACAGATACGTACACCAAAAAGCCTCTGAAACAACGGTGGCACCAATTGGGGGATACGGACACGCTTGTCCAGCGTGATATCATGTCCGCCTTTCTTGCCTGCTATGCTACCGAAAACCGGCACGACCGAAGCCTCTTGCTAAGCAAGTGGCCGGCTGTGGAAGCGCTGCTGAGCGACAGCGGTCTGTGCCGAAGATTAACCTTGTGCGATGTCGGCTCTCCGGCATCCACGAAGCCCGGGGTCAATGTTAAGGCCAAGGCTAAAGCCAAGGCCAAGGTCAGGATCTCGGGAACGGGGAAGAGGTCTGTCGCGAACTCCTCGGGAAAGTAGCAGCTACCGGCGGATACTTCTGTGCAGGCGGTGGAAATTTTTCCTCCTATTGGGCAAAGGCATCTGCCGACATTTGGCTCTGTCCTTCTGTTGGAATGGTGACAGCTGTCGGGGTAACCCGGCAGAAAGCCATTTTCTGGTCAGGGAGAATCCCCCGTTGTAAAACGGGGGAGCTTCAAGTATGGAGCCTCTTTTGGGGCACTGCCCAGAGTTTTGTCTGGGGCAAGGCTTGCTTTTCAAGGATTGGGGAACCTGCTAGACTTGGGGCCACATCTTTGCCGGGAATAACTTCCTGGCAAAAAGGGGGGGGGATCCAGCCCCCAAAAAATGCCTCCCAGACCCTTAAATATCGAGGAACCTTGTTTGAACGCTTTGAATCTGCAGCGCGCGGTGGACATGGTCATGGGGCGCAGGGCCTGCGATATGGCCCTTGTGCACGCCAGTGTTGTTGACGTCTTTGGCCGCGAAATTCTCGAAAACAGAACCGTCCTTGTAGGGGACGGTCACATCCTGGCAGTCCTTGCGGACGAGGAATGCAAGGATGTGCAGGCAGGTGCAATTTTCGACTGCCAGGGCCAGACCCTGCTCCCGGGGCTCATGGACGCCCATGTCCACATAGAGTCTACCATGCTCACGCCTCCCTCCTTTGCAAGGGCAGTTCTTGCTTGCGGTACGACCCGTGTCGTGGCGGACCCGCACGAAATCGCCAACGTCGCAGGCAGTGACGGCATACGCTACATGCTTGAGGCAAGCCGGGACCTTCCCTGCCACATCCACATTGCTTTGCCTTCCTGCGTTCCCTGCACGCCCTTCGAGGACGCAGGCGCCAATCTTGACGCCAGGGCCTTGAGCTCTTTTTGGCAGGAAGAGAGGGTGTGCTCCCTTGGCGAGGTCATGAACGTGCCGGGTGTGCTTGCAGGAGACGGGGATCTTCTGGACAAGATAGCCATGGCAAGGGCTTCGGGGCGCATGGTGGACGGCCACTGTCCGGGACTTTCCGGCCGTGGCCTGCAGGCCTACGCAGCCTGTGGCATGGGCAACGATCACGAGGAAGAGGATCCGAAGGTCTTGCAGGAACACGTACGCAGCGGCCTCTACGTCTTTGTGCGCGAGGGCTCCGCAGCCAAGAGCCTTGCCCGCGTGCTTCCCAGCGTAAACGAAAAAAATGCCCACCGCTTCTGCCTGTGCACGGACGATCTGCACGCAGAGGACATCCTCACATCCGGGCACATCAACGCCATTTTGCGCAAGGCCGTGGCCCTTGGCCTGGATGCGCCAACGGCAGTTGCCATGGCCACCATAAACACGGCCTCCTGCTTCGGTTTCAGGAACGCAGGCGCCATTGCCCCCGGCTATGTGGCGGATCTCGTGCTCGCGGACAACGTGCGCGACTTCAATGTCGCGCGCGTCTGGAGCGAAGGCAAGCTTGTCTGCGAACACGGCAGGTTTTTGGGGGAAACGAAGAGTGTTTCCGTGCCGGAAAGCATATTGCACAGCGTGCACATACGGGAACGGGAGCTCGACCAGAGTGTCCTTGCCCTGCCTGTACCCTCGAAAAGGGCCAGGGTCATTGGCCTTCTGCCGCACAGCCTCTGCACAGAGGCCAGTGTGCGCGATGTTGTGGTGGACAGTGAAGGCAACTTCGATGCGGCAGCCAATCCGGGCCTTTGCAAGATAGCCGCTTTCGAACGCCACAAGTCTCTGGGTCTGGTGGGCCTTGGCATACTCGAGAACTACGCTCTGGAAGGCAGGCTCCTGGGAGGAGCCCTGGCAACAAGCATTGCCCACGACAGCCACAATATCGTGGTCGCGGGCAGCAGCGATCAGGACATGATCCAGGCTGTGGCAAGGGTTGCGGAAATGAACGGCGGCATAGCCATCGTGCAGGGCGGCGTGTGCACGGCCTCCCTTCCTTTGCCTGTGGCAGGGCTCATGAGCGGAGAAGTGGCTGAAGACGTGGCGCGCGAGCTTGCGGCTATCGAGAAGAAGGCGCTGGACTTTGCCGTGAACCCGGACATCGATCCGGTCGTGACCTTAAGTTTTATGGCCCTGTGCGTGTTCCCAAAGCTTCGCGTGCACACCAGGGGCCTTTTTGACGTGACAGAATTTTCCTTTACCAGCGTTGATGCGGGAGATGAATAATGGCTGAACTGAAGATCGGATTGTCGGCCGAGATGATGATCGAGGTTACCAAAGAAAGCACGGCAGCCGCTGTGGGCAGTGGTTCTTTGGAGGTCTTTGCCACGCCCATGATGATCGCTGCCATGGAAGAGGCAGCCTGCAATGCAATTTTCGATGTCCTTGGCAAGGGGGAGACCAGTGTTGGCACTATGGTCAATGTCGAACACCTTGCTCCCACACCTGTGGGAGGCGTGGTGCATGTGTGGGCAAGGCTTGTGGAGGTGGACGGCAGAAGCCTGACCTTTGAGGTTGGGGCAAGCGACGAAGCGGGCCTTGTGGGCCGCGGGAAACACAAGCGCTTTATAGTCAACGCAGATCGTTTCATGGAAAAGGCCCAAAGCCGCAAATAGGAATGTTTTCCAAAAGTTCAGGCCCCGCGGATCTCAGGATCTGCGGGGCCTTCTGTTCAGGGCAATCTTTTTTCGGGACAGGGCTTTGGGGCCAGGCTATTTGCCCATGGCATTGAGAAAGTCCCTGTTGGACTTTGTTGCCTTCATCTTTTCGAGCAGGAATTCGAGGCTGTCCGCTGGCTGCATGGAGCCCAGGAGCTTTCGTATGATCCAGGTCCTGTTGAGCACGTCCTCGGGCAAAAGAAGCTCTTCCCTGCGCGTGCCTGTGCGGTGAATGTCTATGGCAGGGAAGATGCGCCTCTCTGCCAGATGGCGGTCCAGACAGATTTCCATGTTGCCAGTGCCCTTGAATTCCTCGAAGATGACCTCGTCCATGCGCGAGCCTGTCTCGATGAGGGCTGTGGCCAGTATGGTGAGACTGCCCCCTTCCTCTATGTTGCGGGCAGCGCCGAAAAAGCGTTTGGGGCGCTGCAGGGCATTGGCGTCAAGACCGCCTGTAAGCACGCGACCAGAGGCAGGAGTCACGGTGTTGTAGGCCCTGCCGACCCTTGTGATGGAATCGAGCAGGATGACCACATCGCGCTTGCGCTCGACCAGGCGCTTGGCCTTTTCCAGGACCATTTCGCATACCTGCACGTGGCGCTGCGGAGGTTCGTCGAAGGTGGAGCTGATGATTTCCGCTCCCTTGACCGTGCGGGCCATGTCGGTGACTTCTTCCGGGCGCTCGTCAATAAGCAGGATGATAAGGTAGCATTCCGGATTGTTGGTCGCGATGGCATTGGCAAGGGACTGCAGAAGCACGGTCTTGCCAGCCCTTGGGGGTGCCACAATGAGGCCGCGCTGGCCCATGCCAATGGGCGAAAGAAGATCGATGATGCGGTTTGCGTAGTTGGTGCTGCCGTTTTCCATGACAAGCTGACGCGTGGGGTAGACCGGGGTCAGGTTGTCGAAGAGAACAAGGTTTCTGGCCTTTTCCGGGGCCTCGAAGCCTATGGTGCACACCTTGAGCAGGGCAAAGTAGCGTTCTCCCTCCTTGGGAGGACGGATTTGACCCGAGACAATGTCGCCCTTGCGCAGGGAAAACTTGCGAATCTGCGAGGGGGAGACGTAGATGTCGTCCGGGCCTGGCATGTAGGAGTAGAAGGTCGAACGCAGAAAGCCGAAGCCGTCCGGCAAAATTTCCAGTACCCCGTCGCCATAGATGGCTCCGTCGTGGGAACCGCAGGCCTGCAGGATGGCAAAGAGGAGTTCCTGCTTGCGCAGGGAACTTGCATTTTCCACACCGTAGGCGTCCGCGAGCTGCATGAGCTCGTTCATGGAACGGGTCTTCAGGGTGGTGAGATTGAGGGCTCCGTCTGCAGGGGGATCGGGCAGAATTTTTTTCAGCATGAAATATATCCGGGATAGGGGTGCGCGAAGGAGGGCAAGCGGGCAATCGCAAAGACGTTGCGCGGAAAGGAAGGTCCGCAGTCCTTGTCCTTGAAGAGCGTGCAAGAAGCGAAAAAAGTGAGGACGGATTTTGGGGATAAAGAGAGGGCAGGGTTGAAGACCTGCAGGAAGGAGGGACTGCAGTTGTATGCAAGGCGTCACGAGTCCGAGACCTTTAGCCTATCCTTTGCCTATCTGGCAAGGGGAAAGTCCCGGTTTCGTGCAGTATGTGCGGCTTTGGTGGGTGCGGCCTGTGACCCTGGGTATCCCCAAGGGGGGCACCCGCAAGCTAGTTGCCCTTTGGGGCCTGTTCGCCAGAAGAAGCGTCGTCAGGGACGGCAGGGGCGTAGATTTTCAGAAGGCTGTCCCTGAGATCGTCCTGGGAGACGCCCAGGACTTCGGAAATTTCGCCAACGACCAAGGACATGGCCTGCTCCTGCAGGCGCCGCTCGCCATAGGAAAGTTCCTTGTCGCGGCCAATGACAAGCAGTTCGCGCAATACCTCGGCGACCACGCTCAGGTCAGGGCTTTTCATCTTGTCCGAATACTTGCGAAAACGCCTGTTCCAGTTCTGTCCCACATAGACGCTCTGGGCAGTATTGTTTTTGAGGTTGTCCAGAATGCCCGAGGCTGTTTCCTTGTCCACGAGCTGGCGCAGTCCCACATTGCCGGCATTCTTGACCGGAACCATGAGCGTGATGTTGTTGCTCTGTATGCCGACGATGTAGATGTCACAATTGACACCGCCGATGGTCTTCGTGTCTATGCGGTTGATCTTTCCTACGCCCTGTGCGGGGTAAACTACGAGATCGTCCACCTTGTACATGAGGACTCCTTACGGCAGAGCATGCTGCCGTGCGCTCACATGATCCCCTGGCATAGGCATTCTTCTCTGTGTTGCATGCCTTGTGAACGAGAACTGCAGGCCTTGCGTCCAGATGACCAGTCCAATGGCGCAATCCAAAAGGATCAGTCCAAAGGATCAGTCTCAAGGAGCAAGGAGTAGGTCGCAATGACGAGAAAAGAAGCTGAGGATATGTGGATGGTATCAAATTCTCCTATGCTATGAGTTGTCCTCGCGCGGGTCTTTATGGGTGCGGGCCATGGGCGCGAGTATGCGGCCTACCGCGTATGAGGTAAGCCAAGTTTTCTTAACCTACAGGGAACTGTGCAAAAAGTCCAGAGCCTGCAAAATTGGCATGACAAAAAAGGCCTTGTTTCCACTATAACTAGTTGAAAACACAGGCCTTTTACTGAAAAAGTCTCTGGCATCCCGGGCTTGTTTGGCACGTTTGGAAAGGGCAGGATTCAGGCTTTTTTCTCCTCGCTCTCCTTCGCTGCCTCCTCGGCAATGCGTTTGGAGGCGCGGTTTGCCAGGGTGACGGCCCGCTCAAGGCCCTTTTTTGCGAAGGCAGAGAGCACGTCTACGCCACTGTCCATGGCTTCTTCCCACAAGGGGGCTTCTTCCTTCATGGTGGTCAAAACCCAGTCCGAGACCTGGAAGCGCTCCCTTGGGCGGCCTATGCCTATGCGCAGTCTGTAGAAATTTGGGGTGCCCAGAAGTTCCGTGATGGACTTCAGGCCATTGTGGCCTGCGTTGCCGCCGCCGAACTTGAAGCGCAGGGATCCGGGGGGCAGATCCAGCTCGTCGTGGGCGACGACGAGATCTGCTGCGCCAAGTTTGTGCCAGGCCAAAAGGGGCTGCACACAGCGGCCGGACAGATTCATGAAGGTCATGGGCTTTGCCACAAGCCAGGTTCCGTCTAGGGCATCCAGGGTCACGCGCCACAGCTCGCAGTCAAAGCGCGCACCGTTCATGTCCTCGACCCTGCCCTCGAGATGGGCAAGATCGAGAATTTTGTCCACAAGGAGAAAACCCGTGTTGTGCCTTGTGCGTTCGTACTTGGGGCCCGGGTTGCCGAGGCCGACCAGAACACCTCTGTAGTCCATGGCTATCCTCAAAAGCGGAAGGGCGTATCTTCCGCAGCTTCTGATGGGGCAAAAAAAGGCGGCACCCGCAAAATACCGGATGCCGCCGCAAGAAATTGTTGGCTGCGAACCCTACTTGGCTTCCTCGCCTTCGGCGGGAGCATCGTCTGCGTCTGCGTCCTTGCTCTTGGAGAGCACGGACACGATGGTGAACACGTCGTCGTACACGGCGTGAGCGCCTTCGGGCAGCTGCAGCTTGTCAATGGTGAGGTGCTGGTTGAGACCCATGTCGGTCACGTCCACAATGATCTTGTGGGGCATGGCCAGGGGCTTGGCAGCAATGGTGACGTACTCGCGGTAGGTCTCCATGACACCGCCGATCTTCACACCGCGGGCAGTGCCGGTGAACACCAGGGGAACCCTGACCTTCACTTCCTGGTCAAGATCCACACCGTAGTAGTCGATGTGCACAAAACGCTTCTTGTAGGGGTGCTTCTGCACGTCCCAGAAGAAGGCGGGATAGGTGGTCTTGGTGCCGTTGTCATCGATTTCAAGGTTGAACACCGTGGTGTCACCGATCTCGAAGTACAGCATTTCCAGTTCCTTGGCCGGCACGCCCACAAGGATGTTGTCACCCTTGTTGTTGTAGAAAACACCGGGAACAAGGCCCTCGGCACGCAGACGGTGGGAAGCACCCTTGCCGGACCCCTCGCGTTTCTGAGCGCAGAGAGTTTTTTCGATAGTCATTGATACATCTCCTTGACGCGCTGTCATGCGCACAATTTGCTCGAAAAATTTTTTCTGACAGACCCTTTAGGTAAACAGCACGCTCACGGAGGAGCCTGTGTGTATGTTGGAAATAGCCTTGCCAAGGAGCGAGCCCACATCCACAACGTGGAGCTTGGGGCAGCGTTCGAGCTTGTCTCCCAGGGGAATGGTGTCTGTCACGTAGACTTCGCTCATGGTCTCGGTGGCATTGATGCGGTCAATGGCCGGGCCGGAGAGGACAGGGTGCGTCACGCAGGCCATGATCTTGACTGCACCGTTTTCCATGAGCACGTCTGCTGCGGCACAGAGGGTGCCGGCAGTGTCGATCATGTCGTCCACGATGATTGCGGTCTTGCCAGCCACATCACCGATGACATGCATTGCCTGTGCCTGGTTGGGCTTGTCGCGGCGCTTGTCCACGATGGCAAGCGGGGCGCCAAGGCGCTTGGCATAGGCGCGGGCACGTTCCACGCCGCCTGCATCCGGGGAGACGATTACGGGATCGCCCTCAATGGCCTTGCGCAGGGACTCAAGCAGAACGGGTCCGGCGAAAAGATTGTCCACAGGACAGTTGAAGAAGCCCTGAATCTGTCCGGCGTGCAGATCGATTGTCACCACGCGACCGGCTCCGGAACAGGAGATGAAGTCTGCCACCATCTTGGCGCTGATGGGCGCCCTGGGGCTGACCTTGCGGTCCTGCCTGGCGTAGCCGTAGTAGGGCACAACAGCCGTGATGCGTCCGGCAGAGGCCCTTTTCAGAGCGTCGCACATGAGGCAGAGCTGGATCAGGTTGCGGTTGACATCGGGCGGACAGGTGGGCTGAACGACAAAGACGTCGTCACCACGGACATTGGCGCCGATTTCAACGCGAAGTTCGCCGTCGCTGAATGTGGTCGCCAGCGTGGGAGTGAGCTGACAGCCAAGATGATTGCATATGGCCACAGCCAGATCCGGGTTGGCGGACCCAGTAACAATCTTCAAGTCGTTCATAGTCTTTTCCTGTTTTTTGCCTGTGGCAAAGGACAAAAAAGATGGCTGGGATGGAAGGGTTCGAACCTTCGCGTGACGGAGCCAAAACCCGTTGCCTTACCGCTTGGCTACATCCCAGCAAGTGAAGAAAGCTGCACCGGCCATTCCATGCTGGCGGCTGCGGCGCGGGCCTTCGCTTCATCATCATAGAGAGCAAAGACGCTTGAGCCGCTGCCACTCATGGAGGCGGCGCAGGCACCGTGGGCAAGCAACATTCTCTTGATGTCTCCAAGTGCTGGATAACGCTTGAAGACAACGGGTTCGAGGTCGTTTGCAAGCTCGAGCGGTGAATCTATGGGAAGGCTTTCCTTACGCACTTTTGTCATGACTGTCAATGCCTCAAGCAAGGATTGTTCCTTTTCCCGCAACTGGCCGCTGAGGCCGACTTTCGCACCCTTTGTCCCTTTTCGCGCCCGTGATTCGTCATAGGCTTTGTAGGCCCAGGGGGTCTGGACACTGACGCAGGGCATGACGAGCACAAGGAAAAATCCTTCGAGACAAAGGTCCACTTTGGTGAGGATTTCTCCTATGCCCTGCACGCGCATGGGGACATTGCGCAAAAAGAAGGGGACGTCTGCGCCAACCCTGGCTGCCATGGAAAGAAGCGCTTCTTCGCTGACAGGGCGGCCGGCCTCCTTTGCAAGGAGAGCCATATGCCTCAGCACGCAGGCTGCGTCGGCACTGCCTCCCCCAAGGCCAGCGCCCCAGGGAATGTTCTTTTCAAGGCGCACGACAAGGGCTTGCGCAAAGCCTGTGGTCTCGGCAAAGACCTTCCAGGCCTTGGTGAGAGTGTTTTTTTCCGGATCAACACCCCTGCAGTCTGTCAGAACACGTATCCCCTCTTCCCTTGCGCGCGCCATGTACAATTTGTCGCAGGGAGCCTTCAGGGGATAGAAGATGCTGTCGATCAGATGGTAGCCGTCTTCCCTTTGCCCAAGGATCTTGAGCCCGAGATTGATCTTGCAGCCGGCCTCAAGGAGAATTGGCTCATCCTTGGCAAGGCCTGCCAGTTCCGCATCAATGCTGCGTTCCCCGATGTCGGAACGAACCCCTGTGTCCATGTCCTTCCCCCTTGCACAAGCAAAAAGCTAGAGCGTTTGCACAGTAAAGTTGCTGTTTGTGTAGACGCAGATTTCGCTGGCAATGGTCATGGCGTTGCGCACAATATCCTCGGCAGGAAGGTCTGTGTGGCGGAGAAGGGCGCGCGCTGCGGAAAGGGCGTAGGGGCCGCCGGAACCAATGGCTGCCACGTCGTCGTCCGGCTCTATGACATCACCCGTGCCGGAGAGCAGAAGAATGTGTTCCCTGTCTGCCAAAAGCAGCATGGCCTCGAGCTTTTGCAGATACTTGTCTCTGCGCCACTGTTTGGTCATTTCCACTGCTGCGCGCACAAGGTTGCCGTGGAACTCCTTGAGCTTGGCTTCGAACAGTTCGAAAAGGGTAAAGGCGTCCGCAGTGGCCCCGGCAAAGCCGGCCAGCACCTTGCCGTCGCCCACAAGGCGGATTTTTTTGGCAGTGTGCTTCATGACCATGGTCTGACCCAGGGTGACCTGTCCGTCGCCGGCCATGGTCACGTGGCCGTTGCGCTTGACTGCCAGAATGGTTGTGGCGTGAAATTCTGCAGGCATTACATGTTCTCCCATATTTCCTTGCGTTCCTTGTAGATTTTGTCGAGGCGTTTGAATTCCCTGGTGGAGGAGGCCAGACTCTTGGCCCTTTCGAAATAGCGTTCGGCCTGCCGTTTGTTATGGGAATATATGGCGGCATAGGTCATGTGCACATAGGCAAGGCCTGTCTGGCCATTGGTTCCGTAGCTGCGCGCAAGACTCTCGTGCACCTCTGCGTCCTCGGGCACGGACTGCAGGACCTTGAGGAAGCGTCCCTGGGCCTCGTGGTGGCGGCCCTCGTCGTCGAGCAGACGGGCGTAGAAAAAGCTTCCCATATAGTCGCGATCGTCAAGCGCAAGGGCCTGCCTGAGCAAGGTCCTTGCCTTGTCCATGCTGCCCTTGCGGTAGTTGAAAATGCCTGCCTCGCGCAGGACAAGGCTGTCGCGCGGAGCCTTTGCCACTGCCTCGTCAAAGGCCCTGGCTGCGGCCTGCACGTTGTTTTGGCGTGCGAGCACCATGCCCCTGCCCATGAGGGAGAGGGCATCGTTGCCCTTAAAGCGCTGCATGGCTGTCTGGGGGGAGCCGTAGCGGCCCCAGAGCAGGATTTGCATGCGCTTGAAGCGGCGGTTGTCTGTCTTGCGGGCCGTGATGGCCTTGGGCATGTTGAGGATGCGGGCCTGTATGCCGTTTATGCGATCGCCTATGTCCGGGTGTGTGGAGAGATAGGCGGGCACGGAGACCCCCATCATCCAGCTTTTCTGGCGCAGGACCTTGAAGCCGTTGACCATGCCAATGGGCGGATAGCCTGCCTTGATGAGAAACTGCATGCCTATCTGGTCCGCCTCGGTCTCGTCTGCCCTGCTGTAGTCCAGCATGGCTGCCTGGCCTGCACCAAGGGCGCCGGCTGCGGCAGCACCGCCACCGCCAACGGCTATGCCTGCCACGGCAAGGAGCAGGGAGCCTATGGAGATCATCTGCGCCCTTTCAAGGCGCGAAGCCACGTGGCGCTGAGTCACGTGGGCAAGCTCGTGGCAGAGCACGCCTGCCACTTCCTCCTCGCTGTTGAAATTCATGAGGAGCCCTGTGAAGACGTAGATGTAGCCGCCAGGCACGGCAAAGGCGTTGATGGAGGGGTGGAGGATAACGCCTGGCTTGAAACGGAAGGGCTGCGGCGGAATGGAGGAGACGATGTGGGCAACGAGGTTGTTCACGTACTGGGAAATTTCCGGATCCTCGACCATGGGCAGATTGGAGCGCACGGCCACATCGAACTTGCGGCCCATCTCGTTTTCGTCCTTCAGGGTGACGCCCCCGAAGAAGAAGGCCCTGGCTTGCACAGGGTACAAAAGGGACAGGCAAAAGAAGAACAGGGTTGCCAGGGCGCAAAGACGAAGCCGGCTTATACTCACGACAGCTCTCCTCTATGGGCTCCAGGGGATACGCAGCGGGGCAGGTTTTTTGGCTTGCCCCGCTGCGCGATTTTTCAGAATCAGGAAATGACAAGATCCCAGGTCTGACCCTGGGGTGTGTCGCGCACTTCCACGTGCATGGCTTTCAGCTCGTCGCGCAGGGCGTCGGAGGCGGCAAAGTCCTTGTCCTTGCGGGCCTGGGCCCTTTTTGCGAGCACTTCCTCGACCTTTGCAACGTCTATGTCCATGCGCCTGCAGCGCGAGGCGCGCATGTCGGCAAGGAAGGCATTGGGATCCTGCCCAAAGAGGCCGAGCTCGCCGGAGACGCCTTCCATGCGCTGCATGAATTCCTGCAAGAGATCCCTTGTGGCCTCGGAAGCCTTCAGGGCCTTGTCCTCAAGGACGCGGTTTGTGATGCGCACCATGGAGAAGATGTGCCCAAGGGCCATGGCGGTGTTGAGATCGTCGTCCATGGCCTCGTCAAAGGCAGAGCCTAGGTCCGCCCATTCCTTCGCGATATCTTCGGGCAGGGGAGATTTCTTCCACTTGCTGCGCTCAAGACCCGTCTTCGCCTGGGCAAGACACTCGTAGACACGGACAAGGGCGCGTTCGGCATCGTCCATGCCCTCTGGCGTAAAGTCCACGGGGGAGCGGTACTGCTTGCTCAAAAGGAAATAGCGCAGGGTCTCGGGCATCCAGGAGGCGAGGATGTCGCGTATGGTCTTGAAGTTGCCAAGGCTTTTCGACATCTTCTCGCTGTTTATCTGCACAAAGGCATTGTGCATCCACAGCTTCGCGAGCTCGCAGCCGCAGCAGGCCTCGGTCTGGGCAATCTCGTTCTCGTGGTGGGGGAAGATGAGATCCATGCCGCCACCGTGGATGTCCAGGGGAAGCCAGGGGCGGGACATAGCGGAACACTCTATGTGCCAGCCGGGACGCCCCTTGCCCCAGGGGCTTTCCCAGTAGGGCTCGCCTGGCTTGGCAGCCTTCCACAGGGCAAAGTCCATGGGATCCTGCTTTTCCTCGCCTGGGGCTATGCGCGCGCCTGCCTGCATGTCGTCCAGATTCCTGTGGGAGAGCTTGCCGTAGTCGGCAAAGGAGCGGACCCTGAAGTAGACGTCGCCGGAAGGAGTGGCATAGGCCTTGTCCTGGCGGATGAGCTCCTCGCACATGTTCATGATGTCCTGCATGTGTTCGGTTGCCCTTGGCTCTATGTCCGCGCGCAAGACACCCAATGCGTCCATGTCCTCGTGGAAGGCCTTGATGTAGGTCTCGGCCACTTCCTTCCAGTCCCTGTTCTCGCGGTTTGCGCGATTGATGATCTTGTCGTCCACGTCCGTGAAGTTGCGCACCATGGTGACTTCAAGGCCCTTGCGCCGCAGGTGGCGCACAAGAACGTCAAAGACCAGGGCTGAGCGGGCATGGCCTATGTGGCAGAGATCGTAGACCGTGACGCCGCAGACATACATGTGGATCTTGCCCGGGCGGACAGGGCGAAGCTCCTCTTTCGCGCGGGAAGCTGTGTTGTAGATCTGCATGGCCTTATTCTGCCTCGTTTGAGATGGCCAGCTTGGCTATGCGGCGCATGTGGCGGCCGCCCTCGAAATCGGTGTGCAAAAAGGTCTCCACAATGGCCATGGCAAGCTCCTCGCCTGTCATGCGCGCGCCAAGGCAGAGGACGTTTGCGTCGTTGTGCCTGCGGGTAAAGCTTGCGTGAAGTTCCGTGGTGCAAAGTGCCGCGCGGATCTTCTCGTGGCGGTTGGCGGCAATGGACATGCCTATGCCTGTGCCGCACAAAAGGATGCCGTTGGACTCGGGATCCTTTTCCACTGCCCTGCACACGGCATGGGCAAAGTCCGGATAGTCGCAGCTCTCGTGGGAGTTGGTGCCGTGATCCACGACCTCGTAGCGGTCCTTCAGGGCGTTGACGAGCAGGTCTTTCAGATCCACCGCTGCGTGATCGCAGCCTATGTGCAGGGTCTTTATCATTGCGAAACCTCGTGTGGTGAAGGTGAAGGGGGCATGGGGCGGACAGCAGGTCCGGAAAAATCCGGTCCGCTGCCAGTACCTGGTTTGGGCTAGTTTTTGAGATTTTCCAGGGCCTGAACCTCGGTTCCATCCGGAAGGGCAAGGCCCATCTGGCCCTTTTCGAAGGGAGAGGTGGGCGTTTCGCGCTTCTTGACAAGGACTATGGCCTTCTCGCCACGCGTATTGAGAAGTTCAACTCGCCTGACAAGGCCCTGTTCGTCAAGGTCAAGGCTCATGGTCCACTGATCGTTTTTCCAGGCAAGGGGGAGGGCATTGTCAGAAAGGACAAGGGTTCCGCCAATGCCGTGAGAAAGCTCGAAGGCAGTGCCAAGCCTGTCCGAACGGACAGAAAGATACTTGTCCCCAAAGACAGCGCTGTAGCGGCCGTGGAGAAGGGCCTCAAGCCTGAAGAGATCAAGGGGCAGGGGAACTCCAATCTTCAGAAGGGGCGAGGTGGGCCCCATGTGGAAGAGTGCCTTTTGCTCCATGGGCATGTAGAGGAGGAAATGCTCGCCTTCCTGCCTGACCATGGCAAGGGTTGCGCCAACGCCTGCCCGAACGTCCAGGCGCAGGGTATTGTCTCCGTTGCCCCAGAGAAGGGCAGTCACCCTGCGGGTGTTGCCGGAGCTTCCGAAGCGCAGGCTCATGTCGTCGCGAAAGGGAGCTGGCCTGACAGCCGAGGCCTGCACAAAGCCCTGCCAGAGCCTGTCCGCCTGTACGGGATCCACCGGGGTGGGCTGTTTTGCGCAGGCAAAAAGCTGCAGGAGAAGAAGGCACAGGCAAAGAACGCTGCCCCTTTGGGCATATATGTTCGTGAACATGTGTTTTGCTGGCATATGAAAAAGCTCCTGTGCTTTTCTTGCGGTATCCTGCACCCTCTTGTCGGAAGCAGGCCTTTTTGTTTCCGGTTGTCAGGCTATCGGGTTGTCCGGCTATTTGAGGCTGTCGATCTTTTCCTGCAGGGCCTTTTTGTCGCCTGCGTTGACAAGGGCCTTTTTGTAGGCCTCCCTGGCTTCGGCACGCTCGCCCCTCGCAAGGGCAATGTCACCGTAGTGCTCCCAGATTTCCGCATCCTGGGAATTGTCAAGCTTCACTGCCTCGCGGATGTACTTCCAGGCGAGATCAAGGTTTCCTGCACGAAAATGTGCCCAGGCAAGGCTGTCCAGAATGAAGAACTGGTTGGGGGCAAGGGCGTTGGCCCTGGTGAGGAGGGTGATGGCCCTGTCGATTTCGACATTGGCCTCGGCCAGGGAATAGCCCACGTAGTTGAGGGCAAGGTAGTTTGTGTCGTCCTTTGCTATAATGCCTTCCATGACCTTGAGGGCCTCGTCCTTTTGCTCGGCCTCGGCAAGCAGGGTGCCGAGCAGGAAGGCAATGTCCGTGGAATCGGGCCATTTGGCAAGGCCTTCCCTGGCAAGGGCCATGGCCTCGCCCTTTTTCTCCATGTTCGCGAGCACGCGGGCCTTCATGGTCACAAGTTCCGGCACTGGCGCAAAGAGCTTTTCTGCCTTCTCGATGGTGGCAAGGGCTTTCGTGTATTGCCTGGCCCTTGCCTCAAGCTGGGCTTTGAGCAAAAGCTTTCTCTGGGCAAAGTCGCTGTTGTCTGGAACGCGCTCAAGCCAGGTTAGGGAGGCGTCAAGGTCGCGGCGCTGCTCGTAGGTGAGATCCGCAAGGAAGAGGAAGACCTCCATGGGCGCGTCCTTGCGCTCGGCTATGCCCTTCAGGATGCGCTCGGCCTGCAGGTAGTGGCGAAATTCCGTGAACAGCGAGGCAGAAAGAAGCTGGAAGGCCGTGTCGCCCTCGGGCCCTTTCTTGTAGTACTCAAGGGCCTTTGTGGGCTTGTTCTGGCGCAGGGAAAGGTTGATGAGGCGAAGAAGAACGTCCCTTGGCGCGTAGGGGGAGGTCGAGAGCTTTTCGTAGGCCTGCATGGCCTCGTCGATGTTGCCCGTGCGCTCGCACAAATAGGCCTGCAGGGAAAGGGCCTCCTCGAATTCGGGCAGCTGCTTCACTGCCTTGCGCACGTGGGAAAGCGCCTCTTCGTCCCTGCCAAGGCTCATGAGGGCCCTTGCGTGATAGTATTCCACAAAGCCCGAGCGCTCGAACTGTCCAATGGCCTCGAAGGTGGCAATGGCCTCCTCAGGCTTCTTTTCCTTGAAGAGAATGATGCCCTTTTGCATGAGGGCTTCGGGACTTTTGGGATTTTTGGCCAAAAATGCATCAATGACCGCCATGGCCTCCTTGCCGAAGTTGTGGTCGGAAAGGGCCTCGGCGTAGAGGAGGGCCAGATGCGTGTCCTCGGGTCTTGCCTTCGTTGCCGCGCGCAAGAAGGGAATGGCGTTCACGGACTTGCGTTCCATGAACCAGAGAGCGCCCTCAATCCAGTGGTTTGCCGGCATGGCAAGCTCGCCCTTGCCGTTGGCCAGGATTTCCGCGGCTGCCACTGCGCCTGCTTCGTCCGCATGGGAGAGGGCCTGCATGAGGGAAAGATAGGCTGCGCTTATCTCTGCGTCCTGGGTTAATGTGTCCTGTTTGGGCAAAACGGCCATTTCCCCGGACAGAAGAACGGGCCCGGGGGCCTTTGTACTTTTCCTGTCGGGCTGGGGCTGGCTTGTCTGGACCCTGGGCTTTTCCTCCCCGGCCTTTTCGTGTTTTGCGGAACAGCCCCCACAGGCCGAGAGAAGGGCTGTCGGCGCAAGGCAGAGCAGGGCGGCCAGCGCAAGGGTAGGAAGGGTTGGTGCGTGTTTCACGGCGTATGCCTGTATACTGCGATCGACTTGATTGCGATCGGGTTTTTTGTCTTGTGCGACCCTTGCGGCAGAGGACTAGGACTGTATCCAGGAGGAAGAAAAGTCCTTGATGTCGTTGGCAAGGTGTTTCTTGATTTTTTCGAGCAGCCGGATTTCCAGCTGGCGGACGCGTTCGCGGGTGATGTGGTAGCGTTCGCCTATTTCGCGCAATGTTTCCGGCGAATCGGTGAAGAGGCGATTGTCCAGGATGTAGAGCTCCTTTTCGCTCAGTTTGGGCAGAAGGGTCTTGAGCTTTTCGTGGAGCATGTCCGAGATTTCGTCGTTGGCTATGGTTTCCTCAATGCCTGGCTCAAGAGCAGGCAAAAAGTCCATGCGCGAGGCAGAGTCGCTCTCGTCGCTCACGGGAACGTTGAGGGACACGTCCGAGGAGGAGAGGCGCTGCTCCATTTCCAGAATGTCGTTCTTGCTTACGCCAAGGTGGCGGGAGAGCATTTCGGCATCCGGATTGAAACCCTGGGCCACGAGCTTTTGCCGCTCCCTGTTCAGATTGAAGAAGAGCTTGCGCTGGACCTGGGTTGTGCCGATCTTCACCATGCGGAAATTGTCCATGATGAATTTGAGGATGTAGGCCTTGATCCAGAAGGAGGAATAATAGGAAAACTTGATGCCCTTGTCCGGGTCAAACTTGTACAGGGCGTGGATAAGGCCCACGTTGCCCTCCTGCACAAGATCGAGCACGTTCTGCATCCAGCGGCGCTGGAAGTCCATGGCAATCTTCACAACCAGGCGCAGATGCGAGGAAATGAGCTTGAAGGCCGCTTCCTTGTCCTGGGTGTCGCGAAAGCGCACTGCGAGCTCGTGCTCCTCCTCTGGCTTCAGGAGAGGAAAGCGGCAGACCTCGCGCACGTAGACCTGGAAGTTGTCCCTGACCTGCGGAAGCCTGCTTGCGGCAGGTGCCGGAAGGGTCGAGTCCGCGTCCTGGCGCTGGGTTAGAAACCTTGCCTCGCCCTCGTCCCCAAGGTCGAGTTCCTGCAGACCGGAATCTTCCTCGTCCTCTTCGGGGCCAAGGATGTCCACATCCATCTCGTCCCCGTCGGAAGCGACATCGATGTCCTGGTCCTCTGGCTCGCTTTCCCCCTGCCCGCCCTTCACAACGGCTTCGCGGACCACGCGGCGCCTTGTGCGTTCGCGCACCGGCTGTTCGGGCAAAAGGACGTCGGGCGTGACGCTTACGTGGGACGCATCAGCCAAGGGCTGCTCCGTATCCCCTGCAAGGGTTGCGCTGACTTTTTCCTTTGTCTCTCTTGCCCTGGGGCGCTTTGTGCTTTGTGCTGTCATGATTCTCCTTGGAATGGAATGTGCGAAAAGGGGGATGCCCTGGGGCAGGATGTCCGCCATGCAAAGCCTGTATGGCAAAGCCCCGACCCTGGCACAGGAAAGGGTAAGAACTATAGCCGCAACGGGCAAGCCATGCAATGCGTGGCAAATGCGCCCAAAACATCGAAGGATGCTTCCAAGTGCCTGGGATAATCTTGCAAATTTTGCAGAGACCTTTGCAAAATTCCGCGTCTTTCTCCCTGCTCTTCTTCTTTTGGACAGGCTGTGAAGCCTCCCCGCGCTTATGCGCGGGGCTTCCTCCCTTGGGACTCGGGAGGACTACCCTGCTTTCGATACGGGATGCGTCAGCACTGATCTGAAGATCAGACGCTCA
>NZ_NFJC01000047.1 GCF_002159665.1 Desulfovibrio sp. An276
ATAGCTGTCGAATGATGATTGCTCCTACACAGGCTTAGTGTAGTTTTCTGATAAGGAATCCTTTTGAGCACTCCAGAAAATATGGTTCTACTTTTGCTCAACTCTTAGGGTATATCGAATCCCAAAGAACTCCCAACTAAAGGCAAACTTGCCAAGCTAGGGGCGCCTTATATCCTCCCCCTGAAGGGAGAGGTTTTACGGCGCGCTTGATAATTTAGTGGGTATTATGAAAATCAGGACATCGCCCCGCGAGATGCCAAAAAAAATGGAGGAATACATGGAATTTTCCCGTCTTGTCCGCGAGCGCCATTCCGTGCGCAAGTTCACCGAAGAACCCGTTTCCAAAGAGCAGCTCCTGCGCCTTTTGGAGGAAACACGCCTTGCCCCCACTGCCGTAAATCACCAGCCCCAGCGCTATCTTGTGATTACGGAAAAGGCGGGCATGGAGAAGCTTTCCCGCTGCACCAAATACACCTTTGGGGCACCCTGCGCCATCGTGGTCTGCTGCAACAGGGACGAGGCCTGGGTGAACCGCTATACTGGCGAAATGAAGGGCGAGGTGGACGCTGCCATCGCGGCAACGTACCTCATGCTTGCCATACACGACGCAGGCCTTGGCTCCTGCTGGGTGGGAAGCTTCGACCCGAAGGCGCTCACAGAGGAATTCGGCCTTCCGGAAAACATCTTCCCTGTTGCCATATTCCCCATCGGGCACATCGCCCCGGTCTCCGAGCCCGCAAAGAAGCACTTTGAGAGGAAGAGCCTCGACGAGGTCACTGTCTGGGAACACTTCTAGCCAGGCGCAAAAGCATGCAAAAACGAAAGGGGATTCCCGAAGGACCATGAGCCTTCGGGAATCCCCTTTTTATGCTTTTTGGAAAAGCCCTAGCCTATGAGGCTTCCGGCAGGCACAGCCTCTTCGGGACGCAGAAGAACTACCTTGCCGTCCCTTTCGGCCGTGAGGATCATGCCGTAGCTCTTGGCGCCGCGTATGGTGCGCTCCGGCAGGTTCAGGATGGCGCACACCTGAGTGCCAACCAGATCCTCGGGCTTGTAGTACATGGCTATGCCGGAGAGGATCTGCCTTGGCTTTCCCTCGCCAAAGTCTATCTCGAAGCGCAAAATGCGGTCTGCGCCGGCAAGCTTTTCGCAGGCGAGAACTGTGCCGACACGCAGGTCACAGGATTTGAACACATCAAAGGCAACCTCGGGCCTCGGCTTCGCAGCCTCCTCTTCCTCCTTGCGCTTCCTGGCCTTTTCCTGCATGATCCTGGACTCTTCCTCGAGCTTTGCCAGCATTTCCTTCGCGTCTATGCGCGGGAAGACGTTGGAGGCAGGGGCAATCTTTATGCCCGGATAGAGACCACCGAAACAGCTAATCTCGTCGTCGATGATGAGCTCGGGGCTTTCGCCCTGACTGATTTCCTGGCCCAGCTGCTGGAGCATTGTGATGGAGGCCTTGGGCATGACAGGCCAAAGGGCCAGGGCCACCTTGCGCATGCAGGCAAGGAGCACGTAGAGCACTGTTCTCAGACGCTCGGTCTTGCCCTCCTTGGCCAGCGACCAGGGAGCCTGGGTGTCCACATACTTGTTGAGAGCGCGCACCAGTTCCCACAGGCTCTCGAGGGCCTTGGCAAACTGGATGCCCTCGAAGAACTTCAGGTAGTTGCGCAGGGCTTCCGCGCAGTCGTTCATGATGGCGCGATCGTCGTCCGTCTTGTCCCTGGGCTGGGGAACAATGCTGTTCTCGTACTTGGCAGTCATGCTCAGCACGCGGCTGAAGAGGTTGCCGAGATCGTTGGCAAGGTCCGTGTTCACGCGGCCGATGAGGGCCTCGTAGTTGAAGTTGGCGTCCGAACCGAACTGCATCTCGCGCAAGAGGAAGTACCTGAAGGCATCCGAGCCGAAGAGCTCTGTCATGCGACAGGGGTCGACCACATTGCCAAGGCTCTTGGACATCTTGGTGTCGCGCATGAGCCAGTAGCCGTGCACGTTCAGGTGGTTGTAGAGGGGGATGCCGGCAGAGCGCAGCATGGTGGGCCAGAAGATGCCGTGCGGCTTCAGGATGTCCTTGGCTATGCAGTGATCTGCAGGCCAGAAGGTCTTGTAGTCCTCTCCGTCCGGGTAGCCCAGAAGGCTCACGTAGTTCACAAGGGCGTCAAACCACACATAGGTCACGTAGTCCTTGTCGAAGGGAAGCTCAATGCCCCAGGTGAGGCGGCTCTTGGGACGGGAAATGCACAAATCCTCCAGGGCGCCGGAATCGAGCATGCCGAGCAGCTCCTTCCTGTAGCGCTCGGGACGGATGAAGTCCGGGTGATCCAGGACGTACTGTCTGAGCCAGGGCAGGTATTTGGACATCCTGAAGAAGTAGTTCTTCTCCTTGATGTACTCCGGCTTTGTCAGATGCTGGGGGCACAGGCCGTCCACCAGCTCCTTTTCCGTGTAGAAGCGCTCGCAGCCCGTGCAGTAGTGGCCGCCGAATTCGCCGAAGTAGATGTCCCCGCGATCGTACACCTTCTGCATGATCTCCTGCACCACGCGCTTGTGGGCCGGATCCGTTGTCCGCACAAAGCGGTCGTTGGCGATCTGCAGGGTGGGCCAGAGGTCACGGAACCTGGAGCTGATGCCGTCCACAAACTCCTGCGGGGAAAGGCCAGCCTTGGTCGCCGCCTTGACTATCTTGTCGCCGTGCTCGTCCGTGCCGGTGGAAAAGAGGGTCTTGGCACCCAGAAGCTTGTGAAAGCGTGCCAGGGCATCGGCAACTATGGTCGTGTAGGCATGCCCGAGATGGGGGTTGTCATTGACGTAATAAATGGGCGTTGTGACGTAGTAGGTCCCGTTGTGCACGTGTGCCTCCCGAAATGTTCCTGTACTGCCCCTCGCGCGGGGTACGTTTTCGGCCTTGCCGTATACTGCAATTCCTTGCAAATCTCAAATCCCCGCACATGAGCGGAGAGGAATTTTCCCTGAAAAAAATGCGTGGCAGGACTGCTCAGGCCCCTTCCTGATTTCTCGCTTGCCTTGGAGAGCGATCCGTGCGGGGACGCGCGTCACGGTTTTCACGATTTTCGCGCACCTCGTCCACGTGCCCCGGCCTGTGCTCGCGCCTGCGCTCGCGACGATCCCTGCCCTCGCGCCTGGGATCCCTCGCATCCCTTGGCTCCCGCTGCTCACGCACGTCCCTTTCGCGTGGCTCCCGGGGCGATCTTTCCTGGCGAAAGGCCGGCTCCTCGGCGTCGAGAGCGCCACCCCACTTCTCCCATTTTTCCTGAGGCCTGGCCTGCCTGGGCCTTGGCTGCTGCCTTTGCCGCGGCTGGCGGGAAGAAGGGTGTGAGGCGGAAAGATGAGAGGAGGCAGGATGAGCGGCATCCTGCGACAGATGGGGCTCCTGCGAAGAGGCGGAAGCGGCCGCCCCTGGCGCATCTGCCTCGGGACGCGTCCCTGTCCTTGCCCTGGACTCATCGGCTGCAGGCTGTGCAAGCTGATGCGGTCTTTGGCCCTGACCTGCGGGCTGTTCGGGCCGGGAGGACTGTGCGGAAAGAGGGGGCACAAGGCCGGCGGACCTTTTCCAGGACTCCTGGCCGCGGCCCTGCTGCCTGTAGCTCACACGGCCCGTGACAAAGGTCTGCTTCTGGGGCTTTTGCCTTGATGGCCTTGCCTTCCTGTGCTCCGGCACATCGTCCTCGGGGAATTCGCCGTCGTACTCGTCGCCGTAGCACTGCAGGGGGCTTTTGTAGTGCTCGGTACTGTCCCTGGGACCGCCTTCGATCTTCACGGGATTCATGGCGTTCCATTCCTCGAGGCTGAAGCGCACTTCCTCGCCGCCCTCTGCGAGGCAGGTCACGCTGTTCTGGAACATGTTGCTGCGCACGACCTTGAAGTGACCCCTTGCGGTGGCATAGCGCTTGCCCGGCCTTGGAGAGGCGTTGTGGAACTTCTCGTAGTTTTCCTGCTCGTAGGCAAGGCAGCAGAGCAGGCGCCCGCAGATGCCCGAGACCTTGGAGGGATTGAGAAAGAGATCCTGTTCCTTGGCCATGCGTATGGTCACAGGGGCGAACTGGTGCAGATAGCGCCTGCAGCAGCAGACCATGCCGCAGTTGCCCACTGCGCCAATCATCTGGGTTTCGTGACGCACGCCTATCTGGCGAAACTCGATGCGCAGCCTGTATTCGTGCACAAGGTCCTTCACGAGCTCGCGAAAGTCTATGCGCGACTGGGCCGTGAAGTAGAAGATGAGCTTTGTGCGATCGAGGAAGACCTCCACGTCCACAAGCTTCATTTCGAGGCTGCGCCTTGCCACGCAGGCTTTCCAGAACACGCCCGCCTCGCGGCCAAAGGAGCGGTTTTCCTCCTCCTTCGCAAGATCCTCGGGCGTTGCCCTGCGCACGACCTGACCGAGAACACCCTCCTCGACATCGTCCAGATCCTTGTGCGGACCGGACACGACCCTGCCAAGGACCTGTCCCTGGTCCAGGGCGACAACGGCAACATCGTCGGTACTCAGTTCCTCGGCGCTGTGAAAATAGCTTGTCTGGGCAAGCTTGTGGTAGGTGAGAGCGTATATGGGCATGGCAACTCGTTGTCTTTGATGCTTTTGAACGCCCCTTTGGGGGCGCATGTGTGAAGGAAACTGCTATTTTCGGGCATACACTTCCTTTTGTCAAACAGAACGCAAAAAAATGCGCGACTTTGGGAAGGCAGGGTGAGGCGCAGACAAAAACATGAAGTACTGCTTCAACTTCAGGCACAAGACGGCAAAAATTTGAAGTATTGCTTCAAAAACATGGTTCCCCTGGCTTGGGGCAATCTCGAAACATGCCCCAAATATTTGAAGTACTGCTTTATTTTTTTGCCCCTTCCTGTCCCTTTAGAAGCACCTCGTCCCTGAAAACGGCAAGAAAAAAGGCCGCTGCCCTGGAAAAGACCTGATTCTTCTTCCAGGCAAGGCACACGTCCACCTCCATGGCAGGGGCAAGGCGGCGAAAGACAAGGCTTCCGTCCTCGGGCAGGCGCAGTATGCCCTCAAGACAGAGGGCAAGGCCCATGCCCTGCTCCACCAAAAGGGACGCGTTGTAGAGCAGGTTGTAGGTGGCAACCACGTTGAGGCTCTGGTGCGTCTTGCCAAACCAGGCGGCCATCTCGTTTTGCAAGAGCCTCTGCCTGGAGGTGATGAGGGGAATATCTGCAAGGTCCTGGGGGCCTATGGTTTCCCTTGCTGCCAGGGGATGGTCGCCTGGCATGAGCACGCCCCACACGTCCTTGGCAGGCAGGCGCAAATACTCGTAGCTGCGCATGTCCACTGGCTGGATGAAAATGCCAAAATCCGCAAGGCCCCTGTCCAGACGCTCGCGCACATCGTCGCCATTGCCGCTGAAGATGTTGAAGGAAAGCCCAGGGTGCCTCTCGGCAGCCTTGCGGGCAGCAAGTGCAACATAGCGCATGGCCCTGGTCTCGCCGCCGGCTATGAAGACCTCTCCTGCCACCTGGCTTCCCTCGCGAAAGGCCTGCCTGGTCCTTTCCATGAGCTCAAGGATTTCCCCTGCCCGCTTTTGCAAAAACTTCCCCTCTTCCGTGAGGGTGATGTGACGCCTGCCGCGCAGAAAAAGCTTTGTGCCAAGCTCCTCCTCAAGGTACTGCATCTGCCTCGAAAGCGCAGGCTGGGTCATGTTGAGGCTCCTTGCTGCAGCGCTGATGGTCTTGTCGCGCACGATGGCCAAAAAGAGATTGAGCGAATGTATGTCCATGGTATCGACCTCCACAGTTTCGGGGCCTTTTTCGACAGTGTTCCTGCGCGGCTCATACCATAACTTTTTCTTATGGTAAATGATAAAATATCAGTATTTGACATTTTACTGGCTTTGCATAAGCCTCCCTCCAACAGGAGCCCATCAGGGCACGAGACAAAACAGAAAATATCCCGGCATTCACGATTAAGCCGGTCCTCACGGAGAGCCATATGGAACTGAAAGAACTGCTCGATCACCTTGACCGCGGCCAGGATCTTGTTGGCGGCACCGCCCCCAACAACACCATGAATTTCTATTCCTCCAAATGCATCAAACTGTGCGCGGAACTCAATTCGGGCTACCATACGCCGGAAGAAATACGCTCCATCATGTCCCGCATCACGGGCGTTCCCATAGATGAGGGCTTCAGGCTTTTCCCTCCCTTCTACTCGGACTTTGGCAAAAACATCCGCTTTGGCAAAAACGTCTTTGTGAATGCCTTATGCTGTTTCCAGGACCAGGGCGGCATACGCATAGGCGACAACGCCCTCATAGGCCACCGCGTGACCTTTGCAACCTTAAACCACGACATTGACCCCGAAAAGCGCCACATACTCCACTGCGCGCCCATACACGTGGGCAGGAATGTCTGGATAGGTGCCGGTGCCACCATATTGCCCGGTGTGACCATTGGCGACGGTGCAATAGTGGCAGCCGGGGCCCTGGTCAACAGAGACGTACCCCCGAGAACCATTGTCGGCGGCATGCCTGCCAGAGTGCTCAAGACCATAGACTAACGGAATTTCAGACCCGGCGCAAAAAACGCCGCGGGTAAAGAGGGAGAGACGCCATGCTCTACGAGACTCACTACCAGGAAGGAAAGAGAGTCAGCTACAAAAAGTACGGGGATACCATTGCGGCCCTGCTCTTTCTGCCTCCGACTTCGAGGAAGGCAAAAAATATCCTGCCATTGTGACGACACACCCTGGCGGTGGCGTGAAGGAGCAGTGCTCCTCGCTCTACTGCTGGCACATGGCACGCCATGGCTACGTTGCCCTGGCCTTCGACGCATCCCATCAGGGCGAGAGCGAGGGGCTTCCCCGCTACGTGGAAGATCCCTTCTCAAGGGTGGAGGACATCCGCGCTGCAGTGGACTACCTCTGCTCCCTCGACTTTGTGGACGAGACGTGCATTGGCGCCATGGGTGTGTGCGCAGGCGCAGGCTACACCATGAGCGCCATTCAGAGCGATTTGCGCATCAAGGCAGCTGCAGGCATCAGCACCTGGTGCACCGGCAACAGCGCCCGCAACGGTTTCCCAGGCGTCAACATACCCAACTACATGCAGTGGTTACTCAAGGAAGTGGCAGCTGCACGTATTGCCGAGGCTCGCGGAGAAGAGCCCCGCTACTGGACCTATGTGCCTGCCACGAAGGAGGACATGGACGAGAACACGTCCACAATTCAGCGCGAGGCGCACGAGTACTACAGGACCGTTCGCTGCTGCTACCCCACCTCCGTGAACAAATACCTTGTCTCGAGCAACGACAAGCTGGCCTCCTTCGACGCCTTTGCCTACATTGACACTGTGGCGCCAAGACCCCTGCTCTTCATAGTGGGAAGCCGTGCCGAGACCCGCTACTTCACGGACGACGGCTTTGCCAGGGCAAGGGAGCCAAAGGAACTCTTTGTTGTCGAGGGCGCAAGCCACGTGGACCTCTACGACAAGCCCGAATTCGTGAACCCTGTTGTGGAGAAGCTTTTGGACTTCTTCGGCAAGGCCCTGAAGGGCGAGTAGCCATATCCCTGCAAAGACGGGACACAGCAGGAGGGCCGCCAGGGGCTCAAATGATCCCCGGCGGCCCTCTTTGTGCATTGCGAAAGGTCTCAGCTCTCCTTCGCGCTCTTGTCCTGTGCCTGCGTCCCTTCAGAGCCAAAGGCCATGCGCTCGAATTCCTCCTCGCTCACGGGTTTCGAATAGAGGAAGCCCTGGCCCACCTGGCAGGAACACGAGCGCAAAAATTCCCGCTGCTCCTCGGTCTCGACGCCCTCGGCAATGACCTTCATGCCTAGCCTGTCGGCAAGCTCCACCACCATCCTGATGACCTCGCTGCTCTTTTCCATGTCACCCGAGGAGAGAAAGCTCCTGTCTATCTTGATGGTAGCCACACTGAGATCGGGCAGAAGGTTCAGGGAAGAATAGCCTGTGCCAAAATCGTCGATGGAGCACTGGAAGCTTGCCTTGCGCATGCCGTCCACGACTCTGCGTATGGATGCCGGATCCTTGTAGAAGGATGTCTCGGTGATCTCGAGATCCAGATACTCGTGGGGCACGCCGTAAGCATCCGCGATCTTCGCGAGCTCCTCTGCCAGGGAAAGCCTGTTTTCCAGATCGCAGCGGGAGAGGTTCACGGATACTGGCAAAAGCCTGTAGCCCTTGGCAATCCACCCTGCCATCATGGCGCACACCCTCTTGAAGACCCACATGTCGATTCGCTTCACAAAGCCGTTGCGCTCGAAGAGGGGAATAAACTCGTCCGGCATGATGAGCCCGAGCTGGGGATGGTGCCAGCGAACCAAGGCCTCTGCCCCGCAGATGATGCCAGTGCTCAGGACAACCTTGGGCTGGAGGAGGATGTAGAAGTCCCCCTCCTCCAGACTCTGCGTCATGCAGCTCTCGATGCTGTGCCAGCGCCTGGCCCTTTGCATGTCCTCCTCGTCAAAGAACCCGTAGTGGATGAAGTTGCCAAAGGACATGGAAGCCCTTTCCCTGGCCAAATCCGCATGGTCCTTGACGACTGCAAGGTCCGACACTTCTTCTGTTATCGGACAGATGCCCACACTCACGGAAAAGCTGCTGTTGCGCCCTGTTCCCTCCCTGGACCCGAATTCCCGGATGGAGGCCTGCATGGCCCTGTCGAGTGAGGAGAGAATAAGGTCCTGGCCTATGCCGCACACGAGCAGCATGAACTTGTCCCGGCTCGCGCGACAAAGGCAGGTAGCTTCTCCAGGCAGTTCCCGCTTCATGTTGGCGTACAGGAGGGAAAGAAGCCTGTTGCCTTCCTCATGGCCAAAGAAGTCATTGATGAGCTTGAATCTGTTGATGTCAATGCAGTAGAGACTCGCGTCCTCCCGCCCTGCAAAAGCCATCTTCCTGTCATATTCGAGCTCGAAGCGCACCGGACTCATACCTCGCGTTACGGGATCCACAAAGGCGAGCCTTCGGCAGTATCTGTAGAAGAGGCAGAGCATGACGCACAAAAGCCCCAGAAGGCCTGTGCTCAGGACAAAGAGCATGTAGACAGTCCTGTCCACAAAGGCAAATTCCTCTATGCCAAAGCGGCCAGTGCTCACCACGAGCGTACAAAGATTGTATTCCGGTATGGGCACAAGAACGGCGCTGTGGGACCTTCCGTCCTTCGAGGTAAAGGCAAAGCTCGTTCTCTTGCCTCCGCTTTCCTCTATACGCCTTGCCATGCCCTCCTTTTCCATCTCCTCGGCTATGGCTTCGAGGTATCTTGACCTGCTTTTTTGCTCTTCATCGGCAAAGTCCGAGGATTCGAGCAGCAAAGTCCCCCTGCTGTCAAAGATGGAGAAGACGAGCTTGCCGTCCAGAAGTGCGCTGTTCAGGATGTTGCGGCCAAGGTGAAGCCCCACATCGGCCACTACGGCGCCCACCACCATATCGTCCTGAAGCACCGGCACTGCCAGTCCCAGATGCCCGGCATGGTTCCCCTCCTCTCCGTCCTCCAGCAAAAGACGGCAGTCAAAGACAGATGTCACACCCCCGAGAGCAGCCATGACAGCACTGTTGTCCGTAAAATCGTACCTCTTGCCAGCGTGATCGTGTCCGACACCGTTTGTGCCAACATAGATGAGACTGTCCAGACCAAGTCTGTTGTAGATCCTTTCCACCCTGGCAAAGTGTTCCTCGTCCGAGTCGTGTACATGCCCCATGCCCACCGCTTCCATGGCATGGCTGCTGGCATTGATGCGCAGGGCAATGGCCCTGCCTATCCTGCTGGCCGTTTCCTCGAGAAAGCGAAAGTTGCCTTCGCGGATATTGTTCTCGATTTTCCATACACCAAGGCTGAATACGGCAAAAAAGCAGAGCAGGGAAACTATCAGTATGCTTCCCATGCGCCTTCCGGGCACAACCAGGAACCTTCTTGTCATGCGATCGAGCGTTATCGGCATACTGCACCTTGCGGAAAATGGTGAGAAACAGGAAAAAACGGGTGGAAACGGGAACCAGGCGCGTCACAGACAATCAAGCCTGCAAGGCCGGGAAAAGGACACAAAAAGTGAAGAACACAAAGAGCGAAGGACACAATTTGGAAGCATACACTCTTTGCCCGCACTTTTTCTTTGCGTCAAGCAATTGTCGCAAAGGACAAAAGTGCGCAAGTCACTCCTGACTTTCGGGAAAGCCGGGAAAGTCCCGGCTGAAACAGGGAACAGGTCTGTGCAGGAAAAAGCGTTGTTGCTGCCCTTTGCAGGCACAGTCAGAGAAAAACAGTATTGTGAACTGATATTGATTGCAGTAGTACTTCCTTTTGTTTTGCCTAAAACAGGAAGGAAACATCCTGCAAATTCCCTTCACTATAGAAAGAGCCGACTGAAAGTCAATCGTCTTGCTCGCAAAGATGCAGAAAAGAAAATGCACTGATGGAGCGGATTTTGCAGCATTCACTTTGCATGCCCCCTTGCTGCAGAGGCTGGCACCGGGTTTGGGCAGATTGGACAAATCCATGAAGAGGGCTCCATTCTCTTCCAGGGCTTGTTCCGCGTGCCTGTTCCCTGTTCGGGCAAGCGGTTTTTGTGAACCTGCACTGGTCTCACCGTCCTCGATACGCTGGCAAAAACCATTTGCCTGCCCTTGTGAATTGGCATATTTTGCAAGGAGCAGCGTTTCAGGGCAGGCCTGCCCCATGGACAACCCCCTGGGACACAAGATCCAAAAGGAAACACAGGGAATGCAATCCCTGTCGCACAGGGGGGAATGGTCGTGAACATCTTCAGATCCTGCCCGGGACCGGCCGGCGTGGCCGCTCGGATGCTTTTCCTTGTTGCCCTTGTGCCCGCACCAATCCTTGCCCAGGAACTTTCAGACATTCCGTCCGCCAAGACAGAAAGGCTTGCGCAGGACAATCTCAGGCTGCCGGGCACAGGAACAGTCACGAATCCCGGGGACATGGAAAGCCTTCTCAGGGATGCAAGAATGCGCAGCGCTGGCGCATCTTCCGCAACGCCCCCTGCGCCCACATCCCCTTCAACCTCCACGCCACCCTCCCTGATCCCGCCGCTTGCACCATCCCTCAGGATACCACAGGACCAGGATACGGATGCACAACTCAGTGACATCCCCCAAAAAGCGGACGACAGCCCCCTTGCCAAGAGTCTGGACAGGGAGCGCTCCGATGTGACAGCACCAGAGGACGCCGGCACAAGGCCCGGCTCCTACTACATAGGCACCATCCGCCAGTCCGGATTCTTCGAGCTCATCATCCGCGGGAATGCTATCTACGCCCTGCAGAACAACGGCACCGAACTGGCCCTGCCGGAAAGTGTGCGCCCCCTGCCCGTTCTGGGCTCGGAGCTTTCCTACGTGACCATCAGTGCGCCCCAGGAACAGGAACTCGGTGTTCCGAGGGGACTCTACATCTTTGCTGCGGACGGTTCGGAAACAGCCTTTCTCAAGTCCGCGCACGCGGAGCACTGCAGGGCACTCTACCTCTCCCCGGACGGACAGGTTCTGGCCATAGACATGGGCGGCAACGTCAACCACCATCTCTTCCTGCTCTCCTGGCCCTCGCGCGCATCCCTTGACGTGGAGCTGAACTACTATCCCGGCTCTTCCATAGAAACAGCCCAGAGGGAGGAAATGGAACGCCGCGCGGCAAAGGCTGCCGAAGCGGCAGAGGAAGCCCTGGCCGAGCAGGAAGGAACAAAGGCGCGGGAGAGGAAGAAGGACAGGAGAAGGGCGCGAAAGCTCGAGAGGGAAAAGGTCTCCCTCACGGACAGGCCCCTTGTCTGGCACTCGGGCCACGGCCTCATCTTCCGCATCATGAACACGGACACGGCCCGTCCCTGCGGGTACGATCCATGTGGCGTTGTCTCCGTACGCTCCTGGTTTCCCCACGAGGACGGAGCAAGCGAGCGCGTACTCTGCGCAGGCACAGAGCTGTGCGACTGCGCCATGGATGATCTTCTGGACAGAAAGGGCGAGCCCTTTGCCGATGTGAGCATGCAGTGCACGCGCAACATTGGCGAATGGCGCACAAGGACGGACAAGAAGACCTCCTTTACCCTGGAAGTGCCAGTGCGCTGAGCAAGGCCAGGGCAACTGCCCATCACGCAAAAAAGCCAAAAATGCAAGGGTCGCACCCCTCACCGGGATGCGACCCTTTCACTTTGTCTGAAAAAGGAGGCAGCTGCCCCTGCTCACCACTTGTGGAAGATCACAAAGGCCGCTGCCACTATGAGGGCAAAGCCCAGGATATAGTTCCACTTGAGCTCCTCCCCAAGCCAGATCACGGAAAAGATCATGAAGATGGTGAGCGAGATTATTTCCTGTATGGTCTTGAGCTCGGCAGCCGTAAAGTAGCCGTAGCCTGTCCTGTTTGCCGGAACCTGCAGGCAGTATTCGAAGAAGGCTATGAGCCAGCTGATGACAATGACGTGCCAGATGGAGGCTGTGGGAAACTTCAGGTGCCCGTACCAGGCTATGGTCATGAAGAGGTTCGAGCAGATGAGAAGCCCTATGGTCAAAACGGGTGTGGGAATATTCGAGAGCATGGCAAAAGGTCCATCTCCGGGAAAGGCCCGGGACCCATATGGTTGT
Organism: Desulfovibrio sp. An276; assembly: GCF_002159665.1. GTDB lineage: Bacteria > Desulfobacterota > Desulfovibrionia > Desulfovibrionales > Desulfovibrionaceae > Desulfovibrio > Desulfovibrio faecigallinarum. The sequence continues at coordinate 12,573 of NZ_NFJC01000047.1, forward strand.
TTGGGGTCTCAGGGCCGCAAGCGTGCAGCACAAAAGGCCCCCGGGAAAAAGGGAAAGCGCAGTCTCAGACGCACGCGCCTTCTTGTCAACAGCTTTTTGCAGCTCACACGGGGCTCTCCTTGCAAAACACCTGGGGCAAAATCTGCATGCCCGCACGATTTTTTCGCTTTTTTCCCTGGCAACCCAGGCAAATGTTCACGAAGCAAAAAGGCATCTTTCCATGAAAACAAAAATGATCTAGCATGGCTGATACAAATCCCCTTTCCAGACGGGCACGCCGATCCCCATGATCGTGCCCAATTCCCCGCACGGGAGAAGCCTGGGCGGATCATCCCATTGAGACAAATCGGGAGACATCAGACCGGGAGACATATTGGGAGACATATATGGATCTGCAACAATTTCACGACATGGAACTGCGCTGTACCCAGGAGGACATGCCGCGCTGCCAAGCCGCCTGTCCACTTCACGTAGACGTGCGCGGCATGCTGGCCCTTGTCCGCAAGGGGGACTTTTCCCAGGCCTACGCCCGCTATGCGCAGACCGTCCCCTTCCCCCGCATCCTCGCCCGTGTCTGCGACCATCCCTGCGAAAAAGCATGCCTGCGCAGCTCAAAGGACGACGGCATTGCCATCCGTGCCCTTGAGCTTGCCTGCGTGACCTACAACAGGCGCAATCTGCCAAACCGCCCCCTGCGCACGCAAAAATCGGCCACTGTTGCCATCGTGGGCGCTGGCATAAGCGGCCTTGCGGCTGCCTCCACCCTGGCTGCCAAGGGCTACAAAGTGACAGTCTATGACGCAGGTGCCAGGCCCGGCGGACGCCTTGTGGCCTTTTCCGGGGAAACCCTGCCACGGGAAGCCATGGACGCGGATCTGCAGATCCTTGACCATTTGCGCGTCGAGTTCCGTTTTTGCGAGACAGTGGGAAACCACGCAGAGGCAACCACACGCCTCGACGATATTGTCGCACAATACGATGCCATCTACCTTGCCCCTGGCAACAGGGATTTGAGAGAGCTTGCCCCGGGCATCGATCTCGATGCAGAAGGCAGGCCGGTTGTAGACGATCTCACCCTTGCCACCAGCAATCCCAAAATCTTTGCCGGCGGCAGCTGCAGGCACAGGGATTCCTTCGTTCAGTCCGTGTGCGACGGCAAGGCTGCCATGATCTCCATTGACCGCCTGCTCCAGGGTGCCTCCCTCACCTCTGCCCGCGTCAAGGACGGCCCCCTTGTCACAGGACTTTTCACAAGCCTTGAGGGCGTGGACAAAGAACCGGTGACACGCATGGCCGATCCCCTGGCTGGCTACAGCGAGGAGGAGGCCAGAAAGGAGGCTGCACGCTGCCTTGACTGCCAGTGTCTCGAATGCGTGAAGCTTTGCGAATACATGAAGGAGTTCAGGACGACCTCCCCGCGCCAGCTTGCGAGACAGGTCTTCAAGAACATGTCCGGCGTAGGCGGCCACCGCTTCAATCTGCAGATGAATTCCTGCAGCCTCTGTGGCCAGTGCGAAGCCGTGTGCGAGAACGATTTCAACATGGCGGACATCTGCAAGAGCGCCCGCGCTTCCCTGGTCGCCCAGGGCAAGATGCCGCCCTCGGCCTTCGACTTTGCCCTGGCGGACATGCGCTACTCCAATGGCACGGCCTTTACCCTGACCCGCCACGCGCCGGGCTTGGACAAAAGCGCCTATGCATTCTTCCCCGGCTGTCAGCTCAGTGGCTCAGCCCCCTGGCAGGCACGGGCAGTCTACGACTACCTTAGGGAAAAACTGCCCGAGGGTGTGGGCATCATGCTCGGCTGCTGCGGCGTGCAGGCCGACTGGGCAGGCGAATCCGCCCTCTTCCTGGAAGCGCTTGAAAACGTGCGCGCCCAGTGGATCAGCCTTGGCAAGCCTACCATCATTGCAGCCTGCCCCACCTGCTACATGGTGTTCAAAAGGCATCTGCCGGAAATTCCCGTAGAGGCCCTGGTGCCCGTGCTTGAACGCGTGGGCCTGCCAGCCCCCCTGCCCCACGAAAAGCTGCACCTTGCCATCCACGATTCCTGTACCACCCGCTACGAGAAGGATTTGCAGGAGAGCGCGCGCCGCGTCCTTGCAGCCTGCGACGTAGACGTCTGTGAACTTCCCACGAGCAGGAAGCTTACGGAGTGCTGCGGCTTTGGCGGGCTCATGCAGATTTCCAACAGGGATCTTGCCCACAAGGTGGCAGACCGCCGCATTGGGGAAAGCCCCCTGGACTTTGTAGTCTACTGCTCCATGTGCCGCGACAATTTCAGCCACAGGGGAAAGCCCACCTACCATGTGCTGGACATCCTCTTTGGCAACGAAAAGGGAGAGGTGCGGCCAGGGCCCGCAGTTGGCTATTCCGCGCGCCACGACAACAGGGCAAGGCTTAAGCGTGAACTTTTGCGCGACCTCTGGGGCGAGGAAACTGCCCTGGAGACACCCCTTGTCCTGCACATCAGCGACGAGGTGCGCGCCATCATGGAAAAATTCCTTGTGCTCGACGCGGACGTGCGCGAGGTCATCCTCTATGCGGAGCGCACCGGCAACAGGCTCAAAAATGTGACCAACGGCCACTCTATCGCAAGCTACAAGCCCTCCCACGTCACCTACTGGGCCGAATACAGCATGGACGAGGACGGAGCTGCCACAGTCTTTGATGCCTGGTGCCATCGCCTGGAAATCGTGGGTCTTGCCAGCGTCAAGGCCTGCCCCTATTCCAAATAACAGGGCAAGGAAGGAGACAAGCAAATGGCCAGAATGAACGACGACGAGAAGAAGGGCAACGGCCAGGACATGATCTGCGCCCGCTGCAACTGCCCCCTCGAGGTGCAGGCCGTTACCTTTACCTATGTGGGATCGTCCTTCCCGGTGTCCCTCTACGCCTGCTCGAAGTGCGGCATGGTCTATGTGCCCCCTGTGCTTGCGCGCGGCTCCATGCTGGACGTGCAGCGCGCCCTGGAAGACAAGTAGGAGACCCTCATGGAAATCATGGACGAAAACTACTTCCACCTTCTTAAGCTCTCCAACGAGGACTATTCCTGCAGCCAGCTGCTCATGCAGATGGCCCTGGACGATATGGGCAGACAAAACCCGGAGCTTGTGCGCTCCATGGGCGGGCTTGTGGCAGGCATAGGCCACTGCGGCCGCATCTGCGGAGCGCTCACGAGCGGCGCCTGCCTCATCTCGTACTTTGCGGGCAAGGGCTCCCCGGACGAGGTGGAGGACAGCCGTGTCAACGAGATGATAGCGGAGCTTGTTGCCTGGTTCGAGGAGACCTTCACTCCGAAGTACGGGGGCATCAACTGCAACGATCTTCTGGACAACGACTACGAGGCCAATCACCTGAAGCGCTGCCCGGAAATACTGCTTGCGACCAACGCCAAGGTGCAGCAGCTTCTGACGGACGCTGGCTACGACATCTACACAGGCCAGTTTCTTGGCTGACCAGGGGCTTGCAGGCATAAAGGAGAGGCATATGCCCATTTATCTCAACAACGCGGCCACAGCCTGGCCCAAGGCTCCGGGCCTCGCAGAGGTTCTTTCCCAAAACCTTGCCCGCATCCCTGTGCACCCGGGGCGCACAGGCTTTGACGCGCCGGATCCCGAGCGCGACTGCAGGGAAGAGCTGGCGGCACTTTTGAAGGTGAATGACCCGGACCGCATCCTGCTTGCCGCAAACGCCACCCACGCCACAAACATGGCCCTGCTTGGGTTTGACTGGCACGAGGGGGACTGTGTTGTCACCACCCGTGCCGAGCACAACGCTGTCTTGAGGCCCCTCTACCTTCTTGAGAAAACAAGGGGCATACGGTTGCGTTTTGTGGACGTGGAGCCCTCGGGCAGGGTCTCTCCCGAGTCATGGGAAAAGGCCCTTTGCGAATGCCATCCGCGCCTTGCGGTCTTTACCCACGCCTCCAACGTCACTGGCGCCATCAACGACGCTGCAACCCTCTGTGCGCTTGCAAGGACCCATGGCGCGCGCACCCTTGTGGACGCCTCCCAGTCCGCTGGCTGTGTGCCCGTGCATCCGGACGAGTGGCAGGCGGACATGCTGGTCTTCACAGGCCACAAGTACCTCCTGGGCCCCCTGGGAACCGGCGGCCTGTACCTTTCTCCCAACATGGAGATAGAACCCGTGCTCACAGGCGGGACCGGCATCCTGAGCGACCTCAAGGAAATGCCTCGGGACATGCCCATACGCTTCGAGGTGGGCACGCCCAACTCCACCTCCTTCGAGGGGCTGGCCCACGCCCTTGCCTGGGCGAGGAAAACCCCTGCGGATCCCGAAAGGCAGGAGGCTTTGCTTGCCCGCCTTGCACAGGGCCTTGCGGATGCCGGGGCGCGCGTTGTTCCCTGGGACGGGCCACACACGCCTGTGCTCTCCTTTGTGCTGGACAACGTTCCCGTAGAGGACGTGGGCGAGATGCTGCAGTCAAGCTTTGAAATTGTCTGCCGCACAGGATTGCACTGCGCGCCACTCATCCACGAGCAGCTGGGCTTTGCCGAGGGCACGGTGCGCTTCAGCCTCTCACGCTTCACAACGGACGAGGAAGTGGATGCGGCCATAGAGGCCGTGCGCGTCATAGCAGGCTAGTATTTTGTTCTTGAAAAAACTTTAGAGGTTGTATACACTAGGTATGTGTAATTGAGAGTGGTAGGTGTCTATAAAACTGAAGTGGTCTAGCGTGTGGAGGGTATG
>NZ_NFJC01000048.1 GCF_002159665.1 Desulfovibrio sp. An276
AAGGATATCCCTCCATCCAAAAGAAACTTTGGGGTGGCTCTCTCTGGTCACCAAGCTACTTTGCAGGCAGTTGCGGTGGAGCGCCGCTCTCCGTCCTTAAGCAGTATATTGAATCCCAAAGAACTCCCAACTAAAGGCAAACTTGCCAAGCTAGTGTTTAATTGCAAAAATTCGCCATACTACTTCGGTAATGAAATTCAATGATTTCATCTAGATATAAGTTTGCGGACTTTTCGATTTAGACACTAGGGGCGCCTTATATCCTCCCCCTGAAGGGAGAGGTTTTACGGCGCGCTTGATAAGGAAGAGCGACATTACGGAAAACGGTCGCGCTGCCCTCTGGTACTCCGACCACATCGAGATCACGGACACGAAGATGCACGGCATCAAGGCTCTTCGCGAATGCCACGATGTAAGCGTGCGCAATTGCGACATCATTTCCAACGAGTTTGGCTGGTTTGCAAGCGACTTTGCAATGGAAGGCTGCAAGCTTGCGGGAGACTACACAATGCTCCACTCCCACAACGTGAGCGCTCGAAACGTCACCTTCAGGGGCAAGTACATTCTTCAGTACATGCACGACTGCGTCTTCGAGGCTTGCGATATCACAAGCAGGGATGCCTTCTGGCACGCCCAGAATGTCACTGTGAAAAACAGCGTTTTGCGCGGCGAGTTCCTTGGCTGGTACTCAAACCACCTGACGCTCGACCACTGCCGCATCCTGAGCTCGCAGCCCCTTTGCTACTGCAAAAATCTAAAACTCGTGGACTGCGAGGTTGTGGACAGCGATCTGTGTTTCGAAAATTCGGAGATCGATGCGACCATCGTGACGTCAGTGGACAGCATCAAGAATCCCCTGTCCGGCACAATCAGGCTGCCTGACCTCGACGAACTCATTCGCACGGACCCACGCTCAAAGGCAAAAATCGTGTTTGACGGGGCCAATGCCTGATTTTTTCAATCCTGACAGTGTATTGCGCTCCTTTCCAATTTTTGCAGCAACCTGCTGCAAAAATTCATTGCGGGAGACTGGCCCGAAATCCTAGCGGCCAAAGTTCCTTGTGTAGAGGTCGCGCAGCTTTTTCAGGGCCTGGGTGCGCAGCTGAGAAACGCGGCCTTCAGACACTTTGAGGGCGTCCGCGATTTCACGCAGGCTGTATTCCTCGATGTAGGACATGGAGAGGATGAAGTTTTCGCGCTCGGAAAGCTTTCCAAGCATGGCGCGGATGTTGGCGACCACCTCGTTGCGGCTGGCTGTCCTGAAGGGGGTGCCGCCACTTTCCATGGCTTCGTTGCTCAAGGTCTCGGCAAGAAGATCCATGTCTGTCGTCACCTGCTGCTCCATGGCCTGCAGGCCCGAGCGCACCTCCTCAAGGGAAAGGCCTGTCAGCTTGCAAAGCTCGTTCTCGTTGGGCCTTTTGCCCCTCTTGTTCTCGTACCTGTCCATGGCTTCCTGCAGGGCCTTCACAAGGGCTCTGGTTCCGCGGGACAAAGGGTCGCGACGGCGCATCTCGTCCAGCATGGCGCCCTTGATGCGGCCTTCGGCGTAGGTTGTGAAGGCAAAGCCGCTTTCGGGGCGGAATTTGCCAAGGGCTTCCATAAGGCCCATCATGCCAGCGCTCAAGAGATCGTTGTATTCGATGTGGGCAGGCACGCGGCTCTTCTGCTTTTGGGCAAGATAGCGGACCTTGGGTATATAGTTGCGGATAATGGCTTCCTGTTCCCGTGCGTTGAAGTCCTGCCAGGACTTCTTCCCTTCCTCGAACATATCCCAGGGGCTGGCTTTCTTGAACAGAGCGGCGAACATGGTGCTTTCTCCTCGTGTAATCCTTGACTCTTGCGGTGCTGTGTCAGTCTGACTTGCCTAGCGGCTTCTCATCAGGATGCTTTTCCAGAAGAACTGGATGTTGCCGCCTGCCTTTCTGGCTCCCGGCCACTTGCCCACATTCTGCGCCAGTTTTGCGATGGCTTTGGAGGCCTCGGCCCTGGGATAGAGGGTCCCGAAGGGCTTTTGCTTCATGACTGCTTCGCGAACTACGCTGTCCTGGGGGATAATGCCTGCCAAGTCCAGGGAAACACCGGAAAGGAACTGGTCACAGGCATCATAGAGCTTTGCGAAAATCTGCTTTCCCTGCTTCTCGGTCTGGCACATGTTCACGCATACCCTGAAGCGGTCCACTCCGTGTGTGACCTTCAGGGTCTTCACGAGTGCGTAGGCGTCTGCGAGGGAGGTAGGCTCGGGGCAAAGCACAACCAGCCTTTCCTGGGCTGCCATGTTGAAGTAGAGCACCGTTTCACCAGCGCCTGCTGCCGTGTCCACGATGAGGTAATCGAGGCTGTCTGCCAGAGGCTCGAGGGCGTGCAACAGTTCCAGGCGCTCCGTGGTCTTCAGTTCCGTCACCCTGCTGAAGCCGGAACCTGCGGGCAGGATGGAAAAGCCGTAGGCAGTGGGGAAGAGAACGTCCTGAAGCTTCGTGCGGGCCTGGAAGAGGTGGAAGATGTCCTTCGGGGGAGTGACGCCAAGCAGCACGTCCACGTTGGCAAGGCCGAAATCTGCGTCCAGAAGGCAGACCCTTTGTCCTGCCGCCGCAAGCTGGCAGGCCAGATTGACTGCAATATTGGTCTTGCCCACGCCACCCTTGCCGGATGTGACTGTGAAGACTCTGGGTGTTGTTGCCATGCTCTCTACTCCTCCAGGAATTTTGTCCGTTGCGGACAGGAAGGATATTGCATGGACCGTGCCAAACAACTTAACTCCTTGTAATTACAAGCATTTTTTGACTATAAAGCAGTCTTTTGACGCCATCTTTCCCCATTCTCAGCCTGCAGTAGAGTGCCTCCCCTGGGGAAAAAGCCTTCGACTCAACTCTGGCAGACCTGGTTTTAGTCATTGATTTCAACAAATTGGCATCACAGTGGGCTTTGAGGGCACAAAAAAAGATGGCCGGAAGGCCTGTCAGAAATCTGACAGAGACCTTCCGGCCATCGAAGTTCTGACAGGGCGGTTGACCGATTCCGCCTGTCAAATGCGTACACGAAGGTACGCCCTCCCGGGCACGGGAATTTGGAGATATCTAGAAATCCAGCTTGAAACGCATGCCTACTCCGGCATCGACATCCGGCTGATTGTTGTTCCTGGTAAAAACGTTGTGGGGCTGGTTTTCGTCCTTCACTATGACTTCAGGGCCTACGCCAACCGAGAGATTTTGGTCCTTCACCGTGGCGAAGGCGCGCACCCTGTGCTGGCTTTCCATGGCCTTGTGCTCGTCCGGCTGCAGGCCGCTGTCAGGGGCTGCTTCCCAGCGCCTGTCCTCCCTGTCCACACTGAGCTTCAAGCCCCCTGTGTCACGCGAGGTACGGGTCTCCCCCTTGCCCTGGAACTTCTTCCTGTTCTCGGGCAGAGCATTGCGGAAAAGCTCGTCTCCGCCAACGCCCCTGTTGCCCCAGGCCGAGGCGCTCTGGCCTGCTCCGAAAGCCCAGGTTTGAGCCCTTGGAACCTTTTTGTCAGAGGTTTGACTTTTTGCCCCCTTAGGGGGTGTCTGGCCGCTTGCCTTGCTGGTGGCCTTGTTTATAGCCTTGCTGGCAGCCTTTGCAGGCTTTTGGGCTTTTGTCTCCCTGGCCTTTGCCGTGGTGGCTGCGGCTTCCCTGTCCGGAGCAGCAAAGGCTGTAGTTGAAAACGTGCATAGTGTCGGTAGAAGTGCAAGCGCAAACAGTGTGACAAGGACTGCTGCCCAATGATACGGGCTTGCTGTAGCCTGGTGTATTGTGTCTATATGCGTGTACTTCATGAACATCCCCTGCCCTGCGGATGGTAGGAGCTGCGACTGTCGGAAATTTGACACTTCCGTCATGCCCTCGCGTCATCCGCTTCATGAACACTTGTCGGCAGGCCCGACAAAACATTTAGGCCTGTTGCGAAAAAAAGAAGAAAATCAGTTACTGTCCTGTACGCACAAGAGTTGAAAAAACGATTGCTGTACGCATCCCGTGTACAAAAGGAGAAAACCATGCCCCATGAGCTATAGCGAAGTGAGGCAAAACCTTGCCAAGGTCATGTCACCCGTCTGCGATTGCCACGAGTCTCTCATCATCACCCGCCCAAACGCTCCTTCCGTGGTGCTCATGTCCCGTGAGGAGTACAACTCTATCCTGGAGACCCTGTATCTTCTGCACTCTCCCGCCAATGTTCCCGCCTGCGGGAGGGCCTTGACTCAGCAAGGGCTGCAACACCCAAGGAGCACGCTCTTGCGGACTAGCAAGGCAGGCTACCAACAGGGGTGATACATACCCCAAGATCAACGGAGGACGGCCGCGGGTACATCCCGCAGTCGTCCTCCCCTGTTTTTATCCTGTCAAATCAGCACACTATCTGGGGCTTGCGGCCTTCTCTTCGGCAGCAGCTGCAGCGGCATTTTCGGCCCTGATGCCCACAGTGCCCTTGCGCTGGGCGTTGACCAGTTCATCGGTGTCAATGATGGGGAAGCTTGCCTTTGCACCCGGATCTTCCCAGCCGCCACCAAGGGCCATGCACACGCTCACAACAGAGCTCAGCCTGTTCTGCAGGGCAGTTGCCAGGGAGAGTTCGGCTGCGAAGAGCTCGCGCTCTGCGTCAAGCACGGTCAGGTAGTCGGTGTAGCCGTTGTCGTACTGGATGCGGGCAATGTTGGCTGCCCTGCGCAGGCTGTCCACCTGTGCCTGGGTGGCCTTCACGATGCGGTCACGCTCGGTCTGGGCCGTCAGGGAGGTGCGTACGTCGCGGAAGGCTTCCATGACAGTCTGCCTGTAGGTGGCCTCGGCCTGCTCCTTGAGCGCCTCTGCGTTCTTCAGATTGTACCAGGTCTGGCCGCCGGAGAAGACGGGCAGCGACACTGTGGCGCCGTAGCTCCAGATGGCTGCAGGCCCGGAGAAGAGGTTGCTCACTGCCGCAGCCAAGGTACCCAGAGCGCCCGTGAGGGACACGGAGGGGAAAAATCTGGCCCTGGCCTCGCCTATGCTGGAGTTGGCTGCCATGATACCGAATTCTGCTGCCCTGATGTCGGGCCTGCGCAAAAGGAGATCGGAGGGCAGGCCTTCGGGCAGAACCGGCGGGGTCGGCAGCTTGTCGAGACGACTTCCACGCGGCAGGTTCTGCCAGATCTCCCGGGGCTGCTTTCCGAGCAGCACCGCGAGAGAAGCCTCGGCCTCGTCCAGGGCGATGTTGGTGGTGTGCACCGTAGCCCTTGCTGTCTCCACTTCGGCCCTGGCTCTCTGCCAGTCGAGCTCCGTGAGCTCGCCCAGGCGATAGCGGCTTGTGTAGATGCGCAGCGCGTCTTCCCTGGTCTTCAGGGTGCGCTTTGCTGTCTCAAGCTGCATGTCGTAGGAGAGCATGGCAAAGTAGCTCTGGGCCACCTGACCCGCGATGGAAAGACGCAGGGCTTCGTGGTTGAGCACTGTCTGCAACAGGATGTTGGTCAGACGGGTGTAGTTGTTGCGGGTAGCGCCCCAGAAGTCCACTTCCCAGCTTGCGGCAAGCTGACCCTGGTAGTTCGTGTACCAGCGCGAGGCGGTGGAGCCCGGGCCAAAGCTCGAGTTGGCCATCTTTTCGGAGGCACCTTCCGCAGTCAGATCCGCGCCTGCGCCAAGCGAGGGCCACAGCGCCGAGGAGCCCACACCAGCCTGGGCTGCTGCGGAGCGTATGCCCGCCATGCCTGCAGCGAGATCCTGGTTGTTCTTGAGCGCCTCTTCCACCATGGCGTTGAGCACGGGATCGTTGAACCGTGTCCACCAGTCCATGTTCAGGGGCTGTGTTGCTGGCGTCAGTTTTGTCCACGCCTCGGGAATGTCCATCTTGGGCTGCTCGTAATCCGGTGCCATAGAGCAGGCGCAGAGGCTCACTCCGAGCACGAGGCAGACAAGAAGTCGTGACATATGGGAGAACACTATGCTGAAACCTCCTCTTCTTCGCTTCCCCTACCCTCGTTGGGATCGGTCTTTCCACGAAGCTTCAGGGAAATCTTCATGATCGCCGTAAAGAAGAAGGGGATGAAAAGGGTTGCTATGCAGGTGGAAAAGAGCATGCCGCCGATAACGGCAGTGCCGATTGCGTGACGGGAGTTGGCGCCTGCGCCCGTGCTGATGGCCAGGGGCACAACACCGAGGATGAAGGCCAGCGAGGTCATGACAATGGGACGGAAACGCAGACGGGCTGCGTGCATGGCTGCCACGCCAAGCGAGCGTCCCTCACGCCAGGCCTCGACCGCGAACTCGACGATGAGAATGGAGTTCTTTGCCGACAGGCCAATGAGTGTCACCAGGGCGACCTGGAAGTACACGTCGTTGGAAAGATCGCGCGCCCAGGTAGCAAGGAAGGCACCGAGCACGCCGAAGGGCACGGCAGTCAGAACAGCGAGGGGCAGGGACCAGCTTTCGTACTGGGCAGCCAGGATCAGGAAGACCATGACCAGGGCCATGACAAAGATGATGGCCGTGTCCGCGCTGGCGAGCTTTTCCTGCAGGGAGGAACCGGCCCAGCCAAGGCTGTAGCCTGCGGGCAAGACTTCGGCTGCCACCTCTTCCATGGCCTGAAGGGCCTGGCCTGTGGTGTAGCCGGGGGCGGGGTTGCCCATGACGCGGGCCGCGGGGAAAACGTTGTAGCGGTCCACTGCCTGCGGGGCAGTACGGCGCTCGAGCGTCATGATTGCGGACAGGGGAAGCATTTCGCCTGCACTGTTGCGCACATAGACGTCGTTGATGTTTTCCCATTTCGTGCGGAATTCGGCTTCTGCCTGCAAGCGAACCTGGAAGGTTCTGCCCACGTAGTTGAAGTCGTTGACGTAGTAGGTACCAAAGATGCCCTGCATGGCTGTAAAGGCATCGGCAATGGAAATGCCCATATCCTTGCAGCGCTCGCGATCAAGGTTTGCGTAGATCTGCGGGGCCGAGGTTGTAAAGAGGTTTTGCGCGGATCCGATTTCAGGACGCTTCATGGCTGCCTGGACAAGCTCGTTGGTGTGCCGTTCCAAAGCGTCCAGAGTGTCGTTTTGGCGCATCTGCACATAGCCTTCGAAACCACCTGTGGTACTCATGCCGGAAATGGGCGGGGGCACGAAGCCCAGCACCACGCCGGAAGGCTGGATGGCGTTCAGGCGCAGAAGACGGTTCATGATGGCATCAACGGACTGATCCGCTCCCTTTCTCTGTTCCCAAGGCTGCAGGGAGAAGAAGAAGGTTGCGTAGTTGGATTTGACCGAGGAGCTCAGGATATCGAAGCCGTTGATGACAACAGTGCCCTCAATGTTCTGCTTTTCCTCTTCGGCAAACTTTTCTACCAGTTCCACAACCTTGTCCACGCGCTGCTGGGATGCGCCGTCGTCAAGAAAGACAAGGCCGAGGCCATAGCCTTGGTCCTCGTTAGGCACCATGGAGGTCGGGGTCACGGAGGCAAGCCAGACAAGGGCTGCCACAACACCGGCCATTATGGTCATGGAACGAACGGGCGAGTTTTTCACGGAGCGCACGGTTCGCACATAGCCGTGCGTGCACTTGGTGAAGAAATAGTTGAACCAGACAAAGAATCTGGGCATGTGTTCGGAGTGATGGGGCTTGAGCAGGATTGCGCACAGGGCTGGTGTCAGCGTGAGTGCCACAATGCCCGAGAGCACGACCGACACTGAGATGGTGATGGCGAACTGCTTGTACATCTGGCCGGCAAGGCCGCCCATGAAGGACACGGGGATAAACACGGAGCACAGCACAAGCACAATGGCGATAAGCGCCGAGGTCACTTCGTGCATGGCCTTGGCTGCCGCTTCCTTGGGCGGCAGATGCTCCGTAGACATGATGCGTTCCACGTTTTCGAGTACGACGATGGCGTCGTCGACCACGATACCGATGGCAAGCACAAGGCCAAAGAGCGTCAGGGTATTGATGGAGTAGCCAAGGGCCAGCATGCCAGCAAAGGTACCGACAACGGACACGGGCACGGCTATGCAGGGAATGAGGGTTGCGCGCCAGTTCTGCAGGAACAGGAAGACGACCAGGAACACGAGAATCATGGCCTCGACCAGGGTGTGGATAACTTCCTTGATCGATTCCATGACGAATTCGTTGGTGTCAACCGGCGCTTCGAGGATCATGCCATCGGGAAGGGTCTTGCGCAGCTCGTCGAGAACCGCTGTCACGCGGTTGCCGGTGGCAATGGCGTTTGCGCCAGGCAGAAGATAGACACCTGCCTGTCTGGAGATGTGACCGTTGTAGTAGCCGGCAACACTGTAGTCCTGCGAGCCGAGCTCGACCCTCGCTATGTCCTTCAAAAGCAGGCGGGAGCTGTCCTCGCCTGTGCGTATGATGATGTTTTCAAATTCCTCGACAGAAGTCAGACGTCCCTTGGAGTCGATCTGCCAGGTCATGAGGTTGTCTGCGGGAGAGGGCGTGTTGCCAAGGCGGCCAGGCGCAAACTGCTGGTTCTGTTCGGCTATGGCTGCGGCCACATCCGAAACTGTCAGGCCGTACTTTCCCATCAGGTCGGGCTTGAGCCACACGCGCATGCTGTAGTCCGAGGGACCGAAGGTCGACGCATCACCAACGCCTGCCACACGCTTGACTTCGTCAAGGATGTTGATTTCCAGGTAGTTGGCCAGATAGATGTCGCTGTAGCGGTCGTCCGAGGAGTACAGGCACAGAAGCTGCAGGAAGGAGGGCGAACGTTTGGTAACGCTGATGCCCTGATTTCGGACTTCCTGTGGTAGCAGGGTCTGGGCAAGGTTGACCTTGTTGTTCACGTTGACCAGGGCCATGTCCGGGTTCGTGCCCAGGGAAAAATAGACGTTGATGGTGCCCATGCCAGCGCCGGAGGAACTTGTGGAAGCCATGTAGAGCATGTTTTCCACGCCGTTGATCTGCACTTCCAGGGGCGCTATTGCCGTCTGGGATATGGTTTCAGCCGAGGCACCCGGATAGAACACCTGGACGTTGACGCTTGGGGGGACAAGGTCAGGATACTGGGCCACAGGCAGGACGGTCATGGATATGGCGCCCGCCAGGGTGATGATGATGGAAATGACGCTCGAAAGAATCGGGCGTCTGATAAATATGCTCGGTCTTACTGATGCAGCCATTTAACTCACCTTTTGAGCGCTACTTCGCGCCGCCAGCGGAGGTCTTGGGCTTGGCGGGGGCGTTTGGATCGTCGTAGCGCACGGGAGCACCGTCACGGGCCTTGAGCATGCCATCGATGATGATGCGATCGCCATCCTTCACGCCTTCATAGACAAGGTAGTCCTTTTCTATGGCGGGTCCGAGGCTCACCTTGACGCGTTTCACTATGTTCTTTTCGCCCACAATCATGACAAAGGTGCCGTCTTCGGTAATTGTCACACTGGTCTGGGGAATGAGCACCGCGTTCACGAGCACGTCGCCGTCCATGTATACGCGCACGTACTGTCCGGGCATGATGGCATTGTCCGCATTGGGGAAGACAGCCCTTGCGCTGATGACACCGGTAGTGGGCTGAACCTGGCTGTCGATAAAGTCGATATAGCCCGCCTTGTCGTACATGCGCCCGTCAAGGAGCCTGAGCCTTGCGTCGTAAATCCCCGTGGAAGGAGTCATGAGACGACCTTCCCTCTCAAGCTGCAGGCGCTGGAGCCTTTCCGGGGCAGCGATGGAAAAGTCGATGAACATGGGATCTGTCTGGTTGACAGTCGTGAGCAGTGTGTTGTTGGCCACAAGGTTGCCTGCCGTGACGGCTTCCTTGGAAGTGTACCCCGAAACAGGCGCCACTACCTTGCAATACTCAAGGTTGATTTCGGCCTGACGCAGGGCAGCCTTGGTGCTCTCGTAGTTGGAAAGAGCTGTATCGCGCTCGCGCTGGGAAACGGCATTGGCCCTGTAGAGCGGACGAATTCTCTTCCACTCGCGATCAGCGTTCATGAAGGCTGCCTTTGCCTCATCGTAGGCTGCCTGGTAGTGATCGGGCTCGATCTCGAACATAACCTGGCCGGCCTTGATGAAGCTGCCTTCCTTGTACAGGCGCTTCTCCACAATACCCTGCACACGGGCACGGACTTCAACGGCGCGGGATCCGGCCGCGGTAGCCTGGTACTCGGCAGGCCAGGGGACATTGCTGGCCTTGATGTCCTTGACCTTGACGTAGGGGATCATCTGGCCCCCGGCCTGTTCCTTGTCCTCGCATCCGGCAAGACCGAAAGCCACAAGAAGCACACACAAAAGGGTAAGGTATTGTCGCATTCTGGAGTTCTCCATTAACAAAAGCTCGCTCTGCGAGCAAAATACTGGCAGTGACAGGTGCGCCCCCTCTAGAACACACTTCACGGGGAAAGGCAAATGAATTTTTGTCAGTACGGCAGAAATTCCAATGTAATTTCAAAGAGTTACAAGACGTATGACTTTCAGGTAACCATTTGACATGATTGAATATTTTTTTGGGCCCTGCAAACAGGCCCCCGAAATACAGCTCGAAAGACTAGTACGGCGTACTAGCATAGTCAAGCAAGCGGTTACATGTATTGTTTCAGGCACTTACAACTTATTGTCCCTGAGGCAGGGCCCGATATGCCTGCCCTACTCGTCCTCGTCCGAGGGCGAGCAGGTGTAGCCGCACTCCCTGTTGGGGCAGGCAAGGACAGTTCCCTGCTTCGTTGTGCGCACAACAAGATAGGGGCTCTTGCACTCCGGGCACTCCCTGGCAACAGGCTCGTTCCAGGTGGAAAAATCGCAGGCCGGATAGGTCGAGCAGGAGTAGAAAATCCTGCCCTTCTTCGAGCTCTTTTCCACTATCTCGCCCTTGCCGCACTTGGGACACTTCACGTGGGTGGAAAAGGGAGCTGCGTAGTGGCACTCCGGGTAGCCGGAGCAGGCTATGAAGCGGCTGCCAGTACGGGAGCGCTTCAACACAAGATCCGAGCCGCACTGGGGGCAGATGCCCACCACGATCTGCTGCACAGGCGCTATGGACAAATGGCCGTGCTCGTCGCGCACGAAATTGCTGCTGTACTTGCAGGTTGGGTAGGCCTTGCAGGCCAGAAAGGCACCTGCCTTGCCAAAGCGGATGAGCAGGGGCTCGCCGCAGTCTGGGCATCGCAGCTCTGTTTCCATGCCGCCCTTGACGGTCTTCATGTTCTTGTCAGCTCTCTCCAGGGTGGGATTGAAATCGTCCATGAAGGTGGAAAGCAGCTCGTCCCATCCTTCCTGGCCCTCTGCCACCTTGTCCAGGGCGCCTTCCATCTGGGCCGTGAAGTGCACATCCATGAGCTTTGCGAAATTTTCCAGAAGCTGCCTGCAGACAACGCGCCCGAGCTCGGTGGGCACAAAGGCCTTTTCCCTCTTTTCCACATAGCCCCTGTCTTCCAGGGTGGAGATAATGGTCGCGTAGGTAGAGGGTCTGCCTATGCCAAGCTCTTCCAGGGTGCGCACAAGCGAGGCTTCCGAATAGCGCGCAGGAGGTTGGGTGAACTTCTGCTCCTTTTCGATGGCGTGCACGGCAAGGCTCTCCCCTGCCTCCAGCTCAGGCAAGAGGTTATCCTTCTCGCCAGGCAAAACCTTTTGCCAGCCGTCAAAGACCTGACACTGTCCCTTGGTCTGCCACTGGGTTTCCCCGCACTCGGCTGTGATGGTGGTGTCCCTGTACACGGCCTGGGCCATCTGCGAGGCCACAAAGCGACACCAGATGAGCTTGTAGAGATTGTACTGCTCGGCAGTGAGGCTCGGGCGCACCATGTCCGGCACAAGACTGACATCTACCGGGCGTATGGCTTCGTGAGCGTCCTGGGCAGAGGCCTTTGCCTTGTAGACGCGCTCCTCTCCCGGAAGGTACTTGTCCCCGAACTGCTCCCTTATATAGGTCGCGGCCGCAGCCTGGGCTTCATCGGATATGCGTACGGAGTCCGTGCGCATATAGGTGATAAGGGCCGTGACGTTGCCGTCGCCCATTTCTATGCCTTCATACAGGCGCTGGGCTATGCCCATGGTCCTCTTGGCACCGTAGCCAAGGCGCTGGTTGGCTGCCTGCTGCAGGGTGGAGGTGGTAAAGGGCGGCTGGGGCTGACGCTCGCGCAACTTGCTGTCGACCT
Organism: Desulfovibrio sp. An276; assembly: GCF_002159665.1. GTDB lineage: Bacteria > Desulfobacterota > Desulfovibrionia > Desulfovibrionales > Desulfovibrionaceae > Desulfovibrio > Desulfovibrio faecigallinarum. The sequence continues at coordinate 12,069 of NZ_NFJC01000048.1, forward strand.
TGGTCACGTCAAAGGGCTTGCCCTGCACTTCCTCTTCAAGGGCCCTGGCCTCGGCAAGGCTTCCTATGGCAACCTTCTTGCCCCTGTGTTTGACAAGATTCAGGCGAAATTCCTCGCCGATACTTCCCTGCACAAGGGCCCGAAACACCCAGTACTCCTCCGGCACAAAGGCCTCGCGCTCCCCTTCCCTGTCCACTATGAGGCGCAGGGCAACGGACTGCACGCGGCCAGCAGAAATGCCCCGCTTCACTGTTCTCCACAAGAGGGGAGAAATCTTGTAGCCCACGAGCCTGTCCAGGATGCGCCTTGCCTGCTGGGCATGGACAAGGTCCCTGTCCACGTCGCGGGGATGCTTCAGGGCTTCGAGAACAGCCCTTTTGGTGATTTCGTTGAACTGTATGCGCTTTATGTCCTTTGCCTTGTCGCGCAAAAGCTCTTCCACGTGCCAGGCAATGGCCTCTCCCTCGCGGTCCGGGTCTGGGGCAAGGTAGACAGTGTCGGCCTTCTCAGCCGCTGCCTTGAGTTCGCTCACCACCTTTTCCTTGCCTGGTATGATCTGGTAGTGGGGGGCAAAGCCTTTGTCCTCGTCAACGCCAAGGGAACTGGAGGGTAGATCGCGCACGTGTCCCACGCTTGCTTCCACCATGTATTCCGGGCCAAGAAACTTGCGTATTGTCTTGACCTTGGCCGGTGATTCCACAATGATCAGGCTTTTAGACATTATACCTCCCGCAAACCGGATGAATTTGCAGCGGGAGAATACGAAAAAATTTCCCAAGGTCAAGGGCAGAAGAGAAGATGGCGCGATTTTGGCCTTTCTGGACAGAAAAGGCCGTTCTTGCTAGTTTTTTCCCTGGCTATTCTCCACGATCTTTCGCCTGTTTGCCCCCTTTTGGAGGTCTTGTCATGCAAGGAAAGCGTGCTTCATACGGCCCCTGGCCACTCATCGTCCCCCTCATGATTTTCTGCCTGCTTGTGCTTGGCTGCGCAGGGCAAAATCCCAAAAACGGCGGTGGGGGTACAATCCAGGGCCTTCCCGCCTATCCTGCCTCACAGAACGAAAGCGTGTACGTGAGCGTGACTGGCGGCACCAGGGACTTCAACGATGATTTGTCCTCCCTTGTCGTGGCCTCGCTGCAAAGCGATCTCGGGCTCGTCCCTGCAGACAGCTCAAGGGATGCAGATATCCTTATAGATATTGCCGTGCGCGATCTCTACGTTGCTGCCATAGGCGGCAAGAAGATCAACGGCGGGCGTGCCCTTGCCAACACTGCCATGGCAACTACCCTAGGGCTTGCCATAGGCAGCATTGCCGGAGACCGCGAGGGCGCTCTCATAGGCGCAGGCATTGGCGCTGCCCTTGGCCTTGGCGTCACTGCCGCAGACGCAGACACGGAATACACCTGGCAGCTCGATTGCGATGTCACCATGCGCCGCAGGGGAGAAAAGGCAAACCCGCTCCCCTACAGCACCACGGCCAGTGCCACGAACATGGAGCGACAGGACGCAGAATACGCACTCAAGAACCAGCTGAGCGTGGACATGGTCAACAGCCTGCGCGCCCAATAGCCTAACCATTTTGAAGACCAGACATTTTGTCTGGTCCTTGCTTTTTTTGAGGAGAGACAATGCGCCTTCGTTACCTGTTAGCCGTCTGCCTTGCCATTCTGTGCCTTGTCCAGTCTGCCTGCGCCCCCAGGGGGCCGCGTCCTGAAATAGCCCATCCGGCAATCCCCGCGGACCTTGTCCTTGTGCGTTCCATCAGCGCCCAGACAGCTGAAAGTGCACACATGGAGTCAGCAAGCCTCAACATCAGTGATCCGAAGAATCTTGCAGGGCAGTTCGAGGAGCGATTGGAGCGCATGCTGGTTGAGCGGCAGTTCACGCTTACGGATCAGCCAAGCCTTGCCGAGCGCATTATCTCTCTCAAGATCCTCTACAAGGGCGAAGCAGGCCGTGAGGACATGGAGCGCGTGGTGAAGGCAGGCTACGACACGCCTTTGCCGGAACTTTTCGGTGAGGGCGGCGTGCTTGTGGCGGATCTTTTGCTTGTGCGCAGGCGCGTGCCCTCGGCAAACATGAAGCTCAGCTCCATTTCCGCGCGCAACGCCATGAGCAGCAGCACGCTGCGCATAGGCCTGCACTCCTCAAGCGCAAACTCTCTGAAGGACCGCTCCCTTGAGGAGGCGCTTGCCCGCGACATAGCAAAGCTTGCCGCCTCGGACGAGGACACCGAGGTACACAAGACAAGCTCCCTGACCCTGCAGAAGAAAAAGTACACAAAGAAGCGCAAGAAGTCCGCAAAAAAGAGCTCGCGCAAAAGAAGCTCGCGGCGCTAGAGTGCAAGATATCAGGAGGGCGGATACCGTTTGTGGTAACCGCCCTCCTTTTGTGTACTCGTGAAAAACTCGAAAACTCTCCCAAGGGAATTGGCTGGAACTCTCGCCGGTCTGCGTACTGCAGCTGTTTTGCGCTTCCTGAAGATTCTTGAGGCACTGGTGTGCCCCCAGTGAAGGCTACTCCCTGGGGACAAGTTGTTCGCTTCCAAATCCGTAGCCCTGTATGTGTTCGCGCACATGCAGGGCTTTTGATTCGGAGGATATGCCTGATTTCAGGGTATGTGCTTTTTCTGCCTCGCACAATAGTTTTTGCAAAAAGAGCAGGAAAAGCACATTGTCGTCCATTTAGCTGTGCATGGCAGCCCTGGTCCTTGCCACTGCCTCGGCTATGTCGTCTGCAGCCACAAACTCCGACACAAGTGCGCAGCACTTAGCCCCGTGGCTTGCCACGTCATGGATGTTGTGGGCCTTGATGCCGCCTATGCAGACAAAGGGTATGGAGAGATTTGTGCAGACCCAGTCAAGGTACTCCAGACCTACGGGAGCGCACACGTCCTCCTTGGTCTGTGTTGCATAAATGGGGCCAACGCCAATGTAGTCCGCCCCACCCTGAACAGCTGCCCTTGCCTGTTCCGGAGCATGGGTGGAGACGCCTATGCACATCTTCGTGCCAACAAGGGCCCGCACATCGGCCAGGGGAATGTCCTCCTGCCCCACATGGACTCCGTCAGCTCCGCACAGCATGGCGATATCCACGTGATCGTCCACTATGAAGCAGGCGTTGTACTCGCTTGTAATGCGACGCAACAGGCGGCACTGTTCAAGCTTTTCCCCGTCCTTTTTCTTCTTTTCCCTGTACTGCAGGATGCGTATCCCCGCACCAAGAAGACTGCGGGCAACTTCTTCGAGGCTGCGGCCGCGGCTGAGCCCTTCATCGGTGAGGGCATAGAGATCGGTTTCACCCGGCAAAATGACTGGCATACTGTCCCCCTGTTGGCTGATAGCCATATGCTGTGATATAGTTCTAAGCAAGAACTATGCTATAGTTCAAAAGTTGTACTAAAAGACTGATTCCCGCTTCAGGGAAAAACCCCTCTTGAGGCGTGCCGCATCATAACCGGGCCCCCTGCCCTTGTCCAAACCGAAAGAGCCCCCGGGGAAGCTCAGGCAAAGTGCTCAAGCCAAAGCCTTTTCAGGCAGCTTTTCACAAGGCGCAAGGGCCTGAAGGAGGTGTGCAAGAGGTGATCCGGCAGGACAAAACCTTCTGGCAAAAAGTCCTCCGGCTTGAGAAAGGGGAAAATTTTTTGCTGCGAGCCTGCGGCACTTTCCGGATGTCCTGCCTGCAAAAAGGCTCTTTGCAGGGGGATGTCATGAAGCCTTTTGCCGAGGGCAAGGACTATGGCCTCGTCCAGGGCTACCGGGCTATCCGACACACCGAGAAGCCCAAGCTCGAAGGGTTGCCCATGGGCAGGACCTGTCACGTGCATGGCAACAATGCCGTCTGCCACGGCTGCTGCAGGGGGCAGGGCCCGCAAGATGTCCGCCTGCATGCGCGCAAAGTGTTCCGGCTCGTTCCCCTCCCTTGTGTGGTAGAGGGCCTTGAAAAGGCTTGGCACGCAGCCGTAGAGGTTCTTGCAGGAAAGAGTAAGCCGCATCTGGCTATGGGCCTTGACTCTTGCTACAGAGATGATGGCGTCCGCATCAAGGGCAGTTTGCGAAATCCGTATCCTGGATCCGCAGGCAAGGGGCACCACGCGTCCGGGGCCCATGGGCTCGACCGCTATTCCCAAAGGCGCAAGCGCCCTGTCAAGCCCAATAGCCCTGGCAACACCAGACGCAGTGCCAAAACCGGGGCTGTCCGCAACCTTCACTTTTGAGCCATTGTCCTTGAGCCAGGCGCAAAGTGCCGCGACCACTCCTGGCTCTGTGCAGGCAAGAGGGAGAGCGCGCAAGAGATTCGGCTTCACGAGAATGCTTTGTCCGCAAAGGTTGCGTCCTTCAAAAAGCCCGGCCCTTTCCAGCATGTCCGGCAGGACATCCCTCACCATCCCGTAGGAGGGGCATTTTTTCAGACAAACAGTGATTGACACCCTTTCATTTCCCCATCGTATCCATTCAGTCATACCCTAGCAAACAGTGAAAGGGCACAACTATCTGACTGCTATTCTTTTCACAGCGTCGTAGAAGCGTAAGTTACGCGGCAGCATCGAAGGCAAGCACAATCTCCTCAGCCCTGTCAACCTGGCATAGTTTGATTGCCTCAAAAGCACCTATTCCACGCCGCCTGGCAGTTTCCAGCAGGGATAGCATGATGAGATAGCCCTGAGCGCCCTGTATAGTCGCAAAGTA
>NZ_NFJC01000049.1 GCF_002159665.1 Desulfovibrio sp. An276
CCTTGGGCTCTTCGGCCTTCGCAGGTTCAGCCTTGGGAGCCTCGGCCTTGGGCTCTTCGGCCTTCGCAGGTTCAGCCTTGGGAGCCTCGGCCTTGGGCTCTTCGGCCTTTGCGGGCTCAGCCTTGGTGGCTTCTATCTTCGCGGGTTCAGCCTTGGTGGCTTCGGCCTTTGCAGGCTCGGCCTTGGGCTCTTCGGCCTTTGCGGGCTCAGCCTTGGGGGCTTCTGTCTTCGCTGTTTCAGCCTTCGGAGCCTCTGTCTTTGCGGGCTCGGCCTTGGGCGCTTCAGGTTTCACTGCCGCAGGCTTGGGAGTCTCGGTCTTGGGAGCTTCGGGCTTTACAGCCGCAGGCTTGGCAGGAGCCGGAGCTGCTGTCTCGGGCAGACCGAAGATCTTGGGTGCGGGTGTGTAGACGCTTGCGGTCTTCACAAGCTGCAGGGTGGGGTTGGCGGCAAGGGGTGCCAGCACAAGGGCAAAGGGCTGGGCAATGACCGCAAAGGCCACGGCAGTTGTGAGCAGGGGCGCTGCAGCCGTGCGGCTTCTCCAGGCAACGTGCATGATCACAAGTGCCGCAAGCAGGGGCAGGAGGGGCAGAACGATGGTTGCCACAACACCCATGCCGGACACTTCAGCGATGATGGGCTGTATGGCCTGGGGCACAGTGATGCCAAGGCCTGCCAGCACAGGCAGGAAGAGCTCGCCCACAAAGGGAACCGTGAGGCTCAGGCAGGCCAGGGTGACCAGAAGGAGGCAGAGGGAGAAGAGGAAGAAGAAGACCCTGATGCCAAGCTTGCCGAGCTTCATGAGGGAGCGCGCGCAAAGAACTGCCATGAGGCAGACAGGCAACAGGAAGTCCGCCCTGTTGGCAGCGATGGCCAGAAGAAGCAGGGCCAGAACCAGGGCAATCCAGGCGTAGGCTGCACCGCTTTCCTGACGGCTTGCCTTGAGGGAGCTCACGCTGTGGGCAAGAACCTTCGGCCAGGCAACGCTCAAGACAATGACCAGGAAGGGCATGAAGCAGGCAAGGGCCATGATCACGGAAAGGGTGAGGCCAGCCACGCCGCCGTTGCCCACAAGGGCGCTCATGACAGATGCGCTGTCCGCGTCCGTGCCAAGCAGTATGCCAGCGTACCAGGCAAGCAGCACGACCACGAAGAAGACCACGCCAGCCACAGCGTCCGTGTTGCGCAGGCGCATCATGTTGCCGCGCCACAGGGCAAAGAGAAGGCCAGCCACAACAGGCACAAGGCCGTAGTAGAGGCCGCCGGAAAGTGCTGCTGCACCGGCAAGGAGGCTGCCCAGAATCATGCCCACGATATCAAAGTTGCGCATCCAGGCGCGGCAGAGCACGCCCATGGCCGCAAGGCTCAGGCCGCAGGAAAAGGCCACGGGGCCCACAAAGTTGGCGGCACCCATGAAGATGGGCAAGGACACGAGCACAAGGCCGGCTGCAAGGGTCACGTACTTGTCGAGACGCAGGCCAAGGCTGAAGATCCCGAGGCCAGCCAGGGCGATGAAGGCGCCGAGGTAGGAGACCAGGGGGCCGTAGAGGCAATCCATGAAGGGCACGGGAAGCTGGCCAATGCCCCAGGCAAAGTAGGCGTAGACCGGAAGGAGCGTCTTGTCTGCCGTATGCGGCAAAAGACCGAAGCCGTCCATGCCCTTGATTACGGAGAGGTTCTTCACCTCTGCCGGACAGGCCATGTCTCCAAGATAGGCGGCAGCCCAGGCAAAGAGGGCCAGAAGGACAAGCAGGGTCACAGGGCCCATGGAGGCAAGGGTGCGGAAAATGCCATTGTGGCCGGTAGGTTCGGGTCTTTTAGGCGCCTCTTCCTCGCCCGGAGCCACATAGGTGTCCTCGTCCGGAACCTCACTTGCAAAAAGCGGGGTGGCGTTTTGGTCGGACTGGATGTCCTGCCCCTCGATGGGAGCCTGCTTGGCCCCGGAAGGCAGCTGGCCATTCGTTTCGAGGCCTGCCGCGCGGGCCGCGGACTCGAGCTCTTGCAGGCGCTGGGAGGCCTGCAGAAGCTGCATCTGGGCCAGGCGCAGCTGTTCCTGCAGTGTCTGGGCAGTTTCGGAATTTATGGTTGCGGTTTGGGCAGGTGCGGCCTCACCCGCGTCACTCGCAGGCGCTGCCTCTGCAGCAGCGCTGGTGTGCGGACCAGCCGGAGCGTCCTGGTCAGAGGCGGGCTTTGTGGCAAAGGCTGCCCAAGCGTCCCCTGCGGGCCTGGTCTGTTCCTGACTGTCATTGGTTGTTGGCTTGTCCATAGGCTATTCCTTGGCGTTTGCAGAAAGGTCCGTGCCCGCGACAAGGTGGGCTGCCTGTCTGGCTTTGAGGGAAAGAGCAAAAGATGTGGGGGAAGAGGCCGGCAAAACCTGCACCTCGGGTGTCAGGCAGCGTATCGCGCCCATGGCGATCCCTGTTTCGACCTCGATTTGAACCGGCCTTCGGGAAAAATTGAGTACAGTGACCATATACCCCCCGCGAGGCAGGGCGACAATGGTCGCCATTACAGATTGCGAGGGAAGTACTGTTTTTACTAGCCTGCCCGTGCCAAGGTCAAGCCTTGAGCGCGCCTCAAGCACTTTGGCAAGGAGAAGGCCAGCATTTGTCGGGGCTGCGTCGTGCCCCCTTCGGCGTACAAGGGTCCTTGCGTCAAGCAGGCAAAGCCCCGGAAGGCCGCAGGGCAGGGCGAGCAGAAGATGGTTTTCCCTGGCTATGCGTTCTGCACCGGATTCCAGTCCCCCTTCAGCCCCTGTGGCTGGTCTTGCTGCATCGGCATGGGGACTGACGAAGGCCAGCGCCTTTTGATCGAATGTCCTGCTCCCTTCAAGGACTGCGGCAAGATTCTTTGTGCTGCCTTCCTGCCAGGCCTCCTGCAGGGCCCTGGCAAAGCCCGGGGCCTCGCAAAAGTCCGTATACCTCAGGGCTTCGCGCGCCATGTCGAAGGAGAGCGGTGCAAAAAACAGGCTCCAGCCCCCGCAGCGGTGCACCGTGCCGGAAAGTGTTGCAAGGCACGTGCTGGCAGGCTCGAGTGCTGTTTGTTGCGCCTGTGCCGCATCAAGGCCGGCCAGGGCGCTTACGTTTATGCCGGCCAGGGCCTGGCGATAGATGCCTGTCGTCTGTATGGCAGAGGCCTGAAGAAGCCTTTGCGCGGCCCCCATGGGATTGTGCCAGTCGAGCACAGGCTGCCACGCGGATCCGTAGTAGCGGTAGGCGTAGCGCCTGGTTTGGCCGTCAAGCCCCAGAACCTCGCCCGTAGTCGCGTAGCCAGCCTCATCCATTGCATAGCTGTCCTGTGCCAGGGGCGGGGGCAGGGCCCTGCCAAGGGCGCGGACAATGTCCTGCGAGAGCGCGTGCACGTCCCAGGGGCCTTTGGCTGCGGGCAAGAGATCCCAGTCCTTGCGGGGGATTTCGAAAAGGGCGTAGAGACCTGCGTGGCGCTCGGACCCCCTTGCCTGCAGCATGAAGTCCGGCCCCAAACCCGTAGCTGCAGCCACAAGGGACATGCCGCCCAGGAGATTTTGGCGCTCGAGGCCGGCCAGAAGGGATTTCAGTCCCTCCGCTCCGCCCCTGCCAGGATCGGGTGCAAGGGAAGCGGTTCTTTGCGTGTCCGGTTCCCGGGGCTCTTGCGCGTCGTGCACCCAGGCAAGGTCCCCCTCGCGCACGTCCCCGAGCCACACGCCGCCTAGCCCAAGACTTGCCAAAACCGGCAGGGCCAGCTCCACGTCCGCAAAGCGCACATCCTGCGGCACCATGGCCCAAGTGGGGGCGTGCCGAAGCACAAGGCCAGCGTCCTTCCTGCCCCGGGAGTTGCGCCACAAAAGTGTGGCCGGGACCCTCTTGAGGATCTCCTGTCCTTCCCCCAGCATGGACTGGCGGTAGAGCCACTGCTCGTGTACGGGACTTACCCTGCCTGCACCGCTTTCCCTTGCCTCATTGTCCGGAACTACCAGGGGCGAGGCAACATTTGTCGAGCAGGCGCAGGCGCAAAGTGCAAGGCACAGGGCAAGAAATTGCAGCAGGACAGGTCTCGGGACAGGGCGCATTGGGGGCTACTCCGTCCCTTGCTCCTCTTCCTTGGCCTTGGCCCAGAGCTTGTCCATTTCTTCCAGGGGCATGGAGGAAAGCTCCTTTTCTTCCTTGCGTGCGGCCTCTTCCATGAAGCGGAAGCGGGAGAGGAAGCGCTCGTTTGCCGCGTCGAGCTCCGCGTTGGCCTTCAGGTTGTTGCGCCTGCCAAGCTCCACAATGGAGAAGATGAGATCCCCAAGCTCGTGGCGTATGGCCTTCTCGTCCTCCCTTGCCTGGGCGTCGAGAAATTCCAGCCACTCCTCTTCCACCTGCTGCTCCACATCCTCCCTTGTCTCCCAGGTAAAGCCCGTGCGGGCAGCCTTGGAGTGGATGCGGTAGGCACGAGCCAGGGGATCCAGGCTGCGCGGCAGGCTGTCGAAGACACCCGTGGGCTTGCCCTCGGCCTTGTGCTCCTCCTGCTTGAGCTTCTCCCAGGCCTTCAGCTGCTCGTCCAGGTTGGCAAAGTGCTCGCCTGCAAAGACGTGGGGGTGCCTGTGGATCATCTTGGCAGCGTTTTTCTCGAACACATCGCGCAGGGTGAAGGAGCCCTTTTTCTCGTACAGATGCGCTATGAAGAGCAAAAGGAAGGCCACGTCTCCCAGTTCCTCGCACACGTCCTCGTCTGTGCCGGAACGTATGGCGCTCACAAGCTCGTGGCTTTCCTCTATGACGTATTCCGTGAGGGATTCCGGGGTCTGTGTCTTGTCCCAGGGGCAGCCGTCCTCGGCTGTGAGGCGGCGCACCACCTCGCGAACGCTGTCTATGGCACAGTCGCTTTGGGAAGAGGCTTTGACAGGTGTTGCATCATTTTGCATGTCGGACATGGGTGTATCCTTGGCTTGTGGCCTAGAGACTGAATTTCTTGACGATATCCGGAGGCAGGGAGGTGCGTATCTGATCGATTATGCTGACCATGTAGGGCCTGACCCTGGAGTTTTGGTAAAAGTCCGCAGTGGAGAAGAACTTGCCCAGGATAAGGAAAATGAGCGAGCAGACCACAATGCCCTTGGCAAGCCCGAAAAAGCCTCCGCCAAGGCGGTCCAGCCAGGTGGCAAAGGCCAGCGAGAGCAGGCGCTGTATGAGCCTTGCCGCAAGGGCCACACCCACCACCACGGCAACAAAGATGATGACGTAGGCTGCGGCCGTGCGCCACATGGGCTCCGCTATGAAGTCAAGGTGCGGAGCGAGCAGGGGGTGGAAGTGGTGGGCTGCCAGAAAGCCGCCCACAAGGGAGACTATGGCCGCCACCTCGCCCACAAGGCCGTTGAAATAGCCGCGTATGGTGAAGAAGAAGAGAATGAGAATAATGGTGATGTCCAGAATGTCCTGGCCCATGGCAACCTCGCATTGTATGGGCTCCCGCAAGGGGCCCCAGTGCCGCAAATTTCGCCAGAATGTATAGCAAAAGCCTCTTGCAAACAAGGGCGCTGCAGGGAGCAGCGCCCTGTCCAAGGAGATGTCGTGCGGGTTTGACGGCATGTGGTTTCAAGGGTATCACCTGCCCTGTGGCAAATCCCCTTTCCCCATGCCCCCTCTTGCCTCATACGGAGAATTCATGCCCCTTCACTACACGCCCAACATAACGGTGAGCGCCGCAAACCGTGACTGGCACCTTTCGAGGGCCGGCAATATCGAGGAGCTGTGGGAGAAGATGGTTGCAGACGGCCAGGCCTCGGCAGACGAGCACATTCCCTACTGGACTGAGCTGTGGCCTGCGAGTCTTGTTCTTTCCGATTGGCTGTACCTGAACCGCTCTGCTATTCAGGGCAGGGCCTGCCTTGATGTGGGTTGCGGCATAGGCCTGACAGCGCTTGTGGGAAAGAGCCTTGGTGCGCACGTCCTTGCCATGGACTACGAGCCCGAAGCCTTGCGTTACGCTGCAAAAAACGCAGCGCAAAACGGGGTGGAGAGCCCCTTGTGGGTTTGCATGGACTGGGCAAGGCCTGCCCTTGCCGAAGCCTCCATGGACCTTGTCTGGGGCGGGGACATCATGTACGAGCGCCGCTTTGTGGGACCTGTTCTTGATCTTTGCGCAAGAGTTTTGAAGCCTGGCGGGCGCTTTTGGGTGGCAGAGCCAGGGCGCAGCGTCTACGACGCCTTTCTTGCTTCCCTGCCAGAAAGGGGATTTTCGGGGCGCAGGGTGCATCAGGGAAAGACCCATGGCATCTACGAGCAGCCGCAGGCAGTCACAGTCTCCATCTGGGAGATCACAAGGGCAGAGCAGGCATAGGGAGGATTGATTTATGGAGAGCGTTGTCCGTCTCGGCGTGTCCCTTCCGAAGGAGCTGCTCGAGCCCTTCGACAGGCTTGTGGAGAGCAAGGGCTATCAGTCCCGATCCGAGGCCATCAGGGATCTTATCCGCAAGACCCTCGTGGAAGAGGAGTGGCGCGGCGAGGCGAGGGAGATGGCAGGGACACTGACCATGGTCTACGATCACCACAACAGGGATCTGCCCATGCGCCTCATGGACATTCAGCACGATCACCACGATCTGGTGGTCACAACCCAGCACGTGCACCTCGATCACCACAACTGCCTTGAGGTTCTGGTCCTGCGCGGGCCTGCCAGGGAGATAGCACGGCTGGCGGACAGGCTCATTGCCTGCAACGGGGTCAAGCACGGGGTCTTCGTGCCCTCGACTACCGGCAGGGACATAGCCTGAGTTTTTTTCTCATTATTCGTATTTCAGTGCGGCGCGTGCCGCCAGGGGACAGTACAGCAACATGCTCGACGTACAAAAGGATATGCCGGCCGTGCCAATGGCCATAGACAGGGTAGGGGTGCGCAAGGTCAGGATGCCTCTGTGGCTCAAGGACAGGACCAACGAGAGGCAGCACACCGTGGCCCTTGTAGATCTCACAGTGGATCTTCCCTCTTCCTTCAAGGGAACGCACATGAGCCGCTTTGTGGAGGCTCTGGAGGCCTGGGAGGGCAAGATAAGCTATAGGGCAGTGCGCGACCTTCTGGCAAGCATACGCGAGCGTCTTGAGGCCACCAGCGCCCAAGTGGTCTTCAGCTTCCCCTACTTTGTCCGCAAGAAGGCACCCGTTTCAGGCGCAGAGGGCACCATGAGCTACGAGTGCGTGCTCACAGGCGAGCTCGACGCAAGTGGCAAGCCCCGCTTCAGCCTGGAAATAACGGTTCCAGTCAAGACAGTCTGCCCCTGCTCCAAGGCCATCAGCGACGAGGGCGCCCACTCCCAGCGCACCCTTATCCGCATGCAGCTATTGACTGACGGCTTCGCCTGGCTTGAGGAATTCATAGACATTGCCGAGGCTTCAGGATCAAGCCAGGTGTACACGGTCCTGAAGCGCGAGGACGAGAAATACGTCACAGAGCACGCCTTTGCCTCTCCCTGCTTTGTGGAGGACGTGGTACGCAACGTGGCAAGCCGTCTCATGGAGCATCCGCATCTGCGCGGCTTCAAGGTGACAGTGGAGAGCATGGAATCCATACACAACCACAATGCAGTAGCCATAATAGAACACAATTTCCAGACTGCACTTTGTGGAAAGCATGCCTGATATACTCTCTCACTTTCTTAGAAATACAGAACACGTGTGCGCTATGTCGCAAAATCGTAACAGACAATATGTGGGCAAAATTTTTGTACCAGGCAAAAAAAAACCGCCCCTTTGTTGACTCCCGTCTTTTGGGCGTGGTAAATATGTAGGGTCTTGCGGGTGCCACAACCTGCGGCTGAGAAACCCTGAACTCCCCTGCCAAGGGGTCATGGGGTCTTGTCTTTTTTGCAGATGGCAAAAAGGCAGGGGCGCCGGATGATTGGCGTTCCAAGGCACAGATACATTTTCGGACGGAGTACTACACGGGAGTTCGGATGAGGAACAGATTCGCTCTTTTGGCGCTTCTCGTGGTCTGCCTCGCAATGGTTGGCTGCGCTTCCAAGAAGAAGGACACGCAGCTTGATCCTTCGGTAGCCCAGTACGAGAGGTTTCGCCAGAATTATGACGCTGCACTCAAACCCGATCTGGACGACGAACTGATCTTTGACAACGGAACCCTGCCCAAGGGAAATGCCGGCACAACCGGTGTTGTGCTGCAAAGGGCCCACAAGGCTCTGGGAACACCCTATGTGTTTGGCGGCACACGGCCCGGCGGCTTTGACTGCTCCGGGCTTGTGCAGTGGGCCTACAAGGGAGCTGGCATCAAGCTGCCGAGAACGGCCAGGGAGCAGTCGCAGACGGGCTACCGCATCAAGGACCGCTCCAAGATGCGTGCGGGTGACATCGTTGCCTTCCGCAGGAGCCGCGGCGGCTACCACACAGGCATCTATCTCGGAGACGGAAAGTTCATCCACGCGCCGCGCAGGAACACGCGCGTGCGCATCGAGTCCATGGAAACAGGCTATTTTGCCCGCAATTTCATAGGCGCGCGCCGTGTGGACACAAGCAAGTCCAACACGGCCCTTGCCGAGGCCACCCGCGAGCAGGACAAGAAGTACGAGGCCCGCAAGGCCACTGTGAAGAAGTCCACCAAGGTGGCTTCCAGAAAGTCCAGGTCCGTCAGGGCTTCCCGCAGCAAGGCAAGGTCCAGATCCTATACTGTCCGCTCGGGTGACACCCTTTCCGAAGTGGCCGAGAAGAACAACACCACTGTGAAGTCGCTGCTTGCTGCCAACAAGCTCAAGAACGCCCACGATCTGCGCATAGGCCAGAAGCTTGTCATTCCCGGCAAGGCCGTGGCGTCCAAGTCCTCGAAGTCTTCAAAGTCCAAGGTGGCAAGTGCTTCGAAGTCCTCCAAGTCCAAGGCGACAAAGGCCAGGGCCTCGAAGTCCAGGAAAACCACTGTTGCCAAGCGCAAGACAGAGACCAGGAGCAAGAACACGGCCCAGGCCCGCTCCGGCAAGCACATCGAGGTCAGGCCAGCCAAGAGAAGCGCGGACGAGGCCCGTGCGTCCAAGGGCTAGGAGAAGCGGCAAGAAGCCCGGAACAAGTCAGGGTTCAAAAATTTTGTCACATGTCGGGGCGCCCATTGGTGGCGCCCCTTTTGCAAGGCGCGCTAAATGCAGTGGCAGGCCTTGCAGGCACATCCCGAAAGGTTGGAAAAGGTATGAGTGTTCGCGGACGTCTTGCGCCGAGTCCCACGGGCATGGCCCATCTTGGCAATGCCTGGGCCTTTTTGCTGGCGTGGCTTTCCGTGCGATCGCAAGACGGGGAGCTTGTCCTGCGCATGGAAGACCTGGATCTCGAGCGCAGCTCGCCAGTGTACATGCAGATGCTCATGTCCGACATCCGCTGGCTGGGCCTTGACTGGGATGAGGGTCCAACGCCGGAGCGCGAGCTGCCAGGTTACCATCAGTCCAACCGCTTCCACCTCTACGAGGAGGCCCTGGAGTGCTTGCGCGAGAAAGGCCTTGCCTACCCCTGCTTTTGTTCGCGCAAGGATTTGCGCATGCTTGCCAACGCGCCCCATCTGGGGGATGCGGGCATTGCCTACCCCGGCACCTGTCGCGACCTTGCGGCCGATGTGGTCGAAGAGCGCATGAAAAGGGGGCTTCCCTATTCCTGGCGCTTTCGCTCGCAGGGGAGGACCTTCGGCTTTGACGATATGGTCATGGGCAGGCAAAGCGCGACCCTTGAGGAGTGCGGCGGAGACTTCAACATGCAGCGCTCGGACGGGGTTTTCTCCTATCAGCTGGCCGTGAGCGTGGACGACGGCCTGATGGGCATAAGCGAGGTTGTTCGCGGCCGCGACATCATGCCCTCCACGCCTAGGCAGCTGGCCATTCTTGACGCCCTGGGCATGCCTGAGCCAAGATACGGCCACATTTCCCTTCTTCTTGGTGAAGACGGGGAGAGGCTTGCCAAAAGGCATGCCTCCCTAAGCCTCGAAGCCCTGCGCACGCAAAACGTTTCCCCCTGGCGTGTCATTGGCCTGCTTGCCTTTGCGGCCGGCCTCATCGACAGGCGGGAAGAGGTTCACCCGCGTGACCTTGTTGACGACTTTTCCCTCGCGGAGATCACCCGCGATGACTACACCCTGACACAAGCCGACATGCTCTGGCTGCAAGGAATATCTCATGGAACAGAAGATAACAGCTGATTTTCTGGATGGACTGTTTCCGCCCGAAAGGACGGACGCCTTTTTCGACGCCCTGTTCGGGGGTGCCGAGGAAGGCGCCTACACCATAGTGCTGAGGCCCCGCGCCGAGTCCGAGACCTCTGTGGAAGTGGCCATGGAGCTGCACCAGAGGCCTGGCAAGTGCCTCATGTGCAGCCTGACATACGGCCTGCCCCAGGTGTTCAGGCGTCACCCCATCATCAACGCAAAGGGCATTGCCCAGGGCATAGCAGAGAAGATGGGCTGGGCAGCTTTTGACTGGGAAATCGGCCCGACCCACGAGGACAGCCCGCAGATGCACTGGCTGCCCTTGCGCGTGAGCGCGAAATAGATCCTTGCGAAATTTCCCTTCGCAAAATCATTGACGACGTTGCAATTTGCAGCTATAGAAGCTCTTCGCAACTCATTGAACACTTGTCAGTGAGAATGTGACAAAGCCAATGACGCCAGCTTAGCTCAGTTGGTAGAGCAGCTGATTCGTAATCAGCAGGCCAAGAGTTCAAGTCTCTTAGCTGGCTCCACAATACAAGCCTTCACGATCCGCTCGTGGGGGCTTTTTTGTTGTGTGCCCGGCATGGCGCAGTACTAGGGGGTGAACGACCTCTGAGGGCCCGGCAGCGGGAACCTTGAGCCGAAAGACAAGGGGCTTGTCGTGAGGCAAGTTCTGAAGGAAGTCTATGGCAAACCACTGACCTGACGAACAGAAACCGTATACGAGGCTGGCGTGTCGGATGAGAGGGCCAGGAGACTCAAAGTCCAATAGCTGCACGGAAGGCACGAAGGTAGATGCGGTGGGTATAAGTGGGAAAGTACTGTGTCTTACCCGGGGAGGTCTCACAGACGGCAGCAGTGCTGGAGTAACGCATGAGAGTCAGCAGATGGCGTAGTACCCTCCTTTCGGAGGCGAAGGCCTGAACTTCTAAACAGCCATCATAGGCGTTGAAATTTCAGACATGAACATGTGCGATACATAGGTGACGGAATCACCGAGAGTATGAAAGGTGTATCAAAGTGTCTGGCAAGGACTGGATGAATTTCTCAAAAAAGGATATAGAATTCCGAGAGGCCCCGCTGGCCCGGCGTCTCCGGTGCGCCAAGATAGATATGTGAAAGAAAAGGAGCTTCCGCCATGATAATGCATCTTGGCATAGCCAATGTGGGACCGGCCCCCGGCATGGAGCTGGACTTTGGCAGCCGCTTGAATTTGCTGACCGGAGACAACGGACTGGGAAAAAGTTTTCTCCTTGATATTCTCTGGTGGGCCATGACACGCACTTGGCCAGCCGAAGTCAATCCGCGTCTGACTGCAGGCAAGACAGCCCTGCCCACAGACAAAAAACAACCGGCAATTATCAAGGCTCGTTTTTCCGCCGCATCCAAACCGATAGATAGTAAAAGCGACTTCAAGCCCCGTGAGCAGACTTGGTCCATAAAGGCGGGGCGTCCTGCCAATCCCGGTCTGATTTTCTACGCTATGGCGGACGGCAGTTTCGCGGTATGGGATCCGGCACGCAATTACTGGAAATCGAAGCGGGAGGAGGGAAAAGCGCGTCCTCCGGCGTATGTTTTCAGCCCTGAGGAAGTCTGGAACGGGCTTGAAAATTCGGACGGCACATGGCTCTGCAACGGTCTGATCCGGGATTGGGCAGGCTGGCAAAAGGAAAGAGGACAGGCTTTTGCGTCGTTAGAGGCGGTGCTTGCGGTGCTGTCACCTTCCGGGGAGGAAAAACTTGTTCCCGGCAAATTGACGCGCATCAGCCTTGACGATGTGCGGGATATGCCGACGCTGCGTATGCCGTATGGGCAGGAAGTCCCGGTGCTGCATGCGTCTTCCGGTATGCGTCGTATCATTTCGCTGGCCTATTTTCTTGTCTGGTGCTGGGAGGAACATCTGAAAGCCCGGGAACTGACGGGGGAAGATCCGGAATGTCGGGCGGTATTTCTGATAGATGAAGCGGAGGCGCATTTGCATCCCAAATGGCAGCGCACGGTCATACCGGCCCTGATGCAGGTCATGGAGACGTTACGCCCCGGCAGGGAAATGCAGCTCATCGTTGCAACGCATTCGCCGCTGATCATGGCTTCTGTGGAAACCCTGTTCGATGCGGCGAAGGATGCCTGGTTTGACCTCGATCTCAGCGATGGCAATGTCCTCCTGACGCAGCGGCCTTTCCTGCGGCAGGGGAATGTCTCCAACTGGCTTACCAGTGAAGCGTTTGATTTGCCGTCTGGCTATTCACAGGAAGCCGAAAAGGTTTTGGAAGAGGCAACACAGGCGTTGAGCAATGAAAGTTTCGGCCCGGAAGATGCGCAAAAGCTGGATCAGCAATTACGCGGTGTGCTTTCAGACACCGATCCATTCTGGATCCGCTGGCGCTTTGTGGCGGAAAAAAAAGGGTGGCTGTCATGATTCCGGTGACACCGCAGCCAGAGCCGGAAGATTTCGATACAAAAGTTCGTCAAAAGGGTCTGCGCTGGCTGGCGGAACATGATATCGACATCACAGATCCCCTGCCGTCAAGGACGAAACTGCCTCCCTACTGGCGGGCCTGTCTGGATGAACTGCATAGTAGGTATGGCGGTGTTTGTGCCTATCTTGCAGTTTTCTTTGAAAGGACTACCGGAGGGACTGTTGAGCATTTTTGCCCCAAGTCTTTGCGCCCTGATTTTGCGTATGAATGGTGCAATTACCGTCTGGCCTGTTCCGCAATAAACAGTCGCAAGAAGAGTTTCACCGATGTACTCGATCCTTTTGAAGTCAAGGATGGTTGGTTTTGTCTGGAACTCGTAAGCGGGCATATTTTTCCCAACCCGCAGTTGCCTGCCTCTCTGCAACAAAAGATTCAGGCAACCATAGACCGGCTGAAGTTGGATAGTTCTGCCAATAACGAAATGCGTGCCAAGCATTACCAGTTCTATTGCAAAGGAGAGGTAACAAAGGCGTTTCTCAAGAAATATTCCCCCTTTGTCTGGAAGGAGGCTGCCCGGCAGGGGCTGCTCTGAGCTTAGGAATCGTCCAGAAATTACTCAACCGTATTTTATTCTGTTTTAGCTCAAATTCCGCTTCAAACGCGGACAAATGAATTCAGAAGTGGACGAGTTATTTGTAGACAGATCCTTACATATCTCTGGGGGGGACAGGTTCTGATTGCCACCCATTCCCCTGCACTTCTCAACACTGTGGAGCCCGGAGAGGTATTTTGCTTCATGCGGGACAAGTCTGGCTTTGCACGTATTGTGCGGGCCTTGGACATCCCTGGGGTAGCCGTGGCCGTGGAAAAGGGGGAGAGCATGGGCCATTTGCTTGAGCAGGGTGTGCTTGGCAAAAGAGCTGAGTGTGGTTGCCTCCTAGAAAATGGCAATGTAAAACCTGTATTGTTATCGTATCTCCATGTTGTTCTCAATGCAAAATAAAAAATTATCACCGTCAAAGATATATTGTTTTATATAATTTTTGCTTTTACCTATCCTTACATACATAATATTGTCTTTGTTTATAGCATCAGATGCAAATTCAATACATTCATAGCTGTTAGTAGTTGTAAATATCTGTATATTGTTTTCAATTGACAACTTTTCCATGATTTTCCATAAATCAAATAAAATATCATGGTCAAAACCATTTTCAATTTCATCTACAAGAAGTACGCTATTTTTACTATCGATCAAAGTGCAAGCAATATCCATTAGCTTGCAGAAACCATGTCCCATGATAAAAATGGGACGAAGTAGTTTTTCATGTCTTTTTGCGTAGATACTTGGATAATCTTCGGATACCATTGTGATATCTTCCAAATCCTTATCCAGTATCTGAAGTATTTGTATAAGCTGTTCCTTTTTTCCTTTTTTTTCAATTTTTTCAAATACAGAAAATAAATTTTGAATATGGTCACTATCAGGACCAATAAAATTTACAGATAGTGTATTCTTTGACAATAAATTCTTCCATGCGATGTGCATACCATTTTTATCATGCACAAGGTAACCTGTATTACTATCATTACCATATGAATAATTTATTTTTAAATGATGTCCATTGAAAATATTTATATAATTGTCTTTAGAGAAATATAATTTATTTAGAAAACAGTCTTCAAATTGTATAGATATATCAGTTCCATTTACTTTAGATGATATTGAAGCCTTATTTTTTTCTTATTTTTAGATAAAAAATATATTCAAGTAAACTTACATTTGGGAATAGTTTGATAAAAGTATCAGAACTATCAAATCATAAAAGAAGAAATATGCTCTCAAGAAATGCAGTTTTTCCTTCACTATTTACTGTTGAAAAAAGATTTATATTTTCTGTTTTTTCAATATTGAAATCCTGAAAGCAACGAAAGTTTTGTATGTGTAAACAATCTATCATTGTATACTCTGCCTATTCCTCATTCAATGATGAGTCGTGTATTTTTGCGTATCTCTTTCCATTGCCTGCCCATAGACAGGAGGCGCATCTCCTGTGTCCAGCGCACCTTTTCCATACCATTTTCCAGGTTTGTTGCCTAGGGGTACCACACGGAATATGGAGAGCCCCTTGCGTTGGACGTAGCAGGGCATGAGAGGCATACCAAGGACAGGATAAGCGCTCACTCTCGGTAGGCAGTCTGGACAAAGTCCTGGCAGTGCTTATGTCACAAAGCGAAAACAGCGTGTTCCGCAAGATCCTGCCTTCAGGCAAAGCGTGTGCCCTTGGCAAAACGCCTCGGCATCCATCTTGCCGGTACACCGGACATCTGCTGGACAGGGGTCCAGCCCCCAATTGCTCACAGTCAGGAGAATATCATGAAAGTCTTGCTCGTGAATGGCAGTAGCCACAGGAACGGTACCACCATGCAGGCCATCAAGGAAATGGTTTCCGTGTTCGAGGCCGAGGGTGTCGAGACCGAGGTTATCCAGCTTGGTGGAAAACCACTGGCTGACTGCCTGCAGTGTAACAAATGCCGCGAAACCGGCCACTGTGTCTTCGAAGACGACGGCGTCAACGACTTTGTGGAAAAGGCCCGCACAGCGGATGGCTTTGTCTTTGCCTCGCCTGTCTACTACGCTCATCCGAGCGGTCGCATCCTCTCCTTCCTGGACAGGGCCTTTTTCAGCAACAGCTCTGTCTTCCAGTTCAAGCCCGGTGCGGCAGTTGCGGTTGCCAGGCGCGGCGGAGCAAGCGCAAGCTTTGATTGTCTGAACAAGTATTTCGGTATTTCCCAGATGCCTGTTGCTGGCGCCACCTACTGGAACTCTGTGCACGGTCTTGTCGCCGAAGACGCACCCAAGGACGAGGAAGGCATGCAAACCATGCGCAACCTTGCCCGCAACATGATATGGATGATGCGCTGCTTTGCGGCCGGCAAGGAACAGGGTATCCCCTATCCCCAGACCGAAAGGAACGTGATGACCAACTTTATCCGCTAGGCGGATCGACAAGAGCGTTTGAGAGAGTGGGCCGCTCTCGAATGCGTTCTACCAGAATTTGAGCTCACAGGGGGCAGCATCCTTTTGCGACAAGAGGAGGGCTGCCCTTTTCTGGATCAGCTCTTCCAGAAGCTTCAGGCGCTTTTGGGGCAGATTATACCTTGGATGGCGTTTGAAGCGGAAGTTGAAAAGCTTTCGCAAGGCCCTTTTGTGGCGCTCCTGCAAGACTGCACCCGCTGCCCCGAGAAAATTCAGGTAGCAGGCCGGGTACTGCGCCCTGGCGTACATATGAAAGGCTTCCCTGCTTTCGATGTCGGCAGCTGCGGCGAAATTGCAGAGACTGTTTCCGTGGTGAAGCCTCCCCGCGCTTACGCACGGGGCTTCCTCCCTTGGGACTCGGGAGGACTACCCTGCTTTCGATACGGGATGCGTCAGCACTGATCCGAAGATCAGACGCTCAAGGTGCTCTTTAGGAGCCCAGGGCCGCCCGCAACCTAATTAACGAATCCAGGGTGCACGTACTTCTGTGAGAGCATTCTGGAACTTTTGCCAGAATGTCCCGCCGTTGATTCTCATCAACGGACTTGAGAATTTCGCGAATGAAATACCTTGCGCCTATGTTGTAGGACGCGGACAAGTCACAGTTGTAGCGCTTTCCACCAGCATACTCGTCTATGGGAGATTCCTCGCATGACGATCTGGATTTCTTCTTGATGGGAAGTTTGCACATGCTGCGGAACGTGCACATGTTGTAGTTGTCCTTGTCCCTGCGTACTCGCCCGGAACCGTCATATGCCAGTTTCGACGTATTCCTCGCGCAGACACGGGATATACGCATACCGTTGCGGTGTGCCCTGGC